>JAZDGM010000252.1:0-12672 GCA_043806915.1 Pseudomonadota bacterium | reverse complement strand
CACCGCCACGCCGGAAGGAAAATTAAACTGCCCGTCGCCCCAGCCCGAGCCCTCGCTTCCCCATTTGGCCAGGAAGGCTCCGGTCGAGTCGAATTTCTGGATGCGGTGGTTCTCACTATCAGCCACGTAGACGGCGCCGGCCGCGTCCACCGCCACGCCGAAAGGTTTAGAAAGCGGCCAAGACGAATTTGACGTCCCTACCATTTTATAGAAATGGTAATCCTCCGCCGCCCCAACCGGTCGCGGACTCATGAAAAACAAAAAGAAAAGCAAACTCAGCAAACCTAGGCCAACAGCCTTGTGGCGTGGCAAATTATTCATAAAATACCCCCCTTGAAGACGCCTCGGTCAAGAAATGTTTTGAACATTCCGTTGCCGTTTACGCAAACACCCTTGAAACCATTGGCAATACCGAGGTATACCTCATAGCGCGCCACGTGGATTTACATCTGGAATTGTTTTATGATGTTTCTTCCCAATTGGAATTTCACTACACTTCTTCAACCAGGATGTCAATGGATTTTGGAAGCGTTATGGATGGATTATGTGAAAGAGCGACGCCGACGGCGTCCAACGGACCTTCATCGCGCCACTTGGCGGACCATATTGCAAGCAGATGATAATTGCGCTATATAATAGCTGCCCAGAAATTATAAGGACATCCATAAAATTAATAATGATGAAAATTAACTACCCCGCAGCAAGCTACGGGGTATCAAAATGAAATGGCCTCTCTTTAATATCGAAGCAAGCTTCGGGGAATTAGACCCAGAGCGATTAAAATGACATCCATATGCCAAGTGGCAATCCCGATCACCCAAAAGAGGGCGGGCACGGGGACCCGCCCCTACAATCCTTAATAACCACCGCCGCCGGCGCAATGTAGGGGCGCCTCCCCGTGGGCGCCCTTTAATATGAAATACATCGATATGCCCAAGCGACAATCCCGGTCACCCAAAAGAGGGCGGGCGCTGGCCCTGCCCCTGCCAGCCTTAAACAACCACCGCGGGCGGTACAATGTAGGGGCGCCTCCCCGTGGGCGCCCTCTTCTCGGGTTCCGCCCCTACAATCCTTAATAACCACCGCCGCCGGCGCAATGTAGGGGCGCCTCCCCGTGGGCGCCCTCTTCTCGGGTTCCGCCCCTGCCAGCCTTAAACAACCGCCGCCGACGCGCAATGTAGGGCCGCCTCCCCGTGGGCGCCCTAACACGATGTCCATTGATATGCCCAAGCGACAAGTATGATCACGCAAAAGAGGGCGGGCACGGGGACCCGCCCCTACAAGCCTTAATAACCACCGCCGCCGGCGCAATGTAGGGGCCTTCCCCGTCAGTATTAATAGGACATCCATGATAACTGACCGCCTTTTTGAGGGCTTCAAAAATTTTATTTGGATGTCGATAAAATATGGATGTCCCAATAATGTAAGTGATGTATTTGCTATGAATGGATGTCCTGTTGAATTAATAGGAAGCAGGTTTACAGGCGCGCTCCTTTATTTTAAAATAACAGCCATAAAGACTACGCACGGGAAGGACGGATCGAGGAAAAGCCGCGCGCCGTCGCCGACGAGGGTCGCGCCCTGAAGAGGTATCTGAAAAATTGAACCGGAAAGCCTGGCCGGCTCCGGTTAAGGGAGGAAGCCATGGCGGGCAAGCCCAAAACGGGATTCTGGGTTGTCGTGGCCTTAGTAGTGGGAAGTTTGGTCGCCCTGTCCCTGCATCGGGCCGGTTATTTTTCACTGGAAGACGCCTCCGTCTCCCCGGTGACACCCGCCGCTTCATCCGGTCAGGTCCTGGAACTATCCTATTACTCGTCGAGCGCCAAGAAGACCTGGACCGAGGAAATGGTCGCCGCGTTCAACAACAGCGGCGCCAAGGTCGGCGACAAGACCATCAAGGTCAAGGTTTTTCACAATACTTCCGGCGCCGACCTGGATAATTTGAAGGCGGGCCGGATCAAGCCCGACATCTGGTCGCCGGGGGACGAATCCTGGCTCGAGCTGGCCGCGGCCCACTGGACCAACGTCAAGCAAAAGACCCTGTTCGACCGCTATCATCCCCTGGTCAACATCCCCTTGGTGGTCGCCATGTGGGAGCCCATGGCCAAGGTCTTGGGCCACCCCAACCCCATCGGATGGCGGGATATCGCCCAGGCCGCCGCCAACCCCGCCGGCTGGGCCGCCCTGGGCCACCCGGAATGGGGAAAATTTCGGTGGGGACACGCCCATCCCGACGCCAATTCCGGCTTTCTGACCATTATTTCCGAGGTTTACGCCGCCCTGGACAAGACCGGGGACATCACCGCCGCGGACCTGAAAAAACCGGAGGTCGTCTCGTTTCTGGAAAAATTCGAAGGCGCGGTGGAACATTACGGCCTGTCCAACAGTTGGATCGACGACTTGATGCACGCCAAGGGCCCGGCCTACTTGTCGGCGGCGGTCCAGTACGAAAACACCATTATCGAAAGCAACGAGGCGCACCAAAATACGCCGTTCAAACTGATGGCCGTGTATCCCAAGGAAGGTTGTTTCTGGACCAGGCATCCGGCGGCGATCCTGAAAGGCGACTGGATGACTCCGGAAAGGGAGCAGGCCGCGCAAAAATTCATCGATTTTCTTTTGGATAAAAAAGCCCAGGCCCGGGCCATGCAAATGGGCTTGAGGCCGATTCGGACCGACATCCCCATGGCCAGCCCCTTTGACGAGGAGCACGGGGTCAGGAACGACGTCGGAGCGGTCCGGGCCTTCAAGGTCCCCGAGGAAAACGTTCTCCGGAGGATCAAGGACCTGTGGGAGGAAGTCAAGGTCCCGGCGGCGATCGTCCTGATTCTGGACCGGTCCGGAAGCATGAAGGGGCCGCCCATGGAAAACGCCAAGCTAGGGGCCATCGAATTCATCAGGAACATGAAACCCCGGGACCAGTTGAAGATCGTGGTCTTCAACCACAACCCCGCCGTGCTGCTGGACCTGTGCGCCATTCGGGACTGCGGGGAAGGCGCGGCCGAAAGGTTGACCGGCCTGTTCGCCGACGGCAAGACATCCCTGCACGACGCCGTGATCACCCAATACCGCCAGTTGGAGGAAGCCCGCCGCAAGGACCCCTTCAAGCGCTACTGTCTGCTGGTATTGTCCGACGGCAAGGACACCGGCAGCAAGGTGGACCGGCACGACTTCCTGGACGCCCTGCCCCGGGGCGAGGACTTCGACGCCCCCAAAATCTACACCATCGCCTATGGTTCGGAAGCGGACAAGGACCTTTTGGCCGAGGTTTCCAATCGGACCAACGCGCGCCTGTTCAGCAGCTCGCCCGGCGAGATAGCCCAGACCTACAAGGAGCTGAGCGCCAATTTCTGACCATTCGCCCCGGGGGCGATCACGCCGACGGGGAATTGCCTCGGCCGCTTTTCCCGGGACGACAAACCCGGGCCGAACCCCAAGGGAGGGGATTCATGATCGTTAAATTATGGAAGGTTATCCAAGCCCAGATCAACAAGCTCGCCGACTTCTTCTGGCAAGCCGACCCCATCGCCCAGATGAAATTGGAATACGAGCATTCCCTGGAACAATTAAAGGACGGCCGGCGCGGGCTCGAGCAGTACCGGGCACTGGTGGAAAGAGTCACTCGCCAGGTCCGGGCCAATGACCGCACCGTCGAAAACCTCACGGCCAAGGTCAAGTCCTATCTCCAGGTCGACGACCGCCGGACCGCCGGCTTGGTCGCCCTGGAACTGCAGGAAGCCCGGGCCGAGCTGGCCGAGAACAGAAGCCAGCTCGACTTGCACGAAAAAAGCTACGACAACAACCTCAAGAAAATCAAGAACGCTTCCCGCAGGCTGTCCGAGGTCCGCCAGAAGATACATAAATACGACGCCGAACTTAAAATGAGCGAGGCCGAGGCTGAAGTGAGCAAGCTGGCGCAAAATTTCAACTTCGACCTGACCACGGATTTCGGCGAGTTGGAAAATATCATCCAGGAAAAGATCGACCTCAACCGGGCCAAGGTGCGAGTGACCGCGGACCTTTCCGGCCAGGGGCTGGCCGAGTTGGAAGCCGAGGAACGGGTCCGCGAGGCCCTGGCCGACGATTTGCTACAAAAATTCGAGGTGGAAATGGGTCTTCGTCCGGCGGGGGAAATCCAAGCGCCGAAACAGATCAAGGCGCCCGAGGCGGCGACCGCGGCCTTTCCGGACGACCCCCGGGAAGCGCCGGCCTCCCCGGCCAAGAAGACCGTCTAGGACGGTTCCAGGGACGGGCCGCCGGAAGAACGGCCGGCGGGAAAACCGTGCTTGAGACCCTTTTAACAACCCGGTCATCAATAAAAGCGAACCGCGACTGACATGCCGGAATCGATCACTTTTTGGGACTGCCTCGCCGCCGCTTTCTTGTGGCGGTGGAACATCCTGGCCCTGGGGGCCGGGTTGGCGCTGGCCTTTATTTTCGGGCGTCCGGATGTTTTCGTCCCGCTGTTGGCCGCGCTGGAAATCCTTTTTTTGTGCCTGCTTTCGACCCGTCCCAGGTTTCGGGCCGCCGTGGAAGCGGAAGCCGGGCGGCGGGCCTTCCCGGAAACGGACCAGCGCCTGCAAAGGATGCTGGCGGTGTTGCCCAAGTCCGACGTCCGGAGGTTCGACGCCATTCGGGAGCGGTGCGAGGCCCTCAACCGGCTGGGCCGACAACTACGCGGCCTTGACCCCGACGAAGCCGGCCGGATCGAGGAGATGCAGATCGAATCCCTCAACCGGCTGATGTGGATGTTTCTCAAGTTGCTCTACAGCGGCAACGCCCTGGACCGCTTCCTGGACGGGGTCGGCCGGCCGACGTTGGTCCGGGACCTGGAACAGACCCAGAAAGACCTGGAAGAAGCCCGCCGGGATAACGACGCCGGGGACCTGGCCCGGTCCCAGGAGGACAAACTCAAAACCATCGAGGCCCGGTTGGCCAATTACGACCGGACCGCGGAAAATTCGAGACTGATCAAGGCGGAGTTGGAGCGGATCGAACAAAAGATCAACGCCGTGGGCGAGATGTTCCTGAGCCGCCGGGACGGCGCCGACATCAGCGCCGAGGTGGACGGCATTTCCGAAAGCATTACCGCCTCGGCCGAGGCCCTGCAAACGCTGGACGTGATGCCGGAAATAAAAAGGGACCAGTCCCCGCTGTTTATTCGGCCCCAGGCCCCCGGGCCGCGCGCGGGGGGTAAACGCGGGTGAAAAAACAAGGGGCCCTTTTATCCGGCCCCTCTTGCAACCCCATAAAAGGCGCGGTTATTCCACGATGTTCGTCAACCCCATGGTCGGCGACTGCACGGGCATGGGTCCGCACTCGCCGGTGTCGGGATTGTAGCGGTGCCGGTAGGAACAGACCGCCTTCATGGTCTTCATCATGTGGTCCCACCCGCGGACATAGTAGGAACAGTCGTTGTTGAAGCAGACATACCAGAGGCTTTCTCCCCAACTGCTTTCCCCGGGGGTTTGAAACTTCTTCATCTTGGTCCCGCAATGCGGGCAAAGGGTCTTGTCTTCGGACATTTTTTCCTCCTTGTCGCCGGACCCGCCAGGGCGCCGACGTAATCACCTTGAAGGAAGGTAAACACCGCGGGCCGGGTTGTCAACTTGTCCGCCCCGGGTTTGCGGAGAATCCCCGGCCGGGAAGCGAAAAACATAATCCCGCGTCCGGGGGGGCCGGGCCGGGGCGAGTCCCGCGGCCCGCTTGCGGCGGCCGGGTGTTTTAGCGGCCGGGGGTGAATTTTTTTATGTTTGTATGAAAATGCCCGCGGCCATGTCGGTTTGTATGAAAATGACCGAAGGGCGTTTTCATTGGTTGTTGTGACCGACATGGCCTCCGGCCATGTCGGTTTGGCGGAGTTGACCGCCCAAGAATGTGATTTTTTTTACAAAGACGGGCCTGGCGGTCCATGGTCCCTAAGGCCTTCAGAAATAACGCAATTTTTTGTTTGCCTACGTTTACTCCTTATGTTATGTGCATGTGTTAATTCCGCATCGCGCTCCCTTTGGGGGCTCTTAAAAAAATCCGGGCGGGTGCGAGGGGGTCCCGGAGACCTGGCCTTAACCCGCCCTAAACCGCTTTTTGGTTTATTACAAATAGTCTAAGGAGGAGGAGTATGGAAAACTCGGGGACCCAAAGTATCCTTGTGGTCGGCGGAGGAATGGCCGGCATGACCGCGGCCATTGAAGCGGCCGAAGCGGGTTACGAAGTTATCCTAGTCGAGAAGAATCCATATCTCGGGGGCCGGGTGGCCCAGCTCAACAAGTATTTCCCCAAGTTGTGCCCGCCTTACTGCGGCCTGGAAATCAACTTTCGTCGGATGAAGGTGAATGCCAAGCTTCGTTTTTTCACCATGGCCGAGGTGGAAAAGGTGTCCGGCGGCCCGGGTGATTTCGACGTGACCATCAAGTTCAGCCCCAGGTACGTGAACGAACGCTGCACCGCCTGCGGCAAGTGCGCCGAGGCCTGCGAGATGGAAGTCGACAACCAGTTCAACTACGGGCTCGACAAAATCAAGGCCGCCTACCTGCCGCACGAAATGGCCTTCCCCATGCGCTACATCCTGGACCCCAAGCTGGTGAAAAGCCCGGAAGCCCAGAAAGTCAAGGACGCCTGTCCCTACCAGGCCATCGAACTGGACATGCAGCCCAAGACCACCGAGCTGAAGGTCGGGGCCATTGTCTGGGCCGCCGGTTGGGAGCCCTATGACGTGACGAAGCTCGACCTTTACGGCGGCGGGAAATACCGGAACGTGATCACCAACGTCCAGATGGAGCGCTTGGCGGCCCGGTCCGGCCCCACGGGCGGCAAGATCACGCGGCTTTCGGACGGGAAGGAGCCCCGGACCATCGCCTTTATCCAGTGCGCCGGTTCCCGGGACGAGAACCACCTGGCTTTCTGTTCGGGCATCTGTTGCCTGGCCTCGCTCAAGCAGGTCACCTATATTCGGGAGCAATATCCCACGGCCAAGATTTATTTCTTCTATATCGACATTCGGGCCACCGACCGACTGGAAGACTTCTACGCCAAGGTTAAAACCGATCCCAACCTGATTTTCTTCAAGGGAAAAGTGGCCAAGATCACCGAGGACGCGGCGTCCGGGAACCTAGTCCTGCGCGTCGAGGACACCACCACGGAGAAACTTCAGGAAATCACCGTCGACCTGGCGGTCCTGGCCACGGGCATGCAGCCCGCCACGGCCAAGAGGCCCGGCCCCGCCGGTTTGATCCTGGACGACCACGGTTTCGCCGCCACCGGCCCGGAAAAACCCGGCATCGTGGCCGCGGGATGCGTCCGCACCCCGGTCGGAGTCACGGAAGCCGTTTCCGACGGAACCGCCGCGGCGCTCAAAGCCATACAAGCCATCGCGAGGAGGTAGGCCCCCATGGACAAAAAATTTGCCGTATATATCTGCCAGGGTTGCGGGATCGGGGAAAACCTGAACTTGGAAGCCCTGGGAAAGGTCGCAGCCAAGGAATACAAGATTTCCAACTGCAAAACCCATCCTTTTCTGTGCAGTCCCGAAGGCCTGGCCCTGATCAAGGAAGACGTGGACGCCCAAGCGGCCAACACCCTGATCATCGCCGCCTGCTCCCCCCGGGTGATGTACGACGCCTTCGATTTTCCGGGTTGCATCGTGGAGCGCGTCAACCTGCGGGAACAGGTGGTTTGGTGCACCAAGCCCAACGAGGAGCTAGACGATCCCAACGAGGACCGGCAGATGATGGCCGAGGACTACCTGCGCATGGGCCTGATCAAGGTCAAGAAAAGCGAACTGCCGGTCGCCTACAAGCCCGAGGAGGAAATGTCCAAGGAAATCCTGGTGGTCGGCGGCGGGCTCACCGGCCTGACCGCGGCCAGGGAAGCGGCCAAGGCCGGATACAAGGTCCTCTTGGTCGAAAAGGAAAAGACCTTGGGCGGCTTCCAGAAGAACGTCCGGAAAAAGGCGTCCTCCCCCTACAAGGAAGTCGTGGACAACACCCTGCCCGAACTGATCAAATCCGTGGAGTCCGACGGCAACATCACCGTCATGACCAACGCCGTCCTGGAAAAAACATCCGGCGGACCTGGTCTGTTCAGTTTGGAAATCAAGCAGGGCGGGGAAACAGTCGAGCGCAAGGCCGGCGCCATTGTCATGGCCCCGGGCTGGAAGCCGTACGACCCCAAGAAGCTCGACCCCGTCTACGGTTTCGGGACTTCCCCCAAAATCATCACCAACACCATGTTCGAGGAGACCGACAAGGCCGGCCAAATGCTCAACAGCGTGGCCTTCCTCCAGTGCGCCGGGTCCCGCGACCCCAAGCATTTGCCCTACTGTTCCAGCATCTGCTGCCTGGCCAGCCTCAAGCAGGCCGTCCAGGTCAAGGAAAAGAACCCCGACGCGGCGGTGTACGTGGTCTTCAAGGAACTGCGGACCCCGGGACAGGCCGAGGACTTCTACCGCATGGCCCAGGAAAAGGGCGTGGTCTTCATTCGCTGCCAGGACCCCAAGGTGGTCAATAACGGCGGCGTTTCCGTCCTGGCCCAGGACGAACTCCTGGGCGAGGAAGTCGAGCTGGCCAACCTCGACCTGGTGGTCCTGGCCACGGGCATGGTCCCGGTCACGTCCTTCGGCGTGGACGTCAAGGCCAAGGAAGTCAAGGAAGAAAAACCCGCGGCCGGCCCCAAGAAGGAATCCGACGCCCTGCCCATCCCGGTGGATGTCATTCGCAAGTCCGACGTTCTCAACCTGACTTACCGCCAAGGGCCGGAACTGCCGGACCTCAGATACGGCTTCCCGGATTCCCATTTCGTCTGCTTTCCCTATGAATCCCGCCGGACCGGCATCTACCCGGCCGGCTGCGTGCGGCGGGCCATGGGCTCGGCCGCGGCCATCGAGGACGCCACCGGCGCGGCGATGAAGGCCATCCAGGCCGTGGAAGCCATCGCCCTGGGCAAGGCCCTGCATCCGCGGGCCGGGGACTTGTCCTTCCCGGAATTCTATCTGTCGCGCTGCACCCAGTGCCGCCGCTGCACCGATGAATGTCCCTTCGGCGCCCTCAACGAGGACGAAAAGGGCAACCCCGTGCCCATGCCCACCCGCTGCCGTCGTTGCGGCGTCTGCATGGGCGCCTGCCCGGAACGCATCATTTCCTTCAAGAATTACTCGGTGGACATGATCGGTTCCATGGTCAAGGAAATCGAGATGCCGGAGGAAGACCAGGAAAAACCCCGGGTGCTCATCTTCGCTTGCGAAAACGACGCCTACCCGGCCCTGGACATGGCCGGCATGAAGCGGATTTCCTACAGCGCCCACGTCCGGGTCGTCCCCATGCGCTGCCTGGGGTCCCTCAACCTGGTCTGGATCGCCGACGCCTTGTCCAAGGGCTACGACGGGGTCCTGCTCCTGGGCTGCAAGCACGGCGACGACTACCAGTGCCACTTCATCCTGGGCAGCGAACTGGCCAATATCCGTTTAAGCAAAATTTCCGAGACCTTGAGCCGGTTGTCCCTGGAAAGCGAACGCATCCGGGTTGAACAGGTCAGCATTACCGACTGGGAACGGGTCCCGGCCATTATCACGGAATTCATGGAAACCATCGACGAAGTCGGTCCCAACCCGTTCAAGGACCTCTAGGATTTAATCCCCGGCCCGGCCCTTGGCGGGGCCGGGGACTTGGACGTCTCTTGGTTGCTTAACAATTTGAGGAGGCTTGAGGATGACAGTCAAGGCTGATCCGAATTTGATGAAAGACCTTAAGCATTTCGGGCTTAAGGACGCCAACAAGTGTTTTCACTGCGGCAACTGCACCGCGGTCTGCCCCTTGTCCACCCCGGAAAACCCCTTTCCGCGGAAAATAGTCAAATACGCCCAACTGGGCCTGACGGACAAGCTCCTAACTTCTCCCGAACCATGGCTCTGCTATTACTGCGGCGACTGCTCGACCCGTTGTCCCCGGGGCGCCGACCCCGGCGAAACCATGATGGTCATGCGCCGCTACCTGACGTCCAAGTACGATTGGACGGGGTTCTCGCGCCTGTTCTATATTTCCGAGGCCTTCGAGGTCGTGGCCGTGACCGTGGTCGCCCTGCTCATCGGCCTGGCCTTCATGCTCTTCCACGGCCCCATCATCACCGAACGCGTGGCCCTGAACACCTTCGCCCCGGCCCATGTCATCGAAATCCTGGACCTGATCATGGCCTTCGTCCTCAGCGCCGTGCTGCTGTCCAACGTCTGGCGGTGCGTCAAGTTCACCATGGGAGACATGCTCAAGGAAATACCCCTGTCGATTTACGTTAAAAAGCTGTTCGACCTGGTTTTCCACACCGTCACCCAGTACCAGTTCAGCAAGTGCGAGGACCGGAAGCAGTGGTTGGTCCACCTGCTCATGATGACCGGGTACAGCTCGGTCTTCCTGATGGTCGTGGTCGGCATCAGGTGGTTCCAGCGGGATGTCATCATTCATCCCGACTACAAGGTCCTGAGCGTCATCATGTCCCTGGTCGGGTATTACGCCACCTTCGCCATCATGTACGGCACCACCTACGCCATGATCGGCCGGATCAAGAAATCCAAGCCGCCGTATAAAAATTCCCACGGCACGGACTGGATGTTCCTGATCCTGCTCCAGTTGACCACCCTGACCGGCATCCTGGTCCACATCTTCGTGTATTTGGGCTGGCCGATGCCGACCTACGTCATCTACGCCATTCACCTGATGGTGGCCATTCCCATGCTGGTCCTGGAAGTGCCCTTCGCCAAGTGGGCCCACCTCGCCTACCGGCCGGTGGTCCTCTTCCTGACGAAGGTCAAGGAAGAATACCGGGCCCAGTACGGCGTGGTCAAATAACCGGCGCTTTTGTAATGGTAAAAAAAGGTCAGGGGACAGCCGTCCCCTGACAACCCCTGCCTTTCATGAGGACTCGATACATATCATCCTTTAGGAAGACGCGGCCCAGACGCCGAAGCCGGCGCTTTTTTTAAAGCCCACTCCCACCGCCCCCTTGTCCATGTGCAGCGCCATGCACCAGTCGGGTTCGAATCCGGAACTAGTACTGGAAGCGTAAGTCGTCAAAACGTTTCTGAAAGGATGATTGGTAGGCAGAGCCGGATGATGACGACGGACGTCCACCAGGGATTCCAACTCGTTGATGGTGGGAAGACGCCAGGTCCGGCGTCCTTCAAACCCGGCCGCATTGAGATTACGAATAAAATTCAAGGCGGACATCCAGTCCATGAGCCGACCGCCCAAACCGGCGTCCCTGGTCCAGATCAATCCGGTCGGTTCGTCCCGGACGGTTTCCCCCAGAATGTTAAATCTGGGCAAAGGCCGGGCGACGCCCAAACCAAACTCGCCGCCCCGGACGGTTTGCGGCAGGACCGGATACCCGGGGCCCCTCGCCGGCCAAACCAGGTAGGTCTGCCTTTTATTGCCGTAAAACATTCGGCCGCCCTCCAGGTGGACGTACCAGGCGTAATCCTTATTGACTGCGGATGTGGTGCTTGACCAATACCAACCTAAAAAGACATTTTCAAAAGGATGACCCGCGGGCAATGCCGGCTTGCGGGTCTGGTAGCTGATCAAGCTCCGGAGTTCCCGCCGATTGGGCAGTCGCCAGTCGTCATACCCGAGACGTCTCGTCCGGTTCAATTCCCGGATATAATTCAGGGCTTCTTTCCAGGTCAGGGGAAATTCCGCCAAATTGGCGTCGTGGGTCCAGGACAGGCCGGTCAGACGGTCGAGGACTATTTCGTTTTCGACCAGAAACCTTGGCTCCGGAGGCTGAAGCCCGGTCCCGAATTCGGCGTCCTGCCCCGAACCAGCACATGTTTCCACCTCTCCGTTTTCATCGTAACAGCACTCCTGACCGGTGCCTAGATAAAAGCCGGTCATTTGGCGGGAGACCTCCCTTGGTTTCCTCATGCGGGCCTGGGGCCGGCGCAACGAAACATGAACATGGCCTGACAAGCATCTTCAAGTTGTGAAGATAGTGTCATGTCATTGTTGTAATGTCGATTAAATTTTACTCTGGTTCCCAAGCCCTAGACACCTATATGCTTCAACTTCTTTACAAACAGATCAAGTTTTTATTTGACGGTTTGAGGCGAAGCTTCGCCGGCTTCCTCACTCTAGAAATATGGATGTCCTTGTTAACTTGAAGCCCCCCTCACCCCAGCCCTCTCCCCCCATGAATGGGTGGAGAGGGAGAATAATCACTTCTGTTTTGTTCCTTTTATTCTGAAAGACAAGACCTTGCCCCAAACGGAGGCGAGGCCGGGCCGGACAATTATCTCCCTCGCCCCCGACGGGGGGAGAGGGTTGGGGTGAGGGGGGATATTTGGTTCACCCGGGCCGACGGGACCGGCCAAAATGTTGGGTTTCGCCAGGCCTCAACCCAACCTACGGAGATCACATTATTTTTAGGCCAGCGGAGGCGCGCTCGGCCAAGCAAGTCCAAGCGCCCCGGACTTCTTCGGGCGGGCATGGACGCCCGCCCTTTCCGCCCTCGAACCAGGACGTTTCGGGGCGTGAAACCGCCGCCAGGCGGGTTCTCCGGAAAAAGAGCCGGGGGCCGTCAGGGGCGCCGGCTCCGGCGCGCCCTTGACCCTGGGACGGGAAGGAGTCTCTCGAAGCCCAACGCCAGGCGCGCGGGGGGCGGAGCAACCCCGCCCGCAAGGCGCGGCCAACG
>JAZDGM010000251.1:0-4087 GCA_043806915.1 Pseudomonadota bacterium | reverse complement strand
ATCATGGCGTCCTCCCTCCGTGGAGTGTTTTTTCAACCATGATGTTACCTCGGTTTCGGGCCAGAGTATACCGGCGTCTCGGAGATGCCGGTATCAACCTTCTTATACTCGACGGTTTGAGGCGAAGCTTCGCCAGCTTCCCCACTTTTTCCGGAAAGCAACCACGGGGAACCTACGCGGCGTTTTTTTTCCAGAGTCCTAGCGCGGCGGTAGATATCGATATTAGGTGGTTTACAGTTGCATCCGCCTGGTTGAGCCCAGGCCTGAAGGCTCGCCGGGCAAGGTCTATCCCCTGGCCAACGATTATGGGCGGGGGCGGGGTGCTACATCTCTAGAGCGAGGAAGCTGGAGCTTCCCTGGCCGAGGTCCCCAAGCTAGAGCTTGGGAACCAGCCTAAACAACAACATGTCGTCTAGACGAGCCGCTGGCGCCACGCGAATTTTTGGCGTTCATCGGGCGGAAATCCGGGCGAGGGGCGGTTTTTTACCTGAACCGTCGAAACGACGGTCCCGGGCAGGGTTTAGGCGATGAGTCCTCGCACCTCGGCCAGGCGGTCCAGGTGATACGCGGCGTCCAGGCCCCGGTTGCGGTACGCGGCCAGGGGGACTCCGGCGGACCGGGCCGCGGCCGCGTCGGTCGGCGAGTCCCCGATGAACAGGGCCTGTTCGGCCGGAGCGCCCAGCTTATCCAAAATCAGCAGCAAGGATTCCGGGTCTGGTTTGGGCCGCCTGACGTCCAGGCTGGAAACCACCAGGTCGAAATACCTGTCCAAGCCGAAATGACTCAACAGCGGGGCGATGGTGTTGGACCGGTTGGTGTTGACGGCCGACCTGATGTTTTTCGAGGTCCGGATGAATTCCAACAGGTCCAGGAGGTCCGGCTCGATGGTCATGAAGCGGAGGAAGGGCGTGTAATCCCGGGTCAGCCGATATTCCTGGGCCTGGGCCCGGAGCTGGGGCGGCATGATGAAGTTGACCGATTCCTCCGCCGTGGCCATGTGAACATAGTCGGTCTCGGCCTTGGTCAGGGGCCCCAGGCCGAACCCGGCGCGAATATGGTTGTAGAACTCCTCGTTGGCCCGGCGCGAATCGAACATGACCCCGTCGCAGTCGAAAATTACCAGGCTGAACCCCATGCCCGGCCTCAACCCTGGTCGTCCGGATCGGCCGGGGTCGCCGGCCGGGGTCCGAGGGTCGGCGCGCCGCCGGCCCCGCCCTGGGGGCCCAGGGTTCCCTGGGGCAGGCCCTCGACCTTGCCCGAAAGCACGAGGGGGAAGTTCGGGGTATTAGGATCGTTGGTGATCACCAGGGCTCTCTTGGTGAAGCGTTCGCCGGCCCAGGACGGGTAGACGTGGATCGAAAGGGATATTTTCCCTTCCCGGCCGGGGGCGATGCTGCGGTCAAACTTGACCACCGAGCAGCCTCAACCGGGTGAAACGTTTTTTATTATAAGTTCGCCCGGACCTTGGTTGCGGACAATGAAATCGTGCGTCACGGTCCCGGAGGCCGGGACCGTCCCAAAATCGAAGGTTCTTTCCGCGGCCACGATCGAGGGCGGCCCCTCGGGTTTTTCGGCCGGGACGTTCCTTGGCGCCCCACCGGTCCCGGAAGTTCCGGCAAAGGGGTTGAAAAAGGAACTGATGGACTCCCACACCGCGGACCAGGGCGGGACGTCCCCGTCCACCGCCGCGACCGCGGGTCCGGACGCCGCCAGGGCCAAGGCCAGGCAGCAAATAAGGTTTAAACAATGTCTCCGCAACGTTCTCATGGACAACCTCGATAAATTTTGTGAAATAATATCGCTTGGGTTGTGGTTTGGCAAGGGGTTTCCCCCGGCGACCGGATCTCCAGCCGCCGCCGGGGGCGGGGCCCGGCCGTTTTAAACCCTTGCCAAGCGTTGCTCTTTTGTGAATAATCCGGAAAAATTCCTGGGAGGCCGAAGTGGCTTACACAAGTGATTTTCTGGTCATCGGCAGCGGCATAGCCGGGCTGTCGTTCGCCTTGAAGGCATCCAAGCACGGCTCCGTCAACATTGTCACCAAGAAGGAAAAGTCCGACACCAACACCAACCTGGCGCAAGGCGGGATCGCCGCGGTCTTGAGCGGGGACGATTCTTCGGAACTGCACATCAAGGACACCCTGGAATCCGGGGACGGCCTCTGTCACGAGGACGCGGTCCGGGTGGTGGTCGAGTCCGGAGGGGACCGGATCAGGGAATTGATCTCCCTGGGCGTGGACTTCACCCGGCGGGACGACGACCCGACCCAACTCGAATTGGGCCGGGAAGGCGGCCATTCCCGCCGCCGGATCGTTCACTCCCAGGACATGACCGGCCGGGCCGTGGAAAAGGTGCTGCTGACCCGGGCGGCGGAAAATCAAAACATCCAGGTGTTCGAGAACCATATCGCCATCGACCTGATCACCAGGTACAAACTTTTCCGTCGCGGCGCCGTGACCACCCTGTCCAACGAAAAGTGTTGGGGCGCCTATATTCTGGATAAAACCACCGGCGAAGTGAAAACCTTTTTGGCCAAGGTGGTCCTGCTCTGCACCGGAGGCTCCGGCAAGGTCTACCTCTACACCAGCAACCCGGACGTGGCCACCGGGGACGGGGTGGCCGCGGCGTATCGGGCCGGGGCCTTCATCGCCAACATGGAATTCATCCAATTTCACCCCACCTGCCTGTACCACCCCAAGGTCCGGAACTTCCTGATATCCGAGGCGGTGCGGGGGGAAGGCGGGACCCTCCTCGATTCCAGGGGCCGGGCCTTCATGGCCGACTACCACCCCCTCAAGGACCTGGCTTTCCGGGACATCGTGGCCCGGGCCATCGACGCGGAGATGAAAAAAAGCGGGGAAGACTGCGTGTTCCTGAACATCAGCCATCGCCCGACGGATTTCATCAAAAAACGTTTTCCCAATATTTACGAAACCTGCCTCGGCCTGGGCATCGACATTACCAGGGAGCCGATTCCCGTGGTTCCCGCCGCTCACTATCAGTGCGGCGGCATCCTGGTGGACCTCCAGGCCAGGACGTCCATCAGGTTTTTGTACGCCCTGGGCGAGGCCGCCTGCACCGGGCTCCACGGCGCCAACCGCCTGGCCAGCAATTCACTCCTCGAAGCCCTGGTCACGGCCGACCGGGCCGCCGAGGCGGCGACCCTGGACCTCAAGCAACGGGACAACAAAAAGTGGCCCGATATACCGGATTGGGACCCCTGCGGCGCCGAGGACAGCGACGAGGCCATTGTGGTCACCCATAACTGGGACGAAATCAGGCGCTGCATGTGGAACTACGTGGGCATCGTCAGGTCGACCAGCCGCCTGCGGAAAGCCCGGAGCCGCCTCGACCTGATCAAGCGGGAAATCGAGGAATATTACTGGAACTTCCACATCACCAGCGATTTAGTGGAATTAAGGAACATCTGCTCCGTCGCCGAATTGATCGTGGACAGCGCCTTGTCCCGCCGGGAAAGCCGGGGCCTGCATTACACCCTCGATTTCCCGCGCAAGGACGACGCCTTCCGCCGCGACACCATCATCAGGGCCGGCGACCGTCCGCCCGCCTGACCGGGGGAAGGACCCCCCCACCAACGGGGCCGACGGCCCAACGTAGGGGCGCCTCCCCGTGGGCGCCCTCTTGGCAAGTAATTTGCCGACCCCCATTTTTATATTTGGCCGCAATCCCGGTCGCGCGGAAGAGGGCGTGCGCGGGGACCTGCCCCTACAAGCCTTAAACAACCACCGCCGGCGGTCCAACGTAGGGGCTGCTAGCGGCCGATTAAAAATATAAGGAAAATGGCCAAATGTACGTGAGGGAGGCTGGTTCCCAAGCTCTAGCTTGGGAACCCAGGCCAGGGAATATCTAGCTTCCTCGCTCTAGAGATACAGCCCCCCCGCCCGGCGCGTGGCCCCGCCCGGTTCCGGCGGCCCCTTTTTTCCGCAATTAAAGCATAATTCCCATCCGTCGCCTAGAATTTGTTGAAAAGGTTTATATTTTGAAATAAAATCGATTTCCGACCGACAGTGATCAATTATAAAAATTAAACCTTGGGCGCTTTCCCGAATAACGCCGCAAAGGGGGATTC
>JAZDGM010000250.1:0-62345 GCA_043806915.1 Pseudomonadota bacterium | reverse complement strand
TCCCAAGCTCCGGAAAATAGTCGCTAAATTCCCCCAAATAAAATACTTTCCCGTAATCGAGTCCCCGCCCGACGGGTATGAGGGCGAGGTCGGCCTGATCACCGGAAAACTTATCCTGGAAAAAATCGGGTCAACGGCGGGCAAGACTTTTTTTCTGTGCGGCCCGCAAGGCTTGTACGACTTTTGCCAGGGGGAATTGGCCGGGCTAGGGGTCCCCGGCCGCAAGATAAAGCGGGAAGTGTACGGCCCGCCCCTGGTCATTACCAGTCAACCCGGCTGGCCCGCCGGGATCGGCCCGGACAACCTGTTTTCCATTAAAATCGACCGCGGCCCGACCTTGACCGCTCCGGCCGGCCGGCCCTTGATCCAGGCCCTGGAAAAAAGCGGCTACCAGGCCCCGCCCAGCATCTGCCGGTCCGGGGAATGCAGCATGTGCCGGGTCCGGGTCCTTTCCGGCCAGGTTTTTCAACCCGAGGGCGCCTTGGTTCGTTCCTCGGACCGTAAATACGGTTGGGTCCATTCCTGCGTTTCCTATCCCCTCTCGGACCTGGAAATAGCATTCTAACGGAGGCCGCGATGTTTAAAACCGCCATCACCGAAATGTTCGGAGTCGAATATCCAATTATCTGCGGGGCCATGATGTGGCTGTGCACGCCGCCCTTGTGCGCGGCCATTTCCAACGCCGGAGGGCTGGGCAACCTGACGGCCGGCAACTACGACGGCGAGGATGATTTCCGGGCCGCGATCCGGGAAACCCGCCGGCGGACCGACAAGCCCTTCATGGTCAATATCACGGCCCTGCCGTCCATCCGCATTACCCGGGCCCACCACGAAATGTACGTCAAGGTCTGCGCCGAGGAACAGGTCGCCGGCATCGAGGTTTCCGGGACTCCCCTGGACAAGGCCGTGGGCCTGGACGCGATCGAGGCCTTGAAAAAAGCCGGAGTCAGGCTGTTTCACAAGGTGGGGTCGGTGCGTCACGCCCGGCACGCCGAAAAAGTAGGGTACGACGGAATTTACGCGGCCGGGATAGAAGAGGGGGGACATCCCCTGAACGACAATGTGTCCACCATGATCCTGACTCCCCGGATCGTCGATTCGGTGAAAATCCCGGTGGTGACCGTGGGCGGCGTGGCCGACGGCCGCACCCTGGCCGCGGCCCTGGCCCTGGGCGCCGAGGGCGTGATGATGGCTTCCCGGTTCATCGCCGTCAAGGAATGCCTGGTTCACGAAAACATCAAGGCCGAGCTGGTGCGGCGGCAGGAATTCGAAACGGCCTTGTTCGGAAACTCCATCGGCCTTCAGGGTCGGGCCCTCATGAACGACGTGATCAGGGAAGTCCTGGCCATCGAGGAACGGGGCGGCGGACTGGAGGAGCTTATTCCCCTCATGAGCGGGGTCCGGATCAAGGAAGCGTGGGAAAAGGGCGACGTCAACATGGCGCCCCTGATGGTCGGCCAGTCCATCGGCCTGATCGACGACGTGCCCACCTGCCGGGAACTGTTGGAACGCATGGCCCGGGAAGCCGAGGCGACCCTGGCCCGTCTGAAGGTTAAAATAGGTTGAAGCGAAAAAAGCGGAAGGAAGCGGATTGATGATCGAACCGAAGTTCAAGGACGTGGCCGAAGTACTCATGGGCTGCGTGGAAGGAATAAAGCGGACCGGAATCAGGCTGGTGGCGATGAGGGACCTGTATGCCAAGGCCCTGATGCCCCTGGCCGGCAACACCAATCATTTCGGCGTCATGTACGCGGGCAGCCTGTTCACCCTGGGGGAAATATCCGGCGGCCTGATCCACGTGGCCGCCTTTGACGTGTATAAGTGGTACCCCATCGTCAAGGAAGTCAAGATCAAATACTTGAAGCCCGCCGCCACGGACGTGACCATGGAAGTGTCCCTGACGCCCGAGGAAGCCGCGGCCATCGAGAAAAAGGCCGAGGAAGCCGGCAAGGCCGATATTTTGATGAAACTCGATTTAAAGGACGCCCAGGGCGTGGTGGTCGCGGAAGTTTCCGGCGTCTGGCAGGTCCGGCGCATTCCCGAGGGGATGGTCTTGCCGTCCGTCGCTTGAAAGCGCCCCGGCCAACGTCCGCCCTTTTTCGCCGTTCTGGTTTGTATGAAAATGACTGAAGGGCATTTTCATTGGTTGTTGTGGCCGACATGGCCCGCGGTCATGTCGGTTGGAACGGCGAAAAAGGAAACAGTTGACCGAAGACTGTTTTCGTGATTAATTTCCTGGCAACCGCGCCGGGCGGTTAGCATCACTTACGCCAAAAGGGCCTTGATGACCACGCGTCGCCATTTAACCCTTCGGCCGTTTGGTTCATCCCATCAACCCGTTCGGGGAAAACGGCCCGCTAGCATGTTGCGTCCGGAGCCTTGTTAACGTCTACACGGCAGGTTCGGAAAGGAGAAAGGATATACCATGGAAACTTATAAAATCGCCACCCTGGCCGATATCGAGGAAATCGAGAAGACCCCCATCACCGCAAGGGTGAAGGAAAAAAGTACGTACGAACTTCTGGAAAAGGGCGTGGCCATCAACCCCGACGGCTTGGCCATGAGCTTTCTCTTTAATGGGGACTCCTTCGAACAGCCCCAGAACGTCACGTACCGGCAGTTCATCGGCCGCATCCGGCAGACCGCCAACATGCTGCACGACTTCGGCGTCGGCCCCACCGACGTGGTGACCTACCTTCTGCCCAGCCTGCCCCAGACTCATTTTATCCTGTGGGGGGCGGAAACGGCCGGCATCGCCAACCCGGTCAACCCGTTGCTGGAAGCGGCCACCATCAAGGAAATCTGCATCGCCGCCGGGACCAAGGTCCTGATTTCCCTGGGCGAATTCCCGGGGACCGACATCTGGAAAAAGGTGGACTCGATCCGCAAGGAAATTCCGACCCTCACCCACGTGGTCCGGGTCATGGGACCGTCCGACGAGGCCGAGGGCATCTGGGGCTATGACCAGATCATCGATAAATACCCGGCGGACCGGTTGACCTTTAACCGGGACATCCAGCCGGACGACGTGGCCTCGCTCTACCACACCGGCGGGACCACGGGCCGGCCCAAGCTGGCCCGGCGGACCCATTTCAACGAATGCGTGGTGGCCTGGGACCTCAAGATCGGCACGGGCCTCCAGCCCGGCGAGGCGGTCATGGTCGGCCTGTCGCTCTTCCATTGCAACGGCACCATCGTGACCGGGCTCATGCCTTTTTCCATCGGCGCCCAGGTGGTGATGCTCTCCCCCTCGGGGTACAGGGACGTCACCATCATGAAAAACTTCTACAAGATCGTCAACAAGTTCAAGCCGGTCTTCTTTTCCGCCGTGCCCACGGTCCTGGGCGTTCTCCTGGACCTGCCCGTGGGCGACAACGACATTTCGTCCCTGCGGTACGTGATCTGCGGCGCCGCGCCCCTGAGCGTGGAGCTGTTCAACCGGTTCGAGGAAAAGGTCGGCATGAAGATCATGGAGGGTTACGGACTCACGGAAACCGCCGTGGCCTCCGCGGTCAACCCCAAGGACGGGGAGCGCAAGGTCGGCAGCATCGGCCTCCGCCTGCCCTATCATTGGATCAAGATCGCCATCCTGGACGAGGAAGGCCGTTACGTCCGCGAAGCCAATACCAACGAAATCGGCGTCGTGGCCATCAAGGGCCCCTGCGTTTTCAAGGGGTACGTCGAGGACATTCACAACAAGGGCATCTGGCTGGGCGACGGCTGGTTCAACACCGGCGACCTGGGCCGCCAGGACAAGGACGGGTACCTGTGGCTGACCGGTCGGCGCAAGGAACTCATCATTCGCGGCGGTCATAACATCGATCCGGCCACCATCGAGGAAGTCCTGTACAAGCTCCCGGACGTCAAGGTCGCGGCCGCGGTGGGCCGTCCCGACGCCCACGCCGGCGAAGTGCCCGTGGCCTACGTGGAACTGGCCGAGGGTTCCCGGGCCTCGGTCGAGGACATCATGGCCTTCGCCAAGCAGAATATCGGCGAGCGGGCGGCCATTCCCAAGGAAATCAGCATTATCGGGCAAGTGCCCCTGACCGCGGTCGGGAAGATTTTCAAACCCGCCCTGCGGTGGGACGCCACCAGGAAAATCTATGAGGAAGAACTCAAGGGACTCGGCGACATGGTCGCTTCCCTGGACGTCAACGTCATGGAAGACAAGGTCCACGGGACCAACGTGACCGTGAAAATCAAGTCCGCCGCCGGAGTCGCGCCCCAGGCGGTCCAGGAAAAAGCCAAGGAACTGTTGGCCCGGTACACCCTGCACTGCGACCTGATAGTCGAATAACGGGGCCGAGCCTTAACCACTGACGGACCGGATTCCAAAACGGGCGCCCGCGGCCCGGGGCGGGACCCGGTCCGAGCCTGAAATACCAAATGAAAATCGATCTGCACGTTCACACTAGAAGTTTTTCGGCCTGTTCCGGCATCGAGCCGGAACAGCTCCCGGAACAAGCCCGTGAAGTCGGACTGGACGGACTGGTCCTGACCGAGCACGGCATTCTCTGGCCCGAGGAAAAGCTCGCCCCCTTGCGGGAACGGGCCTGGGAGCTGGGAGTGCTTATCCTGTCCGGCCAGGAAATCACCTGCGTCGACCGGGGCCGGAGGCAGGATTTCCTGGTTTTCGGCGTCAACCACAGCCTGGGATATTTTCCTACTCCCCACAAGCTGATCGAGAGGGTGCACGGCGAGGGCGGGGTCGTGGTGGCGGCCCATCCGTTCAAGCCGTCGCGGTTCGGCGTGGGTTATCACGGCATTGGGGAAGCCATGCTGGACCTGGACCTGGACGGGGTGGAATACCACCATCCGGACCATGACCAGGCTGCCCGGGACAAGGTCCGGGCCGCGGCCGAGGAGATGAAAATCCCCATGACCGGCGGGTCCGACGCGCACGAAATTTTTCGGCTGGGCGATTTTTCCACGCATTTTTTTCACCCTATCCACACGGTGGAGGACTTGGTCCGGGAAATCAAGGCCGGCCGCCTGGAACCGCGCAACGGTTGTCCGTCCGCCCGATAATTCCGCCGGAGGTCCGCGATGCTCATTTACGCCGCGGCCGACATTCACGGCCGTCCGGCCAGGCTTGAACAAATCGCCTCCAACATCGCCTTGTTTCGTCCCGACGTCCTGATCGCGGCCGGGGATTTGGCCGGGTTGTGGCGGCCCCGACGGGTGGTGGAGGCCTTGGGGCGCCTGCCCGTGCCGGTCCTGGCCGTGCGCGGCAATTCCGATCCCCGGGCCATGGAAGGCTGGCTGGCCCGGACATCCGGAATAGACTCCCTGCATTTGAAGAAAATAGAGTTCGGCGGCCGTTCGTTCGTCGGCGCCGGGGGGACCATCCCCGTTCCTTTTCATTCCCGCCTGGGGTTTTGGGAAAGCCGGATAGTGAAGCGCCTGGCCCCGCTCCTCGCCGAAAACTCGGTTTTCGCGGCCCACCCGCCGCCCTGGGGGACCCTGGACCGGGTCGGCGGCCGGTTCCACGCCGGTTGTCGTAATCTGACGGCCTTGATCAAGGACAAGACGCCCCGGGTTTTCATCTGCGGTCATATCCATGAAGCCGCCGGCAGCTTTTTACTGGACCGCACCCTGGTGGTCAATTGCTCCATGGGGCGCGGCGGGGGCGGCGCCTTGATCGAACTCGGGCCGGACGGCCGGTCCCGCGTGGAGATGCTGGCCGGATAGTCCCGCCCCTAAGGTGTAAAAAGCCCTTGACAAACCCCGCTTAGTGATATTTACTTACTTTAGTCCCGTCCACACCCAGAAAAGGAAGCCGGTCGTCGGCTCGACTTGGGGCCGAGAAAAAAATCGGCCTCGGCGGGACCGATATTGGCCAAGTCTAGGACCAAGCAGCAGAGGCGAATCTGGCCGGCGGGGCCTGGCGGTTGTCCCCCCTCACCGGGACGCTCGATGAGGCTGGTTCCCAAGCTCTAGCTTGGGGACCTCGGCGAGGGAAGCTCCAGCTTCCCCACTTTAGCCGGTGTTGAATCTGGCCGGCGGGGTCTGGCGGTTGTCCCCCCTCACCGGGACGCTCGATGAGGCTGGTTCCCAAGCTCTAGCTTGGGGACCTCGGCGAGGGAAGCACCAGCTTCCCCACATTTTCCGTGGCTGAATCGGGCCGGCGGGGTTTGGCGCTCGCCCCCCTCACCCCGCCCTCTCCCCCCATGAATGGGTGGAGAGGGGGATAAATTGCCGCCGTCCCCCCGCCTTGTCGCGAGGCTGGTTACCCGAGGCCAGGGAAGCTCCAGCCTCCCCAATCTTGGCGCCGGCGGGGGCTTTAACCCCTTTGTTCCGGTTTCGTGTCGCGGTAAATGGGACCTTGGGATTAATTTCAGGGCGTCTGGACGCATGCGGCGACCGGAAACGGTCGCTGGTAAGTAAAACTTAACTAATCCGCCGGGGCCAGGCCGGAACCAGCCGCTGGGTCCTTGGCGGCCGGTCCCGGCGCGGGCTTGAGGAGGGGGCCGATTTGAAGCCGCTTGAATGCTTGGTTTTTCGCGGGAGCCCAGCCTGGTTCGCCGGGACAATCGCAGCGGAAAAAAGTCCGATCCGGCCGGAAAAACCTGGCGAACGGGGCGGGCGGGTTGAATTTTTCCCCCAATGGGGTAAATTTTATTAACCGGGCGGTCTAGTCCGGGCTGGTGTGAAACCTTGATATTGCATTGAAAAACAGGCCCGCTCTCTATTAGTTCGGTAAAAATCGAAGCAGTCGTAAAAATTTTTGTTCCCGGGGCTTGAACAAAAAATCGCTTTGAGGTATGCCTGGCCCTGCAATTTGTTGTTATTAGGAGAAATCGGATATGCCTTTCGGAAAAAACGGACCGCTGGGAAACGAAAAAAGCAAGCCATACCCTCCCGGCCGGATAAAAATAGTCAACGCCTTGCGGGTCCTTCTGGAAACCAAGGACTTCAGCTCCGTCACCACGGCGGAGATCGCCAAGAAAGCCGGGGTGACCGAGGCCCTTATCTACAAGTATTTCAAGGATAAGCGCGACCTTCTCTACCAGGTGCTGGCCGAGTATCTCGAACATTACATGGTGCAGGCCGAAATCGACCTCAAGGGCATCAAGGGGGCCTTGAACAAGCTCCGCAAGGTTATCTGGACCCATATCAACGTGTATGCCACGGACCGGGTTTTCGCCAAGATTTTACTTCTGGAAGTCCGGAGCTACGCCGATTACTATTCCAGCGAGCCCTATAAGCTGGTCAAGGATTACAGCAATATCGCCTACCGCATCGTCAAGGAGGGGGTTGTCGAGGGCGTGGTCCGCGACGACATCGGCCCTGAATTCATCCGCCAGGTCATATTGGGCAGCATCGAGCACGTCTGCCTGACCGGGATCGCCCTGGGCCGCGACATCGACCCCGACGTCCTGACCGAGGACCTCTGCAAGTTCATATTCCAGGGACTCAAGCCGGCGGACCCGAAAGAGTAGGCGGCGTTTTTGAAGGGCCGGGGCTAGCGTCATCCCCGGCCCCCGGTTTTGGTCGCGAGTCTCGCCGCCCCTGGTCATCATGGTTCTCGAAACTCACCCCTTCAATCTCATGATCCTGGCGTTTCCCGGGCCGGAATAGGGGGCGTAGGCCCTGATGAGGGCGCGGCCGAGGCGGTATTTTTTCAGTTCCTCGCCGACCTCGCCCAGGGCCGATTTTATTTTTTCACCGAGAAGGCGGTCGAGTTTCACCAGTTCGGAGATGTCGGCCTTGAGACTTTCCAGCAGGGGACCGGCTTTTTTTCTTTCAACCGGGTGGAAAAAGGCCGGGTCGGGCATCTTGCCGGCGAAATCGGCCGTGAGGAATTGTTCGAGGTGGAAAATCCGTTCCAACACTACCTCGCGGCGGTTTAAAAATTCGGCGACCAGGGCCTCGTCGTTATGTGAATCCCAGGCCAAGGCTTCCCTGGTCATTTTCAGGCAGTCGTCGTAATGCCTGGCCAGGTCGGCCAGGCAGGTCAGCGCTTCCTTGCTTTTTATCATTGGAAATTATCCTTGGATGGTGGATTCCCGTATTCCGGGCAGGGCCGCGCTCAAGGCTTCCAACTCGGGCGTGAGTTCGTATTCGAGCAGGTCGGCCAGGTAAATCCAGTCGGACTGTTCCTGAATTTCGACCAATTGATTCATGATTTCCGCGAACCTGGTCATGATTTGGGAAAGGCTCCGGCCCCCGGGCAGGGCCACGCCCAACCGCGCTCCCAGGACCTGGCCGGCGTTGTGGCACATGGCCATGAGCAGGTGGAAGGATTCCAGGAAGCGCAGGTAATGTTCGTTGGCCTCGGCTTCGTCGCCCAGGCGGAACATTTCCGTGATCCGGGGCAGGGCCTCGGTCAGGGAATTGATGATGAACGAACCGTTTTGGATGAAATGCCGGGCCACGTCCTCGCCGGTGACCGTGGTGATTTCCAGATGACCGATGTCGGCCCGCGGCACTTCCAGGGCCGCGTGCGGGACGTCTTCCCGGTAATCGGCTTCATTGACCCGAACGCCGACAATGGTCCGGCTGTCCGGGACCTGGAACTTCATGATTTGTTCCAGGACTTCTTCCAGGTTGTCCCCGGGGACCGTTGCTTCATCGAGCTGTTGTCCATCAATGACGATAATCATTTTTCCTCCCCGAATCGACCCGGTCGGGTCGTTGGTTTTACGGCGAAAGCAGTTCTTCCATTAAAAGCACCAGGGTTTCCAATTCGGTCGGCGGACCCGGTCGGGCCCTGATCGCCAGGACCAGGGCCCCGGGGTCGCGCGGTTCCCGGAACGCCGGCTCGGACCGGATTAGTTCAAACCCCGGAATGTTCCCCCAGGCCCGTTCCAGCCGGTCCGGGGAAAGGTCCGCCGCGGCGCCGGCGTTAAAGAATTCCCGCCACTGGAGATATTCTTCCCGGTTTATTCTGGCGGAGGCCGCGTGAGTGATCAACTCCGCTCCGGGCCAGGGCGCGGCGAGGTCGTTGGGCCCTAGGACCAGGCGCAGCCGTTCGAGGACCCCGGTCAGATCGACGAGGGAAAAGGCCAGCCGGATCATCCAGGGCCGGGGCTCGATGACCGTCAGTTCCGGGAAAAGTTCGGCCAGGGCCAGGACGTGATACCCCAAGCCCAGGCCGAAGACGGCCGGTTTCACTCCCCGGGCCCGCATGTCCCGAATTTTTTCGGACCCGGCCAGGGTCGCGGCTTCCGCCAAGGGGTCGACGCGGCTGTGCAGGGACACGCCGGCCAGGGACAGGGTCCAGGCCCCCCGGCGGGACCGCGACGGGACCGCTTCCGGCGGCGGAACAGCCTCAAGGACCGGCGCGGCGACGCCCGGTTCGACCAGGGCCAGGTTTCTTTGGAGAAAGTCAGTCATTATTTTGGATTATATCCGTATTTCACGCATTTTGACAAAGTTTTCCGGAAGCCGGGGCCTTGGGCCGTCTTAACGCCCCTTTTTTTATCTTCATCACGCCCTCCGCGTCTCCCCGGCGTGCGCGTGTTCCCTTAAGCCGGCGGGGCGAGGGCCGCCGCCTGGTCGAGGGTCCGCACGAAGCGGCGGGCCTGGTCCTGTTCACCCCGGCGGGCCAGGCCGGCCAGTATCCGGGGCAGGGGCGCCGTTTCCAGGTCCACCGGCGCTTCCCGGCCGGCGCTTGGGCCCGGGAGATAACAAGCTAGTAGTTCCCGCCGGAAAAGGTCGGGCCGAAACTCGTAATCCGGCCTGATATAACCCCGGCCCGCTTCCCGCAGGGCCAGGGCTAAAACTTCTTCCCTTTCGAGGGGTTCGGGAAGCAGGGGCCTGAAGACCACGCCGAACCGGTCCAGCCTGGAGAGGAAAAAACGTAGTTCGGGGCGGCGCCAGGGCCCGAGGCGGGGGGGGCGGTTGTTCAGAAGCCCGGCGGCGGCTTCCAGGACGGCGTCAGGACCGATCAACTTCCGGCAGGGGTGGTCTCCGCAGTTGGCCTGGCCCTCGGTGCAGGGCGAACAGCCCATGTTCGTCTGCAGGACGACCTGGCCCTCGCCGTACGGGCCGGTTTCGTGGCACCAGGCCGGGCCGATGAACAGGGCCAGTATTTTGGTCTTGACCGCCGCCGCCAGGTGCATGGTCCCGGTGTCTCCCGCGACCAGCAGGTCGAGACCGGCCGCCACGCCGCCCAGGGTTTCCAGGGACGTTCGGCCCATGAGGTCCGTGACCCGGTCCGGGGCGTCGGCCCGGAGGTCCCGGAGACGGGCCTTGACTTCCGCGCCCAGGGGCCGCTCGCTTTCCAGGCCCAGGAAGACCGGTTGGGCCTGGTATTGTTCCATGAGGTCGAGGACCAACCGGGCGAAATAGTCCGGAGGCCACTGGCGGCTGACATGCCGGGACCCCAGTTGAAACCCCACGAGGGGTCCCGGCCCGGGCAAGGGCAGGATGGCCCGGGCTTGGGCCCGGGCCTGGGCCGAGACCGGGTAGGTCAGGCCGGCTGCGGTCCTTTCCCCGCCTTCCGCGTACGAGGCCAGGAGGTCCACCAGGTTGAACCGGATGAGCCGCCGCCTGGTCATGAGGTTCATGATCAAATCCGCCCAGGGCGCCGGGACGAGCCCCGCGCGGTCCGGACCCAGGGCCGGGCCGGCCCGCCGGTCCGCGCGGAAAAGCCCGGCCAGGAGCGCGGCCAGGCGGGAAGTGTTCAGGTTGACCACCAGGTCGAAATCCCGGGGTTGGAGGTCCCGGGCCAGCCGGCCCAGGGCCGCGATTTTTTCCGGGTAGGGCCCCCCGTTCCGGGCGATGTGGTTCCAGACCCCCAGGTCCGCGACCAGGACCTCGTCCACGTCCGGGTTGGCCCGGGCCAGGGCCGCCTGGGGGGAATTGACCAGCAGGAACAGGCGGGCGCCCGGGCGGCGGGCCTTGAGGGCCGTCAGCAGGGGCGTGGTCTGGAGAAAGTCTCCGAACCGGGCCAGTTGAATGACCAGTATCCTTGATTCGGGCGCGGTCACGATAAATGGTCCTCCCGCATGGTCGCGAGCAGCGTTTCCAGGCGCCGGCGGTAAGTGTGCCCGGCCAGGACCCGGGCCCGGCCCGCCCTGGCCATTTCCCGCCGCGCCTTGGGATTTTCCAGGAAATATCTCGCCAGGTCAAGGGCTTCGGCCGGGGACTCGTAACAGGCGACTTCCCGCCCCGGCTCGAACAGGTCTTCCAACTGCCGGCGTCGGTCGGTCAGGAGGAACGCTCCGGCCGCCGGAACGTCGAAAACCCGTTGGTTGAGCCCATTTTTCATCTGCAGGCTGGTGGCGTTGAGGTTGACCCGGCAGAGGGGATAGAAATTCGGCAAGTCCCGGTGGTAATCCAGTTCCGGGAGCAGGGTGAATTGGTCCCGGGGCAGCAGGCGGTCCCAGCCCGGGTCCCCGACCACGGTGGGCCGCAACGGCCCCAGGGCCGCGATGACCGACTGGCGGTACAACTGGGTGGAACGCCAGATGATCAGGCCTTCCAGGTCCCGACGGCCGATTTGGTCCAGTTTTTCCCGGGTCGGCTCGAGCCCGGCCCGGGCCAGGGCGGCCAGGGGCGACCGGTCGGGAATGGTCATAAAATCCCGGCAGGCCTGGTCCACCCGGGCCGCGACCTCGGGCGGGAGGTTTAATTCCCGGACGATTTTATCCACGGGCCGGACCATGGAATCCCCGACAAAGCCCACGTCCCGGGCCAAGGGGGCCGGGGAGGACGAGCCGCGGTCGCGGGGGTGAAAAAGAGCGTCGTCCGCGGCCAGGGGCAGATAATGGACCTTGGGAAAACCCAGGGCCTTCATGTCTTCCAGATAGTCTGAATCCCAGAGAAAAAGACTGCAATTGCCGCCGGAGTTGCCCCGGGACGGCCCCAGGACCAGGCCGGGGCTGTCCACGAACCAGGACGCGACGGGCAGTTCGATCTCTTCCAGCATCCCGGTCAAAACGCCTTGGGCGTCAAACCCCAGGTGGTTGACGGTCAGGAGGAAATCCGGTTGGAACTCGGCCGCGGCCCCCAGGATGTCCCGGACCATGGCCGCGCTTCCCGGCCCCCGGACCGGGACTTGGACTTCCCGGACCGGGCATTCCAGGATTTTTAGGGTCTTGCGGATTTCCTCGACCAGGTAGTACCCGCTGTCCAGGAGGAGCACCCGGGGCGTCCGGTTGGAAAACCGGGGCCGGAGAAAGACCCGGCCCGGGCCCGGCGGCGAGGCTTCCCTGAAATCGCGTCGAAGCTCGGCGAAGTAATCCCGGTTCAACCTGACCGACGGGGCGTGTTCCCTGACGGCCAGGGGCCGAGGAAGGTTTTGGCGGCGAAATTCGACCAGGACCGCGGCCGCTTCCCGCGGGGGGAGTCCGACGACCAGGCCGGCCCGGGGACTTTCCAGAAGCGGGGTCAGGTCCAGGGACCGCAGGGCCAGGCGCAACACGTCGAGTTCCGGTTCCACCACGGCCAGGGGCGCGTCCGGCGACATTCCTTCGAGCAGGGCCAGGACATGGCGTCCCAGGGCCAGCCCCAGCACAATGACGCCGGTATTTTCGGCGGGCCGCGCTTTTTCGGCCCAGGCCCGGGCTTCCCGGTCCGGGTCGATCCGGCTTTCCAGGCTGATTTCGCCTTGGTCCCGCTCGGCCACGAGCACGGGCCGGCTGTCGCGGGCCCGGGCCAGGGAGAACCCTGGCCCCGGCTCTTCCCGGGCCGCGGCGACTAGGTCGGGCCTGGTCCGCGCCAGGGCTTCGAGGTTTTTTTCCCAAGGACCGCTCATGTCAATCTTTCCGGGGGGTTGGACCGCGCCGGGCCAGGTGGAGGTCGAATATCCGGTCCCATTCGGCGACGATGCGGTCCCAGGAATAAAGCGCGGTCACTTCTTCCCGGGCCTTTTCGGCCCAGGCCAGGGTCTTTTCCCGGTTGTCCAGGAGATACAGGGCCCGGGAGATGAATTCCCGGTCGTACTCCGGCGCCCCGGGACGCCCCGGGACCTTGAAAAAATCGGTCCGGACCGTTTCCGACAGGGCGAAATCGTCGGTGGTCAGGATGGGGGTCCCGGAGGCCTGGGCTTCCAATGCCGCGAGGCAGGATATTTCCGGAAACGAGCATGGATAGATCATCAGGGCCGAGGAGGCCAGGCAACGGTAGTAGTCGTGCTTGGCCAGGGCGCCCAGGGGCGCGACGCCGGGGGTGGTCCGGACCAGGAGGTCGATGTCGGCGTAAAGTTTTTCCAGGCCCGGAACGCAAGCGGCGGGGTCGCCCTGGTACCCGCACAGGCGCAAGGTCAGGTTGGGCCGGGCTTTAATCATTTCCGGCCAGATGTTTTCCAATAGGACCTTCAGCCCTCGTTCCGGTCGGGAAGCGTACATGACCGTGTTTTGGTCCCGGGTCGCTCCCGTCGCGGCCCGGTTGATCAGGTCGAGGTCCACTCCGTTGCGGGTGACGATCAGGCGCGGTTCTAGCCGGGGGAGCCTGGTCAGGTAGTTACGGGCCTGGAAGTCGCTGAGGACGAAAAAGAGGTCGACCCGGTCCTGGACCGCGCGCAGTCCGTCCGGCCGGTCCAGGGTGTCGTGGTTCCACAGGACCTTCATCCCGGCGGGGAAGGGGACCTGGAAAAAGCCGTAAAACCGGCTGACGATGAAGACGTCGAACCCGGCGGCGGCGTGCCTGGGAAAGCTTGGTCGCGGATAATAGCTGACCCCGCGGTGCGTCCCTGGCGCTTCGCAGTTGTTGAAAACCGTCACCTCGCAGCCTCGGTCGGCCAGGGCCCGGGCCGCCTGGATCAGGGCGGTCTCGCTGCCGCCCAGGGCCCGGCTGTCCAGGGTCCCGCCGTCGAAGGCCGGGCCTTCGGTGTAAAAACCGATTTTTTTAGGGCGGGTTTTCATGTCAGGTCGCCTCGAGTTCCAGCCGCAGCCGGAGCGCTCCCCGGTTGGCGGGGTGGGCCGCGAGGCAGGCGGTAATGAATTCCAGGGCTTCGTCCTTGTTCCCCTGTCCGGCGGCCAACCGGGCCAGGGCCAGAAGAGGCTCGGGGTTGCCGGGATCGATCTTTCGGGAAGCCAGGTACGCCCGGCGGGCTTCGTTGGGACGGTTCAATTTTTCCAGGCATCTTCCCAGGAGCAGGCGGCCGGAAAATTCCAATTGAGTCCGGTTGGTCCCGGCCAGGAGGTCGCCGGAGTCAAGGCTTATGAATTTTTCGAAATTACGGGCGGCGTCCTCAAAATCACCCTGGGCGTACAGTAAGTTCCCCAGGGCGTGGAACCCGGGGCTGTAATCCGGGACCCGGGCGGTCAAAAGGACCAGGGCGTCCCGGGCTTGGTCCATTTTCCCCAGGCGTTCCAGGACCCGGGCCCGCAGAAGCCGGGCGTGAGGCGCGAGGTCGGCGTCCGGCCGGTCCGATTCGAGCCAAGCCAGGGCCTCGTCGAACCGGCGGAGGTTGAAAAGGGTCCGTCCCAGTTGATACCGCGAGTACATGTCGTCCGGTTGGGCCTGGGCCATTTTTTCCAGCAGCCGAAGGTTCCGCAAGCCTTTTTCCCGGGCCAGGGCCTGGTCCGCGTACCCCCAATGCATGATTTCCACCGGGGCGACCACGGACCGCAGACCGTCCGGATGGACCAGTTGCTCATGCACCCGGCCGGAAAAAAAGACGTCCGGCCTTTTGGGAAAGACCCGTTTCTGGATCAGGCTTTCTCCCTGGGGAATGACTTTTTCGGTGCACCAAATAATGGATTCCTTCCCGCCGTCCAGCAAGCCGCGGAGCAGGTCCACGTCCCGGGGGGAAACATGGTTGTCGGCGTCCAGCCACATGATCCAGTCGCCCGAGGCCGCCTGGATGGAAAAATTTCGGGCCGCGGAAAAATCGTCCGTCCAATCCAGGTGAAAGACCTTGGCGCCGTAGGAAAAGGCCAGGTCCACGGTCCCGTCCGTGGACCCGGAGTCCACGACGATGACTTCGTCAAAGGACCGCCGCACCGGTCCGAGGCTCCGGGGGAGGTTGGGTTCCTCGTCGCGCACGATCATGGCCAGGGAGAAGGTCGGGGTCATGTTAACCTAATACCTCCATCATTTTTAGGACCTCGGCTTCGACCGCCTCGATTTTGGTCCTGATTTCCCGGGGGCCCGCGTCCGGGTCGATCCCGGCCAGGGCTTCCTTGAGAAACGGATGGTTGGTCCGCAGGTCCAGGACCAGGGCCGAGGCGTCTTCCGGGCGGTAACGGAGGACCTTTTCGGCCTGGAGGAGCGGGTTCCAGGTTTCCCGGACCGCCCGCCCGGCCGCTTCCAGGCTCGGCTTGGCCAGGCGAGGGACCGATTCAGCCGGACGCGGGGGCGGAGACGACGGGCGGGGGAGATGGTCCAGCACTTCCCGGAGCGTGACGTTGGGCAGGCCCGGAATGGAGGCCCCGCTTTCCGAGGCGTTGAGCAGCGCGGTTCGGGGGGACTTTTGTTTCAAATACCGGGCCGATTCCGCGAACCAGTGCAGGGACGCGGCGAAGGCGGCGTGGGTCCGGACCCGGCTTTCGGTCGCGCCGGCCACGGTGTAGGGCGCCAGGTCCGGAGTCAGGGGGATGTCGCCGGGCGTTCCCGAGGCGTGGACCCTATCCGGGGCGAAGGCCTGGTCCTGCCCCACCAGCACCAGGGGCCGAAGGCCCATTATGAACGCCAGGGTGAAGGCCGCGGCCCCGGCCGTGCCGGCCTGGGGAACGAAGCTTTCTTCCCCGCAGATGAACGCCGCCCCCCTGGTCAGGTGAAAAAAGGAGTTGGTGAAGCCCGGTATTTGAAAATGATTGGGGTGCGCGGCCGAACCAATGGCCAGTATTATATCCTGGTGGGCCAGGTCCGGCGGGAGGAACCGGCTGGTGTCCTCGGCTTCCACGAAAACCACGATGTCGGGCCGGACCCCCATGGCGGCCAGGGGCTTGACTGCGGAGGAGGCGGCCAGGACCAGGCCCTTGGCCCGCGCCTCGACCAACAGGCGGCCGTTTTTTTCCAGCCCCGGCCCCGAGCCCACGATAAAGGCCGGCGGGGCCGGAGGCCCGGGTTTAAGCCCGGTTATCAAGGGCAGGTTGAGAATATTGCCCAGGTTGTCCGCCAGGTTGGCCAGAAAAAGCGCGCCTTTTTCCTTCCAGGTATGGTCCGACACCCTCCGGCGGACCAGGGCTTCGAAAACCAGGCGCTTGAAGGTCTTGACCCGGTCCGGGAAAAGTTTTTGATATTCGGGAATTACGAACACGGCTGGAGTGGGGTGGGGGCCATGCACCAGTTCCTCGGTCAGGAGGTTGTTAAGCTCGGTCCAGGTGGAAGCGATGCGCAGACGGTCCGGGACCAGGTCCGAGGCCGGGCCGTGGTCTTCAAAGGCCCGGCGCAACTCGGCGTCGGCCTCGAAGGCGATGATCCGGGCGTCGGGCCACTGGGACAGCACGGCCTGAAAATGATAACCCAGGCCCAGGCCGAAGCAGAGGATCAGGCCCCGTTCGGCCTTTTCCAGGTTTTTAACCTCGGCCAGGGCGTTGGCCAGGGGCGAGGCCGGGTCGTGGATCAGGCGGCCGCGGATTTTAAGGCCCGGTCCCAGGGCGGTCCCGGGTAGAATTTCCGGCATCAGCTTTTTTTCTCCTTGTCCGGGGAAGGTTGATACCCTTTGATTTTTGTTTCTTCCAGGAGTCGCGCCAGGCCGGTGGAGCGGCCGCCGCGGGCCCAGGCCTGTTCCAGAAAGGGCCGGGCCTCGCAACAGGCGCCCCGGCGGGCCAGGAGTTCGCCCAGGCGGACCAAGGGTTCGACCCGGTCGGGAGTGAGCCTAATCGCGGCCAGGTAGTGTTCGAGGGCGTCCCACATGACGGGGGCAAGGCCCTGGCGGGAGAACCCGGGGGTTAGATCATGCCCGGCTTTTTCGAGAATCAGGCCGGCTTGGAAATGAAGGTCGGCCGCGGACGCGGTCCCCGGGCCAGCCTCCAGGTCGGTTGTTCGAGCCGCGGTTTTCAAGTCTTCCGGTCCGTCCAAAAACCCGAGGGCGACCTGGGCCCTGATGGATCCTTGGTCGGCGGCGCGGCGGAGGCGGCTTCGGGCCGCGGCCGCGTCGCCCTTGATGAGGGCCAGGGCGCCCAGTGAAAACATGGTTTCCCGGTCGGCGGCGTCAAGCCTGTCCGCCCGGGTCAGCAAGGTTTCGGCCCGGGAGAGCTTGCGGCCGCCATCCTGCCCGGGCCAGCGCAGCCCGGCCAGTAACAGGGCCTGGCCAAGTTTGTCGGAAAACGGTCCGGGGTCCGCGAGACCGGTCCCGGGCCGGGCCGCGGCGATCAAATCCAAGAGGGTTCGCGCCCGGTTCTTGACGTCGTGGCCGGCCATGACTTTTTCCCGGCCCCGGGCCGCGACCCGTTTTCTTCGTCCGTGATCGGACAAAAAGGCCCGGGCCGTTTCCAGGATATCTTCCGGTCCGTACACGGCCAAGTCCTCGTTGGGGACGAAGAAATCCGCCAGGCCCGGGGAATCCCCTTCCGTGAAAACCAGGGCGCCGGCCGCCGGGCCTTCCAGGAGCCTGGTGGTGAAACCCGGGAACAGGTTTTCGTTCAGCGCCATTCTGCTCCGGCGATACAACCGCGCCGCTTCCCGGGGAGGGGTCCAGCCGTTTTGGCGGCCGCCGGCGGTTTTCACCTCGAAATGCCGGGACAAAAGCGAAATGATGTTGCTTCGCCTGGGCCGGACCCTTGGGTCCACGACGCCCACGAAACCGATGTCGTGGACCGGTTCTTCCGGCGGTCCCTGGTAAAGGCCGGTTTCCACTCCCACGGGCAGCCAGAAGGCGCCGGGGACCATTTCCGCCGTGCTTTTTTGGTCCAGGGCGACCAGGTCGAAGAGGGAAGCGAAATGCCTTTGCCAGAAAAAATTCAAGGGGCCGTCCACTCCGTAATAGACCTTGAGGCCCTGGGTTCGTTCCAGGCCCGAGGGAAAAACCCGGCGGCCCAGGTCGTCGGTCAGGATCACCGCTTGAATTTTTCGGCCTAGCTTGGCGATAATTCTTGGGATATCGAGGTCCTTTTCTTCCAGCCTTGGGTCGCAGCCCGGGTCCGTTCCGGCCCAGGCCACGTCGTGGCCCAGGTCGGCCAGGGCCTTTTGGAAATACCCGCTGCCCAAGAGAAGAAAGGTCATGTTTTCATTCCTTGGCGACTGGCGCTGCCTGGCCGGGTTTTTGAGGCTCGCGGGGCCGTTCCTGTTGCTTGCGCCGGTAATATTCCCTGTCCCTGGCCGCGGCCAGGGACAGCCTTTCGCGGCGGAGTTTTTCGCATTTATCACGCACGGCCAAGGCCGGGGGATCGTCCGGAGCGAAATCCAGGACCTTGCGGGTCAGTAGAATGGCGGTGGTCATGTCCCCCAGCGCGAGTTTTTCCTCGGCCCGGCAAAGCCAGGTCCGGGCCAGGGTCTCGATTTTTTTCCCGACCAGGGCTGGTTGGGGGTTGTTCCTAGTTTCCGGGGGCAGGGCGTCGATAATGTCCCGGGCCAGGTCGAGCCGTTCCAGGGCCAGGGCGGCCCCAGCCGCCGCGACGGCGATTTCTTCCCGACCGGGGTCCCGGGCCAGGGCTTCCCGAAACAGGGCCAGGGCTTTTCTCATTCTCCCCAGGGAAACGAACGCCTGGGCCGCGGAGCATAATTCATCGACGCCTCGTTCTTCGCGATCTTCAATCGCGCGGGCTTCCCACCCGGCGGAAAGCTCCCGGCCGGACCGGGTCAAGGTCTCGGACAGTGTTCGAGCGCCTTTGTGCAGCGCCTCCGCCCTGGCGGCCCGGCCCTGAAAAAATTCCCGGGCGTCGCGTCGCCAATCCCGTCCCGGGACCGGCGGAGGGGCGGGGCCCTGTCCGGCCAAGTAGTTCCGGAGGGGCGGAAAGGTCTTGAGGTGGGCCTCGGCCTTGGCGCCGCAAGCCATCTGGGCCTGGACCAGGGTTTGCCAGGCTTGGTCCCGGGGCGACGGGACCCGCGCGGCCAGGTCCACGGCTTGGACCGCGAGACGCCCGGCCTGGGCGGCCAAGCCGGCGATGGCTTCCAGGTCGCGGGCCTGCTTGGCGACAAGGGCGGACAAAGTTGGGAAGTCCCACCGGCCCGGTTTCAGGGCCGCGGCTAGCCGTTCGCGTCGGTCCGAAGCGTTTCCTGCTTGTTCCAGGGCTTCTTCCAGGGGCATTTCCAGGGTCCCGGGTATGCGGGCGCCGCCGGGCGAGGTGTTGATGACCCTTCGCCCGGCGTTTTTGATAATAAGGGTGAATTCTTCCAGAAAGGAGGCCAGGGTGAGGTTGGAGGGGACCAGGCCGCCCGCGGTCGAGGGAAGCATGATGGCGTGGGGGTCGTTAGCGGAGATTTTCAGCCTTTTTCGACCGACCACGCCCTCGGAATGAGAGGCCGGGTCCGGAAAGGAAAGGTCCTGCCCCACCAGGATGATGGGGTCGGCGCCGAGATATACGGCCAGGTGCAGGCAGAACGAGCCGACATTGGTCCCGCTGGGGCGCGGGTCCCGGTCTCCCAGATGGGGCCCCAGCCAGGCGAAGGTCGAGCCCCGGTCGTGGAGCACGGAAACCAGCTCGCCCTGGTAATCCCGCTGGACCTGGGGGAAGGTCCCTTCCAGGAAGGCCAGGGGGACGTCCGAGGCGAAGACGTCCAGCAATACTTCGTGGTTGGAGGTCCCGTAGTCCAGTATCCCGACCAGGTGAGGCGAAAGGCCGTGGGCCAACAAAGACCGGAGCACGGGCGCGGCGGCGATGACGGCCGCCTTTTCGGCGGCCCGGCCCAGCCGGGGCAGGGCGTTTTCCAGGGACGGCCCGGCCGAGACCACCAGGGCCGGGGTCCCGGCCAGGATGTTTTTAAGCCTGGAAATATCCGGGGACAAAAGACTGAGGGGCAGGTTGACCATTTCGTTGGTCGCCAGCATGGCCGCGCCCTGGGCCGCGGCCTGGGTCTTGATCGCGATGATTCCGGCGGACCGTTCCCAGTCCAGGACGGTTTGGGAAAAGGATGCGGAAAAAAAACGGCGACAGTTTTCGTCCACCAGCAGGGTGGATTCCCCGGCCTGGATCGATTTCATCATCGAGGCGCCGAACTTCCCCAGGGCGGGACCCGATCCCGGGATGAAGATCAGCTTTCCGGTCGCCAACCGGGTGGAAAAATCGCGTCGTTCCAACGCGGCCTTGACCAGGGCCGGGTTTTCCTCCACCGCCAGCAGCCGGACGTCCGGAGGGACCGCGGCCGCGAGGGCGGCCAGGCGGCGGCCCAGGCCCACGCCGACGACGAGGCCGGTCTTGGTTTTAAGCCGGGCGGCCCAGTCCCCGGCCCGGATGCGCTCGGCGTCTTCGGGTTCGTCCGGATCGTGGAGAAAGCTTTTTTCGCCGCTTGAAGCGGGTAGGACCAAGTTGTCGTGTTGACCGTCCCGGCAAATGAATTCCCACGAGGGTCCGGGACAACTCCGGTTGATCCACCTGGCCGTTTCCGGGGCCACGGCCCATAGCACGGCCATGTTTTTTTCCAGGGTTTTCATGATCCGGACGCTCCCGTGGAAACCGCGGCGCAGCGACGGCAGATCGGGTGTTCCGCCCAGCGTCCTTCCCGATGAAGTTCCCGCAGTTTTTCCGCCGCCTCGGATTTCCAGGCCTGCTCGACGCCGGCGCGGTTGGCGTTGCCGATGGGGCGAAGCCGGCCGAAGTCGGAACAGCAGGGAAACAGGTCGCCGTTGACGAACAGGCTCATTCTTTGCCAGGGGTCGGCGCAGCGAAAATCGGTCGTTCGGCGGCGGTCCGGCGGGAAAAGGCCGGGGCCGCCGGTTTCCATGAGGTCCGAGTATTCCTGGAACCCGAGGTAATCGGCCCGTGATTCCCAAAAAGCCTTAAACTCGTCCTGTTCCCCGTGGTTGAGGGCGGTGCGGACGAAACTCACCCGCAAAAGAGGCAGCGATCTTCCCCGGGAGTTCCTGAGTTCCAGAAAAGTCATGACATTGGCCATGGTCTGTTGGAAATTTCCTCCCGGGCGAAGGCGGAGATAGGTTTCCGGCCGGATGGCGTCCAGGGAGACCATCAGCCGGGTCAGGCCCGCGTCCATCAGGGTCCCGGACATTTCCGGGGTCAGGAGCAGGCCGTTGGTGATGAGCATGATGTCGAGGACGCCGAGGTCGCGGGCCAGGCGGACGAAATCCGAGATATCCGGCCGCAGGAGCGGTTCTCCGGTGACTCCGAGGCGGAGGGCGGCCAGGCCCCGGGAGGCCCCTTCCGTCAAGACCCGGCGGTAAAGGTCGAATTCGAGGAATTTGCGGTCGTATGGGACCGGAAATTTTTTTTGCCCCAGGGGACACATGACGCAGGCCAGGTTGCAAGTGACGTTGACGTCCACGTCCAGGTGCAGGGGCCAGTCGGTCTTTTTGGCGAACCTTTCGGCCTCGGCCCAGGCCCGGCGATAATCCAGATACGGCTCGCCGAAGGCCTTGGTCATGACCTGGTCCGGGGATTTTTTCGCCCCCACCATGACGGTCCGGCCGGTCGGGTCGACCTGGAGAAAAGCGCCGTTGGCGGCCGAAGGGTCCATCAGCCTTGAACCTCCACCCGGGACAACCAGGGCACGCTGCAATTCCGGCAGATGGGGATGGTTTCGTAGCGGCCGTGCTCATGGGCGGCCCGGAGCATCCGGTATTTGTCGTTGCGCCAGATGTCGCGGAGGGGTTCGGTGTTGGCGTCGCCCATGATCAGCCCCCGCTCCCATTCTCCGCAGCAGGGCCCGACCAGGCCGTCCCAGAAGACGAACATCCTGTTGTACGGGTCCCGGCAGACGAAGCCTTCGATGCGGCCGTATTTGGCCCAGTAGTCGGTCTTCATGTCGGTCATGAGCCCGAACCCGGTCTCGGCCACGCCCAGGCCGTAAAACAATTTTTTGAAATCAGCCCGCGTTTGGGGGTCCCCGCCGATGACGTCTTCCACCATGGACGCCCTGGTCTGGACGTTCCTGAGTCCCAGCCGGTCCGCCAGTTCCACGAACCCCTTGATATGGTCGATCACTTGGTTGAACACGGCCCCGACCCGGATGCTTTCGTACGCCTCGGGGTAGGGGGAGTCCACGGAAAAGAAGATATCGTCCAACCCGGCCTGGAGGAGCCGGCGGGACATTTCCCGGGTCAGCAGGACCGCGTTGGTGTTCATCATCACTTCCAGGCCCCGTTTTTTGGCGTATTCCACCTGCTCGACGATCCCGGGGTGGAGCAGCGGCTCGCCCAGGAAGTTGATCTTGATGGAATAGGCGCCGTTTTCGGCCCCCTGGTCCACCACTTTCTTGAACAGGTCCAGGTCCATGAATCCGAGCTGGCCGTCCGGCGCCCATTTTTTGTTGCCGGTTTCTAGAAAATGGGTGCGGGGGCACATGCGGCAGCGCAGGTTGCAGACGTTGGTGACGTCCACGTCCAGGTGCAGGGGAAAGTCGGCCGGGTTTCTTTCCGCCGGCCGGGCGTCCCACTGTTTCCGGTATTCCCGGTACGACTCGTCCCGAAAGTCGCGCCAGGAAGAGCCCCTGGGGTTGGCGACTTCAAAATAGGAGGGGCTGCGGTAGGTTATCCTATCCTTGGACATATATTTTCCTCTTGTTTCGGGCTTTGTTCCGGAAAGGCGGCCCGGATCGACGATCGGGCGGCGCAGTGAAAACATGTTTTGTTTTCGGAATAAAGGCCCAGCCGATGCAAGCGGCGCAGGTCTTCCATAAGCGGGGAGTTCCAGATTCCGACCAGGGGCTGGTCCCCGGCCGAGCCGGCGTTCATTTCCAGCCCGTAAATGGAGCAACAGGGGAAGACGTCCCCACTGGTCCGGACGATCAGTCTCTGCCAGGGTTGGGCGCACCGGAAATCGGGGGAAGGCGCCGTCTCGACCAGGGTGAGTTCCCGGCAAAGGGGCGCGTCCTCGAAATAGATCGGTTCCTGGACGGAAAAGAGATCGGCCCGGTCCTTCCAAAAAGCCAGGAACCCGTCCAGTTCCCCCCGGTTATGGGGCAGCCGCAGGAAGCTGAGGCGCAGGAGAGGCAGGCCGGACGTGTTTTTTTCCCTGGCGTCCAGGAAATCGTCGATATTGCGCACCACTTGTTCGAAGCGGCCGCCCCGGCGGATGCGGGCGTAGGTTTCCGGCTTGAGGGCGTCCAGGGATACTTCCAGGCGGGTCAGACCGGCGTCGCCAAGCCGTTGGGACGCGTCCCGGGTCAGGAGCAGGCCGTTGGTCCCCAGGCGGATGTCCATGACCCCGGCTTCCCGGGCCAGGCGAATCATTTCGGCCAGGTCGGGGCTTAGCAGGGGCTCGCTCAAAAACCCGAAGGTCATGGCCGGCAGTCCGGCCGCGCGGGCTTGGTCCATCAGGTCCCGGTACAGGCCCAGGTCCATGAGCGGCGGCCCGGCGGCGGCCCGGCGGCGTTCCGTCCCGCCCAGGACGCACATGACGCAGCGCAGATTGCACGAAGCGTTCACTTCCAGGTCCAGGCTGAGGGGAAAGTCCGGCTTCAGGGAAAAATTCGAGCTTTCGGACCAATCCCGGCGGTAGCGGAGAAAGCGGTCGCCGAAATGGGCGGTCATGACGTCAAAATATCGACGCTCGTACTCCAACAGTTTGACCTGCCCCGTGGGTTCCCGGTGCAGGATCGCGGCCGCGGATGGTCGGTTCGAATTCAAGTCGGGCCTAGCTCCTTTTTTCCGGGGGCGGTCCCCATTTGGACATGCAGGCGCGGCAGATGTCGTTTTCGAAATAACATCCCCGCCGGTGCATTTCCCGGAGGCGCTCTATTTTTTCGCCCCGCCAGATGTCTTCCATGCTGTTTTTAAAGACGTCGCCTACCACCAGGTTCAGGCCCGACGCGTCGCAGCAGGGGATGACGTCCCCGTTGTGCCGGACCATGACCCGTTTCCAGGGCTGGGCGCACCTGGGGTCGGGGCCGGGATCGTATCGCCGGCCCGGGGGAAAGAGGCGGCCGCGGTCCTCGGCGAAGCGACCCTCGAAGGTGTTGCCGTATTGCTGTAGGGAAAAGAAATCCGCGACCGACGACCACGTCAGGATAAAATCGTCCAGTTCGTGTTCGTTGAGGCTGGTCACGCAGAAACTGACCCGGACGATGGGCGTTTTTTTTCCCAGTTCGTTCCGGAGTCGGACGAACATGGCGACGTTTTCCCTGACCCGGTCAAAGTCCGACCCCACCCGGATCAGGTCGTAGGTTTCCTTGGTGGCGGCGTCCAGGCTGAACATGATGCGGGTCAGGCCGGAAGCGATGAGGTCGCGGGCTAGTTTCTCGGTCAGGGCCAGGCCGTTGGTGTTGAACATGACGTCCACCACGCCCCGGCTTCGGGCGTGCCGGATTATTTCCGGCAAATGGGGGGATAGGAGCGGCTCGCAAATGCCGTTGAGGCCCACGGCGGCCAGTCCCCGCTCGGCCCCCTCGTCCACCAGGGCCTTGATTTTTTCCAGGGGCAGTTCCAGGGCCGGGTCCCCCCAGCGGAGCTTTTCTTCCGGGGGCAGGCTCATGAGGCAGATGGGGCATTTGAGGTTGCAGCGGTAGAAAAGCTCGAAATCGATCTGGAGAGGGAAGGGCGGCAGGACCTGGAACGAACGGGCCAGGTCCCAGCGGCGTCGATAATCCTCGTAACGGGGGCCTATTTCCGCGGCGATGATCCGGTTGGGGTCGCCCTTGTCGGAAACCAGCCGGGAAATATTCCGGGAATCGGAAAATTCATAGGCCTGGTCCTTGGGGGCGGTTTTATTTTCAGCGAAAAGCGCGGCCACTGGTTCTCCTTCCCACGCCGGTCTATTTCGCTGAAAACATGCAACATCGGCGCCGGTGGCGCGATTTGGCCCGCTGGGCGGGCTAGGCCAAGCCAAGCCAAGCCAAGCCAAGCCAAGATAGGCCCGGCCAGGCCCCTAGCGGCAGGCCCCCCGTTTTTTCAGCACCTGTTCGGCCAGCCAGAAATCGAAATCCTCGTCGATATCGATATTCTGTTCCCGGTTGGTAACCATGGTCCCTCGTTTTTGGCCGAAAAGGCTGTCGGCCATGATGGTTTCCCTGGTGGATATGACCACGCTGCCGTCGTTGACAAAGACCTCCCCGATGTCCTGGCGGCGGTGTTCCTCGCCGTGGGGAGGGTAAACCGGGTTCATGAACCCCGTGGCCAGGGAATCGTAGCCTCCGTCCAGAAAGGCCTTGACGCAGCGGTCGATCAGGTCGTCGTCCCGGATGGGGGAAGTGGGCTGGAGCAGGACCGCGACCTTGGCGCCGGTGGCTTCCAGGGCGTGCCGGATGACGTCCCGGCTGATGACCTTGTCCCCGGCCAGTTCCCGCGGCCGGTCTAGGACTTCCGCGCCGTGTTTCCTGGCCGCGTCGGCTATTTCCGCGTCCTCGGTGGAGACGACGAAGCGGTCCAGGAGTTTGGCCTTTTGGGCGGCCATGATGGTCCAGGCGATGAGCGGGCGGCCGCAGATCGGTTTGATGTTTTTTCTTGGAATTCCCTTGCTGCCCCCGCGAGCGGGGATAATGCCCAGGATCATTTTATATTCTCCTTTTCCAAATTCGCGGGCGGATTTTTTTTCGCCAGCGCCAGCAGCTTGCCGCCCAGCAGGCGGTCGTGGATCAGTTCGGGCGTGATAAAATCCATTACGGCCGGCGCCTCCCCCAGGTAGGGGTCCTCGAAGCCCAAATGGTTGTTGATGGCGCCAAGCTCGGTGATTATGGTTTCCATTTCCAGGACCTCAAAGCCGGTCCGGGACAGCAGCCGGGCCAGGGTTGGCCCGTTGAAGCAATTGACGTGGGAATGTCCCCCGAAGGCCCCGCTTTTTTCGTGAAGCACGCGGGCGGACAAGGCGTCGACGTTGGGGACCAGAATAAGCAGCACTCCCTCGGGTTTCAGTATCCGGCGGATTTCTTCCAGCAATCGGTCCGGGTGAACGATGTGTTCCAGGACTTCCCACAGGGAAACCAGGTCGAAGCGGCCGGGAGCCAAGCCTGCTTCCTCCAGGGGCCGGTCGATGACGGTGAAACCTTCCCGGCGCAGCCTGGCCGCGTTTTCCCGGTGCAGTTCCACGCCCAGGGGGTCGAAATCCAGGGCCTGGGCCGTCTTGAGAAAAAGGCCCGTTCCCGCTCCGACGTCCAGCAGGGAATTACCGGCCAGATATGGCCCGGCCAGGTCCAGGCCGTAGGTGTATTTGAGCCGGTCCAGTTCCACCTGGGTAGCGCTTTCCAGGACTTGGACCCAGGAAGATTCGGACCGATAATGTTCCAGGACCCGTTCGTCCCTTAAAACCGGATTGACGAAGATCAACCCGCAGCCGTCGCACCGGCCGTGGGGGAAGCCTTCCTTGATAAAGAGGGGGCGGTCAAAGCCGCCGCCGCAGATGGGGCAGGGCCTGGTTTGGGCCAGGTCCCGACGCAAGAGACCGGTGGCGGGGTCGAGGAGTTGGTCCCAGCGGGTTTGCTGGTGCCGGTCCCGTCCGGTGGCCTGGTGGAATTTTTTAACGCCCATGACCAGACTGCCGTCAAAGGCGTTTTTCCGGGCCAGGCGCTCGGCCGGACCCAAGGGCTTTTTGTTCAATAAATCCTCCTCTCGAATGTTGCCAATTCAAGGCGTCAGGCTGGTTCGCAAGCTCTAATCTGGCTTGCCGGCTTGGGAACCAGGGTGGGCGGCGAGTTAGCCGGGGAAGGCCGCCCCGACGAAGGCTGGTTCCCAAGCTCTAGCTTGGGAACCCGAGGCCTGAAGCTCTAGCTTCGGACTTAATTCACCATTGGGTAAACACCTCGATAAGTCCCTCTTGCCCCGCATAGTTGCGAGCGCTGGAATACCGCCAGTGCTCCGGTAAATCGACGTAACCTCGTTTAACCGGATTAAAGTGAATATATTCAAGTTTCTGTCTAAGTATGGTTTCATCCGCTATGATCTGAGGGTGACTACCTTCTTCCCAGACCTGATAAGTGGAATCGGTTTTATATTGGCGTTTTAAGTTTTCCAGAAGCCTTACAATGGTTGATTCGCGTCGGGTTTGCAGGTATTCCATGATTTTTTTTGCGGTGAAAGCCTTGAAGCGTTGAATGTCCGCGCCCAGGTTCCGGGAGCGAGCTACTATATGAATATGATTTTCAAGGATGACATAGCCGAATAATTCGAATTCGTTGTTCATCTGGAGGAACCGCCAGGAATCCAAGACGATGTTCACCGTTTCAGGGCGAGTGAAGATGGGTAGCCAATTGTTGATAACGGCTGTCAGGAAGTGTGGAAACTGACTGTCTAATTCCCTATATCGGCTCCTGGGCATTGTCGTTACCTCGTTAAAAGTGGGGAAGCTGGAGCTTCCCTGGCCGAGGTTCCCAAGCTAGAGCTTGGGAACCAGCGTTGATTCGGCGGCTTGCCTTGGGCCATTGGCGCGTCTGGCGCTTGGGAACCAGCGTGTCGCGGGCGCTTGGCTTTGGGGCCACGCCCCCCGCCGGGCATTGTCGTTACCTCGTTAAAAGTGGGGAAGCTGGAGCTTCCCTGGCCGAGGTTCCCAAGCTAGAGCTTGGGAACCAGCGTTGAGAGTCGGCGGCTTGCCTTGGGCCATTGGCGCGTCTGGCGCTTGGGAACCAGCGTGTCGCGGGCGCTTGGTTGGACCATGGCGGGCCAGGCGCTCGGCCGGACCCAAGGGCTTTTTGTTCAAGGACTTTTCCTCCCGAATTTGGATAGAAGGTCGTTCAGGGTGAGATAGGCTTGTTCCAGCCGCGGCAGGTCCTGGTAGTATTCAATGGCGACCAGGACGTTTCGGGGGTGGGGGAGCAGCCCGAGAGTGAACGACAATAAAGCGAAATCCTCGGTTTCCGGGGCCTGGTGGGCGTCCACGGCTGTCCGGGGATGGAAATACGGCCGGGATAGATGAATTTCCCGCACTTTTTCGAGGGGCAATTCCGCGAGGTAGTCCGCGACCGTCAGGCCGAGGTTGACCGCGCTAACCCAGGCGTGGGCCAGGTCCAGGATCAGCCCCAGGTCGAATTCAATCAAGCTGGCGGCGATGAAGTCCGGCCGACAGATGTGTTCGTATAGCCCGGTGGGGTAATAGTTGTAATTTTCCGCGGCCAGGGGGCCGGAGTAGTGTTTCCGGACCAGGTCCAGGGACCGGGCGAATTCGGTTTTAAGGTCCTCTTGGTCCAGGGTGGGGGACAAGGGCAGGACGTACTGGTTTTTGCGGCAGGCCGGCCCGAGGTCGAAGGAAAAAAGCTCGGCTTCGATGGCGGCCAGGAATTCCGGCAGGTTTTCCTCGAAAAAGGCCGAGCGGAAATTTTCCTGGACCAAGCCCCGGTTCCAGTGAAAAACGGCTGGTTTTTTTGGCAACGCCTGGGTTTTCTTTGTATTTTTGTATTCGAGAACGTCCGCCAGGTCGGGCAGCCGGGTCGCGGGTCTGGCGTCCGCTTGGAAATGATGGGAGACGGGTAGGGCGATTTTAACCATTATTCCACCATGTCCCAGGTGATGAATTCGTCGGCCCGGATGTTTTTCCCGGCCCGGCGGCCCTTGAGGCGATAGAAGTCTTCCGGCCGCAACCCTTGGGCGGGCCGCTTGAAGTCTATGTTTTCCCTGGAAAAGGTTTCGCCGGCCTTGATATCGCGTCCGGCGGCCAGGGACCTTCTGATGGCCGTCCTCATTTCACTCTCTCCGGGGGATGGGACCTTGGCGAACCCGCCGAGCATCCGGTCGATTCGGTGGGCGCCGCGCGCGAGGGCGGCCAGTTCGTCGGGCAGGCAGCTCATGGAGTTGTCTCCGCCGGGAAGGCCCCGGTCCACGGTGAAGTGTTTTTCGATGAGCACGGCGCCCAGGGCCAGGGCGGCCAAGGGCGCTTCAATCCCCAGGGTGTGGTCCGAAAACCCCACCGGCAGGTTGAACCGTTCCTTCAGGAAGGGAATGGACCGCAAATTGGCTTGGTCGTCCGGGCAGGGATACAGGGTTGTGCAGTGGAGCAGGACCAGTTTTCGGACGCCCAGTCCTTTTATAAAGGATACGGCGGCGGCTGTTTCGGCCAGGTCGGACGCTCCGGTGGAAAGAATTATGGGTTTACCCAGGGCGGCGGCGGCTTCCAGGAGCGGAAAATTGTCGATATCCCCGGAAGCGATCTTGACGGCCGCGACATCCAGGCGGGCCAGGCAGGCCAGGCTGTCGAAGTCGAAGGCCGAGGAGATAAAGGCCAACCCCCGGGCTTCGGCGAAGGCCCTCGCCGCGGCCAGGTCCTCGGGACTTAATTCCTCTTCGGCGAGTTCGTCGTAATAGCGGCTGTCGCGGGCGAGAAAACGACTGGTGCGGTAGGCCTGAAACTTGACCGCCGCGGCCCCGGCTTTCTGGGCGGCGTCGATCATTTTCAGGGCCAGTTCCATGTCCCGGCCGGCGTTGCCGCCTATTTCCGCGACCACCAGGGCCGGGCGACCTTCTCCGATCTCGAGGCCGCCGAGGTCGAATGACTGTTCAAAATGGTTGGGCATGGAATTTCCTTTTTTATGACGGGGGTCTCATGATCCAGAAATCCACCGGAATTTCGAAGTGGGCGGTTATGCGGCGGAGTCTGTCCAGGTATTTTTTATCGTCCGGGCCTTCCAGGATCAAGACCACGCCGGCTTTTTTGCCGGTCATCACCGAATAATGAAGGCTCTGGCCCAGGGCCTCGGCCCACTTGGGTCCGAAATCGAATTCCACGGCGTGGGTGGAGGTCAGGCAGTCGCACCTGGTCCGGTCAGCCAGCCGGGCTTCCCGGCGGCCGCCCTGTTCCCGACACCAGATTTCCTGGTAAAATTTTTCCGGATGACGGCCTTCTTCCTCGTCCGGTCCGCAGGAAAAAAACAGGAGCGGGAAAAGCGCCAGGAGCGCCGCCAACAACCGAACCCTAATATTCATGCCTGGTTTTCTTTCCCGTCCGACCAGAAATGGAGACTAACATTAACTCCGGTCATGATGAAACCGCATTTTTGGTACAAACCCACGGCCGGCTGATTGTAAACCGAGGTTTCCACTTCCAGCCGGTCGTAGCGGTCCTGGGCCCTTTTCAAGGTTTCCGTCAGCAGAATACGCCCCAGGCCGCGGCCTCGAAATTCGGGGTGGAGTCCTAAAATAAAAATACAGCCGGTCCTGGTCGACGGGGCGGCGGGGGGAGGCGCCGCGGTCTTGACCGTGGTCAGCCCCACCGGGCGGCCGCGGTTCAGCAGGAACAAGACTTGAGTCGCCTCCCCCCGCAACTGGGTCAGGACGGCGGTCCGCCATAGCCTATCCGCCTGGTCGAGGGGAATGCGGCGATCGTTGTGGAAGCGGCCGTCGGTGAAGAGTTGGGAAAAGGCGGCGGCGTCCTGGTCCGGCTGGTCGTTTTTATCGGACAGGCAAAAACCCGGGGGCAGGCCGGCCGTGGTCGGCGGCGCCGGAGGGGACCAGGCCAGGGCCAGGCTATTGTCGGTCAGATAAAAGCCGACCGCTTCCAGGGCCTGGACCAGGAGGGGGTCCGGCCCCGGGATTTTCACGGCCAGGAGGCGTATCCGGTTGGTCTCCGCCCAGTCCAAGGCTTGGCGGGCCAGGTCCAGGGCGACCGAGAACCGGGCTTGGTTGTCCCCGGCGGCCGCCAGGTTTTCGATGCGGCCGCAGGGAAACCCGAAAAAGTCCGTGTCCCAGCGGAGTTTTTGGACCCGGCAGGCCCCCCTGGCCCCGCCGCCCCGGTTGGCTATTAAAAGGTCGTCAGGCCGGCCCGTCGGGTTGGTTTCCATATTTTTCCTTGAACAGGTCGTACTTGCTGGTGTTGTGGTAGCAGTTCCGGCAGATGGGGAATTCGTCGTGTCGGACGTCCCGGCCCACCGCCTGGCGGTGAGCGTTCATCTTGTCCGAGGTCCAGGCTTGCCGGATGGTCATGTCCCGGATGTTCCCAATGACGTGTTCCGGAGTGCGGTCCGCGTCCTGGCCGCAGAATTCCATGGCGCCGTCATGGTTGATTTCCAGGGCCAGGAACACGTCCACGCAGGGTCGGTGAACCATTTCCAGGGCCTGGTCGTGGAGGATGTCCCGGACCCGGGGGAGTTCCCTGACGAAATTGAGATTGGTCAGGTCAATGGCGATCTTATCCACCAGGGACGACCAGCTTTCGATGAATTCGCCCGGGGAGGCGGTTTTCAGCTCGCCGGCCAGGACGGAAGTGAGCAGGCTGAGAAAGGGGCGGTTCGTTTTTCGGCGTTCCCTGGTCCGGGCCGCCAGTTCCACCTTGTCCCGGAAAACGTCGAACCGGGCCTTGCGGCGGTTGAATTCGTATTGCCCGGGGGTCAGCCCCTGCATGGAAAATTGCAGCTCGTCCAGGCCCGCGTCAATGAATTGCTCCATCAGGTCCAGGGGTCAGCAGGGTCCCGTTGGTGTAGACCTTCAGCTTCAACCCGGCCCGCTTGATCCGGCGGACGTGCTCCGTGAATTCGGGGTGGAGCAGGGGTTCTCCCCAACCCGCGGCCCGTAGGGCGGCGGGAGGGTTTTCCGCCGTTTCGGCGATGATTTTATCGAGCGTTTCGTCGCTCATGAACCCTTTCGGCCCCCGGCTCAATTGCCGGGAACAGAAGATGCAATCCAGGTTGCAAAGGTTGGTGGGCTCGATGTTGACCCAAAAGGGAAAATCCCGGGGCGGGTCGTAATCGCGCAACCAGCCCGGGTCCCGGTAAATGAAGAGAAAGGGGTCGGCCCCTTCCCCGTTTTTATAGAACAGCATTAAAAATACTCCGCCAGCCAGAGGTCCAGGTTCAAGACCTGCCACAGGAATTGGTAATGATTGGCCCGGCCCGACCGATGTTCGCCCCAGAGCCGGTCGAAACCAGGCCGGTCCAGAATCCCCTGGTTGAACAGACGGGGCGAGCGGGCCGTTTCCTCGACCCAGTCCTGGAGCCCTTCCCGAAACCATTTTTCGGAAGGCGCGTTGAACCCGACTTTTTCCGTCCTGGTCCGGACCGGTTCCGGGATGATTCCCCGCAGGGCTTTTCTTTGGATATGCTTGCCCAGGCCGTTTTTTATCTTCAGGCGTCCGGGCAGGGAGAACATGAATTCCACCAGTCGATAGTCTAGAAAAGGCAGCCGGCTTTCCACGGAATGGGCCATGGTGGTCCGGTCCTCGGCCTTGAGCACGGCGGGCACGGTTTCGAAGAGCAGTTCCCGGTATAGCCGGTTGGCCAGGAGGGAAGGGAAGGGTCCGACCGGCCGGTCCGGGCCGCCGGTTTCGTATTTAAGGGCCGGCCCCAGGGCCGCCTCGTGGGGCGCGAAATTTTTCAGGCAGTCCGCCATGTACTCCCCGCCGCGATCCAGCAGGGCGAAATAGTCCCGCTGCTGTTTTTCCCGTTCCCGGCCGTGGAGGCGAAGCCAGGCTTCTTTTTCCGCCGCCAGCTCCGTCAGGGCGCCCTCGGCCCGCAGGTCCGCCAGGTTATGCAGATAGTGGTCGTAATACCCGGCGGCAAGCTCATCCGCGCCGTGCCCGTTGAGCAGGACCTTGAAGCCCAACCGCTTGACTTCGGCCAGGACCCGCCAGTGGGCGAAAAAAGTGACGGTGCAGACCGGTTCGTCAAAGGCCCTGATCATCCGGGGCAACTCGTCCCGCAGGCCGTCCGGCCCGGGGAAGACAAAATGGGGCTCGGCCTTGAGCGCGGCCGCGGTGGGTTCGATGAATTCCCTTTCGTCAAAGGGCTTTTCGTCAAAGCAGGCGGAAAAAACCGGCAGCCCGGGCCCCAGTTCCCGAGCGGCCAGGGCCGCGACGGCGGAGGAATCCAAGCCTCCGGAAAGCTGGGCCGCGACCCGGACGTCCGAGCGCAGCCGCAGCCTGACCGCGTCCGTCAGGATTTCCAGGAACCGGGCGGAGGCCTCCTCTTCCGAGCCGGTAAACGGGGCTTGAAGGGACAGGCTCCAGTATTTTTTTTCAATCCATGAATCGGTCCCGACCAGCAGGCCGGTCCCGGGTTCCAGTTGAAAAACGTTGTTAAAAAAGGTGGTCGGCCTTCCGTCCACGAACCGGTAGCTCCGGGCCAGATAGTTGAACATGGCTGCCGGCGCCGGTCCGGTGGACAGGTCCGGATGGGCCAACAGGGCCTTGATCTCCGAGGCGAAGACGAAGGTCCGGTTGTTCAGGAAATAATAGAAGGGCTTGACCCCCATTCTGTCCCGGGAGCAGAAGACGGTTTTCTTCCCGGCGTCGAATAGGGCCAGGGCCCACATGCCGTTGAAGCGGCGCTGGCAGTCCTGGCCCCATTCCTTGTACGCGGCCGCGATAACTTCGGTGTCCGCGCCGGTGATAAAGGCGCGCCCGAGTTTTTCCAGTTCGGCCCGGAGTTCCCGATAGTTGTAAATCTCGCCGTTGAACACCACGAAGACGGACCGGTCCCGGTCGGCCAGGGGCATGCGGCCGGCCGGGGAAAGGTCGATGATGGCCAGGCGGCGGGAAGCCAGCCCCAGGGCGCCTTTTTCCGCTTCGCCGCCCCGGTCTAAATCGAAGATGGCCAAGCCCTGGTCGTCCGGACCCCGATGGGCCAGGGTCCGGCTCATGGCTTCCAGGACCCGGCGGTCCACCGGCCGACCGTCGAGGTTAAATATCCCGGCCAGGCCGCACATGATCCACCCGTTGGTCCACCGCCGCTTGGGGCGCGTGTTTTTTCATTTCCGTGATAAAACGATCGTAGGCCGCCGTTCGGAACAGGCGGGACAAAAAGTCCGGGGACGGAGGTTGGGCCTTTTGCAGGGCGTCCAGGTTGGCCCGGACCTGTTCCGGTCCGGACACGCCGAACAGGGCCGCGGACAGGCCCGGGCGGTCGAGCAGCCACCCCCAGGCGGCCCGGGCGATTTCGTGGTCGGAGAACCCGGCTTCCCGGCCGCAGTCAAAGAGCAGGCCTTTCTGAAAGGGAACCAGGGCGATGAAGCCGGCCCCGGTTTTTTTCGCCAGGGGAAGAATATCCCCGGCGGCGGCCGGGTTGAGTATTCCCAGGGGCCGCGTGACCACGTTAAAAAGACCGTCTTCCAGGCCGGCCCCCAGGATTTCCGGGTCCCCGTCCCCGCCGTAAAAGACCGGGGCCGCGATTTTTCCTTTTTTCCCTAGCCGGGCCAGATGGAAAACCAGGTCTTCCACCAAGCCGCGCGAAAGGTCATCCGCCAGCCTGAGTTGGGGAAGGTCCAGGCGGTCCCGGCCGAGGGTTTTGATGATCCGGTCGATCTCCTGTTCCAGAACGACCCAGTCGGGTTTTTCGCCGGAAAGAAGTCGGAACCCGACCACGACCGAGGTCAGGACCTGGCGTCGGGGGTCGAGTTCCCGCAAGGCCTTTCCCAGGGGTTTTAGTTCGAAGTCGAAATCGGCGGTCACGAGGTTGACGCCTTGGGCCAGGGCCTCTTCCACCGCGGCGCGGCGCAAGTCCGGGGCTTCCCGTTCCAGGATTTTGCGGCCGTAGTACTTTTCGTAGTATTCCCAGCCCGAGTCCGGGAAGAGGTGCCCGCCCAGGGCCGCGACGGATATTTCCAGGCCGGTTCGGCCCAGGGGGCGACGTTCGATCACTTTTCCCGCCGTTCGGCCATCAGGAGTTTCCAGTAATAGGGCTTGCCCACCACCAGTTCCAGGCGGCCCTTGGCGCGGGCGTCCACGATGGGCGTGACCTCGAAGCCGCGTTCTTCCAGAAAGGCCGTGACTTCCCGTTCGGAATATTGGTTCCAGTAGGCCTTGAGATGGTTGTACCCCTCGTCCAGGAAGCCGTCCGTTTCCCAGCGGTAAATAGTCCGGTCCCCCAGGTTGTCACGCAGGAGCAGGACCCGGCGGGTCGCCGCGCAGAGCCGGTCCAGGGGGCGCCGGAAATCCGGGCTCCAGGACAGGGTGTTGAAGCAGATCACCAGGTCGAAGACCCGGTCCAGGTCCTCGATGGCCTCGCAAGTCAGCCTTTCCGGGGGAAGCCCGGCTTGGGGCATGAACTCGCGACCGATGCGGATGAGGGTGGGGGAATAGTCGAGGCCGTAATATTCCACGTCTAGACCCCGGCGCCGAAAAGACCAATAATAATACGCGGCGCCGCACCCGGCGTCCAGCAGGGTCCGGCCGGGCGTGATGTGGGGCGCGAGGATTTCCGCCGCCTGGCGGGCCGCGTCCATCTCTTCCTCGCCTCTCGCCCGACGGGCGTACAGTTCCCGCACGTTGGACGAATGTTCCCAGATGTTGAATTCCGGATTGGGGATCATGGGTCCGCCTTTTTATTTGTTTCCGACAGGGACCGTTCCCAGAGTTCGGCGTTGATGAGCTGCCAGAAAAACATCATGTGGTTGGCCCGGCCGGAAAGATGTTCCCGGAAAAGGGCCTCGGCCGCGCCGGGTTTCAGTCGTCCCCGGGAAATGAAGGACCGGCTGTGAATCAGGTCGAGAACGTTTTCCCGGTCCCTTCCGGCCAGCCAGACGTGGGCCGGAGCGTTGAAGCCGGTTTTGACGGTATTGGTCAGGTTGGCCCGGGGCAGGACGCCGTGCATGGCCCGACGCAGCGGGGCCTTGGTCACGCCCCGGTCGTATTTCCATTCCTCGGGCAGGGAAAAACAGAATTCCACCACCCGGTGGTCGAGAAAGGGGAACCGGGTTTCCAGGCCGAACGCGGCCGTGTTTTTTTCGTCCTCGGCCAGGCTGGGGGGAGTGGTTTCCAGGGTCAGGTCCTGAAAACAGCGGTTGGCCAGGTAGCTGTCGAACGGGTGGGGCATGGACGGTTCGCGGTCCCAGGCGCCAACGAAATCCGGTTCGAACCACGGCAGGTATTTTTGGTAGCGGTCCCGATCATAATGTATCAAACCCGGGGCGTCGAGGTCCACCAGGCGGCGGAAAACGTCCTCGACCACGTTCCATGATTTTTTGAAGACCGGATGGTCGTGGAGCCTGATCCAGCAGGCGACTTCCGATTCGAGCCTTCGTTCCAGGCCCTTTCTTTTCAAGTCGGCGAAAAAATATAGGAAATGCTCGTATTCCCCGGCCAGGCATTCATCCCCGCCCAGGCCGGAAAAGAGGATTTCCTGGCCGTCGGCGGCCGCGTTGCGGGCCAGATGAAAATGGGAGAGCCAGGTGACGGTGCAGGCGGGTTCCCCGGTCCGGCGGATCAGGGTCGCTATTTCAAAAAAAAGTTCCGGGTCGGACAGCGGAATGTTTTTCCAGGAAGAGCCGAATTTTTGGGCCGCCGGGGCCGCGCCGGCGGATTCGTCATATTCCCCGTAACCGTAGCCGACCGAGTAGATATCCACCTTGCGGCCCAGGACCTCCGCCGCCAGCCCGGTCACGGACGATGAATCCATGCCGCTGGAAAGGGAAAACCCCATTTTTTTATTCTCGTCCAAGCGCCGGGCCGCGGCGTCCCGGACCAGGAATTTCAATTTTTCAGCGGCTTCTTCCGGGGTCCGGTTTTTCGTTTTCGGGTTTTGTTCCAGCCGCCAGTAGGCGTGGGTCGATTCACTTTCGCGGGTGAAGCGGACGAACCCGGCCGGGGGGACCTGAAAAACGTTGTGAAAAAATGTCCTGGCCGGGTCGCGAAATAGGTATCGGTAGTGGGTGGCCAGATAATCGAAGAGCATGGCCTCGTTGGGTTGCGGGCGAAACCCGGGGCGGGCCGCCAGGGCCCGGGGCTCCGACGCGAAAAAAACGCTGCTTCCGGCCCGGGTCCACACCAGGGGCCTGACCCCGAAACGGTCCCGAAACAAGATAAGTTCGTTGCGGCCGCTGTCGAAGAGGGCGCCCGCGAAATCGCCGTTGACCAGGGCTAGGCTGTCATACCCCCGGGCTTCGAGCAGGGCCAGGACCAGTTCGGCGTCTGATTCGACCGTCAAGCCCAATTCACCGGCCAATTCCCGGCGATTGTACACCGCGCCGTCCAGGACCAGGCCGAGCGGCCCCCGGAAAACCGGTTTTCCGGGACCGATCCGCCATAGCTCGGATCGACCGGCGAAGGGGCCGCCCACGGCCCGGCCCCGGCCACGTCCGGAAATTCGCGCGGCCATGGCCCGGCCCAGGCCCGGACCGACGCCCGGGCCCTCGAAATCGACGAAGCCCGCCAGCCCGCCCATGCCCGTCAGGCCTTTATCGCCAGGATGTTCATGGTGTTGCCGTAAAACGGGGGGGAATAGTCCGCCGACCCGGACCGGGACCGGACCCGCCGGACCAGTTTTTTCCCCAACCCCATGACTTCCCGGGCAGTGAAGAACTGGGTATGAAAATAGGGAAATTCGAGGCGAACGATCCTGAAACCCAGGTTTTCCAGGTGGCGGCGCAGGACCGCGGGAGTGAAATAAACCAGGTGGAACGGGTGAAGCAGGCGAAACCGGTCCTTATACAGATAAAACATGGCGCTTTTCAGGTTCACCAGGGCCGCCAGGTAGAGGAAGCCTCCCCGCCGGACCCACCCGGCGGCCTTGCGCAGGAACAACCCCGGCTGGTCCAGGTGGTCGAGGGTCTGCATTATCGCCGCGAGATCGAAACTGCCGGGCGGAAAATCGGCTTCCAGGACGTCGGCGGTCCGTATCTCGAAATCCAGCCGGTCCCGGGCGAAACGGGCTGGAAACGGGTTGAGGTCCAGGCCGAGTCGGTCGAAGTCCGGGCCCAGGAGTTCCAGGAACAGGCCGAGCCCGCAGCCGGCGTCGAGGACTTTCCCTCGGGGTTGCCAGGCCTTTATTTGGCGGACGTACCGGCTGAATTCCCGGGTCCGGCGGCCCCTTTCCCGGACCAGGGACCGGTCCCGTCCCTCGGGGTCCGTGGATTTTCGGAACAGGTCCGCGGCGGTGAAAAAACGGTGGAGCTCGGCCCGGGACGGCCGGGGATTGACATGGGAAACGCCGCAGGCGAGGCAGTCCTCGACGCGGAAGTTTTGTTCCAGGTTCGGGGGCCGGAATTCCAGCTTGAACCTTCCCTTGTTATTACCGCACATGGGGCAGCGGCTCCCGATGAGTTCCATGGGCGACCCTAGGGCGCGACCGGCCGGCTGGGCTTTTCGGCCAGAACGGCCAGGTGGTGGTTTTGAAACCGGTTGGCTTCCAGGGTCTGTTTGATGTCGAACCCGGCCCGGGTCAGCAGGGCCAGGAGGTCTTCCGGCCCAGCCACGATTTCACGGCCGTATTTTTGTTGGCCCGGCTGGAGAAAATTCTGTGATATCAACAGTCCGCCGCCCGGCTGGAGCAGGTCGAGGAACCCGGCCAGGATTTTTTCCAGGTTGGGCAGGATGCACCAGATGGTCTGGGCCAGGACGATGAGGTCGAACCGGCCTCGGGGCCGGTCCAGGTCGTCGAGCCGGTTGAGGTCCAGGACGATAAACTCGATGCGGGGGTCCCGGTTGCGGGCCCGGGCCTGTTCCACGGCCGTGGGGGAGACGTCTCCGGCCAACACCAGGCCGCCGGTTTCCCGGGCCAGGAAGGAAGTGAACAGTCCCTTGCCGCAGCCCGCGTCGAGGATTTGGGAATACTCGCGGCCGGAGTATTGGAGCAGCAACAGGGCCGCGTCCATGTCCAGCCGGCGTCCCAGGTCGTCGATATGCCAGGGGTCGGCCACGTTTTGGTACATTTCCTCGAATCGGCCGATAAAGCGCCCGTCCTTGATGAAATAATCGTGGTAATCCTTGGACTTGACTTCGTTCATGACCTGGTTGGCTCCTGGATGCGGCGGCAGGACAGCACCCGATAGGGGAATATCTTTCCGGCGGACAGTTCCGGTTGGTCTCCGGTCCTTTCATCCACCGGCAGGGCGACCTCGAACCCCTCGTCCCGGAGAAAGTCCATGACCTCGGACAGGGAAAAGATGTTGAAATAGGAGCGGAGTCCCCCGGGCCCCCTAAAGCCCGCGTCCAGATAATCGTCCGTTTCGTAGCGGATTTCGGTCTTTTCGGCCAGGAGGGTTCGAATGATCAGGATTTTTCGGGCCGCCCGGGCCAACCGTTCCAGGCCCTGGTGAAAATTAGGTAGGCAGAACAGGGTGTTGATGCAGATGACCGCGTCGTATTCCCGGTCCAGGTCCTCGATGGCCCCCAGGTGCAGGCGGTCCGGGGGCGACAAATCCGCCGGGATGTTTTCCCGGCCCAGGGCGATAAACCCGGCGGTGTAGTCGAGGCCATGGTATTCCACCGGGAGCTTTCGGGAATAAAAGGACCAAAACAGGCCGCCCGACCCGCAGCCGGCGTCCAGGACGGTCCAGCCCGGCCGGACGTGGGGGGCTAAAAGTTCCACCGCCTGCTTGTTGCAGGTCATTTCGGGCAGTTCGTTCCTCGCCCTTTTGGCGTACAGGTCGAAGAGGGTTTCCCGGGTATGTTCCCAGATATTGAAGGCCGGGTTGGGGATCATGACGCCGCCTCCAGTAGTTTCGCCGCTGTTCGGGCGACCCGGGCGATGGTTTCGGGCGGAACGGCCGGGGAGAGCGGCAGGTTGACCACTCTCCGGAAAAGGTCCTCGGCGATGGGAAAGTCGCCCTCGCCATATCCCAGGGCCCTATTATAATAGGAGTGAAAGTGAAGGGGAATGAACAAGACGCTGGTCCCGATGTTCAAGGCCTTGAGGGCCTCGATAAAATCGTCCCGGTTGATCCGCAACCGGTCAGGGTTGAGCAGGATGGGGAAGAGGTGCCAGGCCGATTCGGCGTAACTTTCCTGGATCGGGGTCCGGACTTGCTCCCGCCCGCCGAGGATGTCCAGGTAAATGCCGGCGTTTTCCCGGCGACGTCGCAGAAACTCGTCTAGCTTGGCCAACTGGTGGAGCCCCAGGGCGGCCTGGATGTCCATCATGTTGTACTTGAAACCCAGCTCGGCCACGTCGTAAACCCACGAACCCTTGGGGGCGTACCTGGCCCAGATGCGGCGGGCGTCCGAGATGCCGTACATGCTCATCACCCTCATCCGGTCGGATAAATCTTCCCGCTCGGTCAGGGCCAGGCCGCCCTCGCCGGTGGTGATGTTCTTGGTGGCGTAGAAGGAAAAACAGGTAATGTCGCCGAACAACCCTATTTTTCGTCCGTTGTACGTGGCGCCGATGGCGTGGGCCGCGTCCTCGACCGTGAAGAGGCCGTATTCGCGAGCAATAGCCAGCAGTTCATCCAGCCGGCAGGGATGGCCGCCATAATGCACCGGCAACAGGGCCTTGATGGTCCGACCCGTCTGTTTGTGCCGGGGCGGCCCCCCGTTTTTTCCGGGGACGCATTCCTGTTCCAGGAAGTCGCGGACCTTGACGGGGTCGATGTTGAAGGTGGTCGGTTCCACGTCGACCAGAAAGGGGCGGGCCCGTTGGTACATGATCACATGGCCGGTGGAAGCGAAGGTGTAGGGCGTGGTGATGACGCCGTCTTCCTCTCCGACCCCCAGCACGGCCAGGGCCAGGTGCAGGGCCGTGGTGCAGGAATTGACCGCCAGGGCTTTTCCTCCGCCGCAATAATCCGCGACCTGCTTTTCAAAACGCTCGGTCTTGGGACCGGTGGTCAACCAGCCCGAGGTCAGGGTGTCGACGACTTCCCTGATTTCCTCCTCGCCCACCAGGGGCGGGGAAAAGGGGACGAATTTATCCAGTGGATCGATTCCCTTGATTATGTCTTCCAACCGGGGGGCGGTCATTTTTTCCTTCTTTCAGGAATTGCGATACCGGGGGGCCGACGGGTCGGGCAGGCGGCCCGAATTCAAGGCCGCTGCAATTTCCCGTATTCCGTCGGACGGGGTTTTGGCGGTCAAAAAGCCCATCACCTTTTCGGCCTTGTCGAAATTGACGTGGTAGTCCCGCAGGTCGGGCGGTTGCTCGATGGTCTCGATTTCAACCCGGGGAAAAACCCGCTGGACCAAGTCCCCGAGGTCCCCTATTTGGTAGTTCTGGTCGTTGGACCCGATATTGAACACCTCGCCGCCCACCCGGCTAGGCGGCGCTTCCAGGGCCGCCAGGAAAGCCCGGGCCACGTCCGCGACGTGCACCAGGGGCCGCCACTGCTTGCCGCCGAATATTTTGACGCGGTTATTGAGCACGGCGTGCATGGTCAGGATGTTGATTATCAGGTCGAAGCGCATTCTGGGGGAAAGTCCGTATACCGTGGCCAGGCGCAGGATGACCGGGTTCAGGCCCGGCAGGGCCAGCAGTTCCTTTTCCATGTCCCGTTTCAAGGAGGCGTAAAGGGAGATGGGGTTGAGCGGGGAGTCTTCGTGCAATACCCCTTCCTGGACGCCGTAGCAGGAATCGGTGGAGGCGAAAAGAAACCTCGAGACCCCGTGGTACGCGGTGGCCCTGGCCGCGTTGAGGGACCCTAGGAAATTGACATCCACGGTTTCCATGGGGTCGCGGTCGCAGGCCGGCTCCCCGACCAGGGCCGCCAGAAGGACCACGGCGTCCATGCCCTTGACGGCCGAGCTCACGGCCGAAATATCCCGGAGGTCTCCCCGGATAAGACTAAACCCCGGACGGTCCCGCAGGTGGTCCAGGGGTTCGGGGCCGAACAGCAAGCGGTCGAGGACAACGGTCTCGAAGCCGTTATCCAGGAGCATTTCGGTTAAAACCGAGCCGATATATCCTGCCCCGCCAAGGACCAGGACTTTTTTTGCCTTTATGTTCATCAACAAGCAGCCTCCGCTTTATTCATTGGAGCAAGCGCCGGGCGAGTTCGTCCGGGGAAAGGTCGGCCCCGTCCCAACCATAATATATGGGCGGGCAGGCGTGATGGTCCTTGACCCAGGCGGTGTTGGGCAGGTCCAGGTGAAGCCCGGACAGTTCGTGGCAGGGCTCGCCGAAGACCTTGCCGGTCTGTTCCCGGGGCGCGGCGTCGAACACGATGTATTTATAGTAGCCCGAAACCATGCCGGGCGGGAGTTTCACCCTGTTTTCAAAGATCAGGTCGTACTTGCGGGCCAGGTCCCTTTTCCAGGCGAGGACCCGGGGCAGGCGTTCGAGCTGCACCAGGCCAAGGGCGGCGGTGACCTCGTTCATCCGGGCGTTGAACCCTTTTATTTGGTAGTCGAACTTGCCGTAATTGCGCCATTTTTTGAAAAACTCGATGGCTTCGGGGAAGCGGGAAACCACCATGCCTCCCTCCCCCAGGGGCATGGTCTTGGTGGCGTAAAAGGAATAAACGCCTCCGATCCCGAAGGACCCGGCGGCGCGGCCCCGCCATGTTCCGCCGTGGGCGTGGGCGCAATCCTCGATCAGGCTGATCTCCCTTTCCTCGAGCCAGGAAGCTATTTCCTCGGTTTCAAAAGCCAGGTGCCCTCCGATGTGGACCAGGACCACGGCCTTGACGCGGGGCGTGACCTTTTTTTTCAGGTCGGCCAGCGACAGGCAGAGGTCTTCCCGGTTGCAGTCCGCGAAAACGACCTTGGCCCCGGCCCGGGCGGCGGCCAGGGGCGTGGCCATGAAGGTGTTGGAAGGGACTATGACTTCCCGGCCCTCGACCCCGACGAATTCCAACAGCGCCAGCAACCCGAGCCCGCAGTTGGCCGCCGCGGCGGCGTGGAGGCCGGGCCCGGCCAGCCGGGCGAAGTCTTCCTCGAATTTCCTGACCATGGCCCCCTCGGACAGGAAATCGCCTTCAAAAATTTCTTCGAGCAGCGCCTGGTAACGGCGACGATATTCCGGTTCAAAGGGTAGTTTCATGGCGCTAGATAAAATTCCTGGTTTTTATTTTTTCCACGTCGGACAGCAGCCGGTTGTATTTCGTCATCCGGCATTGCGGGCAATTCGAACGGCAGAAATCCGGCTGGTAGAGAATGCCCACCTGTTCCCTTCTTTTGGGACCCGTCCAGATTTGGTTGAAACTTTCCTGATTGAGGTTGCCCAGGGGCTCCCAGGTTTCGTACTGGTTGAGCCGGCCGCAGATGAAGACGCCGCCGTCCGCGCAGATCACGGTGGACAGGCTGTGGGCCAGGCAGGGCAGTCCGGAATTGCCTCGTTCGATATTGTCGACCATGCCCGAAAGGTTTACGGAAAATTCCCTGGTTTCGTATTTTTTCAGGAAGCCCGGGTCCGCGGCGGAGAATAGTTCCGGGTGGTCGACCACCGGCCGGAACTGGATGTAGTTGACGCCGATTTTCCTTAGAAAAAGGACCAGTTGTTCGATTTCCAGCAGGTCGTCGTTGAGGTTCGAGACCACGTACCCCACGCCCAGGGTGCGGTTCCGTTTCTGGGCGGCCATGGTCATCAGGTGGTTGATCACCCGGTTGAACCCGTCGACGCCCTTGAGGCGTCGATACTGGTCCCGGCCGGCCGCGTCGAGGCTGATCCGAATCCATTCGAAGTCCTCGAGGGCGTCCAGGTAGGGGGCGAAATACCCGTTGCTGATCAATCCCAGGGCCAGGTCTTGGTCCTTGGCCAGGCGGACCAGCTTTTTAAAGTCCGGATGAATGGTCGGCTCGCCTCCCCCCTCCAGGACCACGCCCCTAACTCCGCCTTCCTTGAGGTCCCGGAAAAGGTCCTTGAACAGGGCCGTTTCCATGTCCTTGCCCTGGCGGCGCCTCAGCCCGGCGTCGGAGCACCAGAGGCAATTGTGGTTGCATTTGTTGGTCAGGGAGAGTTCCACGCTGATGGGATAGGTCAGGTCCAGGGCGGTGTGATTGTTTTGCCGCAGGGCTTTCATTTTTTCCGGAAAGAGAAGGACCTTTTCCAGGCTCACCTCGGCCGGGGCGCCTATTTCCTGCCAGGCGGCCAGTTCGGGGCGGGATTTTAAATATGAAATTATTTTTTCGTTGTCCGGGTTGGGGACGTCGTCGATGATCTTGGATACCACCACCAAGTCAGCCTCGAAGTCGACGCTAACCCGTAAATGCGGAGCCGTGACGGACGCCGGCAGGAAAAAAGACCTGTACTTTTCGGGCTTGTGGAGCAGGTACAGGGCGCCGAGCCGTTTTTGTTCCTCCGAGCTTCTTTCCCGCACGGCCCGTTCCAGGGCCTGCCGGGAAAATATTTCCACTCCCAGGCCGTACACCAGGCCATGGTAGTGGCTGTTGAGGCTGAAGTCGGCGCCTTTTTCCAGGTGAGCCGCGGCGAGAACGTCCAGGGCGGCGGGGTCGACCAGGGGAAAATTTCCATTGACCCGGACAATATGGTCGGCGCCGGAGGCCTCGGCCGCTTGACGCAGCCGGTGCAGAATCCGGTCCGGGTGACCGGCCAGGACCCGCAGGCCCAGGCCCTCGGCGGTCCGGACGATATCCCGGTCCTGTTTCCGGTCGCCCACGGCGGCCACGATTTCCGTCAACACCCGGCTGGCCGCCAGGCGGTCCTTGATCCAGGCCAGGACCGGCCGGCCCTTGATCGGGGCTAGGGGCCTACGGGATAGGAGGCGATTCGGGGCGGTCGGAGACTGCGACCGAGCCAGGATAACCGCGACGAAATTCACCAAGCCCAAACCTCCGGATTGCCGGCCAAGGCCGCGGTCAGTCCGGGCCGGCCGGGGAACATGTTCAGCGGTCCGGCCGGTTCGAGGCTGGGCGCCAAAAAATTGTCCCGGACTTGACGGCTGGGTCGGGGAAGCTCGTCAATAATCCGTCCGCCGCGAGCCCCGCCGACGGCCAAGCAATGGTGTTTCACCCAAGTGAAGCCGGGTTCGGTGTGTTGGTTCATGTGGGGTTCCTTTCTTTCCGAGGTTAATAAAAGCCTCCGCCGGGGAGGGAGTTTGGAAAGAATTGTAGCAAGTATCAGGCCAATGGCTCGGGCGGCGTCCCCGGCCGGTTTATTGTGGCTTGATGTTTGCATAATCATTCTGGTATTATTAGCATAAGATTAAGCTAGAGGGAAAAATGAAATAAAATAGAAAGCCGATCTTTTTTTCCTAAAGTCCCTGGCCCAAGACGCCGATACGATGGATGAAGAGGTAGATATTTAGACATGACCATTACCTCACATCAAATTCAGAGCGTCCTGCGGACCTACGGTAAGCAGTTGAGGCGAGGGATGCGGCTGAATCGGATCAAGAGCGCGGAAAGCGGCCAGGCGGTGGACAAGCTGGATATTTCTCCGGAAGCCCGTCGCCGGCAGGTGGTGGAACGCGTGGCCTCGGAAATGGTTTATCGTTTGTCCGACCCGGAGGCCAGGACCGAAGGCGTGGGGCTGGAAATTGTGAACGAATTGAGTCAGGACTATGGACAGCCGCTGACTATGAGTTATAACGAGGAAGAAGGCGATTTCGAGTTCATGGCGGTCGATTCCGAATCCGGGCAAATTATCGATGAGGTCGACCCTGGAGAGAAAGAAAAGTTGAACCGGCGGTTGATGGAAATAACCCGGAAAAAAGTCGACCAGACCATGGTCAAGGGGTGATTTATGAAGGTTAATGAATATTTAAATGGACTCAAGGGCGCTTATGCCGGTGAAGCCAAGGCGCTTGACCAGGAAAAGAATCAACGGCCCAAGGGTGGAGTCGAGGAAACCGCCCCGGTCGGCGACAAGGTCCAACTGTCGGAGCAGGCCCGGGAAAAGGCCTACGCCCGCGACCTAGTGAGTTCCGCCCCGGAGGTCCGGTCCGACAAGGTGGCCGCCGCGAAGGCCAAGTTGGCGGCCGGGACCTATGACGTCAACGCGACCCAAGTCGCCGACAAGTTCCTACGGTCGGTGATCAGCGAAGTGGTCTAGGGCCCTCGCCCGATAATATAGCTTTTCCAACGCCCCTCCAACCTTTTCGGGTTGCGGGGGCTTTTATTTTTTGGGGCCGTGGGGCGAGGGGGAGGCTTTTTTACCGGCGGCGGCCGGCGCCTTCATAATGGGGTGGCAGTGTGAATATTGACGTTCGTCCAGCACCAGTTGCCGGGCCAGCTTGGTTTTGGTGTTTATGACCACCGGTCCGAGGAGATTGGCCGTCATGGCTTCCGGCTTGCCCGGGGGAATGGTCACGATGACGAAGGTGTTTATTTCTTGCGGGGAGGAAGCCTTGAGGCCGAGCAGCAGGGCCTTGGGCAAGGGCGCGTCGAAGTCCGGCTTGAAGACGGTCGGATCGACGATGACAAAGGCCAGGTCGGGGCGATCGACGGCCTGGAACCAAAAAAACGGCGATTGAGGATTGTGCCTTAAAATTAAATACCGCTCCTGGTCCGGAAACCCAATCAGGCCCCCGGGAATGGAAATCACGGACTCCTCATCAATTTCCAATTCTCCGAAGCGGCTGGTCTGGATTTTCAAGTCTCTCTCCTGAAGCTTCAACTTATACTTATTATATTAAAATTCCCTTTGGGACCACAAGTGGTCCACCGCCGACAGGTCGGCCGGGGTCATGTCGGCCGCCTGCCGATTCTGTTCCTGTATCCTTTGGTAGATTTCCTCGCGGTGAACAGTCATGTCCATGGGCGCCTGGATGCCCAGGCGGACCTGTCTTCCTTTTATATCAATGACCTGGATCTTGACTTCGTCGCCTATGGCGATGGTCTCGCCGATCTTTCGGGTCAGGATGAGCAAGGTTGGCCTCCCTTGGAATCAAGCTACCATATAACATGGGAACTCTGTTTAAGGAAGAAAAATGGAGCCGGCGCTCGAACTTCTTGTCTCGGCCGGCCCACCCGGCGGCCGGGCTGGGGCGGCCGCCGTGGTTCCCGGGCGGTCCGCGACTTTTGAAAAACGCTTCCCCGGTTTGTCGTTTCGATTTTCATCGCGCCGGACTTCAAGAAAACCTCATGAACAATGTTGGATTTTTTTGGAGTTATCTTTGAGATGAATCTATCTTTTCGCCTCGCCTTGATAAGCTTCCTAACCTAAATTTCAACACCTTTGCGGTCCAGGATAGAAATCGGGGATTTTTTTCAAAAAATCTTAAAGTAAATTCCAACAAAGTCGATAAGGCTTTTAAGTAATGATCGCCAACCGGCAAGGAAGGTTGAAAAAATGACTCGGTTCCTTGGAAGCCCGTTTAAAAAATCGACGACTCGACCGGATTCGACCCGGCCGGTCCGTCCCCGGGGCTTGCGCCACTCGGTTGGAGCGACTTTTAGGAATTTTAAAGTGAATTCTGTAAAGACTAAAAAATTCTGAAAAAAGATTCAAGTTCGGTCGACCGCGGCCGATAAGTAAGTCAAAGAAAGCTCGAAGACCTTTTAGGGAAGTTTGAGCAAAAAGGAGAAAGCCATGAACAGAAAAACCGCCGACAGCCTGCAAGCGAAAAAAACGTCCGGATTGGTCCCGAGGTTGGAGACGGCTCTCCTGGGCGGTCAGGCCGGCGGCCTGGGGCAGACCAGGGTCATGGCCGCCAACTTTCAAAGCAGATTTGTCAACCCCGCGGATCTAGACGCCTTCCTGCAGGGTTATTTAAAAGGTTTTTAGGGCATTAGGCAGCGAGCAAGGAGGTTTGCCATGAGTTTAGTAGTTAACCACAATATGATGGCCATGAAGGGCGCCCGGTTGTTGAATAACATTTACGGCAGCCTGGCCCAGTCCACTGAAAGGTTGTCTTCCGGCCCGCGGATCAACTCCGCCGCCGACGACGCCGCCGGGTTAGCCATCCGGGAGTTGATGAGATCCGACATCACGGTTCTCAGACAGGGCATCAGAAACGCTTCGGACGGCATTTCCCTGATCCAGACGGCCGAGGGCGCGATGTCGGTCATCGACGAAAAGTTGACCCGGATGAAGGAATTGGCCGAACAGGCGGCCACCGGCACCTACACCACGGTGCAGCGTGAAATCATGAATTCCGAGTACGTGGCCATGGCCAAGGAAATCGACCGTATCGCCAACGCCACCGATTTCAACGGAATCAAGATGCTGGACGGCAGCCTGACGGCCCTTCATCAAGGCAGCGGGCTCAAGATCCACTTCGGCACCGGCAACAGCGCGGCCGAGGACTATTACTACATCAATATCATGGACGTCCGCGCCACTTCGGAAACCGGCCTGCACGTGGGCGGGGACCTCGAAATCGCCCGCAACGACATCTGGCGGTCCTCGACCACCTGGACGAGCGGGGCCAGCGCGGTCAACACGGGCAGTTCGGCCTACGTCGGGTTTTTCTACGACTTCGACACGTCCTCGGCCACGGGCGCTCACCAGACCTTGTCCTACTTGAGCGGCCTGTACGAAGTCCCGAGCGGCGGCTCCCTGAACGACCTGGTGGAATCGATCAATTCCGGGACCAGGTCCAGGATCATGATGTCGGTTTCCGGCGCCAGCACGGTGGGCGACCTGGCCCTGGACAGTTCGAGCGAGGGCTTCGCCCTGACCATCGGGACCAGGACCTACGGCTTTGTCGCCAACACGGTCGGCAGCGCGTGGGCGGTCAATTCGGCCGGGGCCGATGTGGTGTATGACGTGGGCGGTTCCAGCGGCAACATGAGCATCCGCAACTTCCTGGCCAGCGCGATTAACGCCGACGCCAGCGCGGACGTCTACGCGGTCTACGGCGGCGATACCAATGAACTTTGGTTCTTCGCCAAGAATTCCGGGACCAACGCCTGGGCCATCACCGAACAGGCCTACGACGCGGCCGGCGGTGGAAATTCGGCCATCAGCGCCCTAACCTGGACCAACGTGTCCACCGGCGTTAACGCCGACACGGCCGAGTTCTCCATGGGCGGGCTGACCTGGGCCCGGGCCAGGACCCAGAGCAACATTTCCGGCACGGCCTACTACTTTCAGGTTGAAGGCGCCAGCGCCGGGGCCGGGTTCGATCTGGAGACCTTCCAGTTCGGCGCTCAAAGCGCGGCCATCACCCGGACCAGCGGGAACTTCTCCCTAGGCGGGTTGAGTTGGTCCATGACCGAAACCCAGAACGCCTCGGCCCAGTCCTCGGAGTCCGCCGGCGCCCATATCAGGACTCAGTCCGCGGCGCAGGAAGCCTTGGGGGCCCTGGAACAGGCCATCAACGAGAAGGACGTGATCCGGGCCAACCTGGGCGCCACCCAGAACCGGTTGGAGAACACCATCACCCAGCTCGGCATCCAGGCCGAGAACCTCCAGGCCTCCGAGTCGCGCATTTCCGATGTCGACGTGGTCACGGAGATGACGGAGTTCACCAAGAACAATATCCTGGCCCAGGCCGCGACCGCCATGCTCGCCCAGGCCAATTCCCTGCCGCAGTTGGCTTTGTCCCTGCTCGGCTAGTCTTAACAAAAGAACTTTTTCTCCGGGTATTTTCGTCCGGGGAAAACGGAAAGTGGGCGTATAAAATGAATCAAGCGCTGGACTTGGAAAGGCTGCACGCTGTCTCGTCGATCCTCGGACTCGGCATCCCCGAGCCCGAGGGGGACGACCTGCCCCGGGAAGTGGCTGAAACACTGAAGGTCGCCCGCCGCCAGATGAAAAACATCCCGGCGGTGCTGGAAGACCTGGTCGCGGCCCAAAAAGACTTCGCGGTCCTGGATATGTGCATCGACCAACTCCAGGCCCTGGCGCTTGAGGCTGGCCGACTTCCCGAGGAAGACCAGCAAGGACGGGACGTCCTGGAAATCAAGTTCGTCGGTTTGTCCAGGGTGTTGGCCGGAGTCGCCGGTCGGTCGGGCTACGGCCGTCCGGAAATGAGTCTCAAGACCAAGGCCCAGGCCCAGGCCGCCGCGAAAATTCTCCGGCATCTCGAACCGGTCAAGGAGACCATGGCGGAGGATTTCAAGGAACAGGAACGACTGATCATTCAGTGCATATTCGGAACCATAACCTTTTTGGAAGCCGTGTGCCGGGAATTTCCCCTAACCGCTTCCGCGACCTCAATACCGGACCTCCTGCAACGCGTGAAGTGGGTCCATGAATCCGACATTCCGGTGATGACGGAAATATCGGTCGGTAAAAACGGACTTCACTGAAGGCGCACGCGTTGCTCGCCTGCCGAAGGGGAACCCTCACGTGGCAATGGGGGTTCCCCGCTTTTTTAATCGCTTCGGGTCTAATTCCTCGAAGCTTGCCGCGGGGTAGTTCATTTTTTTCCCCGTCCCAACCCTTTCGAATGGAAGACCTCGTTGCGACCCGCCGCCGGGACCGTCCCGGACGCCCCTAGTTTTTCCCGCTCCCAGTCGGTTTTTTCCTTGACGCAGCCGCCAGGTCCACGGCCGGCCCGAACCCCGGTCCCGGACGATCCGATATTAGCGCACCGCAACTTAATTCTTTACATGAAACACGAGGGCGGATACTATTAAACGACCAAAAAGGAGGCCTTTAATGGTTTTTCCTCGAAAGACGCCCCGGCTTTCTTCTCAACTGGAAGATTACCTGGAGGCTATTTGTTTTCTTCAAAAACAGGACCGCGTGGCCCGGGCCAAGGATATCGCCGAACGTTTGGGCGTGACCCGGCCCTCGGTGACCAGCGCCCTCAAAAGCCTGGCCGAAAACGGCCTGATCAGCCACGAACCCTACAGCTATGTGGTCCTGACGCCGGCGGGGGAGGCCGTGGCCGAGGAAATAACCAGGCGACACGGCGTGTTGAGGGATTTTTTCGAAAATTTCCTGTCCCTGCCTCCGGACCAGGCCGACGCCAACGCCTGCCGGGTGGAACACGCCGTGGACTCCGAGGCCATGGACCGGCTGGTGGCTTTTCTGGAATTTTTGCGGCAATGCCCCCGGGTCGGCGAGGAAGTCGTGGGCTTGTTCAAGGATTATTTGATCAGCGGATGTCGGGGGGACTGCCGGGACTGCGCGTCGAAAGCACACGAAGATTGATCCTCGTTGGGTTAGCGAAGCGTAACCCCACGTCTTCCCTGGGAATGAAAGTTCGAAAAGCCCCGCATGTTTCAAGAGCGTTTGGTTTCGCCAAGCCTTGACCCTACCGACGCCCTCGCCCGTGTTTTTTGCCTAAAACACTGTTATATTAGTAGGTATTCGCTGGTTCCCAAGCTCTAGCTTGGGAACCCGGGAAGGGGAAGCTCTAGCTTCCCCACTTTATCCGGAAAGCAACCACGGGGAATCAACGCGGCGTTTCCATTTTGTAGTCCTAGCGCGGCGGTGAAGGTATCGATATTAGTCGGTTTGAAATTTCATCCGTCCCGTTGAACCCATGCCTGAAGGCTTGCCGGGCAAGGTCTATCCCCTGGCCTGCGATTATGGGCGGGGGCGGGGCGCTACATCTCTAGAGTGAGGAAGCCGGCGAAGCTTCGCCTCAAACCGTCAAGTAAAAACTTGATCTGTTTGTAAAGAAGTTGAAGCATATAGGTGTCTGGAGTATGTAGGGTGCGCAACGCGCACCATCTTTTACTATTTTCCAGGCCTGGCCGCGGTAAATTGGAGACGTTGGCCAGCGCCTATCGGGCGGGGTTGCTCCGCCCCCCGCGCGCCTGGCGTTGGGCTTCGAGAGACTCCTTCCCGTCCCAGGGTCAGGGGCGCGCCGGAGCCGGCGCCCCTGACAACCCCCGGCTCTTTTTCCGAAGAACCCGCCTGGCGGCGGCTTCACGCCCCGAAACGTCCTGTTTCGAGGGCGGAAAGGGCGGGCGTCCATGCCCGCCCGAAGAAGTCCGGGGCGTTTGGAATTGCTTGGCCCGGCGCGCCTCCATGCGCCAAAAAGTAATTCTCTTGTTCCAAATATATATCATGGGACCCCGGGAACGGGAAGCTCTAGCTTCCCCACTTTATCCGGAAAGCAACCAAGGGGAATCAACGCGGCGTTTCCTTTCCGTAGTCGTAGCATGGCGGTGAAGGTATTGGCATTAGTCGGTTTGATATTGCACCCGCCTTTCCGAGCCCATGCCTGAAGGATCGTCGGGCAAGGTTTATCCCCCGGCTGGCGATTATGGGCGAGGGTGGGGGCGCTACATCTCAAAAGTGAGGAAGCTGGAGCTTCCCTGGCCGAGGTTCCCAAGCTAGAGCTTGGGAACCAGCCTTACTCATTTGGCCATTTTCAGAGATAGACTGGGTGGGGACGCCGAAACCCGTCCGCACCCTACAAACTCTTGGGCGGCCGGCGGGCCGTGAACTTGCAGCGGCGCTTAAATCCTTAGCGGACTAACTCCGTGCAAATAGAAAACCGCGCCCGCGCGGCGTTGTTCGGGAAGCATTCTCGCTTATTAGTCTCCCTAAACCGCCCGGGGAACATCATCCTCAAAGCCTGGGAAATCTGTTAAAAAAATCAGTCCATTACCGCTGAATCCCCTTCATTGTCCCGGGGGTCTTGCCATTGCGTCTTTAGTATGTTATTAATATTTTACAGGTATGTCAGGGCACGGATGGCATCCGGCTCGGAAGTACCTTAAGTTAAGGGGTGATCGGGCGGCGGCGGCCGGCGTGGAGAGCCGGGGGCCAGGCCCGACGCGAGAGCCGCCGACGCGGCCAGAGGGGGCTGAATACGAATGGATTACAAGATTTACGACACGCTGCGACAACGCATTCTCTTCATGGAATACCCGCCCGGGACCATTCTCAACGAAAAGACCCTGGCCGCCGAATTCGGGTTGAGCCGGTCCCCCATCCGGGACGTGCTCAACAGGTTGGAATGGGCCGGACTGGTCAGGGTCATCCCCCGGACCGGGACCCTGGTCTCGGAAGTCGAATTCCGGAAGATGATGGAAGTGTACCAGGTGCGGCTGGAAATCGAGGGCTTGGTCGGGCGCATGGCCGCGGAACAGATCACGGACGGGCACCTGGACCAGATACGGGAAACGGCCGAGGAATGCCGGAAGCTGTTTTCCGACCGGAACCGCCGCCGGCTGATCGGCGTGGACATGAAGTTCCGGCTGGTGATGTACGACGCCGCCAACAACGAACCGCTCAAGGAAATTTCCCAACACCTGTACGACCAGACCCTGCGCGTCTGGTTCTCCTTTTTCGACCGCAGCGACTGGCGGGTCGAGGTCCAGGGCATGCTCGACGAAATAACCCAGACCCACCAAGTCCTGGCGAGCCGCGCGCCCTTGGAGGCGGCCCGGGTGCGGCAGCATTTCCTGCAGAACTACCTGGACCGCCTCAAGGGCAAGTTCTAGGCGACGCTTTCGCTTGGCGGCCCGCCCGGGCCGCCGAGGAGGGGCGGGCGACATTCCGGTCATTTCCGCCGCGCGTAATTTCTCGATGAACCACGTAGCAACGCCGTCAGCAACTATCTGTAGATATTAATATTTATAATTTTCATTCATTTCGGTAAAAATTGCTTGACAGTTTGGGGGCGGTCGGGTAGACCTTAGGCGTCTCAAAGATATTTTATTGGTATACCAGTACACGATTAAAGAAACTGCCATGGTCAATCTTGAAGGCCCCCGATAAGGCCCCCAGCGCGGCCTCTCGAAATCCTTTCGGTCGACCTGGTGGAAAGGCGGAAAAAGCCGACATGTTCTGGCAACAGATAGTCAATGGCGTGTCCCTGGGGGCGATCTACGCCCTTATCACCATCGGGTACAGCATGGTCTACGGCATCATGAAGATGATGAACTTCGCCCACGGCGACGTTTACATGTTCGGGACCTTCCTCACCTACACCCTGCTGACCGCCCTCAAATGCAACCTCGTCACCGCCGTCCTGGTCGGCCTGGTCGTGGGCGCCATTCTGGCGGCCCTGGTGGAAATCCTGGCCTACCGGCCCCTGCGGACCGCGCCCCAGGGCCGGACCATCAGCATGATCACCGCCCTGGGCGCCGCGTACATCATTCAGAACGGCGAGGAAATCTTCTGGGGCGTCGAACCCCAGCGCTTTCCGGCCGTCATCGGCGAGGACGCCATCAACCTGCTGGGACTGAGCCTCTCCAAGGTCCAGCTTTTCACCCTGGCCTTCAGCGTTTTGCTGCTGATTCTTTTTCATTTCTTCCTCAAACACCACAAGGTCGGCAAGGCCATCCTCTGCCTGTCCCAGGACGTGGAAACATCCTCGCTGATGGGCATTCCCATCAACCGGACGGTCAGCATCGTGTTCGCCATCGGCGGAATGCTGGGCGTGGTCGGCGGGATACTCTATTCCGCCGCCTATAACGTCATCAGCATCGCCATGGGGTTTTCCGGGACCATCGTCGCCTTCACGGCTTGCGTCTTCGGCGGCATCGGCAGCCTGGGCGGCGCCCTGGTCGGCAGCCTGGTCGTGGGCCTGTGCCAGAGCCTGGCCGGAGCGTATATCTCCACCACGTTCCGGGACGTCATCACCTTCACCCTCCTCATCGTCCTGCTGCTGATCAGGCCCGAAGGGCTGTTGGGACGCAGGACCAAGATCAAGGTGTGAGCATGGAACAAGTGAACCCCCTGGGAACAAACAGGCGCAACCTCGCGATCTTCGCCCTGCTGGTCGTATCCGCCCTGATCCTGCCCCTGGCCGTGAAGAACGAGTATTTCCTGCGGGTGCTGATCATGGTCTGGATTTATTCCATCCTCAGCATGAGCCTCAACTTCATCGTCGGCTTTTCCGGCGCCCTGTCCTTCGGCCACCACGCCTTTTACGGCATCGGGGCCTACACCACCGCGCTCCTGATGACCACCCAGCACACGCCCTTCCTGCCCGCCCTGGGCGCGTCCATCGTGGTCACCTTTCTGTTCGGCGCCCTGGTCGGGATACCGGTGACCCGGGTCCGGGGAGACTACCTGGTGCTCCTGACCCTGGCCTTCGGGGAAATTTTCCGCCTGGTCATGCAGGGTTGGATAGATTTCACCGGCGGACAGATGGGCGTGGTGGGCATTCCCGCGCCGATGATCCTCGGGTTCAAGATTCGGACCAACTTCCACTTCTACTACCTCAGCCTCGGCCTGCTGATCTTCACCTACGCGACCCTGCGCACCGTGGCCAAGTCCAGGATCGGACGGGCCATGATCGCCATCCGGGAGGACGAACTGGCCGCTTCCACCAACGGCGTCAACACCGGGCTCTACAAGCTGCTCAACTTCGCCCTGGGTTGCATGTACGCCGGGCTGGCCGGGAGCTTCATGGCGGTCTACATGACGGCCATCGCGCCCTCCAACTTCACCCTTAACGAAGGGGTCCTGATGATCGTCATGGTCATCGTCGGCGGCCTGGGCAGCCTGGCCGGGTCGATCCTCGGCGCCGCGGTCATGTTGATTTCCACCGAGGCCTTCCGCTCGGTCTATCAGTACCGCCTGCTGATCATCGGCCTGATCATGATTCTGGTCCTGCTGTGGCGCCCCCAGGGAATCATGGGGATCGGCGCCTGGAAACGGGCCTCCAAAAAAGGAGGTAACTGACATGTCGGCCTTGTTGCAAGTCCGGAACGTAACCGTGCGCTTCGGCGGCCTGGCCGCGGTGTCCGGCCTGTCCCTGGAAGTCGGACAGGGGGAAATAGTGGGACTCATCGGACCCAACGGCTCCGGGAAAACCACCTGCCTGAACGTGCTGTCGAAAATCTACAATCCGGACGAGGGCAAGCTGATTTTCAAGGGCCGGGACATCACCCGGCTCCGGACCCACCAAATTTCGGCTCAGGGCATCGCCCGCACCTTCCAGAACCTCCGGATTTTCAAGAGCATTTCCTGCCTGGAAAACGTGCTCATCGGCCGGCATCACCTGCTTAAAACGAATCTGTTCACGGTCTTTTTCCGGCCGTTCAAGAGTCGGAACGAAGAACGGCAAGCCCGGACAAAAGCCCTGGCCCTGTTGCAAATGGTGGGCCTGGAAAAATACGCCTGGGACCTGGCCCAATCCCTGCCCTACGGCGCCCAGCGGCGGCTCGAAATCGCCCGGGCCCTGGCCTCGGAGCCGGAACTGGTGCTGCTGGACGAACCCAACGCGGGCATGAACCCCTCGGAAAGCCTGGAACTGATTCAACTGATTGAAAAAATACGCGAAATAGGGAAGACCGTCCTCATCATCGAGCATAATATGAAGCTGATCATGAGCGTTTCCGACCGCATCGTGGTCCTCAATTCCGGGTCCAAGCTCTTCGAGGGAACGCCGGCCGAGGTCCAGGCCAGCCGGGAAGTTCAGGAAATCTACCTGGGACGCGAGGAGGATTAAGGTGCTTAGGATAGACGGCCTGGCGGCCCAGTACGACGGTATCGAGGTCCTGCACGGCATTTCCCTGGAAGTCAAGGAAGGGGAGATCGTGGCCCTGATCGGGGCCAACGGCGCCGGCAAGAGCACCCTGCTCAAGTCCATCATGGGACTGGTCAAGCCCAGCCGGGGCCGGGTGGAGTTCCAGGGGTCCAGGATCGACCAAATCCTGCCGGAAAAAGTCGTCCAGCGGGGCTTGGTGCTGTCGCCCGAGGGCCGGAACATCTTCCCGCTCCACACCGTGGAGACCAACCTGGAAATGGGGGCGTACGTGCGGCGAGACCGGGACGGGATAAAGGCCGACCTGGAAAAGTTTTACGACATGTTCCCCCCCTTGAAGCGGATGAGGAAAAAACACGCCGGGCTCCTGTCCGGCGGCGAACAGCAGATGCTGGCCATAGCCCGGGCCCTGATGTCCCGGCCGCGTTGCGTGCTCCTGGACGAACCGTCCATGGGCCTGGCGCCCTTGCTGGTCAACGAAATCTTCCGCATCGTCAAGACCCTGCACGAGGACGGGCGGACGGTGTTGCTGGTGGAGCAGAACGCCCGCAAGGCCCTGGGCATATCCAACCGGGCCTATGTGCTGGAGACCGGCCGGATCGTCCTGGAAGGGTCAAGCCAGGACCTGCTCCACGACGAAAGGGTGCGTCAGTCATATTTGGGGGAATAAAATTCCCGCGGGAAGCCGCGGGGTCGAATAAAGCCTGACGGCGTGGCGCCCGTCCGTTCCCGGGACGGGTAAGTGCATGAAAGTGAAAAACCTAGACACAGTTGGAGGATGAGGCATGAGAAAAAATTGGTTGGTCATTTTGGCCGCGTTGATTCTTACCCTGGCCCTGGCGCTCCCGGCCCTGGCCGAAAAAGGCGTGGACGAAAAAGCCAAGGTCATCAAGGTGGCCGTGGTCGGACCCTTGACCGGTGAAATGGCCGTGTACGGCGTGGACCAGAAAAAGGGCGTCGAAGCCGCCATCGAAAAATTCAACCTGGCCGGCGGCTTCAAGTCCGGCCCCTATGCCGGGTTTAAGCTGGAAGGCGTGTATTTCGACGACAAGGCCGACCCCAAGGAATCGGCCAACATCGCCCAGCAGGTGGTTATCGGCGACTTCTTCGCGGAAATAGGCCCGACCAACTCGTCTCCGGCCAGCGCTTCCGCCCCGATCTACGACCGGGCCGACACCCCCATGATCCTGGTCTACGCCTCGGACACCAGGCTGACCCATTCCGGTTATAGCAACATCTTCCGCATCGTGGTCACCACCGACACCGAGGCGGAAAGCTACGCCCGCCACTCGGTGGAAACCCTGGGGAAGAAGAAGGTCGTGGAAATCTGGGAAAACACCGCTTACGGCCAGGCCCTCCACACTTCCTATGTCAAGAACATCAAGGCCATGGGCGGCGAACTGCTGGCCTCGGAAAGCATCGACGCGGCCAAGGACGTTGACTTCAAGGCGATCCTGACCAAGATGAAGGCCCTGAACCCCGACATCCTGCAGCTCAACGTCACCTACACTCCCGGCGGCTTGATCGTCTCCCAGGCCCGCGGCATGGGCTTCGAAGTTCCCATGGTGTCGGCCATCGGCTGCAACAACCCCAAATACCTGGAAATGATGCCCGAAAAACCCGGCATGGTCTTCCTCTGCCCCACCTTCAACCAGCTTTCCGCCGAACCGGTTATCGTGGACTTCATCGCCTTCTATAAAAACATGTTCAAGGCCGAGCCCAGTGAATCCGCGGCCCTGGCCTACGACGCGGTCAACGCCCTAGCGGCGGCCGTGGAAGCCGGCGCGACCAAGGCCGAGGAAGTCAAAATCGCCCTGCGCAAGGTCGATTTCCGGGGCGTGACCAACCGCATTCGCTTCGACGAATTCGGCGACGTGTCCCAGCCCTCGCTGCCCCTGTGGAAGCTCAACGACGCCAAGCAGTGGGAGACCTACAAGTAGTAATCGCCGGGGGGGAGGGGCCCGCCCCTTCCCCCGGACCACTTAACGTCCCACCGGGAGCCGCGGAAACGGAGCGTTCCGCCCCAGGACATCCAGCCCTGCCGGTGGCAATTAATTCACGAGGTTATAGTCCCATGATCTACAAATCGGTCCCGGGTCAGTACAGCGCCGGAGAGGCCGTCGGAATACTGCTCCTGGACGCCCTGCTGCCCTTGCCTCCCGGAGACGTGGCCAACGCCACGACCTACTCCTTTCCGGTTCGGTATCAGGTGGTCAAGGCCGCTTCCATCGATCGACTGATTTACCAGCGCGACCCCGAGCTGCTGCAACCCTTCATCGACGGCGCCTGGGAACTGGTTCGCGCCGGGGTCAAGGCCATCACCAGCGACTGCGGGTTCATGGCCCTGTTCCAGGAAAGAATGGCCGACGAAATTCCCGTTCCCGTCTTCCTGTCCAGCCTGCTGCAAGTCCCTTTCATTCACCGGACCCTGCGCAAGAGCGAAAAAGTCGGGATCATAGCCGCGGACAGCCGGCAACTGACCGAACGCCATCTCCGGGCCGTGGGCGTAACCGAGTCCATGCCGGTCAAGATCGTCGGCATGAACGAAAAGGAAGGGTTCCGTTCCGCCATCCTGGAAGAAAAGGGCTCCCTCGATTTCGAAAAGGTCGAGGCCGAAGTCGTGGCGCAAGCGTTGAAGCTGACGGAGGGGGACGACCAGGTCAAATCAATTCTCCTGGAATGCTCGAACCTGCCCCAATACGCGGCGGCGGTGCAAAAAGCGGTCAATCTGCCGGTTTACGACTTCAATACCATGATCGAGCACGTCTATTCGGCCCTGGTCCGCAAGCCCTACCACGGCTTCGTATAATATCATTTATCAATAAATGGAATTTTTTTACTTGGACGATCAAGCGGTTAGTCAAAATTAATCCAGGCCGCCGGGGGACGGTCCCCGGCCCGGCCATTCCCGGGAATTCCCGGAACGGGCTTTGAAAAAAAACCTTCGCTCCGCGAAGGGCGAACATATAGCGAGGATTTTTTATCATGGAATCAAAAAGCTGGGACATAGTGATAGTCGGCGGAGGGATAATGGGTTCCGCCACGGCCTATTATCTGACTAAACTCGACCCCTCACTAAGGGTCGTGGTGGTGGAAAAGGACCCGTCCTACACCTATGCCTCCACCGCCCTGTGCATGGCCAACGTGCGCATTCAATTCAGCCTCGAGGAAAACATCCGGATTTCCCAATACGCCTTCGAAATACTGGATAACTTCGAAAACGAAATGATCGTGGACGGGGAAAGGCCGAACATAGATTTCCACGGCGAGGGCAACCTCTTTCTGGTGGACGAAGCGAACCGGGCGGCGGCCGAGCGGTCGTTGAAGCTGCAACAGTCCCTGAACTGCCCGGTGGAATGGTGGACCCCGAATCAAATCAGGGACCATTACCCGCTCTACGAACCGACCGGGTACGTGGGCGGGACCTTCGGGTCCAAGGACGGCCGCCTCGACGCCTACGCCTTGCTCATGGGCTTCAAGGCCAAGGCCCGGTCCCAGGGCGCCGTGTATCTGAAGGAAGAAGTCGTGGACATCGTGGCCTCCCGGGGCCGGGTCGAGGGCGTGCGCCTGTCGTCGAACGAGACCCTGACCGCGGGCGCGGTGATCAACTGCGCCGGCCCCTGGGCCCGGATCGTGGCTGCCTCCGCCGGCATAGACCTGCCGGTGCAGCCGACCAAAAGGCAGGTTTTCGCCATGAGCCCGGCCGTCAAGCCGGCCGGCCCCCTGCCCCTGACCATCCTGCCGACCACGCTTTATTTCCGGACCGAGACCGGCGGGCTGTTGCTGGTGGGCAAATCGTTTTCCAACGACCCGGTGGGGTATGATTTCAACTGGGACGACAAAAGGTTCTATGACCACCTGTGGCCGGAGCTGGCGGAATTCGCTCCCGCCTTCGACACCGCCAAGCTGATGCGCGGCTGGGCCGGCTTGTACGCGGTCAACACCCTGGACGGCAACGCCATCCTGGGGGAATGGCCCGAACTGAAGGGCTTCTACCTGGCCAACGGCTTTTCCGGCCACGGCTTGCAGCAGGGCCCGGCGGTGGGGCGCTACATCTCCGAACTGATCCTGGGCCTCAAACCCAGCCTGGACCTATCCATTTTCAGGCCGGAACGGATATTGGAAAACAAACCCCTGGCCGAGGGCGGCCTGGTCTAAATTGTTGTATAATTAATTTCGGGGGGGAAAAGCCGTGCAGGCGTCGGTTCCTTGGGTCCCGCCGCGGTTTTTCCCCCTCACTTTTCAGGAGGTCAAGTAATTATGTTCGGTTGGATGGGAAAAATACTCCGAGTGGATCTGACCAGCGGTCAAATCAGGGAAGAAGCCCTGGACCCGCTAATCGCCAAGGCGTACCTCGGCGGCCGGGGCCTGGGCATTTATTTTTTAAACAAGGAACTGGACCCGCGCTGCGACCCGCTGTCTCCGGATAACATCATGATCATGGCCGTGGGGCCGTTGACCGGGTCCAAGGCGCCCACGGGCGGCAGGTACATGGTCATGACCAAATCGCCCTTGACCGGGGCCATTACCTGCTCCAATTCCGGCGGGCAATTTCCCCACCAATTCAAACGCGCCGGATTCGACGCGGTAATTTTCACCGGCCGGGCGGCCCGGCCTTCGTACCTCCGGATCGACGACGGTCGGGCCGAACTGCGTTCCGCGGAACATCTTTGGGGTAAAAACACGCACGAAACCAGCGCGGCCCTCCTGGAAGAAACCGACCCCGGCGCCAAGGTCGCCTGCATCGGACCCGCCGGGGAAAAGCTGGTCCTGTTCGCTTCGATCATGAACGACAAGGACCGCGCGGCGGGACGTTCCGGAGTGGGAGCCGTCATGGGTTCCAAAAACCTCAAGGCCGTGGTCGTCCAGGGCCAGGCGCCCACCCGGATCGCCGACGAAGACAAGTTCAAGGAAATCCAAAACCGGGTGCTGGGAAAATTCCGGGAAAACGCCAAGATCAACCCGCCGGCCCTGCGGGCCCACGGCACCGCCGTCACGGTGGCCGCCACCCAGAATTACGGGGTCCTGCCGACCAAAAACTGGCAGACCGGCCGGTTCGAGGGTTGGCGGGGCATCCACGGGGAAACCCTGACCGAGAAATACCTGGTCGGCGTCAGGGCCTGCTATTCCTGCCCCATCGGCTGCGGCCGCGTAACCAAGGTGACCGAGCCGGGTTTCGAGGGCGAAGGCGAGGGCCCGGAATACGAGACCGTGTACGCCATGGGCTCCAATTGCCTGATCGACAACCTGGCCGCCGTGACCAAGGCCAACTACATCTGCAACGAATTGGGACTCGACACCATCACCATGGGCGCCACCGTGGCTTGCGCCATGGAGCTGGTGGACCGGGGCTACTTGTCGGAGCGGGAAGTCGGCCGGCCCCTCCCCTGGGGCGACGGCGCGGCCCTGGTCGAGCTGACCCGCCAAACCGGGCTGAGGGAAGGTTTTGGAAACATCTTGGCCGAGGGCAGTTACCGCCTGGCGGACCGGTACGGACATCCCGAGCTGGCCATGGTCTCCAAAAAACAGGAATTCGCGGGGTACGAACCGCGCGGCGCCCAGGGAATGGGCCTGGCCTACGCCACCAGCCCCATCGGCGCTTCCCACATGAGGGGCGATCCGGCCTATTTCGAACTCCTGGGCGTCCCGACCACGGTGAACCCCCTGGAATGGCGGGGCAAGGCGGCCCTCGTTAAAACCTGGCAGGACCTTTTCTGCCTGATCGATTCGGCCGGGCTGTGCGTGTTTTTCTCCGTCAGGAACCTCGTCGAGCCTTCCCTGGATGTTCCGCCCCAGGGCATCCTGGACTATCTCAACGCGGTCACCGGAGCGGATTACACCCTGGAGGAACTGATCCTAACCGGGGAACGCATCGCCAACGCGGAGCGGCAGTTCCTGGTCAAGGCCGGTTTTTCCCGAAAAGACGATTCCCTGCCCCCGCGCCTGACCGAAACCCCGCTGCCGGAAGGCCCGGCCCAGGGCCATGTTTGCCGCCTGGACGACATGCTCGACGAATATTACCAGGAACGGGGCTGGACTCCCGACGGGATTCCCACCGCCGCCAAGCTGAGCGAACTACAGTTGGCCTAGAGCCTGGAGGTTGGCTTGCCGATTCATCTCACGGTTATCAGCCACCTCCGGAAATACGTTCCGGGAGGCCGGGGGAAGGCGGATGTCCCGTTTGTTCCCGGAATGACCGTCGCCGGCTTGGTGGATCGGCTCGGCCTCCCGCCGGCCTCGGAATTCCTGGTCCTGGTCAACGGCCGCCAGGCGGCCAAGGACCAGGCCTTGGTCGACGAGGACCAGGTTTTCATCTTTCCTCCCATGACCGGAGGATAAAAAAGGATTGCCTTGGGGCTGGGCCGAAGGCGAAACTCAACTTTTATCTCATTTTTCCAATATTCGCTGGTTCCCAAGCTAGAGCTTGGGAACCCGAGAAGGGGAAGATCTAGCTTCCCCACTTTATCCGGAAAGCAACCAAGGGGAATCAACGCGGCGTATCCATTCCGTAGTCTTGGCGCGGCGGTGAAGGTATCGATATTAGTCGGTTTGAAATTTCATCCGTCTCGTTGAACCCAGGCCTGAAGGCTCGCCGGGCAAGGTCTATCCCCTGGCCGACGATTATGGGCGGGGCGGGGGCGCTACATCCCTA
>JAZDGM010000249.1:0-58631 GCA_043806915.1 Pseudomonadota bacterium | reverse complement strand
GACCAAGGGCCTGTCCCGGATTCGCCCCGTTGTTGTTTATTTTCATCATATTCCCCTTCCCCGGCTCCCATGGCCTCGGTGGTATTAGAAAACAGTTCCATGTCAAACAGTTGGCCGGACGGGAAAAGATTGGTGACAAGGGAAAATGGTTAAAGCGATTGTCCGATCCCGAAGGAAGTGATATTATTACTTTGTTCAGTCAATTGAAAAACTTGGCTTTTTGACCCGGCCCCGTTGTCGGGTTCATTCCAACTCATTGAAATACTTCAACCGGTTAGGCCAAATATCCGTGTTTTGCAATTGGCTCTGTTTTCACCAATAAATTATGAATTCAACCATATGATTGAAAAATGATGCACCCGCGGGTTGGATCGGCCGACCAGGAAAAGCCCCTCGTGAGAGCCGCGGCCCGCAAGCCCAACAGCCCCAAGGCGCTAAAAAAGAGAGAAAACGTGAAAAGGAAAGGACCGGAAAGCCGTTTACGGTTTTGGCATGCTCGGTTGGGGAACTGGAAAAATTTTGTCAACGTGGATATCGCTCTCCAGAACCGGACCTTTCTGGTCGGACCGAACGCCTCCGGAAAATCGAACTTTCTCGACGCGTTCAGGTTTCTGAAAGACCTTGTTTCGCCGGGAGGAGGCTTCCAGGAAGCCGTGAACCGTCGCGGTGGAGTAGCGGCCCTGCGCTGCCTGGCTGCTCGGCGCCAATCCGATGTGGAAATTCAGGTCGAAGCGCGGGATGAAGAGGGGAAATCGAGTTGGAAATACGAAATCGCCTTTAATAAAAGCCGGACAGGCCTTCCAAGGCTCAAAAGGGAACGCGTGGTCAGAAACGGGGAAGTAATCCTGGATCGCCCCAACGATGAAGACCGCCAAGACCCGGATAGATTGACCCAAACCCATCTCGAACAGGTAAACGTCAATAAGCCGTTTCGTGAACTGGCTTTGTTTTTTAGCTCAATCAGCTACTTGCATATCGTCCCCCAAGTGATCCGGGAACCGGACCGCTCCCCCGGTCGACCCAACGACCCTTTCGGCGGCGATTTTTTGGCTCGAATCGCCAAGGTTTCGGATAAGAAACGCGACGACCGCTTGAAACGAATAACGGATGCTCTTCGGGCGGCGATCCCGCGGCTCAAGGAAATTGAAGTCTGGCGGGACGCCCGGGGAGCGCCTCGCCTGCGCGGTAAATTCCAGCACTGGCGAACCCGGGACGCTTGGCAGACCGAGGAACAATTTTCCGACGGGACCTTGCGCCTCATGGGACTTCTTTGGGCGATGCTGGAAGGAGAGGGTCCGTTGTTGTTGGAAGAACCCGAGCTTTCGCTTCATTCCGGGATCGTGCGCGTGCTTCCGCAAATGTTCGCCCGGCTGCAACGCCTCTCGGGAAGGCAGATTTTCATCGGAACTCACTCGCCGGACCTGCTCCGGGACGATGGGATCGGACTTGACGAGGTGATTCTTTTCGTTCCCCAGGCGCAAGGCTCGGAGGTGAAGGTCATGGCCGACGGCCGGGATGCCCAATCCCTGCTTGAAGGCGGGCTGACCCTGGCCGATATTGTCGTTCCCCAAACCAGCCCCGGCGAGGTTGACCAGTTGACCTTATTCGGGGACGGTTAGCCTGATGGGGACGATCGAATTTTCCGCGGCCGTCGAAGGCCTAGTGGACGAAGCCGCCGCCAGAAAAATCATCGCCCTGGCGGGCGGCGTCCCGACGGGCGTTTTCGGTAAAAACGGCAAATCCTTCTTGCGTAAACAGATGCGCGGCTACAACAACGCCGCCCGCGTGGCTCCCTGGCTGGTCCTGGTGGACCTCGACCAAGACGCGGACTGCGTCCCCCCGTTTCTTGAGGAATGGGTCCCGGACCCTTCCCCGTTTTTGTGTTTTCGCGTGGTCGTTCGGGAAGTGGAAGCCTGGCTCATGGCCGACACGGAGTCCCTAGCCTCGTTTTTGAGCGTCCCTCGAGGCAAGATACCCTCCAACCCCGAACAACTTCCCGACCCGAAAACCGAGATGGTCAACTTGGCGCGACGTTCAAGAAAAAAGGCCATCCGGGAGGACATGACGCCGCGGCAGGGAAGCGGCCGGGCGGTGGGTCCGGCCTACGCCTCGAGATTGATTGAATACATCAATACCACTTGGCGTCCGGATAAGGCCATGGAAAGCGCCGAGAGTTTGAGGAGGGCCGTTGCCTGTCTTCGTCGGACCATGCAAAACATTCGGGACGCTTCCACCCCCAGGCGCGCCCCATGACTTTTTTGCGCCAATAAGACCCAAACCGCCTAATCGCCTTCCGTTCCAGTTCCTTGCCCGCCTACTTGAGTTTCACCACGAAGGCCTCGCCTTCCTCATCCTGGGCCAGGGGGCCGAATAAAATCGAACCGGGGTTTCCGGCCACCCGGAGATAATAGGAATCGGTCTCGGCCAGCTTGTTCCGGACCGCGTTGGCCGTGAATTCCGTCGCCCCAAGTTGGAGCTTGAGCCCCTTCATCGGGTATTCGAGGGTGGATTTTTCCGGGAGTTTGTGGGCCGGGCCCACGCCCTGCGCGTTTATTTCGCCGATGTCCACTCCAAACATGACCCCGTTCCAGGAATGCCCGGCGGCCGGTCCGACTTCGAACCACTGTCCCAAGCCTTGAATCCCAAAAACGTCCAGGCGGTATTCCGCGTCGATTTTTTTAGGGGGAATATTGGCCTTGGCGGCGATCTTGGCGCCCAGGGACGCGCCGGCGGCCGGGACGATATCCGCGCCCTTCAAGGGAGTGGGCAGCTCCCCGGGATCGAGCCGGCCCGCTGTGAGCGCGATAAGCAGTGGAAAGCCGTGTGATTTTTGGGCCTGGACCCCCAGGGCCAACATGGCCAGGCCATACCCGATGGTCTCGGTTTTAAAAGCCTCCGCCGCCCCCAGAATGATCCACAGCCCGGTTTCCGGCTTTAAAAGGTCGTCGCGGGCGGCGGCCCAGGCCATCTGTTCGAGGTTGTCTTGCCAGAAATGCCCGGCCGGGGCCAAGCCGTAGGTCTGGACGGTCCGGTAGAGCTTTTGGGCGGCTTCCTGGTTTTTATCCTTTTCCAAGACGGTGATCCACGCCGTTTTTTTCATGGTCGTTCCTTTTTTATTTTTGGCCTCAGCCCAGGGTGAGCACCGTCACTTGGCTGGGGCAGATACACATTCCGGGAGCATTGGGCGTCTTGCCCAGGGAATTCTGGCCGGTGACGCTGGTCAGGCGTTGGGCCGGGACCCCGTCGACCAGAATGGTGAAACAGCCGACAATGTATTCGCTTTGGCCCGACATGATATGGTCCACCACGCCGCCTAGGACCCCGGCCTGGTCTCCCAGGCTGACCAGGCCCATGGAGAGCAAATTGACCGAGGGCATGCAATCCACCAGCACATTGTACGCCGCCGGCGCCGTGGTGGCGGTCATGGCGATATTGGGATACGGTATGGGAGTGGGGACGGGTCCCACCGGGGTGATGCAGACGTCGGGGAACCCGAAATCCATTCCCGCTCCCTGGGACAGCATGAACATTTGCAACCTCCCCTTCAGCCCAGGTGCACCTGGCCGGCGTCTATCTTATGGATTTCCTCGGACATGAAGACGGCGTTTTTGGAATGAACCGTCAACACATCCTCCACCAGGGTCCGTTGGGACCCGGCCTGGATTTCCTCGTGGTCCTTGACATACCGAAACGATTCAAACAACCGCTGGGTCAGCCGGTGGAAGACCTGGTCCACGCTCTCGGCCGCGGCCTTGATCCGTTCGATCCGACTGTTGAGAAACCCGGCGGTGAAGAATGCCTCCTTGAACCTGGCCCGGCCTTCCCGGGCGTTCACGGAAACCCTGTCCGAGACCAAGGTCAGGTCCTCTCCGGAAGCCAGGGACAGTTCCTGTTCCGCGGACACGGCGAGGCTGCCTCCCCGAACCTGGATATTGACTTGGCCGTCGAAAACCAAGTCGGTTTCCCCCGTCCCCAGGGGGCCGCGCCTGAGCACGGACAGGATAAACCCCTGTTCCGGACCGTCAACGGAAGCCAGGATCAAATCGCCCGGCCGGGGTTGAACCAGGCAGCCGACGGCCTTTTCCGCGGTCAGCTTGCCGCGGGGGGTATCCACCACGAATCGGTCCCCGGTCCCGGCCAGCACCCGGCCGTATTCCAAAACCGGTTGAGGCGCGGGCTCAAGGCTTCTCTTTTTTTTGGCTGTGTAATTCATCAACCCTCCATGTAATTCGGACATCGCCCCGAACGATCAGACCGGCGGCCGCCAATCCTCGGCCTCGGCCAGGTCCGCGTCCGTTCCCCTAATGAATGTTCTGTCGGCGCCGTCGAAAATAGTATGTTCCACGATCGTCCGATGCATTTTGGCCCAAAACAGGTTGGCCTTGGAAAAATCGGCCCCGGTCAGGTCGGCGTGATCGAACGCCGCATAGGAACAGTCGGCGTTTTTGAAGACCGCGGCCCGGCAGGTCGCCTTGGTCAGGACCGCGTGGGACAGGTCCGCTCCGGTCAGGTTCGCCCGGGATAACTGGGCCTCCCCCAGGAAAGACTGACCGAGGTCCGCCCCGACCAGGGAAGCCTGGTCCATAATCGCCCCCATGAACATGGAATTCCGGCCCTTGACCCCGTCCAACCGGGCCTCGGCGAGGTTCGCGTTCATAAAGGTCGAGTAGGTGATGTCGGCGCCGGACAGGTCCGCCCCGGACAGGTCGGCCCCGCCGGCGTTGACCGTGGAAAACCTGGCCCGCCGGAAATCCTGGGAGGCCAATTTGGCTTCCCTGAAAAACACCTTGAAAAAACTTGCCCCGCGAAAATTCACCCCGGTCAGGTCCGCCCCGTTGAAGATGGCCTTGACCAGGTCCGCGCCGGACAGGTCCGCCCCGGTCAACACCGCGTGATTGAACAAGGCTTTTTCCATTTTGGCGTTTACTAAAAGCGCGCCCGCAAGCTTGGCCCGTTGCAGCAGGCACCACGAAAAAAGGGCGCCCGTGCAGTCGGCTTGGGAAAGGTCGGCGTCCTGCATCAAGGTCTGGTGAATCCTGGAGCCGCGCAGTTGGGCGCCGCAAAGCTTCATTTTACGAAAATCGACCCTGGTCAGGTCCGTTTCATCCAGCCGGGCCTCGGAAAAATCGCAGTTTTTGAACCCTGTTTTTAGAATATTCGCCCCCCGCAGGTCCGTTCCGTGAAAGCGACAGCCCTGAAACCGGCCTCCGGTCAGGTCCGCGCCGGCCAGGTCGACCCTGGAAAGGTCCAGGCCTTCCAAGGTTCGATTGTCGGCTATGGCGGCAAGTATTTCGGCCCTATTCATTTCAACAGGTCCGTTCTGTGGTAAAGCTGGGTCAGTTTTAAATTGGCCTGGTCGAATTGGGTGCGTCCGACCACGGCTTTATAAAAGTCCACGGCGAAAAGATTGGACAAACGCAGGTCCGCGTCCACCAGCCGGGCTTTTTTAAGGGACCCCTGGAACAGGTTGATCGCCTTCAGGTTCGCGCCCTCGAGGTTCGACTTATTGAAACGGCATCCTCGAGCGACGGCCTTGAAAAAGGAAGCGCGGGATAAGTCGCAGCTCTCCAGCATGGCGTCGTCCAGAATGGCCTCGTCGAAAAGCGCGCCGGACAGGTCGGACTCCCTGAGGCAGGCGGCCCTGAGGGAAGCTTTTCGAAAATCCGCGCCCGGCAGCCAGGACCCGTTGGCGATCCGGACCCGATCCAGGTTGGCTTCCAGAAAGGAAACCTGTTCGCCCTTGACCCTGGTCAGCATGGTCGAATTGAATTCGGTCCGGTGGAACTTGACCAGATTTAACTGGGTCCCCTGGAACAGGCATTTAGTCAGGCGAGCCCGGCTGAAATCCGCGCCCTCGGCCCGGGCCTCGGAAAACACGCCCATTTCGGCCTGAACCCCGACCAGGTTCGCGCCCGCCAGGCCGGCCTTCTGCAAAATGACCCAGTCCAGCCGGGCGCCGGAAAAATCCGCCCCGGAAAAATCCGCTTCCTTGAAAATCCCCTGATGGAGGTCCGCCCCGGGCAGGCGGGCGCCGGGAAATTTTCCCTTCATGAACAGGCCCCGTTGCAATATGGCGCCGGTCAGGTCCGCGCCGGAAAAATCCGCTCCCATGGCGATGGCCTGGTTCAAGTCCGCCCGGCTCAGATTGGTCCCGGACAGGTTGGCTTTTTGAAGCTGGGCCTGGGACAGGTTGATTCCCTCCAGGTCGAGCCCGGACAAATCCACGCCCGCGAGGATCGCCCCGGACAGGCTCAATCCGCGACCATGGAAATCGATCACTTCCTCCCGGGTCCTCTTTTTAATTCGATCCGGGTCCAGGCCGGCGGCGGCCAGTTTTTCCCTCAGGTTGTCGGGAGGCTGACCGGCCTTGGCCCGGGCCTTGGCGTCCTGGAGCTTGGCCCGGCCTTCCGCGATTTGGGCCAGTCCCTGCTTGCTCCTGGCCTCGGATTCATGTCCCAATTTCGAGGCCGCGGCGGCCGCTTCCTCCATTTTGGCGTCCACTTCCGGAGTCAAGACGCCCCTGGCCCGAATCGCGTCCTTCTCGGTCCGTATTTTTTGGGCGATTTCGTCCCCGATTTCGCCGTACCCGCGCTCGGGCGGGTTCATGGCCTTGGCCAGGACCTGGTCCGGATCGAGATCGGCCTTGGCAATGGATTCCCGGACTTGCCCCATTATCTCGGTTTGGCGCGCTTCCAGGGATTCCCGCAGGGGCTGAAAATGGGCCGTGATCTCCGCCATGGCCCCCAGGACCAGGCCCTTGATATCCAGGTTCGGCAAGGCGAGGCCCGCCAGGGGAGAACCCTGGGGGGGCTTCCCCGGTTCCGGCAGGTCCGGCGCGATCTTGTTTTGGGCCGCGATATCCCGGGGCAAGGCGTCCATGATCAGTTCCCGGAGGTCGCGGCCGGTCCCATGGGACTGAAAAACGTCGTTTCCTTCAGGAAGAATAACTTTTTCGGCCTGGGGAAAGGCTTTTTTCCACGAGGCCCAGGCGGCCTGGTCAGCCGCTTGTTCCCGGGACAGAATGATGAGGGTCGCGGGAGCGGACTCCAGGGCCTGGGCCGCCCCGTCCCCCGGTTTTTCGTCCGGGGAGGCCAGGGCCAGGACGGAACAGGCGTCCCCGACTTCCTGGAAGACAAACAAGGCTTGCAGCTCGTCCGCGGCCCGAACCACGGGCGCGCCTTCCCCGGCCGCGAGAAACAATGGGGTCTCGTCCGAGCCGGAAACAACGGCTTCAAAGTCGGGCCGGCCGAATTCCCCGCCTTGCACCACAATCCGATTCAACCTCGGACCGTCGAACCGGGGAATAACCAAGCCCGGGGGAATGGCCGGCATCGCCTCCTTCAACCCCCATGACTCCGGTTTTTCCACAAGCTCGGTCGCGTTGAATCCCAGCCAGGCCCGGGTGATGGTTCGGCGAAAAAAACCGAGGGACACTAGCCGCCGCGTCAGTTCGCGGTCGAGTTCCAGTCGGCGGCGGCAAGCGGTAACAAAAGGGAACCCCCGGTCATGCCAGGGGTTGACCGTGGGCGCCGGCAGGAGATTGTCCGGATCGACCCCGGCCTTGGCTAGGTTTTCGGCCGAGACGTTTTTTTTCAAGTTCTCGGAAATGCTTTTTTTTGCGTCCTCGCCCTCGGCCTGGGCCTTTTTCAGCTTGAGGACGGCCTGGTCCACCTGGCCCTCGATTTTTTTAACCTTGCCCCTCATGGCGTCAAGCTTTTCCAGGGGGATTCTTACCAAGTGGCCGTATTTGGCCTTGGCGTCGAGGGCCTGGACTTCCAGGCGGTCTAGGAGGGCCAGGCTGTCCTCCACGAGCATCTTGGATTTAGCGGACATTTCATCCAGGTCCACCACCCGCTTGGGGGCCTGGCCCATGGCCTGCCGCTTGATCCGGTCCACCTCGGCGGGGACGGCCTTGACCTTTTTCAGGGCGTCGGCAATTTTTTTCCGGGCCTTTTCCAGGGGCGCCAAATCCATGTTCAGACTCAAATCCGCCGCCTTTTTTTGGGCCTCGAAATAATAGTCGGCCCGGCGGGGAATCTCGTCCAAGGGTTCCGCGGCCAGAAAAATGCGTTTAATGTCCGCGAATTCATCATCCAGGACCGGGGTGGTTCCCCGGTACATCAGCAGCCCGCGCATTATTTCCGGAAAAAGCCAGACCGTATCGACATGGGTTTGGACTTCATCGAAAACTTCCTCGTTCCGGTCCCGGGCTTTCAGGCTTTTCAGCTTGGTGACGAAACACCGGACCCGATACCGAGGCAGGCGGGATTCGACGACCGGATGCTCGGGGTGCATGTTGACGATGCGGATACTTTCCGCCAGGGTGAAAAAGCCGGGGAGGAACTGATCCTCGGGCGCGGCGTTGAAAAATTCGAAATTCAGGTCGTCCGGAAAAAACGGCCAACGTTCCCGCAGCCACTTCCGGTCGTATTTTCCCGATTTTTTAGACCTGGGCGGCCGCGTGACGTCGAGAGGCCCGAATCCGGCGGGCGGCGGGGACTGGGTGTGAGCGCCGATGAGGTTGTCCGGATATTCCACGTTGGGCAGGGGAATAACGGTTTCGCCGTTGGGAAGGACCGCCGGGGCCAGTCCCTTGCCCAGGGGGTTGGGCTCGAAGCCGGGGCCGCCGAAAGCGTTTTCCCAGGCAAGGGGCATCACCGCGAAAGGTTCCGGGTCGCTGATGTAGCTCCCGACGCCCAGGGGGGTCTTCCAAAACCTGGAGCCGAACACGTCCAGGGTCTTTTCCATGGACCCGACCCGGATCGAAACCCGGGAAGCGGGGACCGGCCCGCTTTTGGGGGCGAAACATTTCCCGGCGGCCAAGACTTCGCCGCGGGATTTGGGCATTCCGAGGTCCAGGGGGGTTTGGGGGCCGATCAGGGCCGGAACGGCCCCCCACAGGTCCTGTTCCTTGAGCAGTTGGTCCGGGTTGGCCAAGTCGAAAAAGACCAGGACCGTGGTGGTCAGGTAAAGCCTGTCCCCCAGGCCGAAGGTTTTCACGAGAAGGGAAAGTTGGTGGTCCTTGAATACTTTCATCTGGCTAGATAATGGCCTTCAGGGCCGCCAACTCCGTGGATTCGGCGACCAGCTTGGTTTCGTTGCCGGCCATCTGGGTGGCTTCCCCTAAGATGCTCGTTTGTTCTCCAATGATCTTGGCGTGAGTCGCGCAAAGATCGGACATATTGGCGCTCAGTCGGACGCATTCGGCATTCATCGAGGTTTCGGAACCTTTCAAGGCGGTCACGTCCCCGTTCAACGAGAGCATTTCTCCGGCCAGGCATGATGTTTCTCCGGCTATATCGGCCACATCCCCGGTCAATTTAGTGACCGACCCCGCCAGCATGCTGGTTTCCCCGGCCAGCTTGGTGGTGGCCCCGGCCAGCTTGGTGGTTTCCCCGGCCAGGGTTTGCACCGCGCCCAGAAGCTTGGTCACGTCTCCCTTCATCTTGGTGTCCTTGGGACGAAGGCCGATATGCCAGCCGTCAAAGGTGGTGCTCCCGCCGACCTTGAAGTCCAAGCGTATGCCGATGGTGGTGTCGAACCGCCAGTCCACCACGGTTTTGTTGTCGGCGCCCAGGACGAATTGGCTGTTTCCGCCCAGGATGTTGGTGGTGGTTTCGCCGATGATGAACTTGTTGAGAGTGGCGGCGGTGATGGATACTCCCTCGGCCGTGTAAATGTTCACGCCATTGCCCGTGCCCTCGGTCTCTCCCGGCTGTGGTCCGGACTTGGCCGGCGGCGGGTCATTGGGAGACCCGATGCGGATAAATGTCCCGGCCGTGGGGGTGTGGAGGAGAATGCGCTGGTTTCCCTCCTCGTCTTCCATGTGAATTCGGTTTTGGCCGGAAGTGGTGATGGCGCACTTGGTCTGGTTTTTGGAATCCACCACGCTGGGGGTTTGGGGGTTGGGCACGGCGCCGGTTATGACGGGGCGGTCCGGATCGCCGTCAATGAAGGTCAAGAGGACTTCCGTCCCCTTGTGCAAGGGAAAATGCATGCCGTGATCGCTGCCGCAATAGGGCTGGGCCATGCGCAGGAAGCAAGAGGCCTTGCCGTTTTCCCGCCCGGAAAGATCGAAGGGCAGAATCACCTTGTATCGTCCCTGTTCGTCCAGCTCGGCGTATTGACCGCTCCCGGACGAATCTATCCGGGCGTTCATGCCCCCGAAGAACCGGGCCTTGGGGGTTTTTCTTTCCGGCCTGAACTGAACCCGTCCCGGCATGGCGGTGAAACTGTTGTGATAAAAAACCGTCCGCTCCCTTTCCGACAGGGCGCCCTGTATTCCGGCCAGCAGGTACCCCACCTGACTCCCCCGATGGTCCAGGTCCGTGGTCAGGTATGGTTGATTAAAATCGTCGCGATAATGATCGGTCAGTTCAAAGACGTAACCGGGCCTCAGATAGGGAATCAGGCTTTCCCCGACAAAGAGCCTTTCGCGGCAGAGGTATTCCTCGGCCCTGACCTTGGCCAGGACCGTCCCTTCCTCGGGCGTGCGAAAGTGTTCGCCGTAAAGGTACACGAGCCCGCGACCGTCGGCCGGTAAAACGTCGGCCTTGCCGCTCACTTCCAGGGAAGGCGTGCGATAGTTGTAATCCTTAAGTTCGATCCGTTGAGGCAGCAGTCTCTGACGACACGAAAAAGCATGGATGACTTCCTCCCGCGCCGAGGAGTCCAGGCCCGAGGGTGGGGAGTATAAAAGCGTCCGGCCCTCGGGCATGGGCGTGTGGGCCATGTTGGTGTCGGTAATTATGACCTTTTCGCCCCGGGGCGTCTGCTCGAAGAAAAAATACAAGCCGTCCCGTTCCATCCAGCGGGTAACGAATTCCAGGTGGCTCTCCCGGTATTGGCAGATGTATTCCCAGTTGGGATAGCTTTTTTTCAGTCTCAGTTCGAAATCCAGGTTGGTCAATCCGCCGTCCTTTAAAACCGCGTCCAGGATTTCGGGAAGGCCTTGATTCAGGAAAACCTGATTGTGGTGGGTCAGGGAAAGCCACCACAATTTGGGGACGAGAACCACCCGATAAAAAACATAGGGGCCAAAGGCGTGAAGCTGCTCAAAACCGGCCGGAATGCCGTTGAAAGGGATATCGCCGTCGGCCCTCCTGATGGTGAAGACCGCCTGGCTTTGCAGGACCTTGGCGAGGTCGATGTCGGGGTTGTCGGAGACAAGATCGATGTTGAAAACATAACACCGACTCAGGCCCTCGGACCCGGAAAAAGAGACCACCCCAAAGGCGTCGTCCGGCATTCCCCTGGAAACAAAACTGAATTTATCCTCGACGGTGAAAGCCATCCTTTTTCCAACCCCGCCTTAAGCCCCGGGAAAATCCAGGTTGAAGGAACCGTCCTCGGCCACATCCAAAAAGACCCGGGAAGGCATGCCGCCCTCGGCCATATGGGCCAGAATGGTCCGGGACAACTGGGGCAGGACGTTTCCGTTAAGTATGTATTCAATATTCCTGGCGCCGGTCTCCACCTCGGTGCAGCGGCCCGTGATGCCGTCCACCACCGCCGGAGTATAGGTCAACGCCATTTTATTGTTATCCAGGAGGGTCTTTTTCAACCGCTCCAGCTTGAGTTCCACGATCCTCTTCATGGCCTCGGCCCTGAGGCTGAAATACGGGACCACGGTCATGCGGGCCAGGAGGGCCGGTTTGAAATGCTGGGACAGCAAGGGCCGCACGGCGCCGACCACGGCGTCGAGCGGGGGCGCCTCGTCTCCATCGCCGGTCATTTCCTGGATGACGTCCGTGCCCAGGTTGCTGGTCAAAATCATGACCGTGTTGCGGAAATTGATTTCCTTGCCCTCGCCGTCCGAAAGCAGGCCCTTGTCGAAGACCTGATAAAAAAGGTTCATGACGTCGACATGGGCTTTTTCCACCTCATCCAGCAAGACGACCGAATACGGCTGCTGGCGGACGGCCTCGGTCAACCGGCCGCCCTCGCCGTACCCCACGTACCCTGGAGGCGACCCGATGAGGCGGCTGACGGTATGGCTTTCCTGGAATTCGCTCATGTTGATGGTCACGGTGTTCCGCTCCCCGCCGAAGAGCAGTTCGGCCAGGGCCAGGCCGGTTTCGGTCTTGCCCACGCCGCTCGGCCCCACCAGCAGGAAGACCCCCAAGGGTGAATTGGGGTTCTTGATCCCGGCCTTGCCGGCCCGGATAACCTCGGAAATGGCGGCGAGGGCGTCGTCCTGTCCCTTGATTCTATCCTTGAGCCTGACGTCCAGGTCGATGACCGTGGACGCTTCGTCCCGCAGCATTTTCCCGACGGGCACGCCGGTCCAGTTGGAAACAACCTGGGCGACGACATCCGGCGAGACCTCGATGGACACCATGGGTTCATCGCCCTGGATAGCGGCCAGGGCTTGGGAAGCTTGGTCAAGTTGGGTCTTCAGCTCGTCCTTCTTGTCCCCATCCTCGGGTTTCAGGGCCTGTATCTCGGTCCTCAGGCCGACCACCTTATGGGCTGCTTCCTTTTCCTTGAGCCAGGCTTCCTTGATTGCGGCGGCCTCGGCGACGGCCTGGTCCCGACCGGCGAGAATGGCCCGGTATTTTTCCTCGTCCACGGTCACGCCGTTGGTCCGGTCCCGGTCCAGTCCTTTCTGTTCCCGCTCCAGGGCCTGAATGGTCCGTTCCTTGTCTTCCAGGGCGGCGGGCTTGGCGGAAAGGCTCACCTTGACCCGGGCGCAGGAGGTGTCCAGGAGGTCAATGGCCTTATCCGGCAGAAACCGGCCGGAAATATAACGATCGGCGAACTCCGCGGCCAGGTCGATGGAATCGTCCCGGATGATCACCTGGTGGGAAGTCTCGTAATTGGCCTTGAGCCCCCGCAGGATAAGGGCGGTTGTCGACACGTCCGGCTCGGGCAGCCTGACCAATTGGAAACGACGGGCCAAGGCCGGGTCCTTTTCGAAATACTTTTTATACTCACTCCAGGTCGTGGCCGCGCAGGTGCGGAGCTCCCCCCGGGCCAGGGCCGGTTTGAGCAGGTTGGCGGCGTCGGAACCGCCGGCCTGCCCGCCGGCGCCCACCAGGGTCTGGGCTTCGTCGATAAACAGGATGATGGGTTTTTCCGAGGCCTTTATTTCGGTCAAGACGCCTTTCAGCCTGTTTTCAAATTCTCCCTTCATACCGGCGCCGGCTTGAAGGGCGCCCATGTCCAAGCCGAGCAAGGTCACTCCGGCCAGCATTTCAGGCACGTCCCCCTCGATGATCCGCAGGGCCAGGCCCTCGATCACCGCGGTCTTGCCCACGCCGGGCTCCCCGACCAGGATGGGGTTGTTCTTGCGGCGGCGGGCGAAAATGTCGACGCATTCCCGGAGTTCACGGTCTCGTCCGAAAACCGGGTCGATCTTGCCTTCCCTGGCGCGGGAAGTGAAATCCTGGCAATACTTGGCGATAAACCCGGCGGCCGCGGACCCGGCCTGGCCGGCCGGGGCGACCCCGCCCTCGACGGACGGCGCCTTCTGTTCGCTCGACCCCTTGACCATGGTCCAAAAGTCCTTGACCAGGGCGTCGCGACTGATGGCTTGAAGAATTTCGGTGTAGCCGCCGGTGGCGAAAAATGACGGCTTGGAAAGAAAGGCCAGCAACACCGCGCCGGACCGGACCCGGCTTTCGCTCAAGTCGATGGAGGCGAACATCCAGGCGGATTGGAACAATTCGATCAGCAGGGGTGAAAATACCGGTTTGGCCGCGTTACCGGTTTTGAAGTCCTCCAGGGCTTCGGAAAGAGCCTTGTTCAAGCGGGCCGGATCAATTTCGAAGCGGCGCAGGATCAACGACAGGTCGCAGTGAACATCCTCCAGGGCCTTGAGAAAAAAATGCTCCACCGCCACCTCGTATTGAGTTCGGGAAACGCACAAGCCGGCGGCGTTATGCAAAGTGCTGGTGCAAAAACCGTTCAGCTTCCCCAGAAGCCCTCTCATATCCACATTGATCATGATTCCCCTCTCAAATTTGGTTAGGACAGCAGATTAAAAACAACCGTCGGCGATTTTTCCAGAACAGGGCCGGAATACACCCAAGCGTCGCCTCCAAGGGACGACCATTTTTCGTCGCCCAGGGTCAAATGAGCCGTTTCTTCTTTTTTTATTATCAATTCCAGGTCCACGGTCAAAGGTTGAATCAAAAAAAAATTTATCAGGCTTTTTATTCTTTCATTGCTAGGGCTGCCGGGCAGGAAGGAATGATAAGCCTCCTCCCCCATGGGACCGGCGGTGACAATGATTTTACCGGTCCGGTCCTCGATCTCCACTCCCAGGTAACAATCATCGCCCAGGATCGCGCCTTCCTCGGCGCCCAGGCAACACCGCTGGTCCTCGGGGATAGGCGCCGGGTGCACGGCCGCCGAGGTCACCCTGACCGGCCCGCACCCCATGGCGTCGGTCAACAGGGTTTCCAACCCCATCGCCGAACGGGGAAACTGGGAAAACAAGCCGATGTACCGGAGCAACTCCCGGGCGTTCGGCATTTTGTCCCGGAACTCCCCGAGACCCAGCCCGACCAGGCAAAACAGGCGCTCGAGATAGCTCTGGTCGTCCTCCTCGCCAATCTTCAAAAACCATCGATATTTGCTCCAACTCTGGAAAAACAGTCGATAAAAGGGGTCGGAAAAAATATCCAGAAAATCCCTGGTGACCGAGCGGTCGTCGGAGGCTTCCTCCAACAGGTCCTCGGTGTAATGAGTCGGCAGGGGTGACGAGGCGCCGTACAGGCCAAGAAAGGTCGCCGTCAAAAGGTAGTGGACTTGGTTGTTGAACTGTTTTTTTTCGACGGAATAGAGGTCCGTCCCGGGAAAACTTAGCGACAGCAGGGGCCGGATGCGCAGGACCTCGTGAAACAAGGCCTCCGCGGTCTCCTCTCCGGTCAAGTCCCGCTGAAACAGACGCAACAGCCGAATGGCCTGAAAAAAGGAATAGGCCCTGGTCTTGGTAAAAAGGTCTTCCTTGAGGTCGGTTTTCAGATCAACCGACGATCGCCCAGCCTCACCGGCCATTTATAGGATTCCCCCTTGAGTGAATCTTCCACCTTCAACTGGGTGTAACTGTTGATGCTGGCGTAAGCTCCGAGGAAATGGTCCATTATGGTTCCAAAGAGGAACATGTCCCCCAGGCTGGCGAAATTGTCGGGATTGAGTTTCAGTTTAATTTTCTGACCCCGAATAGGCAGCCCCTCGAACAGACGCGTCGCGGATTTCAGATGCAGCCCCTCGATGCCTTCCACCCTTTTCTCGTTCGCCAGGATCGAGGCCCTGTCGCCGCCCTCGGGAAAAATATAAAGACGCAGCAAGGCCTTCAGGTTATCCCGGTCCGCCAGGGAAAGAAGGTTCAAGGACAAATGGCTGAGAAACCGCCACAGGACGTTTTTTCCCAGGGGCGGCTGGACCATGCTCGTGGGCGAGCTGATGTTTCTGAATTCGCATAATTCCGGGGAAGTGCTGGTCGGCTGGGAAATATCCCCCAGCTTCAGGCTCTCCGGGAGGGACGAATTGGTGCATAACAGCGAAATGGACAAGGTTTCCGGTTGCGGCGGCCCGGACTTGGGCGGATAGGCGACGGAGAGAAAAAGTTCCACCAACGAGCTGGACGCGGAAATCCGACGGGTGATGTTGTAAACCGGCGAATTTTCCGATTGGGGCGTAAAAAGCTCGAACGGAGCGTATTCCCGCCTCTTGACCGTGCCCGGAGCGAAGCCCAGCACGCTTTTAACGGCGTAGACCTGGTAATGCTCCTTTTTGCCGCCGGCGGGCGTCACCCGGTATTCGGGTTGCCGATGGTCAAGTGAAATAGGTTCGGCGTCAAAAGGAAAAACATTGATGATAGGCGTGGCGAAAAGGTTGAAGCTTTCCTTTTTGACCACCGGAGGCAGGCGCGGCTTTTCCCGCAGTTCGAAAACCAGGGTGAATTCCCGGCCCGGACCCCGGCCCCGCAACGCCTCGAGCCCTTCAATATCCAGAAAAAGAAATTTTTCGGGAAGAATGAAATATTCCTGGAGAATCCGATAACCGGGAAAGGATTGCGACGGGTAGGGGATCAAACTTTCATTATTGGCCAGCCCCACCGGCTTGATCCGGTTCGGGTTGAGTTCGAATGTCGCCCCCCCCTCGCCCGCGGAGACGCGGACTCTTCCGACCTTGGTCAGGAGCAGGTCATACAAGTCCGCGGCCCGACTGAATTCACCGGACAAATGGAGCCGCAATTTATCGGACGGCCAGTTTTCGAGAGAGAGTCCGGTCAACTGGAACCGGATCGATATCTCGGCCGGCCGGCCGGGCTGGTCCACCAGCCTGGCCTCGGCAATACTCAGGGGCAGCGCTTCCACCTCGTAACAGGTGCTAAAGAGGCATTTGGTCCCATCCACCGGCACCGAGGCCAGGGATGTTCCCGCTGGAATGATCAAGGGTTCCCGCAAACCGGGCTTGGGAGTGAACACCAGGATGGCCGTGGAAGGGAGCGGCCGGAGATAGTGCGGAAAAATAAGGCGCATCAGGCCATGCACCACCTCGGGAAACTCGTCGTCCAACTTCTGCCGGACCAGTCCGGTTAAAAAAGCGGACCCCTCGAGCAGTCGTTCGACATCCGGGTCCTGGCTGGGTCCGCTGAGCATGGGGGCCAGGGCGGGGTGGGCCTGGGAGAATTCCACGGCCAATTCCCGCAAATAGGTCAATTCCTGCTGGTAAAACTGATTGATCATTACCTGGCCTTGTTAAGGGAACAACCGTCGGTCGGACGGCGAACCCGCGGGCGCTCGGCCCGCCACCCGGGATTACCCGGTAACCTTAATGCGGCCCTCGGGGTCGACGATGGTTTCAAAGGCCACCGGGACGCTGATATTGTCGGCGAAAGCCAAATTGCCCTCGATTTTGAAGTGTAGCTCCAGGACCTGTTTTCCCCTGGGCGAAGTCTCGATCTGTATTCCCCGGAGCCGCGGCTCGTACACATTGATGACATGCTTGATGGACCGGATGAGGTCGCGGACCGATTCGGAAGAAAAGGTGGCGGCCAGGTCGGTGAAATCGGGCATGCCATAGTATTCATCGATCAAGGCGCTGCCCTGCCTGGTGTTCAAAATTTTCTGCAGGTGATGCATGATGGAAACAATAATGGTTCCCGGATCGGTCACCCCCCGATGATCGGGGTCATCCTCGATCCGACGGATTCTTTCCAAAAGGCGTTCCTGAAGCATGCTTCCGCTCCCGGTCCCGACGGCGCCGCTGGGATATGGGCCGCCGGCCGACGGTGGGCCGGCCGCCCGCGCTCAAGGCTCCCCGCGACAAATCGCGGGGAGTCGCACTAGACCGCTTAAGCGGATACGGGGTTCTTCCAGTCATCGACGGCTTGTTTGTTGGCGATCTTGTTTTCCCAGGTTATGGCTTCGTAGGTGAACGAAACGTCTTCCTGGTCGGGCAGGGCCTTGTTGGCCTCCACCATGGTATGCAGTTTGTAATGCTTGATGTTCACCACAATGGCGTTGGTCAAGGTGATCTGATAATAGAGCACTTCCTGGCCTTTTTCGTTGATGGTGTGGTAGTCGAGTTGCCAGGTCTTCATCTGCTCGCCGCTGGCGCAGGCTTGATAAAGCAGGGGAGTGGCCGGGTCCGTGCGTTTGGTGATAACCAAGGGTTTGTGGACGCGCTGGCCCGTGGGCAGCCCGGTGTTGATGTCCCTGGGGATTTCCAGGTTATGTTCCACCGCGTAAACCAATATCCACTTTTCATGACCCTTTTGGGTGCAATCGCCTTCAATCGCGCCCTGATTATTCCCCTCGAGTTTAAGGTAACTGGTTAACGCCATTATGAAAATCCTCCCTTTCCCGCTTGGGTTTTTCAAAAAACGGCGCCTAGCGCCGCGAGCTCGTTAACGGATCAGGATTTATCCAATTTCCCCACCAAGGACAATTCGAAAGAAGCGCCCATGTATTTGAAGTGCGGCCGGACCTTCAGGGACACGGCGTACCAACCGGGTTCGCCGGCGACATCGGAGACCGCGACCAGGGCTTTTCGCAGCGGCTTCCGGCTTCTGACGGCCGGAGAAGGGTTCTCCTGGTCGGCGACGTACTGGCTGACCCATTTGTTCAGCTCCGTCTCCAGGTCTCCCCTCTCCTTCCAGGTGCCGATGTTTTCCCGCTGGATCACCTTGATGTAATGAGCCAGCCGGTTGGTGATCATCATGTAGGGCAACTGGGTGCCGAGCTTGTAATTCAACTCGGCTTCCTTGCCTTCGGCCGACGTGCCGAAAAATTTAGACTTCTGACAGGAATTGGCGGAAAAGAAGGCCGCGTTGTCGCTGCCCTTGCGCATGGTCAGGGCGATGAACCCTTCCTCGGCCAGTTCATACTCCCTTCTCTCCGAAATCAGCACCTGGGTGGGGATTTTGGTTTGAATGGCGCCCATGGCCTCGTATTGGTACAAAGGCAGGTCCTCGACCGCCCCGCCGCCCTGGGGGCCGATGATGTTGGTGCTCCAACGATATTTGGCGAAGCTATCCGCCAATCGGGAAGCGAAGGCGAAGGCGGTGTTGCCCCAGCAAAAGTCATTGTCCCCGACGGACACGTCTTCCTTGAAGTTAAAGGACTTGGACGGCTGGGTTTCCGGACCGTAGGGCAGCCGCAGCAGGAACTTGGGCAGGGTCAGCCCGACGTACCTGGCGTCCTCTGATTCGCGGAAAGACGTCCACTTGGCGTACTGGGGGCCCTCGAAGATGCCTTTGAGGTCCTTCAGGCCCGGCAGGCCGGCAAAGGAATCCACGCCAAAGAACTCGGGGCCGGCGGCGGCGATGAAAGGCGCGTGAGCCATGGCCCCCACGCTCGCCACGTATCCCAGCAGCTTGAGGTCCTGGGGACCGGGGCCGAAATCATAATTGGCGACCATGGCCCCGAACGGCTGACCGCCGAATTGTCCGTATTCAGCCGAATAAACCGTCCGGTAGAGACCCGATTTCGGGACCTCGGGCGCGTCCTCGAAATCGTCCAACAGGTCCTGTTTGCTGACATTGAGCAGGGAAATCTTGATGTTTTCCCGAAAATCGGTCCGATCCACCAGGAATTTCAACGACCTCCAGGATGATTCCAGTTTCTGGAATTGATCGTCATGCAGGATGGAGCTGACCTGGGCGCTCAATTTCCGGTCGATATCGGCGATCATTTCGTCCACGATCCCGGCGACGATCTTCTGGCCGGCCCGGGAGGGCTTCAACATCTCGTCGATAAAAGCCTGGACCCCGGCCTTGGCCAGGGAATAAGCCTCGTCTTCCGGCCGTAAGCGCGTCGCCTGGACAATTTCGTCAAGAAGACCTATTTCCCCCGCGGCCTCGGCAGCCTGTTGCGCATTACGTTCCAATTGTTCTTCCGCCATGGCCATCCTCCCTAGTTCTCAACCCCAAGTTCTTTCAACAACCGTTCCCTCGTACCATCGTCCGATATTATCTGCTGTAATTTTTTTCGGAAATCAGGGACATTGCCGAGAGGTCCCTTCAAGGCCTTCAAGGCTTCGCGCAACTCCATCAGCTTGGCCAATTCAGGGACCCTTTGGACGATCTGGTCCGGCTCGAAATCCTTGAGTCCCTGAAACTTGAGATTAACCGCCAACTGCTCGTCCGGCTTGTCAGCCAGCTTGTTGGGGACGCCGATTTTCAGTTCAAGGTCCTGGGCTTTCAAAACGTCGCCGAAGTTGTCCTTGTCGACATTGATCGGATCGCGGTCCTCCACCGTCCGGTCGTCCTGTTTCAAGGTAAAATCGCCCATGACCAGGAGCTTCAAGGGAAGTTCCACATCTTCCCGCGCTCCGCCGGTGGCGGGCTTATAAACAATATTGACTCGTTCCTTGGGGGCCACTGAACCTTCCTTCGGCATAACCCATCCCTCCCTGGCTAATATTTGATAAATTAAAAAATCCGCCTCAAGGCGCTGATGGAATAATTCACAATCATGAAAAATCGAAATTATCTTACCCCACGCGCCCCTTATAATCAAGGTGAAATATAGTAAACACTCCTCGATCAAAAAAAGGGCGCCGGAATTATCGCTCTAAAACCCTTACCATAACGCCACGCCTCGACCATCCCCCCATCGGTCGCCCCCCGACCGCGTCGCCGGCGAATCACCTGGAAATCAAGCCCAACGCCGCGGAAGGACAGATTTTAGCTATCCTATCCAGGGTCTTTTCAGCCGCGGCCTTGGCCTGATCGTCTTCTTCAGCGGCCATCCCCTCATAAACCGCCAGCAGGGCGCTCAAGCAAACATCGGGCTCCCAGTTTTCCAAATCAAAAGTCTCGATCCGACCCAGAAGTTCATCAAGATGCGGCCTGGTCAGGCGGTTTTGACCTATTTGCAGGAGAAATCTCACCAAAAAAATCCGCCAGAGCACGCCCTCCTTGCCCGAGCCGGCCGTGGCCAGTCCTGTTTCCAGGACCCGGAGGGCCTCGACGGTCTTCTTCTCCTTGTGGAGGTCCAGGGCCCGGGCGTAACCTTCCGCCGCCGGCGCGCCGACGCCCGCTCCTGCGGAAACATCCGGACCCGACTCCCCGCCGGACGTCAAGGCGATCCGTTTCAACCACGATTTGGTTTCCTTGTCGGCGAAGGGCGTCCCATCGGAAAAAGTCAGTTTTTCCAATCCCGGCAGCTTCCTGATCAACAACGCCGTCTCATCGGCCGCCGCCGCCTGGGCCGCGGTGTATTTCCCGCCCAGGCGTTCCAAGGCCTCGTGGGTCCAACGATTGAGATCGAGCCAAAAAATGAAGTCCCTAATCCTGGCCTCGGCCGCCGCCGCCGCGGCTTCGTAATTCCGGGAGGCGATCATGTTTTCGATCCCGGACCTTATGGCTGGGTCCGGCGCCGGTATTCTGGTCGCGAGGCCCTCGGCCAGGGGGAGCTGGTCCACGGCGAGCCAGGCGGCCAGCCTGTTTATTCTATAGGGCAAGGGCAAGGACAGGTCTTGATCCATCAAGTAATCGGAGGCGGTTAACATGGTCCCCAAGGCGCCTTCCAGGGACTTTTCCGCTTCCCCCAACGAGGTCGGGGGGCCGGTTGGGCCGGAGGGGGCGGCGACCGGGGGTGAAGGCAACGTCGGTTGGGGCTGGGGAGGCGCCGGGGGTTCCGGTTTCGGAGGCGCCGGGGGCGGGGACGGCGCGACAGGCGTCGCCGGGGGGACGGGCGCGGCCGGAGGCTCCCGCCGCGCTTCCAGCGGCAATCGATCAAGATAACCGATCATTCTTGTCAGCACCGGAGCATCCTCGGTTTTTTCCGCCAAGTCGTGGTCCAGGCTTTCCAGGGCCGCCCTGGTTGTTTCCACCACCGCTTGGTCCGCCGGCCTGTCGGAAGGGTATTTTTCGAGGAAGCCCTGCACCCGCTCGACCCACCAGTTCAAGGCATTGATCCGGCCCCTCATCCGCTTTTTGGGCGGATACAGGTCGTCCCAATAAGTGGCGACGAGGTCCGATAAAACGGTCGCCCCCTGGCTCAAACCCTTGACGCCCTCGATTTCCAGCAGCGCCGCCGCGAGATAAGTGGCCACCTGCAGGTTCTTGGATTTCTCGGCCAAGATGCCGGCGGACAGACTGGCGACGCTCTTCCAATCAATCCCCGCGCCGGAAGCCGAAGCGATGGAAAGTTTATCTATTTCCTGCTGGAGCCGCTCGAATTCCGGCTCGTACCGGACATCGTCGCCAACCGGCGAGGCCCCGCTTATGGGTTTTTTACCAAGTTCCAGGATATCCATGGTTGTTCCTCCAAGGCCCCCGAAGGTCAAGCCCCGCCGGCCGGCTGAAAAAAAATCCCATCAGGACCCCCAACACATGGTGATGGCGGTTGGCGCCGACAACTGTTCCTGACTCAATAACTGCAGGACCGGAAGACCGCCCCTGATGACGTAGGTCAGCTTTATGCCCGATACATCCAGGGTTTTCAACTGTTCCGAGTATTCACGGAAATCATCGGGCTTGAATAGCTTGGTCCCGCTGCTGAAATCCGACAGAAACGAGGGAAAGCCGTTGACCCCCGGATAGGTCTTGGTTAGAGAAAAATCGCTGAATTTTATGGTTAAGGTCACGGTCCCGCACTTATCCGGCTGCCAGGAAAAGGTAAGCCCGGCCGGGAAGTTGTAATTTTCCAGTTGCTGCGCTCCCGAGGCGCAATCGAGATTCAAAATGGCGGCGTAGGGTTCGATCTGGGCCTCGTCGTTCACCGCGAGCGGCTGATTGGAAATGGAAACCTTGTATTCCTGCAGAATCATCTGGGTTTGAGCCGCGCCATGATTTAAAAAGGAAAAAAAATCATGGGTGAACGGAAAGTTTTTTTCCAGAAAGGCGCGGGAATAATAGCCGTCCTTGGTCCGACCGAGGAAGGGGGCCGCCGGTCCCTGAATGAACTTTTGGACCAACCCGCTCTGCCCGTCCTGATTAAACAGGACCGAACGAATTTTTACCTCGGGAACATTTTGCACGCCGGCCAGCACCAACCCCTCCCACTGGTTCTGCAGCTCGCAAGCCGCTTCATGGGTGGTGTAAGCCAAAAGGAATTCCAGGGGACCAGACAGCAGCCGCCAAAAGAGATTGTCCCTATCGAAATTCTGGTCGGTGTTAATCCGCTGCAACTGCACCAAGGCGGCATGGGCCTGGTGAAAAGGAGAGGGCGCGTCCCCGGACCGGGGATCGGAATTGAAACACTTGATCGCGGCCTTATAAGCGGTTTCACGGGAAGCCGTCACGGGAATGATATCAGCCAAGGCATCGTCATATTCCTTGGCCACGTCCACCGATTTGATCAGGGACTTGATGTTTTTCCACGATTCCGAGTCCGGAGCGCGAACGGCCTGACGTATCACATTCCGGCTCGCCTCGGCCACCTTGCCTATGGTCCCGGCCGACTTGGCCGCTTCCTGCTCGACCGCGGCCTGGATAACTTCCCGATAGGAAAACACGCCCTTGAGCCAGGCCGGCTGGGTGATTTCCGTGCGCGCTTGCAAGGGCGCCAGTTCATCGGCCATGACGTGCAACAAGGAATAATAAGGATTGTTGGGATCGGCCATGGTCTCGGCCAAGGCCCTCCGGTCATGATCGGAAGCCATTCTGACGCTGCCCTGGTCAAAAGCCTGGCCGAACAACCACCAGGCTTTCAGGTATTCGGACCAGTACCAGGCGTCGAAATTTTTTATGCGTTCCTTCAAATACATCGGGTCCCCGAGGGAAACTTCAAAATCGGCCAGGAATTCGCCTATTTTTTTCCGGCCCTTGGTAGTGTAAGCCGAGGGGACGATGATCCGATCGGGGTCGGCCAGTCGATCACGCCCCCAGAAATCAGCCAATCGCACCGGTTCCAATTCCGGACTAACCTCGACCCACTTGACCAGCCAGTTCAAGGTGGTTCCCTGGACATTGGCCACTTGCTCCAGCATGGACCGCAGGTTGTTTTTTTCCGTGTTCAGGAGAATTCGGTTTTCATCCCAGGAAATATAGTAGGAATACAACGGCAAGAAACTCGAGGCCATGGGCGACCACGACGCGGTATGGGTCTGGGAATCCAAAAAACCTTGATACTTGACTTGCGGCAGGGCCTCGATGTCCTCAAGCGAATCGCCCCGCAAACCCGCGTCTATCAAATTGATCCTTGTTTCCAGATGCTGGACGAAGGCCCCGATGGTCTCTCCCGGGGTGGATGAAGAAAAACCACCAATTTTACTTAAAACTTGTTGGTCAAAAGCGTTCAGGAAGTTTTTCCTGAACATGTCGCAAAACTGTTTTTTAAGTTCCCATTCCACTTCCAGACTCTGGCGAAGCCCCATGTCGGGAAGTTTCCAAGACCGGTTCTGCTTCTCCATTTCCTGCAATTCCTCGAGGAATTTATCGATGACCAGCAGGTTCTGGCCCAGGCTCGAGGAAAACGACCGCGGTCGGTGCATGTCAATGGCAAAGCCGGACAAGGTATTGAGGTTGTGAAGAAAAGACATGGTCAGAAGTCCGCAGGCGCACAGGACCAAGCCGGCCCAGGCGGACAAGCCCAGGTTGCGGGTCAATTTTTTCCAGGAAACAAATTCCTTGAGGGGCGAAAAAAGAAACCTGTCCGGCGGCAGGACCTTGGAAAATAGGTCCCGCAGGAAAAGACCTTTTTCCGTGCCCGGCAACACCGCCTTGTAGGCCGGGGCGCCGTTCGCCCCTTCCACCAGCCTCGAATACACTTCCCCGTCCTGACGGCCGCTGGAAAAATAAAGCCCCCGCAGCAACGGGGTTTCCTGGTAGGGGTTCTCCTCGAATAAAGCCTTGGCGAACACGGCCAGGGAAGGCGCCAGCCCGGCGAATTCGTCCGGAAAAAGGATCAGGCCCGGGTCCGCCGGAGTGTTGCGGCTCAACAGCAGAAGCCGGAGGTCCTTGAACCTTTCGCAAGCTATTTTCACGGTTTGCCGGGTGAAGGCCTCGGGGTCCTGGATCAGCGAGGAATTGCCTTGCCCCAGGGCTTGCCCCAACAGCTCGGGGGGTAAAAACCGCCCGAAAGCCTCGAAGCCGGGAACCTGGTCCATTTTAGTGACCAGGATGTACACCGGAAACCGGGCGCCCAGGGTTCGCATGATCTCGTCGATTCGCCGTCGAATGGCCCGGCCGTTGTCCGTCGCCTCGTCTTCCCCGGCCTGGAGGAGCTTGTCGGCGGCGATCACGGCCACCAAGCCGTTTATGGGCTCCCGTTTGCGGTATTTGGCCAGGAGAGTCAGGAAGTCGCGCCATTCCTCCTTGTCCTGGACCTCATCGAGGGGAATGACGTACCTGCCGGCCGTGTCCAAAACAATGGCGGATTCAAAAAACCACCAGTCGCAATTCCTGGTTCCGCCAAGCCCGCTGGTCGGGCCGGCTTCCGTCAGGGGCGATTGCAGGCGGGCCCGGGCCACGGCCGTGGTCTTCCCGGACCCGGTTTCCCCCACCACCAGGTACCAGGGCAAGACGTACAGCGGATTGCCGTATTTCCGCAACCGGCTGCCGCGAAGCACTTCCAGGGCTTCCATCCACCGCTGCTGGAGGTCCCGGAGCCGGCGCCTTTCCTCCACGGGTATTTTCTGCAAAACGGATTCGTCATGTTCGACGATCCGTTTTACAAATTTCTTTTCCCGCCTTCGAAAAAACCATTTTTTTAAAAACAGGACCGCGAGAACAAGCCCCATCAGACCCAGGAATATGGGAAGGCCGGTCCACCAGGGCCATTTTAAATACTCGACCAGGAAGTAAATGCCGACTCCCAAGGCGGCCAGCAGAACCAGGCCGAGCAAAATTTTAAGGGCGTGAAGAAGCAGCTTGAACATAGTCCGGGGCCCTGGCCTCAAACAAGAGGACGAAAAAAGTCAAGTATGGTTTTCCCCAAGTAAAATCGGTAAATCACATACAACGTCAAATATAGGATGGGGGGCGTCAGGAATATTAAAATGTTGAATGGATTGAGGCTGCGCCATAGTCTGCCGCGACCGGCGCTCCGGGCGCCCTGGTAGGCTTCGGGAAAAAGCCGCAGCGTCCCCAGGTTCATTCTATCGACCGGCCTTCCGAAAATTTCCCTCAAGTTGGCGGATATGACTTTATCCAGGTCCGCGGCTTGCCTGTCGTCGTAATAACGGCCCTTGAACCCCAGGGCCAGGCAGAGGCCGAATACTTCCCGCACTTGTCTTTTTCCGGCGGGCAGGGCCTCGATCATGGAAAAAAACTCCACCCCGGCCTTGCCGGTATCGAAAAAAAAACGGCACAGGGGAAGCACGGACCATTCATCCCGGCCGTCCCAGGAAGAAAGCAGCACGGTTTCGTCCAGAAAGGCGGAAACCGCGAATTTGGCGGCCTGGACGTCCCCGGGATCGAAACCGGCGCGCCTGGCCCGGGCTTCCGCCTGGCCCAGTTTAGCCTCCAAATCATCCCTGACTTCCCGGTAGGCTTGGGCGGCCGGGGCCTTGTTCCCCACCAACTGCATGGCTTGGAAAATCATGGGGATGAAAAAATCGATCAGGCGCAATTTCAACTCCTTAGAACTATTATCTCGGCCGCGAGGTCCTCGGGGGCGGTATCCCAGAAAAGGGACGCGGCCTGGACCGCCTCGACATCCTTCCATTGCCGACTGGCTTGGTCGATGCGAAAATAGAACGAGTGAGCCCGTCGCGGCAGTCCGGGAGGAGGGACCGGAAAATATTCCAGGGGAACGCCGGGCACGGCCCGGGCGATGAGGGTCGAAAGGCTTTTGCGAACGCTCAATTTGACGACCTTATCCACCGCCCGCACCAGGTCATCGGCGTTCGTTTGGGTCCGCAAAACCAGCCAATACTGGTTTTCCGGCCTGATGGTTCGTTCCGGAAACTCGCCGCTGAAATACTTGCCGTCAAAAACCAGGCGGATCAAATGTCCGGGTCCCACCGAAATGCCATCCAGCAGCCGGCCGATCAGGACCTGGACCGCGGAAAAGCAAGCGCCCAGATTGGCGTGGTCGTAGGCCGGAAGGACCCTTTCCCCGTCCAGGCTTTCCCCGGCGGCGCCCAGGGTGTCGGAAAAGGTCGACAATTCGCCTATTATCTGCCGGAACACGCCGTAATAACGCCAGGGGTGAATGTTCTTGGTTTCCTGGAGGTGCTGAAGAATTGGAACCCAACGGTTCAGGGACCTCAGGGCCAGGAGGAAAACGATGTACCCGGCGTCCAATCCCATGGCCCGGGCTTCCGTGGGGCTCTTGTATTCCTCGAGCTGGCGGCAACGGGACATCATCTGGTCGTGGATATCCTTGACCACCCGCCGGGTCTGTTCGGACGCGGCCACGGTGATCAGGGGTGGAATAAAGCTCCGGGCCAGGACGATATCCTCCCCTTCCCGCCGCATCTGGGCCACGGGCATTAATTGGTAATCGTCCAGGGACTGGATTTCGGTCTCCCAAAAAATACCGGCCAGCAAGGAAAGTTTTTTCACCTTGGCGTCCGGACCGTTCCCGTGAAGGTCCCTGACCGTCTCGGGGTCGGCGGAACAGGCGTACCTGGTCCGGACGTCGCCCAGGTCGTCGTCCAGGCTCCTTACCACCGACACATTGGCCCCATCGCGGCTCCAGCGTTTCAAGCCCAGGTACACGGTGAACGGCTTGTCGCTCTCGAGCCAGGCCCCATCAAAGGAGCGGGGTTTTATGACCGTGTTGCCGGGAAAAACCGCGTGGGCGCCCCCGGGAAAAAGGAACTCGCCGCAGCTGATTTCAAAGGTTTTGGCGGCCAGGCCGGATTCCTGTATTTCCAGTTCGGCCACGCCCCAGAAATAGGGTTCCCCGTACTCCAAAAAGGGCTGGACGCGGGCGATATTGAACTGATCGGACAACTGCAGATGCTGGGGTTGAAGGAAGAGGCCTTGATGCCAGAAAAGGGGCTTTTCACTTAGCGACACTTCTGTTCTCCACGTTTTCTATATATTGGGGCCCCAGCAAGACATCCAGATTCAAGGGAGAAGGTCTCTGGTAAGTATTGGTTGTAAACACCCCTTTTTCGATTACATCCGCGGGGATTTCCACCAGGCGCACGGATTTGTCGGGCTGGAGCGCGAAATAGCCGGCGGCCAGGCCGACGAATTGCGCGCCCTCGGCCCGATCCAGGACCAGGTCCAACGTTCGGCCCGGTTGCAAAATGGCCCGGTTAAAGGAAGCGACCGAGGCGTCAAAACTTTTGCAGTTCAACAGGCTGACCACCCCGGCCTCTTGCTTGCACAGCTCCAGGAAAACATTCGAACTGCTCAACTGGTAGATGCAAACAGACACGGTATGGGTTCGGCCCTCGTATTCATTGAGTCGAGGGCCGGCCTTGATCCTTATGGAAACGCCCTTGGGCCAAAAAGACCATTTTATGGGCCCAAGCGTGTAAGGTTCCTGGTTATCGGCCGGAGGCGGGGCGTCGCCGGCGGCCTTGGAAGTGGGCGGCGCCACCGGTTTGGGGGGAGGCAAGGTCTGGCTGGTCCCACAACCGCCGCCAAGGGCGACGACCAAGGCGGTCAAAAGCAAAAAACGGGGGGCGCCCAACAGCAGGGAGGGTCCCCTGAAAAAAAGTCCCATGACCCGTCGCATCAAGCACCTCGTTTTCATCGTATTAAGCCACGTTTTGCCTTGAAAACCCATGGCGTCCGAATACCTGTCCCGCCCCGCGGGCAATTAACTTTCCCCTCGGTTGTCGCCACGGGCGGGGGGAGCGTTACTCATTTAGTAATCATCGGTATTCTTTCATTTTTTTTAATATTACGTCAAGAAAAATATCGCTGCTGAATAACATGGTCGTTGTGGATCGCCGCGATTGTTTTTAAACCGGAGTGACCGGGAGGTTGGCCTCGGGTTTCACTATTCCCTTCGAGGGGTGTAGCTATATACAATCCTGGTCATTTTTCTTTCCGGCCCGGGCAGGCCCACATAGCTGATGATAAGCCAGGCCGGCCCCTTTCGGAAATGGAAAACGCCCTCGCCCTCGCCGGAGGCTTTCCAGCCTCTCAGATTTCGTTCGACAAGGTAAAAATCATGAACCTCCCAAGGGCTCAGCCCGGTGTCGATGGTCCATTGCAACACCCTTAGCTTGTCCGCGGTCCCGGCGGCTTTGTTGGCCGCGGCCGAGGAACTCTCGTCCGGAAAATTCCTTCTGAGATATATGATCTCCTCGGCGAACGGTTTCGACACCACGGATTTAATATCCGGAACAGGCTGGATTATCGCGGACAATTCCTGGTCCGGCCCCGCCGCTTTATCCCAGAAGGAAAACACCCCCGCGGCCAGGATCGCCAGGGCGACAAACCCAAAAACGGATTTGGACAAATTTTCTCTTTTTCCCTGACGAAGGTTGGCGACGACCGCCCACAGGAATCCGACGGCCAGGGCCGTCACGATGAAAAAAAGCATGGGAAACCCGTACCGATTCATATCTCACTCCATGGCGCCCGCGGGTGAATTGAAAACAACTTGTGCTCCGGTTCCCGACCGTAGTGGGTTCCTTGACTTCAATGGCGGGAAATGAGGCAAAACCGGGACCAAAATGACGATATCCGACTATTTTTTTAACTGTATAATATTGTTACTTTTATGAATCGGTTGACCCATCCGGCCGGGTCTTGGCGCGGTCCGGAATGAAGGGAGGCGGCAAAAACCTCCTCCCTTCCAGGGAAATTACCGCCGGCGACCAAGAAGCGGTCGCGGCGGCGGGGCTCCGGTCGAGACTGAACCTAAAAACAACCGCAAGCCGCGTTGGCGGCCTGCTGTCGATCGGCGGCCATGGCGTCCCCGCAGGACCATCCCGTGGTTCCGTCCATCATCACGACTTGCTTGCAGCCCACGGACTTATCCTCGTTGGGGCCGGCGCAACGGTATTCGAACAACGTATCCGCCGCGTCCGGGTACCCCGGAATCTCGATGACGAATTGGGCCTCGCAGGGGCCGGCGGAACTTTCCGGCGGCGGCGACGCCTTGATGAACTGGTCATCCTTCCAGTAACCGGCCATGGTTGGGCGGGGCGGGTTCTTGAAAACCATTTTTCCATACCCCTCCCGCTTGTTGTCACGGTATTCCCCCTCGTAATAGTCGCCGCCGGCCCAGGTGTAAACGCCGCGTCCCTGCATCATTCCGCTGCCGGTCTTCGGGTCGATGACCACCTCGCCTTGGTATTTGGACGCCTTGGCGCCATCGCCGATCAAGTAAACCGCCTTGTACGTCCCCACGAAATTACCTTTTTCCATGGTCCCGGTTTCCTCGTCCTCGGCCACGTTTTTTTCTCCATAATACCAGGTCAAAATCCCATGGCCGGAAGCGTACCCGTCCACGTCGCACTTGCCCAGCCAAGTGACATAGTCTTCCTTGTATTTGGAATCCTTTTCCGCGGCCACGGGATTGGGGTTCCAGACCAGGCAATAATTCATTTCATCGACCATCCAGCGTCCCTTGCCGGCCAAGGTCGCATTCAAGCGGCCGGCGACATCAAGACGGTCCTGCTTTTCCGGAGGCTGGGACTTGATCAGCCGGGAAACCTCGACTTCCTTTTCTCCGGCGGCCGTCCGTCGTTGCTCTTCCTGAAAATCGGCCAGTCGTTGCACGTCGACCGAAAAGCCGGTCATCTTGCCCTCGGCCATGACGCCCTTATCCAGGCGACCGGCGAAAATGGCGCTTCGATCAGCCAGGTTGGGGTTCATGTATGACCAGGTCAAGGTCCCCTCGCCCTGGGCGAATCCATCGTCGTCGCAGCCCCCGGACCAATCGGCCTGGCCGTACCAGCTCGGGTCGGGGTTCAAAACCAGGCAAAAATTGGGCTTGGAAACCACGTACCGGGTCGTCCCGGCCAGGCCGGCGTTAAGCTCGGCCGCCCTTTGCTCCCGCGCTTGTTCCAGGGAAAGCGCGGGCGCTTCCTGGGCCGCCGGTTCCGGCGCCTCGGGCTTCGGTTTGGACGGAGCGCAGGAAATCAGACCCGCGGCCAGGACAACCACGATAAAAAAATAAAAAATAAACGCTATCCTTGTTTTTTCTTGGGTAAACACTTTTTTCCTCCCCAAATTACGCCCGATCCGTTAAAAAACGATCGGGGAACAGACAACCATTCGGCTAGCCAGGGGCGGACCACTTCCCCGTTCCTAATCCGGATTGTACGGAAGGGACCTTCGAGTGTCAAGTTGCGGGAAACGGGAACGGACGAAAGTTAGCCGGCCTAGGCGCGTAAAGTTATACTGTTAGGGCCACTTGCATAACACGGATATTTGGCCTTCAAAAGCCTTGCGGCCGGTCAAATTCGGCTTCGCCGAAAATGACCGGAATCAAGGAAGGCGGTAATTTTATCCCGGAGATATACTGAAGTATTTCGAGGAGATAAAAGTGAGACTGACGACGAGTTGGGTCAAGGACCGAAGTTACGAAACCGGCTCGCTGGGTGTTAATTGTATTAGTCAGGCCGCCGCCCGGCGGGCTCATGTTTTTTTGAGGACGTCATTAGGCCTTTTTTTTGGAGACATTCCCGACAGGAGCCGTCCAGCCGTATCTGCACTCCCCTGACCGCTCCGGAAACGGAACCCTTGAGGGAATCCATGTCCAGGGGCATGGCGGCGGGGCTGAGGCATTCCATGCGACCACAGGTCAGACAGAAAAAATGAGGGTGCGACCGGTGATTTTCGTTGGGCGCCAAGCCGTATCGAAAGGACCTGTCCCCGGAACTGATTCTTTCGACCAGATTGTGTTCGACCAATAACTCCAGTATCCGATACACCGTCACCTTGTTGACGTCCTGGCCTCGATTGACTTCCGTCAACACTTCCTGGGCGCTCAAGGGTCGGCCGACGTCGCCGATCACTTCCAACACCCGCAGCCGATGGGGGGTCTGTTCCAACCCGGCGTCGTTCAAAAGCCTGGGATAATCGCAGCGTTTACACATCGCGGCTTCCGCGGCGTCCCTTCTCGTCCTGGTCCTCGGTCGCCGTCTTCCTCCCCCTGAAGGCGTCCAGGGCCAGGGCGGCGAAAAAAGCCGCCGTGGCCGTGAGGATAATGGCCGGACCGGACGTCAGGTTAAAACGATAGGAGAGCCACAAGCCGGTCACGGTAAAGACCAAGTTCAACAAAATGGAGATGATCATCATCCCCTTCAACGACCTGGAAAACCGTTCGGCGATGTAGGGCGGAATGGTCAACAGGGCGATCAGCAAAATCAAGCCGACGACCTGAACGATCATGACCACCGCCAGGGCGATCATGATCATGAGCAGATAATACAAGGCGGTCACGGGAGCGCCCCGCATCCGGGCGAACTCCTCGTCAAAGGACAAGGCGGTCAGGTCGTGGTAATAGTACCACACGGCCAGGACAACCAGAATATTGATGCCCAGCATCATCCAGAGGTCGGAAGTCGGCGCGGTGAGGATGCTCCCGAAAAGAAAACTCATCAGGTCCACGTTATAACCCGGGGAAAGGTCGACCAGGATGACGCCCATGGCCATGCCCACGGCCCACAGCACTCCGATGATGGTGTCGGCCCGGTGCTTGGCTTTCAAGCTGACCGCCGCCATGACCACGGCCGCGGCCAGGGAAAAGCCCAAAATGCCCAGAAAGGGAGATACGCCCAGGAAAAACGCCAGTCCAACGCCGCCATAGGCCGCGTGGGCGATGCCGCCGGAAATGAAAACGATCCGGTTGACCACCACCAGGGAGCCGATGATCCCGCAGGCCACCCCGGCCAGAATTCCGGCCAGGATGGCGTTTCTCATGAATTCAAAGGAAAGCGCCTCGAACATGGTCATTCGTCCCCATGGGGATTGAGAACGCGATGAGGCAGGCCGTGGGCGATCAGCTCCACCGGGCAGTGATAGGCCATTTCCAACATATCCTTGGTTATCTCGGGAGCGTTATGGAAGTGAACGTCCTGGCTGACGCAGATCACGGACCGCACGTAACTGGACATGGCCACCATGTCGTGGCTGACCACGATAATGGTGGCGCTCCGGTTCAATTCCCGCAACAAGCGGTAAATATCGGACTCGCCCTTTTTATCCACGTTGGCCGTGGGCTCGTCCAGAAAAATGAGTTCCGGTTCCGAGGCCAGGGCCCGGGCCACGAAAACCCTTTGGCGTTGGCCGCCGGAAAGCTCGCTGATTCTTCGTCTTCTGAATTCCCAGACGCCGACTCGTTCCATGGCCCGACGACAAATTTCCCGGTCGACCTTGGAAAAACTCCTGAACCCGCCGCCGCCGCGCAGTCGGCCCATCAAAACGACGTCCAGGACCGAAATGGGAAAAAAACGGTTGCCGATTCCGCCTTCCTGGGGAGCGTAACCCATTTTGTCCCTGGCCTCGGCCGGCGGCAGGCCGAAAACGCGCACTTCGCCCCGTTCGGGTTGCAGCAGCCCCAGCATCAGCTTGACCAGGGTCGTTTTCCCTCCGCCGTTGGGTCCGATCACGGCGATAAAATCACCGGCCTCGACCTCCAGGTTGACATTCCTGAGGGTCGGCCGGCCGTTATAGGAAAACCACAGGTCCCTTACCTCAATGACCGGAACCGCCATTCAACTCACCTCAAGGCCTCTTTAAACCGGGCCGCTTGCATCCGTAAATTATCCGTCCACTCGTAAGCCAGGGGATCGGCGAAAACCACCCGCCCCCCAATGGCCTTGGCGATAACCTCCGCGCTTTTCGAGGAAAATTGGGGCTGAACGAATATCACCTTGATCCCATCCTTCCTGGCCCGCTCGATAAGTTCCTTCAGTTGGGCGGGCTTGGGCTCCTTCCCCTCGAGTTCCACCGGGACCTGCCGGAGCCCATAATCCCTGGCCAGGTAGCCCCAGGCGGGGTGAAAGACCATGAACCGCATGCCTTCCCGACCGGCCAAGGCCTCGCGAAGCTCACGGTCCACGTCGTCAAGCTCCCGGCTGAAAGCCTGGAAATTGCCGGCATAAGCCGCCGCGTTTTCCGGGTCCGCCTCGACCAGCGCTTCCATCATGTTTCGGGCGATTATTTTCACCTCGAGCGGAGAAGTCCAGATATGCGGGTCAAGACCTTCATGTTCTTCCTCGCTTCCTTCTTCCGCTTCCATCTCGCCATCCTCGTGATGATGCTCCATCATGGCGATTTTTTCAACGCCCTTTTCCGTGTGGACGACTTTTAGACCTGGATTGGCGGCCTGGATTTTGTCCAGCCAGACCTCCTCGAAATTGACTCCAATGGCGAAATAAAGCCGCGCCCGGGACAGTTCCACCATTTGGCCGGGCTTGGGCTCATAGGAATGGGGGCTGGCGCCCGGCGCCACCAGCACGGACGCCTTGACCAGGCTCCCGCCGATTTTTTCCACGAAATATTTTTGCGGAAGAATACTTACAAAGACACCCATTGTTCCGGACCAGGCCGGTCCCGCCGTCGCCAGGACCACCAAGGCCGCCGCCAACCAACTTTTCATGAAACCCCTCCTGGTTTTGCATTTGACATGGCCCAACGCCATGACCGCGTCAGTATGCAACTAAGTTGCACGCAAGTCAAGAATTACTGATTTCTTATCAAAGACATCCATTATGACTTATCTTGCCGCCCCGTCTCTCCTCGCCGGGAATTATTTATCACGGACATCCATTTTTATTGATAAAGCCGGTCCCGTCGCCAATTATCAATGACACCCAATTTTAACTAATTTCCAAGTCGCCCCGCCCTGGGACGCCCGCGACAATCAAGGACGGGCCCCAAAACCGCCGGAACCACCTTCCCGGCCCTCAAACCGACCGATTCCGAAAATTATCTAACAAAGACATCCATTTTTTGATTAAGCCGGTCCCATCGCCAGGACCACCAACAATTATCAATGACACCCAATTTTAACCAATTTCCAAATCGCCCCGCCCTGGGACGCCCGCGACAATCAAGTTCGGGCCCCAAAACCGCCGGAACCACCTTCCCTGCTCTCGAACCGGCCGATTCCGAAAAACGTTTTGCAGAAATACCCTGTTGTTTCAAGCCATGAGTCAGGGTATACTTTCGGCGCTTGTGGAAAACCGCCCGTCTCCTCGGAACGCGTCCGTCACGTCTTTTGCCAGCGTCGAATCCGAAACCGGGACAAAGCCTTCAGGGCCGGCGGACCGCGAAACATTTTCGCTCAAGCCCGGGCGGCTCTTGCGCGGAGGGTTCAGCCGCCAGGGACGGGCGATTACCTGTCGAGAGGATTGGTCGATGAGATTTGAAAACGTCTCCATCCTTGGCTTGGCCGCGGTGGACGCTCCCCACCGGGTGACGTCGGCGGAAATCGGCCAACGGCTGGGGCCGACCATGGCGCGGCTGGGGCTGCATCCCGGGGTAATTGAAGCCCTGACCGGCATTACCGCCAGGCGTTGGTGGGACCCCGAGGTCCCGTACCATCGGATGGCGTCTTGGGCCGGGGAAAAGGTGATCGAGGAGTCCCACCTTGATCGGTCCAAGCTTGGGGTTCTGGTCAGCGCGTCCGTCTGCAAGGATTATATTGAACCGTCCATGGCCTCCCTGGTTCACGGCAGCTTGAAATTGCCCTCGACCTGTCTGAATTTCGACATAGGGAACGCCTGCCTGGCTTTTGTCAATGCCATGGAGGTCGTGGGAAACCTGATCGAACGGGGACAGGTGGACTACGGGATAATCGTCGACGGGGAAGGGTCGAGATACACCCAGGAACGGACCATCGAGCGGCTGCTGAGACCGGAAACGAGCATTGTGGATTTCAGGGACAATTTCGCCACGTTGACCCTGGGGTCCGGCGCCGGGGCCATGATTTTGGCCCGTTCCGACCTGGCCCCTGGCCGCCCGCGGGTATTGGGGGGAGTGGCTCTGGCCGCCACGGCGCACAACCGGCTCTGCCTGGGCCAACCGGACCGCATGACCACCGACGCCGCAAACCTCCTAACCGCCGGCCTGGAACTGGCCGGGGCAACCTGGGACCTAGCCCGGAGGGAATTCCAGTGGACTTCGGAACTGCTCGGGCAGTGCGTCATCCACCAGGTCAGCGGGGTGCACACGGCCAAGTTTAGGGAATTATGCGGCATTCCGGACCACAAGGTCCACCGCACCTATCCGGAATACGGCAACATCGGTCCGGCCAACATTCCCATTACCCTGGCCAAGGCCGTGGAGGCCGGCAAGGTGAGGAAAGGAGACCGGGTGGCCCTGATGGGCATAGGCAGCGGGCTGAATTGTTCAATGATGGACGTGGCTTGGTAACCGAGGGATTAGGTGGGGAAGATGCTTGTCCTGGTGACTGGAAGCGGCGGTTTTCTGGGGCGAGCCCTGGTAAGGCGGCTCCTGGCCCGAGGTTATGAAGTTCGCGGTTTGACCCGAAGCGACTGCCCGGACCTAAAAAAAATGGGCGTGGACGCGAGGCGGGGGGATATCGCCGACCCACGCGCGGTTTTTCAAGCGCTCAAGGGGTGCGACCTGGTCTTTCACACGGCGGCCAAGGCCGGGGTTTGGGGGAATCGAGACGAATACCAAGCCATAAACGTCAAGGGAACCGAAAACGTCATTTCGGCCTGCCGCGCCCATGGGGTCGGGCGGCTGGTCTACACGAGCTCGCCCAGCGTGGTATTTTCCGGTGGAAACATGGAAGGGGTTGACGAGTCGGTCCCGTACTCCAAGGCGTTCATGGCCCATTACCCGCGGACCAAGGCCCTGGCGGAAAAGATGGTCCTCCAGGCCGATTCACGAGACCTGGCCGTCGCGGCCCTGCGACCCCATTTGATCTGGGGGCCGGGAGACCCACATTTCGTTCCTCGGCTTTGCCGCCGGGCCAAGGCCGGACGCCTGGCCGGAATACGTGGCGGCCCGCGCCTGGTGGATTCGATTTATATCGATAACGCGGCCGACGCTCACATCCGGGTCGCCGACCGCCTGAAGCCGGGGGCCCCGCCCGCCGGACGGGCTTATTTTATTTCCCAGGACCAGCCCATGGACATCGTGGCGCTGATGAACGGGATTATCGGCGCGGCCGGACTGCCTCCGATCGGAAAGTTCGTTTCGCCCCTAACGGCGCAAGCGGCCGGCTGGATGCTGGAAAGCGTCTACTCTCTTCTTGGAATAAAAACAGAACCGCCCATGACCAGGTTCGTGGCGGCGCAGCTTTCCCATTCCCACTGGTTCGACATCAGCGCCGCCAAGCATGATTTCGGATACACCCCCGCGGTGTCCATCGCCGCGGGGTTCGAGCGCCTCGCCGCCTGGCTCGCCGAAGGAGGTGGAAGCCTCGACTAGGCCTCCACCTCCCACGACTTACAACTTCCAGATTTCCGGAAACCCGATCAAATCATCTCTTACAATCGGCGCGGGTCCGACTTCGGCCAAGGCCCGTTCCTGGTAGGCGAGGAAAAACTCATCCACAAAGCCTTCCCAAGCCGCGGCCTGCTTCATGGTCTCGAGGGTCGCGCCCAGGAAGGGCGGGTTTTCAAGGAACCCCCGCAACCGGCGGCCCAGGTCGGCGACCAACGCCGGGTCGACGCCCGCCAGGGCCGAGGCCGTGAACTCCTCGGGCGGATACCACGCCATCACCCGGTGCAGGTCCCTTAGAACCTGAATCAGTAAAACGTTCCGGGGCCCTTCCCACAGCTCGTTGACGGCGGCGTCCCGATAGAGCCGCGGCAGGGAGGAAAAGTCCTCGATCACGCCATGCCCCCCGAAAATAGACATGGCTTTGCGGGCCGCGTCCACGGCTTGATAAGCAGTACAGAGCTTCTGAATAATGATGAGTTCCCGGAGATCGAAGCGTTTTTTCATAATTTCCAGGGGTTCATTCGAATTCAGGCCGGGTTGAAGTTTACGGCCGAGCTGGAGGAACAGGTTGAAAACCTTGAAAGCTCCGGACAGGGTTCGTTGCGCCGTCCGGACCAATTCCCGGACCTGATGGGCCCCCAGGGGGAACTGGCAAATTTTTTGACCGAAAACATCGCGAAATTCCGAATAGAGAAAGGCTTCGCGGGCCGCCCTCATCATGCCCGAGGCCGAGGACACTCCGACGGTCAACCGGGATAAGGTCAAGACGATGCCCACGGCGTTGGCCACGCCCCGGTCCGTCGGTCCCACCGCATAGGCCGCGGCGCCGTCATATTCAATTTCGGCGGTGGGAAGCTCCGCCGTGCCCATTTTCCACTTGATCCTGTTTATGCGGCAACCGTTCCGGACTTCCCTTTCCTTGTCGCCGGGAAGCCAGGAAGGGACGATGAACGTCCCGACCTTGTCGCCGGCCGTTGTTTTAGCGGTCACCACGGCGTAATCCGCCTGCATGGCCGAGCAGAAAAACTTGGCCCCAAAAAGTTTGTAGGTCCCGTCGGCTTGCGGCTCCGCTTCGATAAGGTTGGAGGGGATGTCGGACCCGCCCTGGATTTCGCTCATGAACTGCGCGCCGACGCCGAAGTCGCCGTCCAGGCCTTCCTTGCAGTGGCGAAGAATCCTGTCCAGCTCGGGCCGACCATGGTCCGGAAACTGTTCGATCAGCGCAATCAGGCCTTCGGTGCAGGCGATGGGGCACATGACCCCGAACTCGCCCAACTGGTGCAGCAAAAATCTTTTGACGACGTTTTCCCAAAACAAGGTTTTTTCGGAAAACAAGCCCTCGCTGAAAATTTCCCGTTCCAATTGCCGTGTTTCGGCCGGGCGAACCAACCGGTCCACCCGCCGGTTGTGGGCGTTGAAATTTTCCAAATACGGCCTGTTCTCGGGCCGGGCCACAAAATCGGCCATGGCGCGCCATTGCCCCGACGCCTTGGCGGAAAAGGGGCGCAAGCGCTCGTGAATTCCATTAAAATCAGGCCCGGCGAAAAAAGCCAGGTTTTTTTGGAGAAACGGGTCGTCCATGTACATGTTTAACCCGTGGAGTTTGTTTAAAAACTCCTCGAACGAATAGGGATTGTTCCGATCCGCCAAAGTCATGACGCCCTCCTTGGGTTTATGGGACAGATTGAAGGTTTACTAACCTTGACCCTACCATAAACAATGTTCCGTGTCAAGAACGTGGTTCTTTCTTTACAAAGACATCCATTATTCGCTGGTTTCCAAGCTCTAGCTTGGAACCAGCCCTACTCATTTTCATTTGCCATTTTCCTTACATTATCAACCGGCCGCTAACACCAAGACCGCGCTTATAAAAAATAGATTTCCCTTCCAAGGAAAACCGGACCATCCCCGGGGATAAAACAGTAGCTACATTGAAGGCGGCGTTGAAAAAACCGCTCGGCTGGCCCCCAGTCCCTGAAGCCAGCGGCGTCCGGCCTTGCGGGCCGCCTTCCGGAGCGATCCGACCTTTCCAACGGCCCGATGAAACATGCTTCCGAAATTTTCCGCTAGGACCAACCAGTTGTCCTTGTCAATCGTCAACCGGTCCAGGATCGGGTCCAAATCGTCGGGAATGGACCCGGAAGCCTTTTCCCGCGCTTGACGACCCGTCCAGTCGATGAGGGTCAGGTAGTCCCGCGGGGATATATCGAGGATTCCCCGGCGGGAATCGGCGCCATCTCGGCCAAAGGGACAAAGCCAATCGTCCGAATAGGAGCCGCCGACTTGGTCCAACAACCGTCGATACGGCGGGGAAGGCGGTTTTCCGGCTTTTTCCCCACGAGCCGACGCCTTTCCCCGGGTTTGGAGGGTTAGAATCCTGGCGTGGGCGCTGGTGAAAAGGCTCGTCTCGGGAGAATCGGCCATTCCGGCCCGAATGGGGTTCAAATCCACATAGGCCAGGCAGGCCAGGACGGCCGAATCGTCCAGCAAGACCTGGCACTTGAGCCGCCCCTCCCAAAACCGGCCCTTGCAGCCGTCTTCCCGATTGGCCCGCCTGGCGATGGATTCGTTCAGGCAACGCATGAACCAACTGACGCCGCCAAGCCTGATACGTTTTTCCCCGACTTCCCCGCCGCTGGCCAAGTCCATGATTTCCTTTTCAGATGCCGGCAGGGGCCGCCCTTTTTGGTCCTTGTTGGGAAATAGGGCCAACCACCTGCCGGCGGTCTCCTCGTCGCTCCAACCTTCCGCCAGGTCGGGGCGGGTTCGGATCACCACGTGCAAATGGTTGGACATGATCGCATAGGCGCAAACATCAATCGCAAAGACCGACGCCAGGAATTCCAGGCGGTCCAGCACCCACTTTTTTCTGTGATCGAAGGATTTGCCGGTATAGGGATCTGGCCCGCATAAAAAAGCGCGCCGAACGCACCTCGAGATGCAGTGATACAAACCCTCTTCCCCCTCGACAACGGTTTCCTTGCGGGCCGCGGCCATGACGCCCTCCTTAAATTTTATTTATGCCAAGCTAAGGCGGATGGTTGAAAAAATCAAATTAAAAAATGGATGTCTTTGAAAAAATTGACCAACTATTGGCGTTTTGCTACAATGGGACCGGTAATATTAATTATTTCACGAGGTCATTCAATGAAAAGGATGCAAGGGCTGATTGTACTGATACTGATTCCGTTCTTTATGTCCTGGGCCGCTTTCTCGGCGGCGGAAGACGCCGCGTCGGCCGGCCGGGAGAAAGCCTACCAAACCCTTCAAAATCGCCTCCTAAACCAGGACGCCAAGGCGCGCCGCGTTTACGTTTTCCAGGAAAAAACCGGCCAGGCGGCGACCTTATCCTCGTGGCGGAGCGAGATTACTCTGTCCGGAGGCCCGGGTTGGCTCTTTTTCATCGACGACGTCCCCCAGGCCAACTGGGAACACGCCTGCCGTTATGTTCTGGTATCGGAAAACGGCGACTTGAACGTGGTCACGGCCAGGACGCCTCCCCGGGACATGACCGGATTCGAGGAGCTGACTTCCTGGCTCTCGCCCTCCAGCGACGCCTCCCCCAAGCTCTCGGTGGATAAAACCCTGGCCGCGGACGCGGAATCCCGGGCCTCGACCCCGGCGGCCCATCGTTACGCGGTCATCATTTCGGGAGGATACAACCAATGGAATAACTATTTACGCTACTGGAACGACTGTTCCTTTTTCTTCACAACCCTTAAACAAAATGGGTTTTTGGACGACAACATTTACGTCCTCATGAGCGACGGGACCGACCCGGAGGTCGACCGATCCGACGGAGAAAGCTCGCCCCTGGACCTGGACAACGACGGCCTGCCGGACATTCGGTACAGCGCGACCAAGGCCAACATATCCCTGGTCTTCGATGAACTCGCCGGCAAACTCGGCCCCGACGATATTCTCTACCTCTTCACCACGGACCATGGCGGGCCCGGCGACGGCAACCCTCTTCCCTACGACGTCCCGGACGTGATCCTGTACCTGTGGGGAGAAACCATCACCGGCGCCGAGCTGGCGGCCGAAGTCAACAAGGTCGACGCCGGCGTGGTGGCCGGCATTTTCGAACAGTGCTTTTCCGGAGGCCTGGTGGAAGTGCTGGCGGGCCCGAACCGGGTCCTCATGTCCGCTTCCAGGTGGTGGGAATTATCTTACGCCATGAAGCCGGATTACATCTATGACGAATTTTCCTATTATGCCACCCAGGCCCTGGCCGACCCCTCATTCGGCGATTCCAACGGGGATGGCCTGACCGTGCTGGAGGAAGCCTACCTGTACGCCTTGTCCAAGGATATCATTCAGTCCGAGGAAATTGACGAGTTATTCCAGGAAAACATGGGAGAGCATCCTTCCTACCACAGCGACCCCTGGGACCTGGGACGAAAATTGTCCCTGCTGGGGCTCAACCACGCGGCCCCGGCGCCCGTGTATGCGGGGTACGTCCAAAACGAGATATCAGCCCCGTACCCGAAGCCCGGCCGGGCCCGGAACTGGCATGCCGACAACGCCGTGTGGTCCCATGACCTGGCCTTCGCCTTTCCCTTCGGCGGCGCCTGGCATAGAACGATCCAAATATCTTCCAACGGCGTTATCTACTTCGCCTCGCCCGACAAAAGCGGAAAAAACAGCGTGGACGGACTGACCCAGGCCCTGGCCGCGGCCCCGCTCTGGGACGACCTGACCACCAAAGCCCCCGAAAACGACATTTACATCGACGCCAACCTTAAATACGCGACCGTTTCCTGGGACGCCAAGACCAAGGTCGACGGACGCCCGGTCAATGTCGCGGCCCGGCTTTACGCCGACGGAACCATCAAATTCTATTACGGGGAGGGCAACCGCCACACGTCCCTGATTGACCAACGCGACAAGACCATCGGAGTGTCCCTGGGCGGACAGGCCCACCTGTCGCTGCGCAACGGCGCGAGCGTTCTAGACCAAAGCCCGGGCGTGGCGTATATCCCGGCGTTCAAATTTAACCCGGCCTCCGATTCCCAAAACACGGGCTGTTTTCTGTCCACCTTGAAACCGGAACAGCCCGGCCTGAAAAAAGAACGCGGCCGGCCCGGATCGGCCGGCGACGCCTTGACCCGTTGAGGCGCCGGCGGGATCGGACGAGGCCCGGTCCCGCCCCCGGCCGCCATCCGGCGGCGCCCCCCCAGGCCGTGGTCAAGCCCGGAAAAAGTCCACCCCGGGAAAAAACAACACCAGACAAAATTGTCATTCCCAGACGAAACGCCGTCAGGACAAGGACAGGCGATTCCAAAAATAATACAATTATTACAAGATAATATAGGTAAAACATAATTTTTATTCTCGCGAAGCAATAAATTATTTGACTTTTTCCCGGTGTGGCGATAGTGTTGCTACCCGTATTACAACAGCGAGGTTGGGCTTATGGCGCTCGCCGGCCACCCGGGACTGCTCGGATTGACCCAATCCGAATTGACGGCCTACCTGTCCCTTCTGGAACACAATCCGGTCAACGGCTCCACCCTCAGCCGCCACTCCGGGATACCCAGGGCCAACATCTACGACGTGCTGCGGTCCCTCCGCCACCGGGGTTACGTCGTCGAGATCGAGGAGGGACTGTACGCGCCGCTGCCACCCGAGGAACTGCTCAATAGGCTCCGGCATCGGTGCGAAGCGGAATTATCGTCCCTGGAGGAAAAAATCGCGGCCGCGGCCAGGACCTCTTCCCAGGACTATGTCTGGACCATCCGCGGCTACGAGACGGTCATGCGCAAATCCATCGAAATGATTTCCTCGGCCCGGCACGAACTTTACGTCCTGCTTTATCCCGAGGAAGCCTTGATCCTCGACCCCCATCTATTGGAAGCGGTTTCCCGGGGAGTGGTGGTCAAGTACGTGTCCATGGGGCCGGTGCGAACCGAGTTCGAATACCAGGTCATTCATCCCGGCTCCCGGGAAATCCAATCCCAGCACCTGGGGCGGGTCTTCGACGTGGTCAAGGACAAGGTCGAACTTCTGGTGGGGCTTTTCGAAAAGGGCGCGGAAGACTCATCCCCCATCAACTGGGCCCGAAACCACTGGTTCGTCCAGGCCATCAGGGAAGGTATTCGCCACGACTTTTTCCATTATTTCACCCACAAATTCCTGGAACTCGGCCAGGAACTGACCGCGCGGGACCGCCTGATTTTCGACATGATCAAAAAAGACGGCTGGGCGACCGAATAAAAAGGCGCCGGCTTGCGGGGAGGTCGTGATGACAAGCAAGAACGAAATTCCGGCCCTGGCCCGGGACGCGGGCCTGGAACTAATCAGGTTCGCCTACATCGACAATGACGGCGTGATCAGGGCCTACGCCGCCGACGTGGATGAACTGGCCGGGGACCTGGACAAGGGGCACCCCTTTTCCATCGCCATGCCCTTTTTCAGCGTGCTGGACAACCTCACTCCGGACGCCAAATTCGGGTGCCTGGGGGAGCTGACCGGCCTGCCCGACCCGAGCACCTTCCGCATTATTCCCTGGGTCTCCCATACCGGGATGATGATCTGCGATTTCGTGCGAAAAAACGACCACGGCCCCAGCGGACTCTGCGCCAGGTCCAAGCTCAAGGAATTCCTGGCCGACAACCGGGTGGAAGCCAAGGTCGCCTTTGAAAACGAATTCTACCTGTTGAAAAAGGACGAATCCGGCCGTCTCGTTCCCTTCGACAACAGCCTCTGCTTCGCCACCTCCGGGATGAACCAGCAGCATGAAGTCGCCCTGGACATCATCCGGGCCCTGAAGGCCCAGGGGATGAAGGTGGAAAAATATTATCCGGAATACGGCCGGGGCCAGATCGAGATAGTGTACAAATACGCGGACGCCCTCGCCGCCGCTGACAACCAGGTCTATTTTCGGGAAACCTGCCGGGGCGTGGCCTTCAACCACGGCCTAACGGCCTCGTTCATGCCCAAGCCGTTTCAACACCTGGCCGGGAGCGGCGCGCACCTGCACGTCAGCTTGTGGCAAAACGGCCAAAATCTTTTTTACGATCCGCAAGGCCCAAGCGGGACGGGAGAAACGGCCCGTTTCTTCACCGGCGGCCTGCTCCGGCATCTGCCGGCCATCTGCGCCTTTTCCGCCTCCACGGTCAATTCCTATAAACGCCTGGTCCCCCATTCCTGGGCCTCGGCCTACGTTTGCCATGGCTTCGACAACCGGGAGGCGGCGGCGCGGCTCTGCACCGGCATGAAGGGCGCCGAGGAAAAATCCTTCAACATCGAACTCAAGCCCGTGGACCCCGCCTGCAACCCATATTTGGTCGTCCTGGCGGTGCTGGCGGCCGGCCTGGACGGCGTGAAAAACCGGATCGACCCCGGACCGCCGCTCGCTTCCGATCCGCACGACCTGGGCCCGGAAGAACGGGCGGCCCGAGGCATACGGCGGCTTCCCGAGACCCTGGCCGAGGCGGCCGACGCCCTGGAAAAAGACGTCTTTTTCCGGGAACTCCTGGGGGACGTCTTCGTGGAGGAATACCTCAAGTTGAAAAGGTTCGCCTGGACGGAATACATCCGGCACGTCTCGGACTGGGAAGTCATCAATTATTCCGAGGCGTTTTAATCGCCGCGAGGGCGAGGCCCGAGTTTTTAACCGGGGCGCGGCTGCCCCTCGAGAACCCATGAAAAGGAGGAAAGAAAGTGAAAAGAATCTTGTTCACCTTGTTAGCGGTCCTGTTCGTCGCGGCGGGCCTGGCCCCGGCGCCGGCGGCCCTGGCCAAGGAACCCATTGTGCTCGGGGCCATTGTCGAGCTGACGGGCGACGCGGCCGAAATGGGCCTGGAAAACCAGAACACCATCGTGGTCGCGGAATCCCTGCTCAACGCCCAGGGCGGGATCAACGGGTATCCGGTCAAGGTCGTGATCGTCGACGGCGGCTCGGACCCGGCCATGTTCGCCACCAAGGCCCACCGCCTGCTTGACGACAGCAAGGTCCTGGCCGGAGTGGGCGGCAACGACATTTCCTTCGCCACCGCCGCCGGCGAGGTTTTCGCCAAGGCCAAGGCCCCGTACGCCGACATCGGCGGCACCACGCCGACCATCCCCCTCATCAGCGAATACATGTTCATGGCCCCCGGACCGGATAACGATCAGGGGCGGGCCGTGGCCAAGTACGTGGTCGACAAGATGGGCTATAAAACCTTTGCCATTTTCAAGGACGTGGCCTCGGCCTACGGGACCAAGCTGACCGAGTATTTCATTCACTTCGCCAAGATTTTCACCAAGAAGGACAACCCCGTCCCCTTGGTCCTGACCTACCAGACCGGCGACACCGACTATTCGGCCCAGCTCACCAGGCTCAAGGCCGAGGCGGACAAGCTGGGGATTCAGGCCATCATTCTGCCCACCTGGCCCCAGGACGCCCCGACCATCGCCAAGCAAGCACGGGACCTGGGCGTCACCCTGCCCTTGATCGGCACGGACGGGGTCGACACCTCCGCCCTGACCGAGGTCGGCGGGGACGCGGTGGAGGGCATGATCTTTTCCACCCATTTTCATCCCGACCAGCCCGGCCTGCCGGAAATGGCGCAAAAATTCGTCAAGGAATACAAGGCCAAATACAAGGACGACCCCGGCGCCTTCGGGACCATGGGGTATGACGCCCTGATGATCATGGCCGAGGCCGTGGGCGCGGCCATCGCGGACAAGGGCGAACCCTGGTGGGACGGCGCGAGCCTGTCCGACAAGCGGCAAGCCGTCCGGGACAAACTGGTGGAAATTAAGTTCAAGAACACCACCCAGCCCTTCGGTTTCACCAAGGAAGGCTGGCCCCGCAAGGGTCAGATTTGGAAAGTGGTCAAGGACGGGAAACGGGCGTATTACGACTTCCAGTCCTACGAGAGCTTCACTCCCGAGGGCGTGGACCCCCTGCCGTTCAAATAAGCCCCCGCCAACCCGGCGGCCCCGGCGAGGGCCGCCGGCCCGTGTTAATTAAGGAGAACTTTTCTTGGCCTGGGAGCAGAGCTCTTCGACCGAATCGCAACCCTTGCTGCAAGTCGAGGGGCTGTCGAAAAATTTCGGGGGCCTAAGGGCCGTGGACCAGGCGTCCTTCAGGCTTGGCCCCGGCGAGCTGAAGGGTCTCATCGGGCCCAACGGGGCGGGCAAGAGCACGATCTTCAACCTGATTTCCGGACTGCACCCCCCCACCGAGGGGCGGATTCTATTCCAGGGACAAAACCTGGCCGGACAACGGCCCGACCGGATCGTCAGGGCCGGAATCGCCCGGACCTTCCAGACGGTCAAGCTGTTGGAAAGCCGAACCGTGCTGGAAAACATGCTCACGGCTTTTTTCATGTCGGCCGGGTATAACCTGCTCGACTCCATTCTCCACACCAGGCGATATCACCGCCGGGAAAAGGAAATGAAGGAAAAAGCCATGGAATACCTTGGCTTTTTCGGCGTCCAACAATACCGGGGCCTTCCGGGCGGCGAACTGGCCTACGGCCTCCAGAGAAAAGTCAGCCTCGCCATGGCCCTCTGTCTCTCCCCCCGGGTCCTGCTTCTGGACGAGCCCATGGCCGGACTGACCCATTCCGAGAAGGACGACCTGATGGAGGCCATCCTGCGCGTCAAAAAAACCTTCGGGCTGAGCCTTATCCTGGTGGAACACGACATGAAGGTCATCATGCGCCTCTGCGAATCGATCATGGTCATGAATCAAGGACGGTTGATCGCCGAGGGCGACGCCGCCGCGATCCGCCGCAACCCCGAGGTGGTGGAAGCCTATCTGGGGGCGAGCCGGACATGAACGACTCCGTTCTGTTTGAAATGTCCGGCATATCATCCGGGTACGGGAAAAAAACCGTGATTCGCGAGGTCAACCTGACCGTGAGGCGCGGCGCCGTGGTCACTTTGCTGGGGTCCAACGGCGTGGGAAAAAGCACCACCCTGCGAACCGCCGCCGGGTTGCTCAAGCCCCAAAAGGGCCGCCTCGAGTATAACGGCCGGGACGTCACGCGGCTGGGCGCGTTCCAAATGGCCGGCCTGGGGGTCGGTTACAGTCCGGAAGGGCGAAGGGTCTTCGGGAACCTGACGGTGCTGGAAAATCTGGCCGTGGGAGCGTATCGGCTGAAAACCAGGCGGGAATTCCAAAAAAACCTGGACTGGGTGTACGAACTTTTTCCCCGCTTGCGGGAACGCCGCCGCCAACTGTCGGAATCCCTCAGCGGGGGGGAACAACAGATGCTGGCCATCGGCCGGGCCCTGATAGCCAAGCCCGACCTGCTCCTCCTGGACGAACCGTCCCTGGGCCTGGCCCCGCTGGTGGTGCGCTTGATCGCCGAAACCCTGACCGAAATCAACCGGCTGGGCGTGTCGATCCTGCTGGTGGAACAGAACGCCAGGCTGGCCCTGGACATTTCCCACCAGGGGTACGTCATGGACAAGGGGGAAATCGTGCGCCAGGGCGCCTCGGACGAGCTCCGGGACGACAAATCCATCGCCGATATTTATCTCGGCTTCGACGACGCGTCGCAACCGGGACGGGAGTCTTCAGCTTGATCTACTTTCTGCAACAACTCATCAACGCCCTGGGCTGGGGCGGCATCCTGGCCATGATGGCCGCCGGGTACACCATGACCTTCGGCCTGATCGGCCTGGTGAACTTCGCCCATGGGGAAGTCATGATGGTCGGCGCCATGTCCGCCTACCTGGCCGCGGTCATCTGGAAGCTGCCCTTTTGGGTCGGGTGCGCGGCCGCCTTGGGCGGCTCCATCGCCGTGGGCCTGCTGATCGAGAGACTGGCTTTCAAGCCGCTGCGCGGGGCGGGGATGATTCCCCTTTTCATAACCTCCCTGGCCGCGTCCTTCGGCCTCAGGACCCTGTTCATCATGCTTTTCTCGGACAAGCTGAAGTCGTTCCCGACCCCGGCCGCTCTAAAAGGGGCGTACATGATCGGCGGCCTCATCTTGTTCAAGAACACCATCGTCATCGTGGCCGTCACGGCGGTCATCGGCGCGCTCCTTCTATACCTGGTCAAATTCACCAAGACCGGCGCGGCCATGCGGGCCATGAGCTACGACCCGGAAATAACCGGGGCCATGGGCGTCAACACGGAACGGATCATCATCATCACCTTCGTGTTGTCCTCCTCCCTGGCCGGCGTGGCCGCCATATTCTGGGGCGTCAAGTTCGGCTCGGTCCAATGCTCCATCGGCGTGGTGACGGTGGTCAACGCCTTCATCGCCTCGGTGCTCGGCGGCATCGGCAACGTTTTCGGGGCCATGGTCGCGGGTTACATCATCGGGGTGGGGGAAACCCTTTTCGTGGCCTACCTGCCGTCCGAGATGGTCGGCCTGAGGCCCCTTTTCGTGTGGATCGTCTTCTTCATCCTGCTGCTTTTCAAGCCCAGCGGCCTCTTCCGGCCCAATATCAAGTAAGGAGACGCGCCATGCCCCGCGCCCGGCTGATAATCACGGCCCTGGCTTCCGCCGCCGCCATATTTATTTTACAAAAAACCCTCCCCAATTTCTGGCTCACTCTTTTCATGCTGTTCGGGATCAACACCATCCTGGCCGTGTCCCTCAACATCACCAACGGCTGGGCCAACCTGTTCTCCCTGGGCCATGGCGGAGTGATGTTGGTGGGCGGCTACGCGGCGGCCTTCCTGACGCTGCCGCCGGCCTTTAAACGGGACCTGATCGGCCTGGCGCTCCCCGACTTCATTTTAAACACCCAGGTTTCCCTGTTCCCGGCCTTGCTGGCCGGCGGCTTGGCCGGGGCGGTTTTTGGAGTGATCCTGACCTTGCCGGCCATCAGGCTCAAGGGGCTTTATTTTCTACTGGCCACCCTGGGATTCAACTTCATCGCCATCACCATCGCGGAAAACCTCCCCCAAATCACCAACGGTCCCATGGGGCTGCGCCAGTTTCCGGCGTACACGAACGTCTGGTGGGTTTGGGGGATCGCCTTGGTCCTGATTTTCATCTCCTTCCGCCTCAAGCGCGGCTATTTCGGGCGGGCCCTGATCACCATGGGCAAGGACGAGGACCTGGCCGAGCACCTGGGGATCAACCTGGTCCGCCACCGGATCTACGCCTTCGCCTTGAGCTGCTTTTTCACCGCCCTGGGCGGGGTCCTCTGGATTCACCTGATTCTGAACCTCTACCCCAGGGTTTTCGGGCTGCACCTGGTTTTCAACGTCGTGACCATGATTGTCATCGGCGGCCTGGGGTCCATCACCGGGGCCATTATCGGAGCGGCCATCATCACTTGTTTCGTCGAGGCGCTGGCGCCCATCGAGGAAGGCTTCATTCTTCTCGGATGGGAAATACCCCGGATGCTGGGCTTCACCACCCTGCTCCTGGCGGCCTTGCTGATCCTGATACTGATTCTGCGGCCCCAGGGCCTGATGGGGGAACGCGAACCGCGGTTTTTCGGAGGCGCCGGCCGAACCGGCCGCAAAAACCACTAAACAGAAAGAGAGAACAACCATGACCAGACTGGCAGCCGCCGTTGACGGCCAGGGGGGGTTGACGAGAAATCGCCCGGTTGACCCGGCCCGCGCCGCCCTGCTGTTCATCGATATACAAAATTTCAGCCTCTTCCCCGGCCGGGGGGAATGGTCCCATGTCGACCCGAACAACATCCCCGCCGAACTGGCCTACTACTTCCAAAGAGTGAACGACCTGGTCCTGCCCAACGCCGCTAGGCTCCGGGCCGCGTTTCGGCGGGCCGGCGCGGAAGTAATGTACACGGTCATCGAATGCCTGACCAAGGACGGCCGGGACCGCGGCCTGGATTACAAGATCACCGGGTTCCTGGTGCCCAAGGGCTCCCCGGACGCCCAGCTTCCGGAACAACTGCCGCCGGGAGACGACGAGATCATCATACCCAAGTCGACCTCCAGCGTCTTCAATTCGACCAACATCGATTTCCTTCTCCGGAACCTCGAAATAGACTACCTGGTGGTGGCCGGACTGATAACCGACCAGTGCGTCGAGTCCGCGGTCCGGGACGCCTGCGACCGGGGGTTTCTGGTGACCCTGGTCACCGACGCCTGCGCCACCTACAGTTTGGAAAGACACGAGGCCTCCCTCAAGGCCCTCAAGGGCTACTGCCGACAGGCGACGACGGCCGAACTGGAAGCCGAGTTGGACCGTCTCGCCCACACGGCCCCACCTCAAGGGAACATTTAATGCCGAAAAATGAAATAACCCGGGAAGTCGAATACCTGCCCCTGCCCTCGCCGGTCCCGGGAGGACGCCGGGAATTGACCGTTTTCAGTTACGGGGCCGGGACGGCCCGCCCCAAGGCCTACCTCCAGGCCGGGCTCCACGCCGGGGAGCACCCGGGAATGCTGGTCATGCACCACCTCTTGACCCGGCTGGACGATCTGGGCCGCGCGGGACGGATCAAGGGCCGGATCGTCCTGGCGCCCCTGGTCAACCCCATCGGCGTTTCCCAGTTCATCAATCACGACCTGGTGGGGCGGTTCGACCTGTTCGGAGGGAACAACTTCAACCGAAACTTTCCCCGCCTCGCGGAAAAAGCCGCCGCGCGGCTGGCCGGCCTTTTGGACCAAGACAGCGAGCGCAACCAAGCCTCGATCCGGGACGCCCTGCGCGAGGAAGCCGGGCGCCTGGACGAAGCCGACGAAGCCGACGCCCTGCGGGTCCTCATCACCCGCCTGGCCGTGGACGCGGATATCGCCCTGGACCTCCACGCCGACGGCCAGTCCTTGCTTCATTTATACACCCATCCGATCCACCGGGACCTGGCCGAGGAACTGGCGGCCCAACTCGGCGCCCCGGTAACCTTGCTGGGAGTGGATCGCGCCGCCCATTCCCTGGACGACGCCCTGAACCTGATCTGGCTCGACCTGGCCGGGCTTTATCCCGGCTTCCCCATTCCCCACGGTTGTTTCGCCGCCACGGTGGAACTGCGGGGCCGCTCGGACGTTTCCGACGACCTGGCGTCCAGGGACGCGGACAACCTGCTGCGCTTCCTGATGCGCCGGGGCGTGATCGACGGGGACCCCGGCCCCCTTCCGGCCTTGATTCCTCCGGGACCGACGCCCCTGGCCGGCGTGGAACACGGTCGGGCGCCCGCCGGCGGCGTGGCGGTTTTCGCTAAAAAAATAGGCGACTGGGTCAAGGCGGGGGAGGTGGCGGCCGAGGTGGTGGACCCCACGGCCCTCGACCCCGGGGAGGCCAGGTTTCCCATCGCCAGTCGAATCGACGGCGTCCTTTTCAGCATCAACTTGGTCCGCCTGGTCCGTCGGGGTCAGATCATCTTCAAGGTCGCCGGCCGGGAATCGATAAAAAAACCCGGCGACAGGCTGTTGGAGGATTAACGTCGGGCCGGGCCGGGAATGTGGTAAAATTTATCGCGCCGACAGCGGACCGGGCCTGGGGCCGCCGCCGGACAATATCTTTTGAAAGGCGACAACGATTTGCCATCGCGACAGGAAAAACAAGGGTTGGTTCGTCTGGCGGTTTTCGCCGACACCCATGGCCATAAAACCGCCGTTGACGAGGCTTGCCGCTTGGCCGGGCCCTTCGACTGCTTGGTCCATCTGGGCGACGGAGTGGAGGACGGCCGGGCCGCCGCCGCGGCTTGGGGAATCCCCTTTCGCGGCGTGGCCGGAAACGAGGATTTCATGTCCGGGGAGCCGGAACGATCGACCCTCGAGGCGGCCGGTTGGAAAATACTGTTGATCCATGGGCACCAGACCGACATCAATCCGTTTCAACCCCGGGCGATATTTGACGAGCACCTCGCGACCCTTTCCTGGATGGCCGAACAGGAACAGGCCGAGATGCTGCTATTCGGCCATACCCACAGGGCCATGATCGAAAAAAGGGGGGGCTTGATTTTGGGCAATCCGGGCGAGATGCACCCCGGTTCTTCACAACCGCCGACATTCATGCTAATCCTGGCTCTCCCGAACCAAGCGACCTTGCGGTTGATGGCCCGGAAGGGAAAGGACGCCTGGGCGCCCGAAAGGGAAGAAACTTTTACGAGGCGTCCGGATTCCACCGCCGGCGCCGGTCCCGGGAGTTTTGCCCCAGAAACCTAAAGGAGAATAAAATGACCTTGCCCCCCATTCTTGAAGACTATGTCGCCCGGATCGGGTTGCCCGCGTCCCCGTCCGTGGAGCGGATATTCGAGATAATTTTCGCCGACGATGAAGAGATCAAACTGGCCGGCGCACTCCCGGGCGACGCCGCTGAACTGGCCTCCCGGCTGGGCGTTTCCGTTGAAAAAGCCGAATCCTGGGCCAAAAGACTCTTTTTCAGGGGGTCCATCGGCTTTAAAAAGGGAAAATATCGTTTCTACCCGGCCATGATCGAGCTGCGGGACGCGGTCCTGCTCTGGCCGGAAGCGCCCCAGGAATTGTTCGACCTTTGGGAGCGCGTGCTCCAGACCGAAATGAACATCCTGACCGCCATGATGACCGAGCGTAAAATTCCGCCCCTCATGCGGGCCATACCGATCGAGCGGACCGTGTCCGCCCCCAACGCGATCCTGGACGCCGACTCGGCCCGGAAAATCTTCGAGGACGCGGAGTTGATCAGCGCCATTCCCTGCGTCTGCCGCCTCCAAGCCAAAAGGTCGGGTCGGACCTCGGACTGCCGGGCCCCGGAAACAGCCTGTTGTCTTCAGACCAACGCCTTCGCCGAAGGCATGCTGGCCCGCGGGGTCGGTGAAAGGCTGACCCGCGAGGAAGCCCTGCGCCGGATCGACGAGGCGGAGGAAGCGGGCTTGGTGCATATGGTCCGCAACAACATTAAAAAGGATATGATCCTTTGCAACTGCTGTAGTTGCTGTTGCACTTCCTTTATTTTTTACAATAAATGGGGGTATCGGGACGCCTTCGTTCCGTCCCGCTTTCAGGCCCGGGGGAACCCCGAGCTGTGCGTCGCCTGCGGCTTGTGCGTGGACAGGTGCCATTTTCACGCCATAACCATCAACGAAACGGCGGAAGTGGACCCGGAAAAATGTTTCGGCTGCGGCGCCTGCGTCCTGACCTGCCCCCAGGAAGCTTTGATCATGCAGGAAATCCGGCCCCTGGATTATATCCGGAACACCTGATTTCCCGGCCGGGCGCTGGGGGTGGATTGTTTTTTGTTCGGTTTTCCCCTACATTTATACTAGTCTGGATTTCGCCGGCGAAGGCTTCGGCCTTCGGACCGGCGTGACAGGGAAAGGGGTCGAATTGTTTTCCGAATTCGTTGATATCCTAGCCGCCAAGGCCGGGCATTGCTATTCCGAGATGACCGGCGGCAAAGTCATCGGGTCCCTGGTTAGGGAAGCGCGGGAAAACGCCCGCGACTTTTCCGCCGCCCGGGTCACCTCGTTTGAATTCGTCCCCGCCGGGATGATGGGCCGGATGGTTATCGGGCTGTGCGACGCCAAGGAAGCCCTGGATTCCGCCCGCGCCATGGCCGATGCCTTTTCCTGCCCGCCCCCGGCTTCCTTGAATGGAAACGCCGTCGATCTCCTGTCGGAATTCTTGACCACGGTGGTGGGCGCCTCGGCCCTGGAATTGGAAAGACGAGGGTTCTTCCCTCAACACGACGCCTTGGCTTCCCTCGAAGCCGATGACGTCGACGAGGAACGTATCGCGGTCAAGGAGTTCCACGAAATAGTCATTAACCAACCGTTCAGCCGGACGACCATAAAAATCAATTTCGAGGCTTGGCCGCTGAACTGGTTCGGGTTGAAGCAACGGGTCCTTGTCGTCGACGATTCCATGGTGATCCGGACGTTTTTAGGCAAAATTATCGCCGGCATGGGCCTGGAATTCATGGAAGCCGGGGATGGACAGGCCGCGATCGAGGCCTTTTTGGATTTTCATCCGCACCTGACCTTGATGGACCTGATCATGCCTAAAATGGGGGGGTTGGAAGCCATTGAAGCCATTAAAAAATCTTCCGACTGGGCCAACTTCTTGATCCTGACCTCCACGGCCAGGGCGGACCAAGTCCTGAAAGCCAGGAAACTTGGCGTGACCAACTACCTGCTCAAGCCGCCCCAGGAACAGATAGTCATTGAGAGAGTGACACGGGCCTTGCCGCCGGGGCGGTGAGACGCCCCGGGCCGGGGCCGGTCAATAGGCGCTGAAGGCCGTCGAGGCCTGTATATTGTTGATTATTTTAGTGACGCCCGCAAAACCGGAAGCGATCTTTTGAGCCTGGCCCTTGCTTCCCCCGTCCGTGACGGCGCCGGTGATGGTTATTTCCCCGGGCCCGGAAACAGCGACGTTGATATTGCTGAAAGCCGCCGGAGTGACGACTTGACGAATCGCGCTCTCGATCTTTTTGGCCAAGGCCCGGGCCTTTAAATCCGCGGACGTTTTTTCCGGATTCTCGACCGGCTTGACCCCCGCCAAGGCCCCGAGCAGGACCGCCGCGGCCTCCTCCAAGGTCAGGTTGCCGGTGTTGAGAATAATGTCGTACAGCGCCCAGTCCGAAAGGTCGCGATGATAAATCCCCTCCACCAGGGCCCGACGCCGGTGACCATGGCGCTGGACCAGGTCGCGGGCCATTTCCAGGGACAGGTTCTGCTCTTCCATGACCCTTTGGACCCGCGTCTCGAAAGGCGCCACGACCCGGACCTTGAAAACCCCGGGGACGTCCTGCAAGACTATCTGCGCGCCCCGGCCGATCAGGATCACGTTTCCTCGGCCGGCCAGTTCAAAGTTCAAGGATTCGAACAGGCTTATGTACGCGGGCTCGTCGAAAAAAAACCTTTCCAAAAAGTTCTTGGGCGTTTCTCGCTCGTACAAGGAACAGGCTTTCCTAAAGGATGGGTCGCAATCCTCGGCCAAATGGTGTATTTCCGCTTGGTCGATCAGCTTGAGTCCGGTTTTTTCCGCCAGAATCAAGGCGATTTCGTCGCCATAACTCCCGATCTGCCTGGATAAACTTACTATTTTCATGTTTCCGCCTCATCGACGGGTCCAGCGCCAACGCCTTTCCCAGGTAGAAATTTGATAAAAAAACCGGTCCGCCGGGACCATTCCCCCGCGGGCCGGATCAAGTTCTTGGCAAAAGACGCGGAGGGTCCTGGCCATGGTCTTGGCCATAATTATGCACCAACGTCGGGAAAAAACAAGAAACAAGTTCTCCACCGCCCCGGGTAATGGACCGACCCGGGCGGGTTCGGAACGGAAAATTGTTTGACCCGGGTCATTTACGGTCGACGGCCGCCCCCACTTTGGCTTGAATTTTAGGTCATGTCGGTTATAAGATTAAGTAAGGCCAAGTTGAATCCAAAATCCACGGCCCCTCCCAAGTCCAGATCGAAGCGGCGACGGGAACTCTACCAACTCAAGGAGCGGAAAATGAACATAGTTTGTCTGGGGGCGGCTCGCATGGTCACGGGGTCTTGTTTTCGAGTGGACCTTGACGACGCCTCTTTTCTGGTTGATTGCGGGATGTTTCAAGGCGGGCGCCTGATTGAACAGCGCAACTATTCCACCGGCGCCTACAAGGCCAGGGAATTGTCCGGCATTTTCATCACGCACGCCCATATAGACCATTCCGGCCTGGTTCCGAGGTTGGCTCGGGAAGGCTTTGAAGGCCCGGTTTTCGCCACCACGGCCACCTGCGCCCTGCTGGAAATACTCTGGCTGGACGCGGCCCACATCCAGGAAATGGAAGCCGAATGGCAGACCAGGAAAAACACCCGCCGGGGCAGGCGGGCGGTTGAACCCCTGTATGAGGCCGCGGACGCCGAAAAGGCCATTCGCCTGCTCCGGCCCCTTGAATTGGACCGCGAACTTACCCCCCTGCCGGGCGTCTCGACGCGATTCGTAACCGCCGGCCATATTCTGGGGGCGGCCAGCCTGCATCTGTCGCTGGAGGACCGTAAAGGCAGCTATCGGGTCGGCTTTTCGGGCGATCTGGGACGGCCGGGACAGTTGATCATCCCCGATCCCCAGGAAATGCCCCGGCTGGATACCGTGTTCATGGAGACCACCTATGGCGGCCGCAAGCACAAATCCATAGACGACAGCCGGCGGGAATTGCTGGCCGTCATTCAGGAAGCCTACCGGGACAAGGGCAAGGTCGTGATCCCCGCCTTCGCCGTCGAAAGGACCCAGGAAATAATCTACACCCTGGCCCGGGCGTTCGAACAGGGGCTCATGCCGCGGGACATGCCGATCTTCCTCGATTCGCCCCTGGCCATCAAGTCCACCGAGATATTCCGGAAATTTCCTGATTTTTTTGACAGTGAAACCAAGGCGCTGCTTGAAAACGGCCTTACCCCGATGAACCTGCCCAACCTGAAATTCACTCCCACCACCGAGGAAAGCCAAAGGATCAACGATTTTCCCGGCCCGGCGGTGATCATCGCCGGAAGCGGCATGGCCAACGCCGGCCGGATCAAGCACCACCTCAAGCACAATCTCTGGCGACCGAACTGCCATGTCGTCATCGTGGGCTTTCAGGCTCAAGGCTCCACCGGACGCCGCCTGGTCGAAGGGGCGGAAAGAGTGAAGCTATTCCGGGAAGACGTGGCCGTGAAGGCCAAAATTCACACCATAGGAGGGTTCTCCGCCCACGCCGACCAGGAAGAACTTTTGAACTGGCTGGAACCCTTGATTCACCCGGACCTGACCGTCAACCTGTGCCATGGCGAGGAAGCTTCCACCATGGCCTTCAAAAAAGTGGCGGAGGAACGTTTTCCCCAGGCGAAGTTCTATGTGCCCCGCTACCGGGAAACCCTCCGCGTGGAACCCCGGGCCGGGCTGATGCCGCCCTCGGCCGAGGAACCGGCCGCCCGGGTCCTGGACATAAGAAAACGCCTGATAAAGCTGGAACAACTTCTTGCCGTCGCCAAGGGGCTGGACCCGGAAGCGGCGGCGGCCGTGGAAACGGCCCTGGAACAAGCCGAGAAGGCCGCCGGGCATGGGTTGTCCGGGTAAATCCGAAAAATCTCACCAAGCAAGGACGCCGACAATGACCACCAAGTATTGGCCGGATGAGTATCTGGCCAAAAAAAAGACGGCCGCCGAAGCCATCGGGCTCCTCCGGCCGGGACAAAGGGTTTTTATCGGTTCATCATGTGGCGAGCCGCAACACTTGGTTCAGGAACTGGCCAAGCAGTCGTGCAACTTCGCCGACCTGGAAATCGTCAGGCTGCTGAGCCTTCAGACGTTGCCCCTGACCCTGATGGCCGAGCAGACGAACTGCCAGAACATGTATGTCCGATCGTTTTACCTTGGATCGGGCAAGCCCAAGAGCCTCTCCCAAAACAAACGCTTCATAACGCCCATCAACCTTTCCGCCGTTCCCAAGCTCTTCAAGTCACGAAGGCTGCCCATCCACGCGGCCCTGGTCCAGGTTTCCCCGCCCGACGATTTCGGGTGGATGAGCCTGGGAATTTCCGTGGATGTGGGGGCCGCGGCCGTCCAAGCGGCCGATCTGGTCATAGCCCAGGTCAACCCCCGCATGCCCCGAGTGCTGGGGCGGTCCTTCATCCACGTCAACGACGTCCATGTGATGGTGGAACACCAGGAAGAATTGATCAGCGTCGAAAAGCACCCCGACACCGCCGCGGCGCATCTGATCGGCCGGCACGTGGCCAAACTGATCGAGGACGGCTCCACCATGCAACTGAGCCTGGGCGCCACGCCTCAATCGACCCTCATGGCCCTGGTCGAAAAAAACGACCTGGGCATCCATACCCAGTTCATGACCGACGGCATCATGAACCTGATTTCCAAGGGCGTGATCACCAACCGGAAAAAAGGGTTCAACGAAGCCAAAAGCGTGGCCTCGGGGGCCATCGGGTCGAAAAACCTGTACGAATTCCTGGACGACAACCCCGGGATCGCCTTTTATCCCTCGGATTACGTCAACGACCCCTCCATTATTTCCCAGCATTATAAAATGGTCTCGGTCAACGTGGCCATGGCCATGGACCTGACCGGGCAAGTGGCGGCCGACGCCTTGCCCTACAATCATTTTTCGGGGGTCAGCGGCATAATGGACTTCGTGAGGGGCGCCGCCCAGGCCAAGGAAGGAAAATCGATCCTGATGCTGCCCTCCACCACCATGGACGGCAAGGCCAGTCGCGTGGTGCCCTTCCTCGAAAACATGGCCGTGGTCGTGCCCCGGGGAGACGTTCATTACGTGGCTTCCGAGTTCGGCCTGGTCAACCTGTTCGGAAAAACCCTGGAAGAACGGGCCATGGCCATGATCAGCATCGCCCATCCGGATTTCCGCGACGAGTTGTTCGATCATGCCAAAAAAGCCGGCCTCGTCGGCGCCTCGAGGTCCCTGTCGGACTCCACCCACGGCGTGTACCCGATACGATTGGAAGAACCCCGCGAATACCGGGGCCAGGAAGTGTTGTTCCGCCCGGCCCGGACCGTGGACGGACGGTTGATCCAGGAACATTTCTACAACCTGGACCATACCGACGTCATCAGCCGTTTCATGTACGACAAAAAAAGGTTCGGCCGGGAAGAAATGGCCGGAATGTTCGAAGTGGACTATATCAAGGACCTGACCGTCCTCGCCGTGGTCGGGGACGTCGGCTTCGAAAAAGTCATCGCGTTGGGAGGATACTACCTCGACCCCGCCACCAACATGGCCGAGGTGGCTTTCTCGGTTTCCAAGGAATGGCAGAAACTGGGCCTTTCATCCGTTATCCTGGAAAAGTTGACCCTGGCCGCCCGGGATAACGGCATTCGCGGGTTCGAGGCTTTTACCTCACCCTCCAACCAAGGCATGATCAAACTTTTCAAAAGGCTTCCCTACAAGGTCAGGAGCACCTTCGACGGAGACACCATGACCCTGACCGCCCGGTTCGACGAGCCGGCGGGCTAGGCGTTCGTCTCGATCGCCGCCTTGAAAACAAACACCGCGCCCCGAGAAAACCGGCGCGCGGGAAAGACCGTCTTGCGGGCAAGATATTGTGGAAGGGTCATTCGGGAGGCGCGGGGCCTTGAAAGCGACCC
>JAZDGM010000248.1:0-2866 GCA_043806915.1 Pseudomonadota bacterium | reverse complement strand
TCTCCGTGAAACCATTTGGCCATCATTTAGCCCTCCCTGCCCGATGACAAGGATACAAGGGGCCACGCCGGCAAGAAATCAAAAAGAAAAAAATGTAGTAGTCAATTTTTTTGAACTAAAAAAGAAAGGAATAATACAATTTCAGATGGCCGCTGGCGCTCATCCTCGTCGACCCGACAAAAAATAATATCCTGCTGAAAATATTGGATTGAATAGCTCAAAGGGGCGAGGTGGATCGCCGCCCCCGGGTTATTTCTGCTTCCACAGGTGGATGACAATCAGGCCGGCGCCGACGGTAATGCCGATGTCGGCGACATTAAAGGTGGGCCAATGGTAGGTGGAGACGAAAACATCCACAAAGTCGATGACCGAACCCAGGCGGAGGCGGTCGATGATGTTGCCCACGGCGCCGCCGGCCGTCATGGCGAGTCCCGCCACAAATAGACGCTCCCGGGGCTTGGCCCCGACAAGGAGCAGAACGACGACCCCCAGGGCCGCCGCGGCCAGGGCGGTGAGGATAATGATCCTCGATCCGCCTGGTTGGCCGCCAAAAAGGCCGAAGGCGGCCCCCGGGTTCAGGACGAAGGCGAGATTAAGGAACCCGGGGATGATCTTTACCAGGCCGACCGGGGCGAGGAATTCCGTCGCGGCCAGTTTAGTCAACTGGTCAAGGACGATGGTCCCGCCGCCCCACAGGGCGACCCCTAGCCATTTGGAGGCGGTCAATTCGCTTCCAGCGCGGCCCGGCAGCGCGCGCAGGGGCCAGTGGGCTGTCCATCCGGGGCAAGGGGCACGGTTTCGTCGCGAACCCAGCACCGGGGACACTTGGGCGCTCCGGCGATGGTCACCGCCACTCCGAGGCCTTCCTTTTCGGACGGGGCTTCCGGATGACGGTTGGCAATGTCCACGCCGCTGACAATCAGCACTTCCCGTAGATTTTTTTCCACGCCGACCAGGAAGCCGTATAGTTCTCCCTCGGCCTGAAGTTGAATCCGGGCGTCCAGGGGGTGACCAATGACCTTGTCCTTGCGGGCCTGTTCCAGGGCCTTGGTCACGGCGGACCTGATTTCCAGAATCCGGTCCCATTTGGCGGCCAGGTCGTGGTCCACCAGCTTTTCATCCACCTCGGGGAAGGCGGCCAGGTGGACGCTGGCTTCCTTGCCGGAAAAAGCGGGCAGGTGGTCCCAGACTTCCTCGGCCGTGAAGGACAGGATGGGGGCCATGAGACGGACCATGTCCCGCAACACGTTATACATGGCCGTCTGGGCGGAACGCCGGGCCAGGGACTTGGCGCCGCTGGTGTAGAGGCGGTCCTTGAGCACGTCGTGATAAAAGGCCGACAGGTCCACGGTGCAGAAGTTGTTCAAGGCATGGTAGATGCCGTAAAACTCGAAGTCCTCGTAACTTTTCCGGATTCTTTCCGTAAGGCGCTGGAGCCGGTGCAGGGTCAAGCGGTCGATTTCCAGCATGTCCTCGACCGCCGCGGCGTCCCGGTTCGGATTGAAATCGCCGATGTTGCCCAGGATATACCGGCAGGCGTTGCGGATGTTGAAATAGGCCTTGGCCAGCATGTCCAGAATCTGGTCGGATATCCTGATTTCGTCCTGGTAGTTTTCGGAGGCCACCCAGAGCCGGAGAATATCGGCGCCGTACTTTTTGATGACATCCCCGGGCAGGACCGTGTTGCCCCTGGACTTGGACATCTTATACCCCTCGCCGTCCACCACGTAGCCATGGGTGAGAACATTGGCGTACGGGGGGCGGTTCCTGGTCCCGACGGAAGCCAGGAGGGAAGAGTGGAACCAGCCCCGGTGCTGGTCCGAGCCCTCGAGGTACATGTCGGCCCGGTCGGGCAGGTAGGCCCGGAATTCCAGGGTCCCGGCGTAGCTGCAACCGGAATCGAACCAGACGTCCAGGATGTCGGTTTCCTTTTTGATATCCACGCCGCCGCAGTCCGGGCATTTGGTCCCGGCCGGGTAGAGTTCGTGGGTTTCCCGATCGAACCAGGCGTCCGTCCCTTCCTTTTGGAAAATATTGAAGAGATGGTCCATGATTTCGCGGTTATAGATCCATTGACCGCAGTCCTTGCAGTAGAAGACGGTGATGGGCACGCCCCAGGCCCGCTGCCGGGAAACGCACCAGTCCGGACGGTTTTCTATCATCTGATAAATGCGGTCCCGGCCCCACTTGGGAATCCAACGCACCTGGTCGATGGCCTTGAGGGCGTTTTGCCGCAACTCGGTTTTTTCCATGGAGATGAACCATTGCGGGGTGGACCGATAGATTACCGGTTTTTTACAGCGCCAGCAGTGGGGATACTGGTGCGCGATGGCGCGCTGGTGGAGCAAGGCCCCGACTTCCTCGAGTTTTTTAATGACCTCGGCGTTGGCGTCGAAGACGAATTGGCCGGCGAAAAATTCCACGTTCTTGAGAAAACGGCCGTCGTCGTCCAGCGGCGAGTAGGCTTCCAGGCCATATCGGAGTCCGGTTTCGTAGTCTTCCCGTCCGTGACCCGGCGCGGTATGGACGCAGCCGGAGCCCTGATCCAGGGTGACATACGGGGCGAGCACCACCAGGGATTCTCGGTCGTAAAAGGGGTGCCGGCAGCGCAGCTTTTCCAACTTGGCCGGGTCGAGTCGGGCCAGGACCCGAAAGTCCTCGTTTTCCTTGGTGAACCCGAAGTTGAGCATGCAGTCCGCCATCAACCCCTTGGCCAAGATCAGGACATCCCGGCCGGCTTCCACGGCCACGTATTCGAATTCGGGATTGAGGGCCACGCCGAGATTGGCCGGAATGGTCCAGGGCGTGGTGGTCCAGATCACGAACGAGACCCGACGTCCGGCCAGGTCCGGATGCACCTTCTCCG
>JAZDGM010000247.1:0-28141 GCA_043806915.1 Pseudomonadota bacterium | reverse complement strand
GGCCGGCGATTATGGGCGGTGGCGGGGCGCTACATTTCTAGAGTGAGGAAGCTGGAGCTTCCCTGGCCGAGGTTCCCAAGCTAGAGCTTGGGAACCAGCCTTACTCATTTTCATTTGGCCATTTTCCTTACATTTTCAACCGGCCGCTGACACCCGGGGAGTTTCGGTGAGAATGGCGGGGTGCGTAACCTTGCGGCGCCGTCCCGGGCGTCGCGGTTGGGCCTTCACCGGACAATTTTAAATATTGATCGGTAAAATAAGTAAAAAAGATTTGACAGGCGAGCGGTTGGGCTTATATTTTGGGATCAATACGCTTGGCCTGGGATGTTTTCCCGGGGGGCGTTGTTATGGTTCCCGAGAATTCGGCCCTGACCGCTCGGCCCTGACCGCTCGCTCGGGCCGAGGATTTTCTTCCCTGTCTTGCTTTCCCGAGACGGGGGATTTTTTTATCGCCCGGTTTAGATCGGGAGCGCGGGAAATCAAGGAGGTTAAATGCCCACGGTAACTTTTCAGCCTTCCGGCATCAGCATTGAAACGATTCCCGGAGAAAACCTTCTACGGGCCGCGATGTTGGCCGGCGTCCATATTAACGCTTCCTGCGGCGGGCAAGGGGTCTGCGCCAAGTGCCGGGTGAAAATATCCACCGGCAAGGTGGAGGGCGGCCTATCGGAACGCCTTTCGCCCGATGACCTGGCCGCGGGATATCGCCTGGCCTGCAAGGCGGAAGTCCTCGAGGACGTCGAAGTGACGGTTCCCTTGGAATCCCAGGTGGATTCCAAGGTTTTGAACCTGCAAAGGGCTCGGACGTCCGCCGGGTTGAAAAAACGGGAGATCGGCGGTTCCTGGCTCAAGGAAAAGGGGCTTTTTCAGTCCACGGTGCAAAAGCTCCCCGTCGAAATGGAGCCTCCCGTTTCCGGCTCCAACCACAGCGACCTGGACCGTCTTTACAAGGCCCTCCGCGAACAGCACAACCTCCATAAACTCGATCCCGATTTCGAAGTCGTGCAAAACCTGCCGGAAGTCATGCGGCGGGAAAATTTCACGGCCACCGTCACCGTGGCCAAACCCTTGCAAAAAGGCGGGCGCTCCGCCATTTTCCAGGTTTTACCGGGCCGACGGCTGGAAAACTACGGCCTGGCGGTGGACATCGGCACCACCACCGTGTACGGCCAACTGCTGGATTTGAACACGGGCGACGCCCTGGGTGAATACGCCGAATACAACAATCAAATCAGTTACGGCGACGATGTCATTTCCCGGATTTTATACGCCTCCAAGGGCGACGGGCTCAAGACCCTGCAAGCCAAGGTCGTGGCCAACATAAACCGGATAATTTCCATCCTGGCCGACAAGACCGGGGTCGACCCTGGTCTGATCAATCATGTGGTGAGCGCCGGCAACACCACCATGACCCAACTTTTTCTGGGAGTGAACCCCAAGTACATCCGCCTTTCGCCCTTCGTCCCCGCCGCCACGCATTACCCCCCGGTCCGGGCGGTCAACCTGGGCCTGAACCTGGGGCGGCACGTGCGGGTCTATGTCTACCCGTCGGTTTCCTCCTATGTGGGTGGAGATATCGTGGCCGGCGTTCTCGGTTCGAATATGTACCATGAAGACCCCTTGACTTTGTACATCGATATCGGGACCAACGGCGAGATCGTGGTCGGCAACAAGGACTGGATGGCCTGCGCCGCCTGTTCGGCCGGTCCGGCCTTTGAAGGCGGCGGCGTGGAGCATGGCATGAGGGCCGCCGAAGGGGCGATCGAGGATTTCTCCCTTCATCCGGGCAACTGCGAACCCATGATCATGACCATCGGCATGGCCAAGCCCAAGGGCATCTGCGGTTCCGGGCTGATCAATATCGTGGCCACGTTTTTTGAAATGGGCATTATCGACGGTCGAGGGAAATACCGGATCGACTTGCCCACCCCCCGGATTCGCCAGGGTGAATCGGGCATGGAATACGTCCTGGCCTGGGCCGACCAGACCGATATCGGTCGCGACATTGTCCTGACCGAGATCGATATCGATAACCTCATTCGGGCCAAGGGCGCCATGTTCGCCGGATACACCACCCTCCTGGAAGGCGTGGGGTTGCGGATCGATGACTTGGACCGGGTGATCATCGCCGGAGGGTTCGGTCAGTATCTGAATTTGGATCGGGCCGTGACCATCGGGCTAATCCCGGAATTGCCCCGGGAAAAGGTCACCTTCATCGGCAACGGTTCCCTGCTGGGAGCGAAAATGGTTGCCCTTTCCAACCAGATGCGTACTCAAGTTGGTGAAATCGTCAATAAAATGACTAACTTCGAGCTTTCGGAAGTGCCGGCCTACATGGATTACTACGTGGCCGCCATGTTTCTTCCCCATACAAACCAGGACAAATTCCCCCGGGTGATGGAACAGATTAAAATCATGCACGAAGCCTTGGACGAAACCTGCCAGGGAAATTCCAAGCGCTAGGGCCGTTTGGGCCGGTACGGGTAATTTACGGTCCGGCCTAGTATTGGTTGGGGGGCCTCGGCCGGGGAAGCGCAAGCTTCCCCATTTTTTTATCCCTAATAAAGCGGCCGACGACCGCCCCGGACCCACACCTCCGAGCAACACAAGGAGAAGCCCCGAAGATGACCATTTCCGTTATCCTAGCCCACCCCCGGCCCAGAAGCCTCAACCACGCCATCGCCGAGGTCACTCGCGAGCAGCTCGAGGCCAACGGCCGCCGGGTTTTTTTTCACGATTTATGCGAGGAACAATTCGACCCCATCCTGCCTTTCGCGGAAATAGCCCGGGACGCCGTCCTGCCGCCGCTGATCGAAACCCACTGCCGGGAAATCGCCGCGGCCGAGGGGGTCGTCATCATTCATCCCAACTGGTGGGGCATGCCGCCGGCGATTTTAACGGGATGGGTCGACCGGGTGATCAGGCCGGGCGTGGCCTATGAATTCCTGGAAGGAGACGGCGGGGAAGGCGTCCCCCGGGGGTTGTTGAAGGCCAAGGCGGTCCTGGTGTTCAACACCTCCAACACGGAGCCTGGAAGGGAAAGAAGCGTCTTCGGCGACCCGCTGGAAACCTTGTGGAAAAACTGCGTGTTCGGGCTGTGCGGCGTCCCTGTTTTTCACCGGAGGATGTTCAACATCGTGGTGGTCAGCACCGCGGAACAGAGAAGAGGGTGGTTGGCGGAAGTCAATGGCCTGGTCGACGAGTTCTTTCCAACTTTGCAATAACGCTTGTTCTTCCCGTCCCGGCGGGGGCGGGATAAATTTTGTTGACAGGTCTAGACGACCGGTCTACTATGCCCCATCCGAAAAAGGACCACCCGGGCCGGCCCGCGACGACCCGCGTTTGCCGGTGGAGCCGCGACCAATTTAACCGAACGATTTTTCAACGCGACCGGGGGGATTCGTCTCTTCCATTTTTCAAGGAGGTATATTGACATGACCAGGCTTTTGGAAATTCTCGGCAGCCGCTACCCCATCATTCAGGGGCCCATCGGTGAACTGAACGATCCCGGGATGACGGCCGCGATTTCCGAGGCCGGCGCTTTCGGGATGCTGGCCCTGGGATTTATCGCGGACGCGGACAAGGTCAAGCGGCTGGTCCTTGAAGTCAAGGACAAGACGGACAAACCCTTCGGCGCCAACCTCATGATCGCCATGAACCCCAACAACGAGGCGATTCTTGACGTTTTGGCCGAGGCCGGGGTCAAAACCATCACCACCTCGGCCGGTTCCCCCAAGAAGCTCCTGCCGAAAATCAAGGCCCTGGGACTGAATTGTATCCATGTCGCCCTGGCGGCCCCCCTGGCGCTCAAGGCGGCCGAGGCCGGCGTGGACGGCGTGGTGGCCTCGGGGACCGAGTCGGGCGGACTTAGGACCAGGGGGCCGGAATCGACCAATATGGTGTTGATCCCCATGGTTTGCGACCTGGTCGACATCCCGGTCGTGGCCGCCGGCGGGATCGCGGACCGCCGGGGATTCCGGGCCGTCCTGGCCCTGGGCGCCCAGGGCGCGCAGGTCGGGACCGCGTTTCTGGCCGCCGAGGAAAGCCCCGCCTCCCGGGCCTGGAAAGAGGCCATTGTGGGATGCGGGGAAGCCGGGACCATGCGCCTGCCCGTGGGGGGGATGTCCATGCGGACCATCATCAATCCCAAGCTCGGCGGCCTGGCGGCTTCCGGGGCGGACCTAGCCAAGGAATACAATTTGATGAACGCGCCCCAAGCCTGGTCCACCGGCGACTTTGACCTTTTTCCGGCCGGCGGCGGACAGGTCAGCGCCTTGATCAAAAAGATACGACCGGTCAGGGAAATAATCGAGGAGATGGTTTCCTGAAAGACCCCGCCGGTCCCGGTCCCAAGCGGGTCGGCGGGACCGGCGGAAAAGAGTTTTTTAGGGGTATCAGCATGGAGGCCAAAACGAGGATTCTCAAGGCCGGCGCCCAGATCGTCATCCAAAAGGGATTCAACGACGCTGGGCTGCAGGAAATTCTGGAAGCGGCGGAGATTCCCAAGGGTTCTTTTTATTATTATTTCAAGAGCAAGGAAGATTTCGGCCTGCACCTCATCGATTATTTCGCCGATTATCTGAAGGCCCGGGCGGACGAATTTTACGGCGACCAAAGCCGGCCCCACCTGGAACGGGTCCGGCGTCTTTTCGCCTGGCAAGCGGAATCGTTTCAGCGGAACGAATTCAAGGGCGGATGCCCCATCGGCAACCTGGCCCTGGAAATGGCGGATCGCAATTCCAGGTTTCGACTCAAGCTGGACCAGGTTTTCGAGGACATGAAAATCCGTTTGGCCGCGCAGCTCCGGCAGGCCCTTGAATCGGGGGAAATCAGTCGGACCCTCGACGTGGAGGAGGCGGCCGTGTTTGTCTTGAGCAGTTGGGAAGGGGCCCTGATGCAGATGAAGGTCGCCAAGAGCGTCGCTCCCCACCAGGTGTTCGACCGGATGATTTTCGGACGTCTTCTGGCGCGCGGGGAGGCCGGCCCCGCCTGAGCCGCGGCGGCGGCGTAAAAACGACGTAATCCGTTAACACCATGAATTATTGGAGGAAAATACCATGTTCAAAACCAGGATGACGGAGTTGTTCGGAATAGAATATCCGATTCAGTGCGGGACCATGCAGGTGTTGAGCCGGGCCGAATTGGTGGCGGCCGTGGCCCAGGCCGGCGCCTTGGCTTGTCTGCCGGCGGCGACCTTCCCCACCCGGGAGGAATTGCTGGACGAAATTAAACGGACCCAGGACCTCACGGACAAGCCCTTTGGGGTCAATGTTTCGCTTTTTCCGGCGCTGATGCCCAAGCCGCCCGAGGAACTGATACAGACCGTAATCGATTCGGGAGTGAAAATCCTGGAAACAGCGGGTCGTAATCCGGAGCCGTATCGGGCCCAGATCAAGGCCGCCGGCTTGATTCACTTTCACAAGTGCGCCCGGGTCCGGGACGCGGCCAAGGTCGGGCGCTTGGGCGTTGACGCCGTTTCCATCGTGGGCACGGAATGCGGCGGGCATCCCAGCATGGAAAAAGTCACTTCCCTGGTCCTTATTCCCAAGGCGGCCGCCCAGGTTAGCGTCCCCCTCATCGCCGGCGGCGGATTCTGCGACGGCCGTTCCCTGATCGCGGCCCTGGCCCTGGGCGCGGATGGCGTGAACATGGGCACCAGGTTTATCGCCACCAAGGAATGTCCGGCCCATCAGGCTTTCAAGGACAAGATCGTGGCCGCCAACGAAGCCGATACCGTGCTGGTCATGGAATCTTTGATGAATCCCGCCCGGGTCCTGAAAACCCCCTGGTCCGAGAAGATCATCGAAATGGAAAGGAACGGCGCCTCCCTGGAAGAGTTGATGCCCATGATCAGCGGCCGGGTGAGCAGCAAGGGCTGGGTCGACGGGATAATCGAGGAGGGGATGTACCCCGCCGGGCAGGTCATCGGCCGCATCCAGGACGTCCCTTCCGCGGCCGACCTGATCAAGCGCATCGTCGATGAAGCCCTGGAAGTTCGGGAACGTTTGAATAAACTGGGGTGAGGACGAGAGCCCGCCCCCCATTTTTTGATGTCAGCCGATTGTTTCGGCTTTTCCAGTCAAGCCCAAAGGAGAATCAACATGGCCCCCGAGAGCGGGATTTATGAAAAACTGCGAGAACAACTGGACCAGTATTCCATCGGGTTTCCGGCCACGGAATCGGGAATTGAGTTCAAAGTACTGCGAAAAATGTTTGACGAGGAAGAGGCCGAACTGTTCCTCAACCTGAGCATGTCCCTGGAAACACCCGACTCGGTGGCGTCGCGTACCGGAAGGGCGCCGGAAAAAGTCGCCGCCCTCCTGGAACGCATGGCCGACAAGGGCCTTATTTTCAGGCTCCGCCGGGGTGAAGTCCCCAAATACGGCGCCGCGCCCTTTGTGGTCGGGTCCTTCGAATACCAGTTGTCCGCCATGGACCGGGAACTGGCGGAATTGACCGACGCCTATATGGAGGAAACCTTTTCCCGGGCGTTTGGCAGCGGTCAGATGCTCCGCCCGATCCCGATTAATCGTTCGGTGGCCGTCAAGTATCAGGTGGCCGCCTACGAGGATTCCCGCTTGATCCTGCGGCAACAGAAATTGATCGCCGCGGCCGAATGCATCTGCCGCAAGCAGCAAGGCCTGCTGGATAAAGGCTGCCAAAAACCCCGGGAAGTTTGCCTGGTTTTTGGGGCCCACGCCGAGTATTACCTGGAACGGAACATGGCCCGCGCCGTGACCGTCGAGGAGGCCGACGCCATCCTGGAACAGGCGGAAAAGGCCGGCCTGGTGTCCCAGCCCTTTAATTCCGTCAATCCCGGCGGCATGTGCAACTGTTGCGGCGACTGTTGCGGGGTGCTGCGGGCCCTTAATAAGCAACCCAAGCCGGCCGACCTGGTGATTTCCAATTACTTCGCCGTCGTCAACGCCGCGGACTGCATCGGGTGCGAAACCTGCCTGGAAAGGTGCCAGATGCGTGCCCTGACCCTCAACTCCGATTCAATCGTCGAGGTGGACCGGGACCGCTGCATCGGTTGCGGATTGTGCGTGACCACCTGTCCCACCGAGGCCCTCAGTCTGGAAATGAAACCCGAGAAGGAACGGAAAAACCCCCCCGCCTCCAACCTGGAACAGATGACCCAACTGGCCGAGGCCCGGGGAACGTCCCTGATTCCCCTGGCCATGAAGCGCTAGCGCATCCACCCCTTGTCCGGCCCGACCGCGCGGACAAGGGTTTTTTCCCGCTTTTTTTCTAGGGACATCCATTTTTTGATTCGACGGATACTTTTTACAAAGACATCCAATATCCGATGGTTCCCAAGCTCTAGCTTGGGAACCAGCCGTAATCATTTTCATTTGGCCATTTTCCTAACATTTTCAACCGGCCGTTGACAGGCGCCCTCCCGGCGCTCCCGGCCGGACTCGTTTTGGGGGGACCACCACAAAAATTCGTGTGTTCAGCGATAAAACGGCCTTGGTGGATTTTTATTGCGCGCCAACCACGGGTCCACAAATAACTGACTAATTTTGGATGTCCTTTATAAATTTTTTGATTAAAACCGATAAAACCGCGTCACGGCGGAGCAGCGGCTCAGGGGCGGGCGACGATTTTCCGGATATCAATGGCGTACTTGCGCATCCGGTTCCAAACGGTGACGCGGTTGACTCCCAGAAGCTGGGCCGCCTTGGTTTGATTCCCTCCGGTCTGGATTAGAGCATCGACCAGGGCTTGTTTTTCCTTCGCGTCGCCGCTGTTCGGAAGGGGCGAGACCATTGCCATGATGCGTTGACGATTAAGTATCTTTTGCGGTAGAAGCTCCTCCGTGATCTCCCCCTTTTCGGCTAAAACGAAGGCGTATTCCAGGGCGCTTTTTAGTTCGCGAACGTTTCCGGGCCAATCGTAGTCCATGAGCCTGTCCATGGCCGCGGGGAGTAGGGCGTTGATCGGTTTTCCGGTTCGACTACGCAGGCGTTCCATGAAAGTGGAAACCAGCAAGGGAATGTCTTCCTTTCTCTCCCGCAGCGGCGGCAAGTGGATCGGTATGACATTGATACGGAAAAAGAAGTCCTGTCTGAATTCGCCCTTCTCGATCTTGTTTTCCAGGTTTTGGTTGGTGGCGGTAATGAAACGAACGTTGACCGACACCGGTTCTTGTTCCCCGACCCGCTCGAAAGCCTTGGTTTCCAACACTCGCAGGAGCTTGACCTGAATCGAGAGAGGGACGTCGCCTATTTCGTCCAGGAAAATGTCCCCACCGTGGGCGACCTCGAACCGACCCCTCCGGCTCCGGTAGGCGCCGGTGAAAGCGCCCTTGATGTGGCCGAAGAGTTCGCTTTCGAGCAGGGACTCGTTCAAGGCGGCGCAGTTGATCATGACCAAGGGATTGTCTCTTCTCCAGCCGAGCTCGTGTATGGCCTGGGCCGCCAACTCCTTGCCCGTCCCGCTTTCCCCGTGAATAATGACCGGCGCGTCGCTGCGAGCCGCTTTTTGCACTATCTCGAAGACTCGCCGCATCTTTTCCGATGTCCCGATGAGGCCGTGGAAGCCCGTTTCGGCATCCATCCGCCTGACTAGGTGGGATAACTTACGGTCCAAGGCGTCGAGTTCGGACAGGTCCGTGAACGTCTCCACGGCGCCGGCTGGGCGCCCGGCTTCATTTTCCAGCAAGGCCGCGTTTTTCAAAACCGGTAAAAGCCCGCCGTCCTTTTTCCTGATGCCGCATCGGCACTCAATGTCACTTTTCTTTTCAAACAGGGTGCACCAGAAATGCTCCTCCCGGCGAAGCTGCCCCTCGCAGGCGTCACAGCCCAGCAAGGTGCAGGGCCGTCCGACAATTTCATCGGCCCGGTAACCGGTCATCCGTTCAAAGGCGCTGTTAACCATGAGAATGGCCCCGTCCGGGCTGATGAGAATGAGTCCGTCGTTCATGGTATTCACGATCCGTTTCCACTGCCGGTTGATTTCCTGTTCCTTCATTCAGCCTGACTCCGGACGTTTAATCATTTAAACATCTGTTGATATATGTTTAAACAGTTTAATCCGCTTGTCGCCCCCTCCGTCAAGTTAATTCTGAACAATTCAATAATATTAAGTAATTGCGAGCGGCCATGATCCGGTACGGGAATTGCTCCACCCAGGGCGACCTTGTTCACAAAGGATAGAAAAATGGCGAAAAAGCAAATACTCAATCTCATTGGAATCGTGTCGCCGTTCTGCCTTTTGGAATTCAAGAACGCCCTGGCCCGGTTTCGGCGGGGACAGTTGCTGGAGGTCCATGTTCAGGACCCGGAAGTGGTCGAAGACTTGATCCGCCTGGTGGAGCGTTCGGACGACCGCTTGGTGGCGCGCAAGAAGGTCGGCGATCAGTACCGGATCCTGGTGAAGCGGGCGGGCGGGCGAGATATCTCGGTTAAGGAGGAAGCATGAAATTCGATCGTCGCGGTTTTTTTAAGTTCATGGGGTTGGCGGGCGCTTCAATGGCGGCGGCGCCCCATGAGGCTAGGGCGAGTTCCCTCAAGGCGCCTCCGGACGCCTATGGCTGCCTGGTGGATTTAACCCGGTGCGTGGGGTGCCGAAAGTGCGAGGAGGCCTGCAATAAGGTCAATAGCCTGCCCCCGCCCCCGCGGCCCTTTGAAGACCCGACCGTGCTCAACCGGCCGCGGCGTCCGGACGAAAAAACGTTCACGGTGATCAACCGGTATTTTCCGGGAAATTTGGATGTCCGGAATCAATTGGTCCCGACCTATGTCAAAATCCAGTGCATGCACTGCCAGGACCCGGCCTGCGCCTCGGCCTGCATTGTGGGGGCCCTAACCAAGAAGGAAAATGGCGCGGTTCACTACGATGTCGCCAAGTGCATCGGCTGTCGGTACTGCATGGTGGCCTGCCCCTTTGAAATTCCGGCCTATGAATACCATGACCCGCTTACGCCGCGGGTGATGAAGTGCAACTTCTGCTTCGAGCGGCTTTCGAAGGAGGGCGGGCTGCCGGGTTGCGCTGAAATCTGTCCTGTGGAGGCCATTACCTTCGGCAAGCGAAGCGTCCTTTTGAAAATGGCCAAGGACAGAATAAAAAACAACCCGGCCGTCTATATCGAAAAAATTTACGGCGAGCATGAGGTCGGCGGTTCTTCCTGGATGTACCTTTCCGGAGTTCCCTTCGAAAAGCTGGGTTTCATCAAAGTCCCGGACCAGCCGACTCCCAGGCTGGCCGAAACCATTCAACACGGCTTGTTCAGCTATTTGTGGTCTCCCCTTTTGCTTTTCGGTCTTTTGGGCGGAGTCATGTGGACTTCGAAAAAGAAAAACGGGGGCGCCGGCGAGGAAGAAGGAGAAGGTCAATGATGCATCACCCCTACCCGTTAAAAGCCAAATTTTGGACGCCCGGGGTCCTGGTCCTCCTGGCCTGCATGGTCGCCGGGGCCCTGGCTCTTGTCGCCCGTTTCACGGGGGGCATAGGGTACGTGTCGAATTTGTCCACGGCTCGCCCCTGGGGGCTGTGGATCGGAGTTGACGTGGCCTCGGGCGTGGCCTTGGCCGCCGGAGGCTTCACCACGGCGTTTCTCGCCTATATCGCCGGACGCCATTCGTTCGAATCGGTGGTCCGTCCGGCCCTGCTGACCGCCATGCTCGGTTACACTTTTGTGGTGCTAGGCTTGCTGGTGGACATCGGCCGGTCCTGGGCCATCTGGAAGCCGATGGTTTTCTGGAATTTCAATTCGGTCCTGTTCGAAGTGGCCATGTGCGTCATGTTCTACCTCAACGTGCTGTATATTGAGTTTATCCCCATTGTGGTGGAACAGTTCAAGGGGCGGGTCAACCTGCCCGGCCCCTTGGCCGGGTTGAACGGCTTGGCGGAGTCGGTCCTTGGCCTGGCCGAGAGAATCCTGGGGAAGGTGATGTGGTTGTTCATCATCGCCGGCGTGGTGCTTTCTTGCATGCACCAGTCGAGCCTCGGGTCGTTGATGTTGGTGGCGCCCACTAAACTGCATCCGCTCTGGTACACGCCGATCCTGCCGCTGCTGTTTCTGACCTCGGCCGCGGCCGTGGGCTATCCCATGGTTGTGTTCGAAACAACCTTGATTACGACTTCCATGAATCTGGACGGAGAGATGGGGACGCTCACCCCCCTTACTCGCCTGACGATTTACCTCCTGGGTTTTTACATGGCCTTGAAAATCGGCGACATGGTTGTTCGGGGGACGTATGTGCACTTGTTGGAAGGAACCACCCGGACCAATTCCTTTCTCGTGGAAATGTTCCTGGGGGTGATCATCCCCTGGTTGATGCTTCTTTCCGAAAAAGTCCGCCGCTCCCGTCGAGCCTTGTTCACCGCCTGCGCCATGGTCGTCGGGGGCGTGGCCCTGAACCGCATCAATGTGTTCGTCGTCGGGTACCAGCCGCCGGTGAGCGACGCCGGGTATTTTCCGGCCGTGGGGGAAATTCTGGTCACGGTGGGGCTCATTTCAACCTTGATGTTCATTTATCGGCTCCTCGTAACGCATTTGCCGGTGTTGAGCGCGCCGGCTCGGGAGGCGTCTTCATGAAAACACGACTTCCAAGCGGGTCACTGTTATCGGCCCCGATCATTATCTTTCTTTTGTTTTTGGGACTTCCGGCCGCCGCGGCCCCTGCGGCGACGGAGGCCGAATCCGGGCGAAAGCCTATCGACTGGGTCGCGCCGGACCAAGCGGCGGCCATTGAGCGAGCCAAGGAGGTCGGGCCCTTGGTCGACGCCGTGGTGGATGAGTGCCGGCTATGCCGACAACAGCGGCTTCGCGACATGGGCCTGGGGATTAAGGACATCAAAAATAACTATTCTCTCCTCGACAGCCCGATCATCAAAAAACTCGAGGATCGCTACGGACCGGTCCGGTTCATGCACGCCAAGCATGCCGCGGCCGCGAGGGATTGCGCCCTCTGCCATCACTATCGTCCCGCGGACCAACAGGCGCCGGAAACCGTTCGTTGCAGCGCCTGTCACCAGGAACCGTTTCAAGCCGATCATCCCGAGCGGATCGGCCTGAAAGCGGCCTATCACCAGCAATGCCTGGAATGTCACAAGAGCCAGGGCAAGGGGCCGGTGGATTGCACGGGATGTCACGCCAAGAACGCGCCTGACCACAAGGAACTGGTCCAACTCGGCCCCAACCCGAAACCCTGGGAAGTCACCGCCGAATGCCTCCGTTGTCACCCAGGCGCCGGAGAGGACATCGTGAAAACGGCGCACTGGCTCTGGAAGGGGCCTTCGCCCTACACCATGGACCACCGGAAGGAGGTTCGGCACGGCAAGGCGACCACCGCCATCAACAATTTCTGAATGAGCCCCATCAGCAACGAGGCTCGTTGCACAAGCTGCCACATTGGATACGGTTGGAAGGACAATTCCTTTGATTTTAACGATCAGACCAGGATCGACTGCCTGGTCTGCCATGACACCACTGGTTCCTATCTCAAGGCGCCGCCCGCGGCCGGGATGCCGGACCCCAAGGTGGACTTGGTCAAGGTTGCCGGGAGCGTGGGGCGTAGCTCCCGTAAGACTTGCGGGGAATGCCATTTCAACGGCGGCGGCGGGGAGGCGGTCAAGCACGCCGACCTGTCCCGCGAGCTTCTCTACCCCAGCCGTAACTGCGACATCCACATGGGTGGTTACGATTTCGCGTGCGCGGAATGTCATAAAACCAGAAACCATAAAATTTCCGGGAGAAGCTCTTCCGTTTCGGTGGTGGAGGGCGCCCTGGGTTGCCAGGATTGTCACGGCGACCTGCCCCATTACGGCAACAGCATCCTGGACGGCCATCTCAACAAGCATACGGAAAATATCGAATGCAATACCTGTCATTCGCCGGTTTACGCCAAGTGCAAACCCACCAAGGTCTGGTGGGATTGGTCCAAGGCGGGAGATAAAACGCGTAAACCCAAAAAAGACAAATCCGGCATGGAAGACTACAATTGGATGAAGGGGGAATTCCAATGGAAGGAATCGGCCAAGCCGGTGTACCGGTGGTATGGAGGCTTTTTTAAACGGGTTTTTCTGGGCGACAAAATCGATTTCAACGCCTTGGTCACGAACCTGACCGAACCGGTAGGCTCCATCAAGGACCCCAACTCCAAAATATCACCGTTTAAAATCATGAAGGGAGTGCAACCCGCGGACGCCAAAAACGGATATCTGGTCGTGCCGCATCTCTTTCCCAGGAATGAGGAAGACAAGAGCGCGTACTGGAAGAACCCCGATTGGCAAAAGTCCATCGTCGACGGCATGAAGGCCGCCGGCTTACCCTACAGCGGCGAATTCAAATGGGTCGAGACGTGGATGTACTGGGGGGTGGAACACGAGGTCATGCCGGCGAAAAGCGCCTTGTCCTGTGTTCAGTGTCACGAAAGTCTCCAGGGCGAGCAGACCTGCAATCGCTGCCACCAGGACAACCGCGATGTTGATTTCCGTAAACTGGCCCACCAGGGGACCGATTTTTCCTGGATGGTCAGCCAGGGACGGGATGTGAGCGGCCTGATAGGCCAAACCGATTATATCGACTTCAAGGCCTTGGGGTATAAGGGCGATCCCATCCTGTACGGCGGGCGGTTCAAGAAAATGCCCTTGGGCTACAAAACGGAAAAGTAATACCTGTCCGGAAGCCGGGGGCTGCCCCGGCTTCCAAATATCCCGGCGATCAGCGCAGCCCGCGGCTATGAAAAAAAGAACCGTAGCGCTGGTCGGATTCCTGGATATGATTGATCAGCCAATCTTTCAGGAAGTTTAGCAGGCTGACCGAGATCATGTCCTGTCCGGAATCGACCTTCATCTTGAATTCCAAAACCTGGCTTACTAGTTTGTGGTGTTCCGCGGCGTGGTTTTCTCTTTCGGGGTAGGAAAATTTATGGAAATAGCGTTCCTCGGCGGCAAAATGGACCTTGGTGTATTGGACCAACCCGTCCAGGGTTTCCTTCAAGGCTTGTCGGCCTTGACCCGAGCCGAGGGCGCTGTATAGGACGTTGACGAGGCGGATCAACTCCTGGTGCTGGGCGTCCAGCTCCCTGACGCCGACACTCAAGGCGTCCGTCCATGTGATAAAGGATTCCCGGGAGCGACGGTCCTCGATACGGGCGGGGTCGGCTCGGCCCCAGGCTTGAGATTCCCTTGGTTTAGGTAAATCGGTCGGACTGAACGCACGCGCCGGCAGGGCTTCCGGCTCGGGTTCGTCCCGGGCGGCGGCCAGGTTTCCATCTCGCACCCTGGTCAGGGTCTCTCGAAGTCGAGTCGCCTGGTTGGTCAGGCTTTCGGCGGCCGAGGCCGTCTGCTCGGCAAAGGCGGTGTTGCGCTGGGTGACCGATTCCACTTCGGTCAGGCCCTTGTTGATCTGGACAATGCCGAGGGCTTGTTCCTGGTCCGCGGCGGCGATTTCACCGATCAGGTTGGACATCCTGGTCGCCCCGCCCACGATTCCCGACAGTGCTTCGGCGGTGCGCGTAAGGGCCGCGACCCCGTTTTCCACTCTCTTGACATTGAGGTCGATCATGCCGGCGGTTTCCTGGGCCGCCTTGGCGCTTCTGCCGGCCAGGTTCCGGACTTCCTGGGCCACCACGGCGAAACCCTTGCCTTGTCGTCCGGCCCTGGCGGCCTCCACCGCGGCGTTAAGGGCCAACAGGTTAGTCTGAAAGGCTATTTCATCGATCGTCTTGATGATTTTGGCTATTTCCCGGCTGGACTGATTGATTTCGGCCATGGCCTGCTGCATGGAAACCATCTGTTGGGACCCTTGGTCGGCGGCGCCCCGGACATCCGCGGCCAGCCGGTCGGCCTCGGCGGCGTTATGCGCGTTGGCTTGGGTTTGAGAGGCCAATTGGGTCATTGAAGCGGAAATTTGTTCGAGCGCGGCGGCTTGCTCGACGGCGCCCCGGGACAAGGACTGGGATGAATCGCTGATCCGGTTTGATTCCGAGGCCAGCCCCTTGGAAACCTGGTCCACGTCCCGGACCACGGCTTGAAGCGAGTTCATTTGTTCCCGGCTGACACGCTGGTTCTCGTGGAGTTTATCCAGCATGAGGCCCAAGGCCGAGCCCATGATCCGCAGTTCGTTTTTCACCGCGCCCGATCCCCTGGGGTCCTGGTCGTTCATCAATCCCGGCGGCAACTCACCGGAAAAATCACCGGAAGCGACTTTTTCGGCCAAACCGGCCACTAGGCGGACCGGCCGCACGACGATCAGTTTTAAGAGCGAGCCGATGACAAAGGTGATCGTTATAGCCAAAATCATCATTCCGACAAGCAGGTTGCGTTTTATTTCCCATCCCCGAAGGTCCTGGGCGGTCGTGTCCAGGTCGTAAACCATGACACCCACGGGTTCCCCGCTGAAATCCTTGATGGGGAAGAAGGCCTCGACCCGACCCGCGGTTCGCGTCCAATGAAGTCCCGCCAGGCCCGTGATCAAATCCTTTTCGTCGACCAATTTCGGTTTTTTATCCTTGAAAGTTGATTCCGCTTCCAGAAACCCGCCCACTCGCCGGCCGCTTCCACCTTCCGCGGCGAGTTCGACCTTGTCGGTTAGCAGAAAGACGGAGAGGTTTTGAGCCTCCCTTTCCTTGACCCGTTCGATGACCGGTTCAAAGCCGAAAAACATTTCCACGGACCCGACATAGCGGTCGTGGTCGAAGATGGGCGACAGCGCCCTGATTACCAGGCCGCCGCGCCCGGCTTCGATCCCGGACACCGGTTTTTTCTGGACCTCGATCGCCTTGACGGAGGCCCGGAAACCGCCGAGGTCGTCTCCGCCCATTTTCACGCCATCGCCTCCGGGCTTCCACCAAGTCCGCAGGAAGCTGACGGCCGGCGGTTTATGAAAATGAAGCCGAAAGGCGTCTCGGCCCCGTTCCCTATTAAATTTTTCCGCCACGGGCTGGAGGTCGTTGAACAGTTCCTGGCGGGCTTGCGCCTCGTCGTCCGTGCGGTAGGCGCCAAGGACCTCCGGCAAATGGGAGAACGCGGCGGCCAGGTTGGCGGCGTCGTTTTGAATCAGGTCAATTTGGAAGGCGACCTGCCGGACCGTGCTCTCGATATCGTCTCTCAGGTATTCATCGACTAAACGTTGAATCCAATATCCGGTCAAACCAGCGGCGGCGACGCCGGCGATGACGGTTAGGGCTAATATTGGAATAACCATCTGGTAAATAACGCTTTTTCGGTTGATCCAATGGTTCAAGTTCAACACCTCCCAGCAGTCCCTCTTCCATTTAACTTGGTGAATCCGGAACATTATCCGGCCCAGGTTTCCTCCATTATAGGCTTTGACGGAAGCATTTCAACGGCAGTTGGGAAAAGATATGAAGGACATCCATTTTGTCCAGACGCCCATCATTAACAGAAAGATGATTATATAGACTTCCTTGATTGCGAGGTTGTGACAAAAATTGGGTTAGCCCATCAGCCCATCTAATTGGCTATCGGTCAACTAAACGGGGACATAACCATAACTTCGACCACCTGGTCGATCTTGAATCCCCTCCGCCGGCCATTGTCCTGAAATCCGACGGTGAAGTATCGGCCGGATTAGACAAATTATTGGACGGAAATACAATCTGTCCTAAAAAGTAATAGTTCCGTCATTTAATCTTGATCGAAAAAAACTATTCAGACATTGCTCTTATCGTATTTGGGGCGGCATGGAGCTGTAATGATTATACAGGTCGTGAATTTAAAACCGTCCCTAACCAATTTTCCTCATATATCTTGGAGGTTACAGAAATGGTATTTTTAAGGCAATGGTCCAGATTTTTGTTACCGTTGATGATGCTCGCGACTTTCGGAGTATATCTCGCCGCCTGTAAATCTGATTCTTCATCCAATCCCGTTAATTATTTTTACAGCAAGGATACGATGAAGCTTTTAATCAATGAAATTAAAGCCAACATCCCGGAGGACAAGCACTCCATGCAGTTCGTCGAACTGAGAGGCGAGCCCGGGTATACGGTCAAGCAACTTTATTTGTTGGTTATTGACGGCGGGGTGGACGATAATCCCGGGCATCTAGATTACGTCCAAAACCTTAACGATGTAACGATCGGCTCAAACGGCTTGATCATAATAAAAAATAAAGACCAGTATCCCGATGTCTCCACTGAAACCACGGTCATAAATGATCCCTTGATCCGGGATTATGATGAAAATGAACTTGAAGACGGCGTCATCGAGCATGACGCCATTACTTTTATGGTGGTCTACAGCCCAAGCCAGGGTTTTACCCAAGGCGACGACCTTGATCCGGATAATAACGGAGTTCTGGAGTTGCCTGAAAAAGCGACCGTTGTGGACTCGGTGGGCTGGCTTGACGGCGGTGACGGCATTGTTTACACCGAGGTCGTTCTAAAACAGTCGGCCAGCGACCCTGACGCGGCCACCAGGTTTTTTGAGGACGTCACTCCCCTCTCCCTGGATGCCTGGGCCAACGGCGACATTTTTGAAGATACTAGTCTTGATGAGAGCGAACTGCCTTTTGAAAATAGGTATGATCCGGCCCAAGCCAGCGCCAATCTGCCCCCCAACGCCAAGATCACTCCAGGTCGGCCCAACTTCAAAAAATCCGTCTTTGCCTTGCTGAACGAAGTGTTGGCTGACAGTCCAAGCGGCGCGGGCCGGAATGAGTTTATAGAAATAATGGCTAACGCCAACCAGAACCTGGACGGTGTGTACGTGGCCGCTATTGAAGGGGCCAGCGGAGGCGTATTGTCTTATGTTCGCAATCTGACGGGCGCCGCGGTGGGCCGGGCCGGGTTGTTGATAATTAAAAACCCCGCGGCCTATCCCGAGGCCGCGGAAAGCACCACCAAGGTTGATGAGCCATTATTCGATAACAACGGGGCGCTTGGCAACGCCGGAATCACCTTTTTACTGGTTTACAGTCCCAATACGGTTTTGTCTTTTGGCATGGATCTGGATGAAGATAATGACGGCAGCCTTGACCAGGCCGGAGAACTTTACCAGGTTCTGGACGCTGTCGCCTGGAACGGTGAACAAGCCGGCGACATTCTTTATGGAGAAGCCTTTAATACCGAAACCACGGGCGCGCCCATGGCCGCCACCCGGTACAAGGACAACCGGGTTGTGGGGGCTATTTCCTGGGACTATGGACAGCTCGACTCCAACGCCCCCCTGGCCTATGTTCCGACCAAGTCAAGGAATGTTCCTGAAAACGGATACCTGACCCCGGGTGGAATCAATATCGCGGAACAGGCCGCGGCTCAGGTCAAGCCTTCAAAGGAAACAGCCCGGACGACCTTCACGCCTCCTGACGCGGACGACGTGGCCTTTTGGCATCATCCCACCGACCCGACCAAAGGACTGGTCTTCGCTACCCAGAAGAAAGCCGGGTATTCGATTTACGATTCCAACGCCGCCACCCTGGTTGACGTCAATCCTGGTAACATCAGGTACAATAACGTGGATGTGGTCTATGGTTTCAGCCTTAACGGGCAACAGGCCGACCTGGCGGTTTTCAGCGACAGAATTGGAGATAAATTCGCGGTCTATCAAATCCAGGAAAATCCTCCATACCTGACCAACGTCACTGATCCGGATGCGAACGTTTTGTTCGGTGGTGAACCTGGTGAAAACACCGCCTATGGCATGGCTATTTATAAAAGCCCGGTTAACGGCAGGGTTTACGCCTTTGTCACCCAGGCGGATACTTATCTGGTCCGTCAGTTTGAGCTGCTGGATAACCAGGGAACAGTGGGCTGGAATTTGATCCGGACCGTAACCCTTTCCGGAGGCGATGATGATGAAGTGGCCGAGGGTATTGTCGTGGATCAGGAATACGGTATGGTCTACATTTGCCAGGAAGCCGTGGGCGTATACCGGATGGACGCCGAACCGGGCGTCAGCCCGGTGGATGTGGAATTAACCGAAGACGACATGATAGTCGAGGAAGGCGACTATAACCTTATCAAGGATATTGAAGGAATTTCAATTTATTATCTTAACAACGGCCAGGGATTCATTCTTATCTCCAGCCAGGGCAGCAACACCTTTAGCGTTTTTCAACGGGTCGGCAATGACTTTATCAACAGCTTTACGGTGATTGATAATGGCCTGGACATTGACGGCAGCCAGGAATGCGACGGTCTGGACATAACCAATTTTCCCTTTGGCTCGGATTTTCCTAATGGCCTGGTTATTGTTCAGGATGGCCAGGATACAACTGACGACCCCACGGACGTGGGCACCAATTTTAAGTGGATAAAGTGGGAAGACGTGGCCGCGGCGGTTAACCTGAACACCGATACCACTTACGACCCCAGAAACCCTCAAAACAGAAGATAATGAAAACGACTGGGGACCCTTGCAACGGGGGTCCCCTCATGGCCGTCAGGCTAATTTGACTTGGTAAGGGCGGTGCGCAGTGCGCACCCTACAATGAAATATGAAAAACATCCATTTTGTCTAAGCAGAATTGAGCCTGTATAAGATTAAATATGGATGTCCTGTATTTCAGGTCGCCTTTAGTAAAGGTTATAAGGACATCCATATTTAAATAGGTTCTTGGATCTGGCGAACAGTGGCAATAAAATGGATGTCCTGGACTGACAGGGTAATATTTCTGACCCGGGGGAAGCGGCTTTCTTTAGGTGGATGAAGCTATGATGCCCTCAGCTTTTGGTTCGGTCCAGGCTTCGGTAACCGATGGCTTCGCTGACATGATGGGCGGCGATGTCGTCGGAGTTTTCCAGGTCGGCGATGGTGCGGGCCAGTTTGATGATGCGGGTGTAGGCCCGGGCGGACAGGCCCAGGCGCTGCATGGCGGTTTCCAGCAACCGGCGGCTGGGGTCGTCCAGCTTGCAGAAGGCCCGGATGTGCCGGTTCTGCATCTGGGCATTGGCGAACAACCCAGCCCGGGCGAGGCGGTCCGACTGACGCCGCCGGGCTTCCTTGACCCGGTCCTTGATGGTCGCGGACGATTCGCCGCTGGTTTCCGTGCCCAGTTCCTTGAACTTGACCGCCGGGACCTCGATGTGAAGGTCGATGCGGTCCAGGAGAGGGCCGGAGATGTGGGAACGGTATTTCTGAATCTGGGTCGGGGCGCAGATGCATTCCCGGGCCGAGTCGCCGTGGTGTCCGCAGGGGCAGGGGTTCATGGCCGCCACCAGCATGAACCGGGCCGGAAAGGTCAGGCTCATGGCGGCCCGGGAGACCGTGACCCGGCCGTCTTCCAGGGGCTGGCGCATGACTTCCAGGACGCTTTTCTTGAATTCCGGCAGTTCGTCCAGAAAGAGCAGCCCGTTATGGGACAGGGATACTTCCCCGGGCCGGGGATTGGCGCCTCCGCCGATGAGACCCGCGTCGGAAATGGTGTGGTGGGGGGAGCGAAAAGGCCGAACGGTTATGAGGGCCAGCTTGCTCGGAACCAGCCCCACGGCGCTGTAAACCCGGGTTGTTTCCAGGGCTTCCTCGAAGGACAAGGGCGGCAGGATGGAGGGGAGGCGCTGGGCCAGCATGGTTTTTCCCGATCCCGGGGGACCCAGCATGATCAAGTTGTGGGCGCCGGCCGCGGCCACTTCCAGGGCCCGCTTGGCCGATTCCTGGCCCCGCACGTCGTGGAAATCGAGAACCCCGTCCGAGGGCTGCTCGAACAATCCGGCCAGATCGATTTTCAAGGGCGGCAAGTCCCCCTCTCCGGTCAAGAACCGCACCACGTCCGGCAGGGTCCGGGCCGGCCGGACCTCGATTTCCTGCACCACCGCCGCTTCCGGGCCGTTGTCCTCGGGCAGGATGATCCCCTTGAGTCCAGCCTCGCGGGCGGCCATGGCCAGGGAAAGGGCGCCTTTGACGGCCCGCAATCGTCCGTCCAAGGAAAGTTCTCCGGTCAACAGATAGTCGCCCAGGCCCTTGAGAGGGTCGACCAGGCCCTGGGCCGAGAGCAGTCCCAGGGCCATGGGGAGGTCGAAACCGGCCCCGGCTTTTTTGACATCCGCCGGCGCCAGGTTCACCGTGACCCGTTCCCGGGGGAAGGAATACCCGCAGTTTTTCAAGGCGGACCTGACCCGGTCCTTGCTTTCGCGGACCGCGCCCTCGGCCAGGCCGACGGTGGAAAAGTGGGGAAGCCCCCGGCCTAAATCCACCTGGACTTCCACCTTGTATCCCTCTATGCCTAAAAGAGCGCCGCTAATGGCTTGACCCAGCATTTCACGTCCGTGTTCCCTTGAGGTTTTTGAGGAGCGACCGGGTTTCCGGGATGTTTATTTACGCGAATCATAACAGAGAAAAGGCCGGGGAGGCAAGCCCAACCTAGGTTTCTTGAGCTGGTCATTGCCAATTCCCGCCGGATTTGGCATTATTGCGAGAAAAGTAGGAAGGATGATTCGAGATATGAAAATCGCCTCGTTGCTCACGGTCCTGTTTTGCCTTTTCGTCGCCGCTCCGGCCCTGGCCGACCAGCCCAGGCCCGACGATTTCGTGGATGTCCAAGCAGTCATTCCCACGGTGGTCCTCGACATTCGCTATTCCACGCCCCACAATTTCCTGGGCGTCAAGGTGGACGGGTACGAGGCGCCGAAATGCTACCTGACCAAGCCGGCGGCCGAGGCCCTGGCCCGGGTCCAGGAAGAATTGGCGGGATTTTCCCTGTCCCTCAAGCTTTACGATTGCTATAGGCCGCAACGCGCGGTTAACCATTTTGTCCGGTGGGCCGAGGATATCGGCGACGTCAAGACCAAGGGGGAATTCTATCCGCGGATGGACAAGTCGCGTCTCTTCGTGGACGGGTTTATCGCCAAGAAATCCGGTCATTCCCGGGGGAGCACCGTGGACTTGACCATCGTGCCCCTGCCCGCGCCGCCCCAGGAGGAATACGTTCCGGGAGGGGAGCTTTTCGAATGCCAACTCCCCGCGGCGCGGCGGTTCAAGGACAACGGCATCGACATGGGGACCGGCTTTGATTGCTTCAGCGAGCTGTCCCACACCCGGAACCCCGCGATCGGCCCGACCCAGCGGGTGAACCGCCTGCTGTTGGCCTCCCTGATGGATAAGCATGGGTTCGATAATTATAGGAAGGAATGGTGGCATTACACTCTTAGGGATGAACCCTACAAGGACAAATTTTTTGATTTTCCCATTAACTGATCGATGACGTTTTTATTGACGGGACCAGCCGGACCAGGCCGCCCGAAATCCCCGGATAGGGGAAGGGCGCCGGGCTTGCCAAGAGTTGGGACCGATCGGAGGTCTTGATGCCGGAAAAGGCTCGCTTACTCAAGAAGTTGAAGGAAGGTAATTTCAATGTCCCGCCCTTTATCCACCTGTCGGCCCAGGATTTCCGGGACGAAAGGCTGGACGAATTGGCTGTGTTCCTCAAGGAGCATTGCCGGGATTTCAAGGTGATCGCCCGCAGCGCCCACCCCGCGGAGGATTATTACAAGGGCGGAACGTTCGATTCCATGGAAACGTACGCCGATATCGGCGGGATAGTTTACGCCCGCAAACGCATGATCAATCACGCCCAAACCCGGCGCCGCCTCTCCATTATGCGGCAAATGAAATTCAACCACGCGCCGCCCATCGAACCCGATGAAATGGGGGTGATCGTCATGCCCTTTTTGGATGGGACCAGCATCATGGCCAAGATGTTGTCCAACGCCTGGGAATTCGGGTACAGCGGCTCCCGGGGCAACATCGTGGAAACCGACCCCTTTATCACCCAGACGCCCCACGACCTGCGGCTGCTGCAGATTTCGCAGGATATCCAGGCTTTTTTGGGATTCAAGTGCGAGATCGAATTCATGATCGCCGAGGATGGGGAAATTTTCGTGGTCCAGGCCAAGGACATTTCCGAGATCGAGACCCTGGAAGCCCGGGAAAGCGAAAGAACCATCAAGCTAGACGGCATAAGACGCATCCGGAAGCGCCGCAACTTCCGGGAACGTCCCATTTATGTCATGGACAACAAGGCTTTTTACCTGGATATTATCGGCAAGTGCGAGGAAGTGGTCCTGGAAGGCCGACCCCCGGATGACATAATGGAGGATATTCGGCGGTTCATGGACGCCCATGAAGCCGACTTGGAGGATTTCGCCCTGCGCCACCAACGTTTCGCCGTGGTCGGCCTGACCATCCAACCGCCGGAGGATATTTTTCAGGCGGCCAACCATTACCTGGACGATTACCCGGATGTACAGAAAAATTTGTCCGCGGCCTTGCGGAACAACATGTACCGGGTCGACGAGTTCATCGCCGAATCGGACACCCTGCTGGCCAAGGATAAATACCGCTTGAATTTCGCCACCCACGACGCTTACGGCGTGGACACCGTCCGCAACCCCATCTGGAATGTTTTTTGGAACATCGAGAGGCATAACCGGGTGGTCCGGGATTTCAGGCGGTTGGGCTTCAAGACCGGGGACTGCGCGGGCATCGAGATAGGAGTGGATGAAAAACCGGTGGTTTACCGGTTGTAATTGTTTCCGGGGCCGAATTTCGGAAGCAAAAACGGCCCCCGCCGGGCCGTTTGATTTCGAGTTGTCTTGGGGGCGCCCGTTGGCGGGGCGGTTATTTTTGCCAGTCCACGCCCCCAAAGCCGGCGCCGGCCTGTAAGTCCCGGGGCAGGTATTTCCGAAGCTTTTTGTAAAGGGTTTCGGCGGTAAAGGGCTTCACGATGTAGTTGGTCACCCCGGCCTGTAGGGCGGCCAGGACCTTTTCCTTGTCTCCCTCGGCTGTCAGCATGATAAAGGGAACACTGGTGGTGGCGGGATTTTTACGGACGAATTCGAGCAGTTCCTGTCCGTTCATATTGGGCATGTTCCAGTCGGAAATTATCAGGTCGACCTTGTTGGCCTTGAGAACGGTGATGGCTTCCTCTCCGTTGGCGGCTTCCAGAATGTTTTTCACCTTTATTTCCGTGAGCATGCTTCTCACGTTGCGTCGGATCAATCTTGAGTCGTCCACGGTCAGGACCGTATAGCTGCCGTTGGCCACGGAAAGCCTCCTTTGAATGATTTGGTCCGGAACATCCTTGTCCCGGTTCACGGCGAAACAGGCTGCGCCAGGCTTTATAACAGACGGCTTTTTATAAATCAATACAAGCCGATCACGTTCGTCTACCCGATGACAACCGAAAGCGCCCTTCCACGCGGTCGCGGTCCACTCACCCGCCCGCCGCCAGGAGTTTTTCCGCGTCCAGGAACATGGTCAAGCGCCCGTCCACCATGCCTCGCCCCAACAGCCCCGGCGTCTCGGGCCGCGTGGGTTTAATTTCAACGTCGACGTTATAGGCGTCGACGATTTTGGAAGCTACTATTCCGGCGGCCGGGCCGTTGGTTCGGGGAATGATCAGGAAAAAATGGTCATCGGCCTGCCGGAAGGGGCTGACGGGCAAGTGGTTTTCAATTCGAATCAAGGGCAAGCTACCGCCGTCGTATTTAACGTATTCCCGCCGTCCTATTTTTTGTATGGAATCGGCGGCGACCATTTCCAGCCGCGATATGCCGGCCAAGGGGAGGGCGAAATATTCCCCGGGAGCGTTATTGAAAACCACAATGGCCTTGGCCGGGTCCACGATCTGTTTTTGACTATCCCGGGCTTGGCGTCTTTTGTTTTCCGCCTCGACTTCCGAAAAGGAAAAACCGGCTTCCTCCGCCAACCCGGCGGCGTTCAAAATCATGGCCACGGCGCCGTCCCCCAGAATCGCGGCGCCGCTGAAAACCCGGCAGTCCTTGATGTGACGGGACAGGGGCTTGACCACTATTTCCTCGGTGTCCAGAAGCTCATCCACGACTAACCCGAAACGGTTGGCGCCCATGCGGATTACGATCACGAAGGCTTCCCGGCTCCAGGCAGGGCAGGAAGATATGTCGGCGGCCTTCCGGCTCTCGGGCCGGAGCCCCAGTATTGAATCCAAGCCGGCCAGGGGAAGCAGGCGGTCCCGGCGGCGCATGACCGTGGAGCCGCCGATGGTTTCTATTCTTTGTCCGGAATTCCTGGACCGGAGACTCACCATTTCCAGCACGTCCCTCTGGGGAATGGCGAAAAAACGACCGCCGACCTTGACTATCAGGCTGGGTATGATGGCCAGGGTCAAGGGCAGGCGCACTCTAATCGACGCGCCTTTTCCCGGGACGCTGTCAATTTCCAGGTTGCCGCCCACCTGCTCAATGCTCCACCGGACTGCTTCCAGGCCGGCCGCTCCGCTGGAATCGCGGCGGCCGGTTTGAAAGCCGGAATAGCCCGGTAGAAGGATCAGGTTGATCTTTTCCTTTTCCGACATCACCGCGGCCCGATGTTCGTCAATAAGGCCCAGGGACAAGGCTTTTTTCGCCGCCTGGTCCGGATCGACGCCCCGACCGTCGTCCCGGATCGAAATATTGACCAGACCTTCCTCGTGAAAAGCCTTGATCAGGATTTTTCCGAGGCGCGGTTTTTGGGCGGCCAGGCGTTCGGCGGGCGTTTCCAGGCCATGTTCCAGGCTGTTCCCGATCAGAGCGGTCAGAGGCGAGGATATGGCCTGGACGATGGTTTTGTCCAACTCCACTTCCGCGCCTTCGATTATCAGTTCGACTTCCTTTCCCAACTGCCGGGACATATCCCGAACCACCCGTGGAAGCTTGTTTAAAACGTTGCCAACCGGTTGCATCCTCATTTGCATGGTGTGTTCCTGGATGTCGGTGGTAACTTGGTTCAAGTGTTGCAAAACCGCGGCGAGGCCCTTGATTGTCTCCGCTTCCTCGGACAAATAGCGCCGGAGTTGATTTCGGCCGAGGACAAGTTCGCCGGCGAGGTTCATCAGGCGATCGATCAGGTCCACGCCGACGCGGATGGTTTCAGGCGTCGGGCCGGGGAGGGGAGCATGACCCTCGACCGGCTTTTTTTCCTTTTCAAGACGCTCTTCCAGGCCGCCGGCGCGGACTTCCGGAGAAACGGCCGGCGGCGGCGCCGGCTTGGTTTCTTTCAGGACCCGTTGGAGGGCTTCCTGGTTGAAATGAAAGACCTGGTCCTCCACGAGTTCAGCGGCCAAGGCGACCATTTCGGCCTCTTCGAGGACCGAGGACAGCAGCACCAAGTGGCAACCGCCGGCGTGGCCAATTTCCAACGCCTGGCCATAACTTGAAATTTTATTCAAGAATTTGGGCATCCCTCCTTGTTCCGGCGGGGCCTCGGCATCCCGGACCCAGAGAACGAAAAGGTGCATGTCGCTTATAAGTATTTCGTCCAGAATTCCGCGGTCGATTTCAAACAAGGCCGGCGGCAGGTGGGGCGCCGAGGTTTCAAGGGCAATTCTATTTCCGACCGAACGGACGGCGCCGCGCGATTGGTCCGGAGTGATTTGTTGCACTGGCGTCCGGGGCGCCGCAACCGCCGGCGCGGGACCGGATTCCAGGTTTTTGATCCGGCGTTCCAGGTCGCGTAATGTATTTTCGTCCAAGGCTTCCCCGGACAAGGAGGCCTTGACAATGCCGCGTAGCGCGTCCACCGAGGTCAGCAGGAGCGAGGTCACTTCCGCCGTGAGGGATAATTTTCCCTTCCTGATCATATCCAGGGCGTTTTCCTGAATATGGGCGAATTCAACGAGCCTATCCAGTCCCACCGTGGCGGCGTTGCCCTTCATGGTATGGGCGGCGCGGAAAACCTCGTTTATCTTGCCGGCGTCGTCGGGTTTTTTTTTCCAGAGCCAGAAGCCCGTTTTCCATGGCTTCAACAAGTTCCTCGGCCTCGCTGAAAAAAATCTGGAACAGCTCTTCGTTCACAAAACCACCCTATGCCGACGAGAATGAAATGTTGACTCCGGCCCTGGATCGGAAAAATAATGGCAGGGTCTTTTTCGGCGCGGCCTAGCGGACCGGAAGGCTTTCCCGCCCTCGTCATGTCGGCGTGGTCGCTTTTTCCTCCATCCCGGACGATCTTCCCGTTTTCGCGAGACCGCCCCGCGCTAGTCCTGTTGGTTAAGCTCCTCGGTCAGCTTGGCCAGTTCCCTGGCCACTACTTCCTCGATCAGGCTGGGCAGGAGTCTTTCCAGGACCCGGCCGACGGTTTCCCTAACGGCCTTCTCGACAATGGCTTCCAGTCTCTCCTGGTCCAGGCCGGCGGGCGGTTCCTGGGCCGTCGGTTCTTCCGTTTCCCGGCTGGGCTGGAATTCCAAACCGGCCGCCAGGCTCGCGGCGACCGCCAGGTCCAGGCCTTGCTCCTCTACGCCGGGAATCTCGGGAGCAACGGGAGGGGCGGTTGTCCAGTCCCGCGGCAAAGTCGAGGACTCGACGCCGGTAATTTGGCTCTCGTCCGGGAATTCGGAAAGAAAAGCCTCGACTTCGGGGCTTAGTTCGAGGTCCTGCCCGTGGTCCTCGTGTTCGACGCGATCGACTGGAACTTCCTCGACGACTTCTTCCAGGTCGAATTCCAGCGGTTCCGCGGCTTCGTCATCCAAGGCCGCTGGTTCCTCCTTTTCCAAAAAGTCGTCGAAATCCTGATCCAAATCCAGGTCGATAGGTTCGGGCCCGGCGCCGTCTTCCTCCAGCACCAAGGTTTCTTCGTTTTCTATTCTGAAGGATTTGCCGGAACCGGACTGCTTGCCCTTGTCCAGGATAAATTCATTTTCCACAATCAAGGCTTCCAGGGCGGCCACGTCCGACCGTGGTTCTTCCTCGGCCAGGAATCCGGAGGTAGGCGAGGAGACGGCTTCGGCCATCGTTCCTTGAGCGCGGGAGAATGGTTCCACCGGCGCCATGGTTTCCGCCCTTGGAAGGGAGTCGCCCAATTCGAACTCGGTGGGTTCTTCATCCAGATCTTCCAAATCCAGTTCAAGCGGTTCATCCCCGAAACCACCGAGGTCATCGAGCGCTTCCCCGGCCGGCGCTTGTGGGGCCGGTAGGGGTTGGTCGAGTTCGAAATCGAGTTCCTCCTCGTCCTCGAGGGAGCCTCCGAGGTCGAAGTCGACGACCTCGTCCCCGTCGTCCCCGGCCGGCGCTTGTGGGGCCGACAGGGGCTGGTCGAGTTCGAAATCGAGCTCCTCCTCGTCCTCGAGGGCGTTTTTGAGGTCGAAGTCGACGACCTCGTCCCCGGCCAGGGCTTCCGGGGCCGGCAGGGGGTGGTCGAGTTCGAAATCGAGCTCCTCCTCGTCCTCGAGGGCGTTTTTGAGGTCGAAGTCGACGACCTCGTCCCCGGCCAGGGC
>JAZDGM010000246.1:0-29008 GCA_043806915.1 Pseudomonadota bacterium | reverse complement strand
CGCGCCCCGAACATCCCGTGAAATCAGGAAGGTGAGAACCGATCCTGGATAAAGTTGTTTCCTGTCAATACTATCTTGAAAATATCCACCGTGTTTAGCATCAATGTTGGATGTCCATACAATATGAATGGGCGGTTCAGGCGCCCAACCGGGCAGGAAGGATTCCGCTCGGAGGTGGGGGTCGGAAAGGTAAATCTAGTAAGTTTGGGTGTCCTTAATAATACTAGCTCAAGCGCGCCCCGAACATCCCGTGAAATCAGGAAGGTGAGAACCGATCCTGGATAAAGTTGTTTCCTGTCAATACTATCTTGAAAATATCCACCGTGTTTAGCATCAATGTTGGATGTCCACTAAACATGAATGGGCGGCCCAGACGCCCAACCTGGCCAGGAAGAAATCCTCCCGGAGGTGGGGGTCGGAAAGGTAAATCTAGTAAGTTTGGGTGTCCGTAATAATACTAGCTCAAGCGCGCCCCGAACATCCCGTGAAATCAGGAAGGTGAGAACCGATCCTGGATAAGGTTGTTTCCTGTCAACACTATCTTGAAAAGACCCACCGTGTTTAGCTTTAAAAATGGATGTCATTAATTAAATAGTGTAGGCCCAAACGCCCAACCGGGCAGGAAGGATTCCGCTCGGAGGTGGGGGTCGGAAAGGTAAATTTAATAAGTTTGGGTGTCCTGAATAATAAATATCCCAGGGTCCGCCGGGGGTGGGTGGTGGGAAAGACGAGGCTAAACGGGGAGTTCAGGTAGGGGGTTGATCTGGCCGCGGCCAGATCGGGGGATTGTGGGGACCCTGGGAAGAGGCGGCCGGATCAGGCGGCCGGGTCAAAGGTTTTGTTTTCTTCTATGTAGTCGCGCAGCGCCTGCCGGGAAACGCGGTACGTCCTCGGACCGTCGCGGCGGGCTACCAGCGCTCCTTCGTGGACCCGGCGCCAAAAGGTGGATTTTGACATCCCCAGGAACCTGATGATCTGTCTCGGGGTATACCATTCCCTGGCTGGGAGGCCGCCCGCCGGCAAATCGCGGGTCATACGGCCGTGACCTCGTAGGCGAATTTCTCCACTTCACGCATTTTGACTCCGATCACGGCCAACCGGTCCGGGGGCCAACTTTCCACCACGGCTCGATTGAGGGCCTCGGAAACCCGCAACCCTTCCACCCATCCCAGTTCCTTGATTAAGTTCAAGGCGTTACGTGGAATAGCCATTTTTTGTTCCAAGCCGCGAAGCAGAATCCCACTTCGCAGGACCACTTTGTCCCGTCCGGCGAAAATCGCTTGCCGTTCCGATTTCAACAGGTCTTTTAGCCGAGCGTCCAATATTTCCGATTCGAAGCGGAGTTCGCCGAGCTGGGGATGCCTGGCCCTGATGCTTTCCATTTCCGCATGCACCTTGAATTCCAGGGCGGCAATGCGCGCGGCCAAGCGACCCAACCGGGCCAGGAGCGCTTCCGCCTGGCGACAGGGGCTGGATGATTCCGATAATTGAGTTTGAGTGTCCTTTTTCATATTGTTTCCATCCCGACCCGGCTGAGCAGTTCCGTCAGGCTGATCTTGCGCAGGCAAGCTTCGAGGCGCAGGGCGGCCAGGCCCCGGCGGTGAAGGCGGGAGAGATAGTCTTCCAGTTCCGAACCGGCGGCGGCCAGGTAATAACCGCCGCCGTCGGGCCGGGTCACGGACGCAATGGCCGCGCCGTCCAGTCGCAGCCTGGTGATAAGGGTCCGGAGGCGCCTAGTGTCGTTGATCCTGTGTTTGACCTGGCGGTTGAAGACCAGTTCGAACAGCTCGGCCATTCCCAGGGCCTTTTCCACGCCCACGTGGCGGGACAGGGCCGACAGGAGCCGGGCCTGGGCTTCGTTTTCCCTCATGACCGCCGCCCTTGTTCCGCCCGGCCGGGGGAACAGTCCAGGCGGAGGGCTTCGAGGTCCGACTTTTTCACCCGGATGGTCCGTCCGACCTTCAGGGCGGCCAGTTTACGGTCCCTGATCCAGCGGTAAACGGTGGAGCGGTCGACTCCCATGAGTTGGGCGATTTCGCTGGGGTGAAGCATTCGTTCGGCGGCGGCGGTCATTTTTTTTCTCCTTTCGTCGTGCGCTGGGGGCATAAAACCATACACAGTGTGTGCAGTCAATCTTTTTTATTGCTTGTGCACACTTTGTGTGGTAAAAGAGGCGTTAGCAAAAAAAGCTAAAACCTCCCCCCCAACGGCAAAAGGAGGCCTAGATGGCCGGATTCTCACAACAAATCAAACAGGCGCGGCAACGACTAGGCTACTCCCAAACCAGCCTGGCCAAAAAAGCCGGTCTTAGCCTGACCTATCTCCGCCTGATCGAGGACGGCGAAAGGGTTCCGTCCGAGGATTTCGTCCTGCGCCTGGCCGAGGCCCTGGGGCTGAACCGGGTTTCCCTGGTCCTGGCGGCCCTGGCGGAAAAGGCGCCCGACCCCCGCAGCCGGGGTATTTACGAGACCATGGTCTATTTCCTGGAAAACACGAGCAGCGGCCCCGCCAGGGCGCATCGCCGGTCCGGGGAGCTGGACCGGGAATTCCAGGAAGTCATGGACGAGGCGGTTCGAACCCAGGCCGGCATCCCCGACGCGGAAGTCCTGGCCGACTTGCTCCGACCCGGCTTCGCCGCGGGTTTCGAAAAGGCCGGAAGCCGGGAAGACTTTTCGTTTCTTCTCGACCAGGACTATCAGGGCGCCTTCCCGCCCGGGCGGATAGGCGATGGTTTTGAATTCATCCCCAAGGCGACGCCCCACGTGAACGCCGGCGGCGGTTTCCTGGTGGAGGACGAATCCACGGATGGCTGGTTCAGCTTTCGCCGGGACTGGCTCACCGGTCACGGCGGCCCCAGGGGCAAGGTCCTTTTGGAAGTGGAAGGCGAAAGCATGCTCCCGACCTTGCACAACGGGGACGTGATTCTGGTGGATAAGTCGGAGGGCGGACGCGCCTTCAGGCCGGGACGGGTTTTTGTGGTCCGGGACGGGGACGGGATAGTGGTCAAGCGGCTGCACCGCGGGGAAACGCCCCACGGCCTGCGCCTGAGTTCAGACAACCCGGACAAGAGCCGGTTTCCCGACCGGGAGATACTCGTGCCGGAGGGGGAGGCTTCCCCGATCCTGGGCCGGGTCATCTGGGCGGGCTGCGAGATTCGGTGACGCTGGGCCCAACCCCCTGGCGCCCGGCCTTAATTTCTTCCCCCGGCATGAAAAAACCCTCTTCTTCCCGGCGGAAGAAGAGGGCGAGGCGAGGAGGAGGAGAGATTATGGTTGATTTCGGCCGCTAATCGGTCGAAAGGTGAAATTCGGTCCGGCCGCGGGGGCGCCTTAGTGGGTTTCCAGTGTTTTTCCCATGGCGCCTTCCCGAAGGCGTTCGATGGCCCGCTGTTCCAACTGGCGGACTCGTTCCCTGGAAATGTTCAAGATTCGTCCCAATTCTTCCAGGGTCATGGGGTTTTCCCCGTCCAGGCCGAAACGCTTGCGGATGATTTCCCGGTCCCGGTCCGGCAAGGCTTCCAGGGCCGTCTGGGTCAGGTGGTAACGTTCCTTTTCTTCCGCCGCTTCCAGGGGAGAGACAAAGCTGTCGTCTTCCAGGAGGTCGCCGAGGGTGGCGCCGTCGTCCCCGATTTTGTGGTCCAGGGAAATAGTGTCCAAATTGGCCTGCAGGATGAACCGGACGTTATCCTCGCTCAGGCCGCTTCTTTCCATCAACTCGTTCAGGTCCGGGTCCTGTCCGTTCTCTTCCTGAAGTCCGCTGAAGGCCTGGTTGAACCGGCTTCTTTTTTTAATGGCGTGAACGGGCAGGCGGATGGTCCGGCCGTGGTCGTTCAGGGCGCGGCAGACGGCCTGCCGTATCCACCAGCAGGCGTAGGTGGAAAAGCGGTTGCCCGTGGTGTAGTCGTAACGCGCCGCCGCCTTCATGAGGCCCAGGTTGGCCATCTGGATCAAGTCCGGCAGGGCCAGGCCCCGGTGCTGGTATTTCTTGGCGATCCGGACCGCCAGGCGGAGATTGGCCACCACCATGCGCCCCATGGCCTCGGAGAGCCTGCTTTTTAGTCCGGATATCTGGGACAGGTACGTTTTCAGCTCGCGCCCGGGGGAATCGAGTTCCCGGATCAGGTCCAGGACCCGGTCCAGTTCGGTCAGAACAAACTCGATCGTCTCGCCGGAATACTTTTTCTTGAGGCTTCGGTCGCTCAACATTTTTTGAAAGGCCAGCAGCGGGCCGAAACTCGTCCGCACGCGGCAGCTCAGCTCGAGCATTTTTTCCCTGGTTTCCAGGATTTTTCGCCCCAGGACCAGCTCCTCTTCGTGGTCAATCAGCCTGTGCTCCCGGATATCGTTGAAATAATATTTAATAGCCTCATCATGATAAGGGTTGTCGTCCCGTTCCTTGTTTTTTGGAGTAGGAGAAAAAGAGGCTGAATAATTCAATCCATCCCCCCAGGCCTCCGGCGTGTTCAGGCCCGAGTCGAGGTACGAGACGCTTGTAGAATAGTCAAGAACAGCTTCCATATAGCAATATACCTCCAGAAAAAACGCTCCATCCGGCTCGGTCGGTCAGGGGGTCCTCTGGAAAACCGTCTCCCCTCGGCCCGGGCCCGCTCCAGGCGGCGCGGCAATTGCCGTCACTAGTCCAAGAAGCGTGCCAAGAAGGCGCGCAACTAAAATAACTATTCATGGCAAATAGTTACTAAATCAGCCGGTCTTCGGGGAACCGCCGGCCAGGTTCCCGGCCTTGGCCCCTTGTCCTGTCAGGCAGGACGGTTTCCTTTTATTCAGGACGGACGGCCGCCGCCGGTTCATTAACCTTGCCGTCCGATGGAAACCACGTGCTATAATCCCGGTCCAACGACGAGGGGATGAAAAAAAGGCGGGCGCGGTCGGAAGGCCCGGGGCGGCATGGTCGATAAAGTCAAAAAAATCAGGCGAATAAAATCAGAGTTTCCTCTTTTGTCCCGCACCGGCGTCCTGCTGTTGGCGACGGCCCTGGCCGTCGCGGCGTGGTTCGGTTATTCCGGACCGGCCGCCCTCATTGGGCTGGTCCTGGCCGCGGCCGGAATCTCGCGGGCGTGGAGTTTTTTTTGCCTGTACGGCGTGGACTGCCGCCGTTCGATAACTCCGTCGCGGGCTTTCCCGGGAGAAACCGTCGAACTGGAAATTATTTTTGAAAACCGTAAAATTTTGCCTGTTCCCTGGCTGGAGGTGGACGACGAACTGCCCCGGGCGCTAGCCCCGGCGGGGGAGGAGGCGCTGCCTGGCCCGGACCCGTCCCGAGTGGTGTTGCGCATGGGGTTCCGCCTGCAATGGTACGACCGGGTTCGCCGCTCGCACCGACTCGAGTGCCGGAAACGGGGTTATTACCGCTTGGGGCCGGCGGTCCTGCGCAGCGGGGACGTTTTCGGTTTTTACCGGGAAGAAAAGGAAATATTGCAACCGGATTTCCTAATCGTCTATCCGGTGGTGCACGCCCTGGAGCGGTTTCTGCTGCCGTCCCGGAATCCCCTGGGCGAGTCCGGTTCGCCGAACCCTCTTTTCGAGGACCCGTCCCTGCCGGTGGGGTTAAAGCCCTATACGCCGGACGCCCCCTTCAAATATATCCACTGGAAATCCAGCGCAAGGGGCCGGGACCTGCAAGTCAAGGTTTTCGAACCCAGCGCTTCCCAAAAGGTCTTGATCTTCCTGGACCCGGACGGTTTCGAGGACAACGGGGACGATTTTGAATGGGCGGTCAGCCTGACCGCGTCCCTGGCCAACCGGGTGATCGAACAGGGGCATTCCGCCGGGTGCCTGGTCAATTCCCGGGCGGGGAACGACGCCGGGACCGCGCGGATTCCCCCCGGGGCCGGGCTGGATCACCTGGCGGTCATCCTGGAGGCCCTGGCCAAGGTCGAGGCCCGGGCGAGCCTGGCCTTCGAGGACTTTTTCGACGCGGAAAAGGCGCTGGTCGCCTGGGGGACGACCGTCTGCCTGGTCTGCCGCCGCCTGACCGAGGGGCAGGCGATCAGGTTGGAGGACCTGACCGGACGGGGGTTCGAGACCGCTGTTTTCGTGGTGGGACCGGAAATCCCCGTTGCCGCCGGCTTGAACTGTCGGCGGGTCCTCGGCCCCGACGACCTGGGGTTGGACCTGGAGCGGGCGGCGCCATGAGGACGCCCTGCCGGTTTCTCGGGTCGTCGTCATGGCCCGGCTTGCTGTACATGGCCATGGAGTTGTCCTGGCTGTGGGCGGTGTTGACCCTGGCCGAAACCCTGATCCCGTCCGCGGGGCGGCCGCCCCTGACCTGGCTGGCGTTGGTCGAGCCCCTGGCGTACGCGGCCGCCTGTTGGGCCGCCCGCCGGAGGAGACCCTTGCCGGCGGAAGCGGTCCTGGGGGCGGCGCTTCTCGCCGTCGCGCTTTACGGCCGGGCCGGCCCTCCGGACTGGTCCTGGGGGGCGCCCGGCTGGAAACGGGGGAGCGCGGCGGTCCTGGTCGGAGGGTTCGCCTGGGGACGGGGGCGGAGGCTGCCGGGCCGCCGGGTGGATTTGTCAGCCATGGCGGCGGGGTTTCAGACCGGGACCATCATTTTAATGTTGACTCTTTTCGCCGCGTCGCCGCTCAGGCGCCCGGCCGGAATGGTCCCGGCGGCGGTGATGTTTTTTCTTTTCGGGCTGGCCGGGCTCGGCTGGGCGCGGGTTTCGGAGCTGGATTCGTCCCGTGGGGTTTCACGCGGGGGGGGCCCGCCGGTCTTGGTTATGGCGGCCATCGGGTTGGCTTTGGGGCTCGGCCTACTAATATGGAAGACCGTGGACCGGGCCTTCCTGGAAACCATGGTCAGCCCAATTGCGTGGCTGTGGGACCAATTCATCCTGGTGTTGGGTTGGCTGGCCTCGCTCCTGCCCGCGTCCGGGGAAACTGTTTCGCCCGCCCTCCCGGCCCCCGCGCCAGCTGTCCCGGACGTTGACTTGGAACGACGTCCGTGGGATTTTCGTTGGCTTAGAAGGCTTGGGGAAGTAATGTTTCTGGGGGCCACCCTGACCCTGGTCGCGGCGGCGACGATCAGGAACCTCGGGGTCCTGGCCCAATGGCTGCAAACAAAATTCGGGTTCGACCACGCCGCCCGCCATGAAAAACTCGAATCCGGTTTTGTGGACGACGTCCGGGCGGGACTCCGGGCCCTGGCCCGGCTGGCGGCGTGGTTGTTCCGGCGGGTCTGGCGCCCGCCGGGGGCGGCGTCCCCGGCCGCGGGGGAAGCGGCTCGAATCAGGAAGGTCTACCGGCGGCTGTTGGGGTGGGGGGCGTCCCGGGGACGGCCCCGGCGTCCCGCTCAGACCCCCCTGGAATACCTGGCCGGGCTCCGGGACCTGGCGCCCGAGGCGGCGGAGGAGGCCGAGGTCATAACCCGGGCCTACCTGGAAGTCAGATACGGACCCGGCGCGCCGACGCCGGGCCTGGGTCCGCGAGTCGAGGCTTGCTGGCGTGGGATCAGGAAAATACGAAGGAAAAAAGAAAAGAGGAAAGATGTCTCCCCTGACGGCCGCGGCGCCGGATAAAAACAAAATCGAGGAAGTCGCGCGGTTGGCCGGTCGGCTGATCGACAACATCCTCCGGGTGATCGTCGACAAAAGGGAAGCGGTAACGCTGCTGTTGACCGCGCTGTTCTGCGAGGGGCATGTTATTCTGGAAGACGTGCCCGGCGTGGGCAAGACCCTGTTGGCCAAGTCCGCGGCCAAGTCGCTGAATTGCGATTTCCGCCGCATCCAATTCACTCCGGACCTCATGCCCTCGGACGTCACCGGACTTAACTGGTTCAACCAGAAAACCTGCCGCTTCGAATTTTCGCCGGGCCCGATCATGGCCAACATCGTTCTGGCCGACGAGATCAACCGGGCCACTCCCCGGACCCAGTCCTGCCTCCTGGAAGCCATGGGGGAACGCCAGGTCACTATTGACGGTGAAACCCGGCCCCTACCCCGCCCCTTTCTGGTCCTGGCCACCCAAAACCCGGTGGAACAGGCCGGCGCCTTCCCGCTTCCGGAAGCCCAGTTGGACCGGTTCCTGTTTAAAATCAAGCCGGGATACCCCACGGCGGAGGCGGAGGAAGAGATACTGGTCAGGTTTCAGACGGGCAATCCCCTGGACCGGTTGTCGGCCGCGGCCGATGGGGCGGACGTCCTGGCGGCCCGGGAAGCCTGCCGCGTGATTTATGTGGAAAAAACGGTGCGGGAATACCTGGTCCGCCTGGTCAGGGCCACCAGGGAGCACGATTCCATCCGCCTCGGGGCCAGCCCCCGGGCGGCCCAGGGCTTGTACCACGCGGCCCAGGCCCGGGCGGCCATGGACGGCCGGTGTTTCGTCTTGCCGGACGATGTCAAGGCCCTGGCCGTTCCGACCCTGGCCCACCGCCTGCTGCTCAAACCCGAGGCCCGGCTGAGGGGGCGAACCAAGGAAAACCTGGTCGAGGAACTAGTCGCGACGGTTCCGACGCCCGTGGAGTAGGCGCCGGCCCGGAATTTTTTAAAAACCGAATCAACTTTCCGTGCGTAGGAACAGAGGGACGGGGATACCTATATCCCGGGCGCCCCGGGCGGTCGGCGGTCCTTATTCCGAATGGGAACCCCCGGTCCCCGACAAGTTTATTCTTTTCCGAGACCTAGGACGAAAGGAGGTTCAGCGGTAAAAAAACGCGCTGCCCTTGAATTTCTCGCGGGAATGATTATCAGATAATTACTTTCAAGCTCGGGCCGCCCCAAGGCGCCCCCCTTTACATTAGTGAAGTCAAATGGTAAAAGGTTCGGTTTTGGACCGCGTTCTTCTTGACCAAATGAATATATGGAAAAAAGAGGGAAAATGATCGAGGTTGAACATATTTCCAAATCTTTCGGTCCGACGCCCGCCGTGCGGGACGTCTCCTTCAAGGTCGCCAGGGGAGAAATACTCGGCTTTCTAGGCCCCAACGGGGCCGGAAAAACAACCACCATGAGGATTTTGACCGGGTTTTACCCTCCCACCACCGGGTCGGCCAGGGTGGCCGGCCTGGATGTTTTCGACAATTCCTTGGCCGTCAGGACCAAGATCGGGTATTTGCCGGAAAATGTCCCGCTGTATGGAGAGATGACCGTTCTGGACTATCTGCGTTTCGTCGCCGAGGTCAAGAAGGTCCCCTCCGGCCGCCGGGCCGCCGATGTGGATCAAGCCCTGGAAGCCTGTAATCTCCGGGACATGAAGCATCGTTACATCAAGAAGCTTTCCAAGGGCTACCGCCAGCGGGTCGGCTTGGCCCAGGCCTTGATCGGAGACCCCGAGGTCCTGATCCTGGATGAACCCACCATCGGCCTGGACCCCCGGCAGATCACCGAAATTAGAAACGTCATCAAGAGTTTCGCCGGCCGCAGAACCGTGATTCTTTCCACCCATATCCTGCCCGAGGTTTCCATGACCTGCGACCGGGTGGTCATTATCAACCGGGGGATGGTGGCGGCCGAGGATACGCCGGCCAACCTGTCGGCCCAACTGGCCGGCGCCGCCAAGATTAAAATGCGGGTGGCCGGCCCGGCCGGCGAGGTCGAGAAAAAGCTGGCCGCGCTACCCGGAGTCAAGGCGGTGCGCCGCGGCGACGAGGAACAGGTCTTCATGGTGGAAGCCGAACCCGAAGTCCGCCCGCGCCTGGCCGCGGAGGTCTGCTCCGCGGGTTGGGGCTTGTACGAAATGACCCCCCTGACCGCCTCCCTGGAAGATGTTTTCCTCAATCTGGTGACCACGGAAACGGAGGAGGGCCAAGGTGAGTAACTTCCTGCCGATCTTCAAGCGCGAACTCCGCGTCTATTTCACTTCGCCCATCGCCTACGCGGTGATCTTCATCTTTCTGGTCCTGGCGGGTTATTTTTTCTACACCACGTCCGCCTATTATTCCATCAGCAGCTTCCAGGCGGCCAGAAACCCCTACGGCGGGGGGGGCTTGAATTACGTGGACATGCTGCTGACCCCCTATTTCGGGAACCTGAGCGTGGTCATGCTGCTCATGCTGCCGCTCCTGACCATGCGCCTCTTTTCCGAGGAGAAGAAGACCGGGACCTACGAGCTTCTCTTCAGCTACCCGGTCCGGGACCTCGACGTCCTGATGGGCAAATACCTGGCCGCCCTGTTGGTCTTCGCCGTGATGATCGGGCTGACCTTCCTGAACCTGGCCCTGCTTTTTTCCGCCGGCGTGAGCGAGGTCGGCGTCGTTCTGGCGGGGTACCTGGGGCTGTTCCTCATGGGCGCCGCCTTCATCTCCCTGGGGGTCTTTATTTCGTCCTTGACCGAAAACCAGATAGTGGCGGCGGTCATCAGCTTCGGCGCCCTGCTCCTGATCTGGGTGGCGGGCTGGTCGGCCAATTCCGCGGGGCCGCCCCTGGGCGACGTGCTGCAATACATCTCCCTGGTGACCCACCTGGTTAATTTCGCCAAGGGCCTGATCGACACGGCCGATTTGGCTTACTACCTCATCTTCACCTTCTTCTTCCTGTTCCTGACCTTGCGCAGTCTGGAATCCAAGAGGTGGCGGGCATGAAAAAGCACAGTGGTTTTCTGGGGTTGGCCGGGGCCGTCCTGGTCGCGGCCGGCGCCCTGGTGTATGCGATCTATCCTTTCTACCTAGGGTTCTACCTCATTCCCCTGGTGTTGGGGGGACTGCTCATCCTGTCGTGGGCGGCCCTGAATTTCGACCGTCTGCGCGTCTTCGGGACCAGCCGGTCCGCCAGGTACGGCGCGGGGTCGCTCCTGGCGTCGGCCCTGGCGCTCGGGGTCCTGGTCTTCCTGGCCCTCCTGACGGTCAAGCATTCGACCCGCCTCGACCTCACCGAGAACCAAACCCATAGCCTGGCCCCCCAGACCCTGAAGGTCCTGGCCGCCCTCAAAACGGAAGTCAAGGCCGTCGGGTATTTCCAACTCGAAACGCCCCAGGACGGCCAGGCCCGGGACCTGCTGCAACGGTACGCCCACGCCTCGGACAAGTTCAAGTTCGAGATGGTCGATCCCGACCGGAACCCGGCCCGGGCCAAGGCCGCCGGAGTCACCAGGTACGAAACGGTGGTGGTGGAATCGTCCGGCGGCAGCGAGCAGTTGCAGTTCCTGTCCGAGGACCGGTTGACCAACGCCGTTTTGCGGGTCACCCGTTCCACCAAAAAGACCATCTATTTCCTGACCGGCCATGGCGAAAAGGACCTCGTGGGGATTGAAAAGGACGGTTTCAGCGACGCCAAGACCAGCCTCGCCAACCAGAACTACGAAGTCAAGCACCTGCTGTTGATGAACGCGAAAAAGGTCCCCGACGACGCGGCCGTGGTCGTCCTGGCCGGTCCCCAGAAGGACCTGTTCGACGTGGAACTAGAATCCCTGGGAGAATTTCTCCGCGCCGGAGGCAAGGTCCTGTTTCTCATCGACCCCCAAACCGAACCCGGTCTGGCCGCCTGGCTCAAGAAATACAACGTTCAACTGGGCGACGACATCATCGTGGACAAGATGAGCCGCCTGTTCGGCGGGGACTATCTCATGCCCCTGGTTTCCAGCTACACCCAGCACCCCCTCACCCGGAATTTTTCCGCGGCTTCCTTCTTCCCCCTGGCCCGGTCCGTGTCCGTGACGGAGGAGAAACAGGCGGGCGTGGCCGTGGTTCCCCTGGCTGAAACCGGCGAGGAAGCCTGGGGGGAAACCGACCTCAATACCCTGGCCGAGGGCACGGCTCGGTTCCTGGAAAACGAGGACCGGAAAGGCCCGGTCGCCCTGGCCGTGGTCGGGACCGTGGACTTGCCCGGGACCGAGGACGAGGCCAAGAAGACCCCCACTCCCGACGACCTCGGGAAGCGGGATAAAAAAGGCAAATTCATCGTGTTCGGCGACTCCGACTTCGCGTCCAACGCCTACTTCAACCAGAGCGGCAACGGGGACCTCTTTTTGGCCTCGGTCGGTTGGCTGGCCGAGGAGGAAGACCTGGTGGCGGTCCGGGCCAAGGAACCGTCCAACCAACCCCTGATGCTTTCCGCCGTGCAAATCAGGCTGCTTTTCTGGCTGCCGGTGGTGGTCCTGCCCTTGTTGATACTCGTTATCGGCGCGGCGGTCCTGTTCAGGAGATCCCGGAAATGAAGCCCAAAAGCCTGCTGATTTACCTGGTCGCCTTCGCCCTGGTCGGAACGTTCTATTATTTCTATGAAGTCCGGTACCAGGGCCGCCAAAACGAACTCAAGGAAGCGAACGCCAAGGTTTTCAACCTCGAAATGGACCAGGTCCAGGGCCTGGAATTGAAAAACGGGAGCGAGACCCTCGACCTGGTCCGGGACAAGCCCGACCAGTGGCGGCTGGTCCGGCCCGCGGCGACCCCGGCGGACCGGTGGGAAGTGGAAGGCCTGGCGCGTCAGGTCCTGGAAGGCAAGAAGGAACGGGTTTTCGCCGATCCGGTGGATAACCTGGCCGATTACGGCCTCAAGGACCCGGGCATATCCCTGACCTGGAAGGGGGAGGGGAACAAGCCGGCGGCGCCGACGCTCTTCGTGGGCGACGAGAACCCCTCGGGATCGTCCCGGTACGCCCGGCTCGGGGATTCCAAGGAAGTCTTCACCGTGGGCGCGTCCCTGTATTACGACCTGAACAAGAAGCTGTACGACCTGAGGGAAAAGGCCTTGGTCCTGACTCCCGGAGAAAAGATCGACGGCTTGGTCCTGTACGCCGACGGGGAAATCGAGCTGAAAAAGAACGGCATCCGGCGGTGGGATATCACGAAGCCCACCCCGGGCCGGGCCGATGACGACGAGCTGCAAAAGCTGGTGTACCAGGGGCTCAAGGGCCGGGTCAACGAATTCGTCGCCGCCGAACCCGGCCGGGACCTGGGTTTCGATCCGCCCCGGGCCAGGATCAAGGTGATGTCCGCGGGACGGGTGGAAGCGGAAATCCTGGTGGGCCGGGAAGAAACATCCGTGTCCAAGGAAGACGTCACCAAGGAGGAAGTGAAGGGCGTGTGGGTGAGGAGCACCCAGCGGCCCGAGCTGATGCTTCTTCCCGAGCGGGCGGCTTCCATTCTGCTGGCGAAATACGAGGACCTCAAGGACCGGCACGTTCTCGACCTCGACCGGAGAACTCTTTCTTCCCTGGAAATTCGCGGCGGCCAGGTTGTATTAAAAGCCGAAAGAAAGGATAATGCCTGGAAAGTTACAAGTCCGCCGGACGCCGCGAGCCGGGACGGCGACCTGGAATCGTTTCTTTTGGCGCTCGAGGATTTAAAATATTCCCGCCGACTTGACGCGGATGGGGAAACTGTTGGAAGATATGGGTTAAACCAGCCCGACCTGACCGTGGTCATGTCGGCGCCCGGTGGAGGCGGCGCGACGCCGGCCTTGACCCTAAAACAGGTTGATGAGCAATACCTGGCGGTTAGGGCCGGAGACGGCCCGGTGGGCCTGGTGGAAAGGGCGGGAGTTTTCTCGTCCCTGCCCCGGGAATTCAAGCCGCTGTTCGAAAAAGATAACGCCCCGAATAAGGAGGTCAAATAAAATGGCCCGTGTAACAGTCGAGGACTGCCTGGCGAGAGTGGAAAACAGGTTCGTCCTGGTTCATCTGGCGGCCAAGAGGGTCCGGCAGCTTCGCGCCGGCGCCCGCCCCATGTCCAGCCGCGACAACAAGGATGTCGTGTTGGCCCTGCGCGAAATCGCCGGCGCCAAGGTGACGATGGATAACGTTCGTTCGCTCGAGCCGTTGCCGCGCCAGGAACGGGATCGGATCGAGCATATCGAGGACGTCGAAACCGATGATTAGGCGCGGTGCTTGAACGCCATGGACTTGAACTGCCTTAACAAACGGAATCTGCTCGATAATCACAACACCGGGACCGCCAGGTGGCGCCAGGTCGGGAAGGAGTTCGCCGCCGCCGGCTTCTTGTCCGACGCCATCGATTTCCTGGCCCGGGCCGACGACCGGGAAAGCCTGACGGGCTTGATTCCGAGGGTTATCGAGGAAGGGGACCTCTTCCTGCTCGGCCGGATCAGGAAGGCCCTGGGACAGGAGCCGGACCCGGAAGAGTTGAAGGTTTTACTGGAAAACGCCGAGCGGTTGGGCAAGGAAACTTTCGCCGAAAGAACGCGGCAAAGTCTCGCCAATTCGGCCGGCTTGTCGACTACCTAAAATGAAGCTGAAACAGCCATGAACAACAAAAGGGATTACTACGAGGTGCTGGGCGTCAACCGGAACGCCGGACCGGACGATTTGAAGAAGGCCTACCGGAAACTGGCCATGGAAAACCATCCGGACCGTAAACCCGGGGACAAGGACGCCGAGGAACTGTTCAAGGAAGGCGCCGAGGCTTACGAGGTCCTGCGGGACCCTGAAAAAAGGCGCGTCTACGACCAGTACGGACATGACGGACTGCGGGGGACCGGGTTTTCCGGTTTCGGCGGGTTCGAGGATGTCTTTTCGAGTTTCGGCGACCTGTTCGAGGAATTTTTTGGCGGAAGCCGCCGGAGACGGCAGCCGGGCGGTCCGGCGCGCGGCCGCGACCTGCGCTACGACATGGAGCTCGGGTTCCTGGACGCGGCCTTCGGCAAGGACATGGAACTGAATATTCCCCGGGACGAGGATTGCCAAACCTGCGGAGGGACCGGGTCCGTCACCGGGGTTCGTCAAACCTGCTCCACCTGCGGAGGCCGCGGGCAGGTCTATCAAGCCCGGGGCTTCATCCAACTCGCCACGTCCTGCCCGACCTGCGGCGGCGCCGGCCAGGTAATTTCCGATCCTTGTCCTGATTGCCGGGGGCGGGGCCGGGTGGAAAAGGAGAAGAAAGTTTCGGTCCACGTCCCGGCCGGAGTCGACACCGGCTCCCGGCTGAGGCTCCGGGGCGAGGGCGAGCCCGGCCGCCAGGGCGGGCCTCCGGGAGACCTCTTCGTCGTGATCCACCTCCAGCCCCACGAACTATTCCAGCGGGACGGGGACCATGTGGTCTTTGCGGTGCCCATTTCCATGGTGGACGCGGCCCTGGGCGGGGAAATCGAGGTCCCGACGCTGAGCGGGGCCAAGAACCTGAAAATCCCCAAGGGCGTCAACACCGGCGAGGTCCTGCGGTTCCGGGGGGAAGGATTCCCCAATCTCCGGGGATATGGCCGGGGGGACCAGATCATGGAAATCCGGGTTTCGACTCCCGCGCGGCTGACCAAGAAGCAGGAAGCGTTGCTCCGGGAATTCGCCGAACTGGAAAAAGAGAAAAACCAGAAAAAATCCTGGACCCAAAAGGCCACGGACATGGTCAAGGAGGCCCTGGGTTGAGCCCCGACGACCGTCCCCGACTGACCCATCTGGACGAGTCCGGCCGCGCCCGCATGGTCGACGTGGGGGACAAGGGCGTGACTTCCCGCCGCGCCGCGGCCCGGGGCGAGGTCCTGATGTCCGAGGAGACCCTGGCCCTGGTCAGGGGCGGCGGCCTGAAAAAAGGCGACGCCCTGGAACTGGCCCGGGTGGCGGGCGTGATGGCCGCCAAAAAAACCGCGGACCTGATCCCCCTTTGTCACCCCCTGCTCTTGTCCCATGTCAACCTGGAAGTCGCGGCCCGGCCCGGGGAAGGGCGGGTCGAGATCACGGCCGAGGTCAGGTGCGAGGGCCGCACCGGCGTGGAGATGGAAGCCCTGACCGCCGTGAGCGTGGCGGCCCTGACCATTTACGACATGGTCAAGGCCGTGGACAAGGGGCTCGTCATTTCCGGGATCATGTTGCTGGAAAAATCCGGGGGCCGGAGCGGGCTCTGGCGGCGTTGATTTTCAAGGGCTTTTCTTAAAATGATCCTCGGCTTACCTTGTCGGCCGTCCTTTTTTTCTCCGCGCCGGCGGCCAGTCCCCATGAATCGTCGGATCATCCACCCCCGTTCCCGGCCGCGCGGCGGAAAAAAGCCGTTGTCCGGAACGGGGCGCGGTGTTATCATGGTCCCATCGGCTAGAATCGGTCTTTCGGGACGCTCCGGGGCGCGGTGAAAAGTTGGCGTGATTTTTCGGTTATCGACGCCTGATGTTCACCCGACCGAGGTTTAATACGGTTCGCGATCGCGGGTTTTCCAGCGGTTGGAAACCACTTCCCCGCCAGGCCCGACGGACCGTTTTTTTGAGTTGACTTTAGTGTTTACAATCGCTTGCGTCCATGTTATATATCGCGAATTTTGGAACGCCTGTCTCGATCTCGGCTGTTCAGGCGGAACCAATCAGGCTTGGGGGTAATGAGATGAACGATGAGCAACTCCAGTATTTCAAGGAATTGTTGACCAAAAGGGTGGACGAACTCCTGGGGCATGCCGACGCCACCGTCGTCGACATGACCGATACCAAAGACAATTTCCCTGATCCGACCGACCGCGCCTCCGTGGAATCGGACCGTAATTTTATCCTCCGTCTCAGGGATAGGGAACGAAAACTGATCGGGAAAATCAAGGAGGCCCTGGAAAGGATCGAGGACGGAACCTTCGGCATCTGCGAGGATTGCGGGGAGGAAATAGGCATGAAACGTCTCGAGGCCCGTCCGGTGACCACTCTCTGCATTGATTGCAAGACCAAGCAGGAGGCTAACGAGAAAGCCCGGGGAGAATAACCACGGCTTTTGAAATAACTCCCCGTGACCCGTCATTCCGACCGGCCTCGAAATATCGGGCCGGTCCCCTTATTCCGAGGAACCGGCCGGGTTCCTCCCAGACGGCGGGCCCTCCAGGCCGGAACAGCGGCCCCCTAGTCGGTCCGAAACTATCGTGAAAATAAATTCAAGGAAAACCAAGCCCGCGGCCAGGCGCGAAACCCGGGCCGGGACCGCTGTCGGTCTGCTGTGCGGCCTGCTGGCGTGGTGGTGTTTCCTTTGCCCCGCGCCGGCCCGGGGGCAAGTCTCCCCCGCTCCGCCCGCCGCCGGGCTCGCCGCGGCCCGGGGCTTCCTGGACCTGGGCCAACCGGATGAAGCCGAGTTCGAAATCAAGCGTTTTCTCTTCTTTAACGACCACGGGTCCCAAACCGGCGCGGCCCTGGACCTGCTCGCGCAAGTCGAACGCCGCCGGACTTCCGGCCCCGGCCGTCGGGTCCAACCGTCTCCCGGTCCGGTCGGCGCCCTGGTCCGGCTCTACCAAGACCGGCTCCGGACTTTTCGAAGTCCGGAGTCGGAATGCCCGTCGCACCCGAGCTGTTCGGCCTATACCCTCCAGGCCCTCGAAAAACACGGGACCTTGATGGGCGTCTTTATGTTCGTGGACCGCCTCTGGCGGGAAACCCGCACCGCCGGGACCCCGCCGTTCGTTTACGCCGGCGGTCGGAAACTGCACTTCGACCCCTTGGAACTGAACGACTACTGGCTGGGAGCCGCCGGAAAGAGCGGGGGGACGCCATGAGGGGCCTGCTTCTGGTATTGACGGCCGCGATCCTGCTCCTGCCGGCCCCGGCGGCCGAGGCCCGGGACGATTCACAAAAACTATTGGATTTCGCCAAGTTTCTTTACGAGAGCGGCGACTATTCCAAGGCGGCCCTGGAAGCCCGGCGGTTCCTTTTTCTGTATCCGGAAAGTCCCCGGCGGGACGAGGCCGGGCTGCTCCTGGGCCGAAGCGGACTGGACGGAGGAAAACCCGCCGAGGCCGAACAAGCCTTTCTCTCCGTATTAAACTCCCACGACCGGCCCGAGTCCGCCGGCGAGGCGGCCCTGGGGCTCGGCTTGGCCCTGGAACGACTCGACCCGGCCCGGGCCGAGGCGTTGTACCGGGACCTTATTTCAGGAAAAGCCCGCCCCGACGCGGACCCCGCGAAAACCCGAAACCCGGCCCGGATTCGACTGGGCTGGCTGCTTTTGGGCCAGGCCCGCTGGGGGGAAGCCGCGACCGTTTTCCGCCAAGTGGACGATCCCAAGCTTCAGCCCGTGCTGACCGAACTGGCCGCCAAGGCCCCCGGCGGGGAAAACCTGCCGTCGCGGTCTCCCCACGCGGCCGGGTTCATGTCCGCCCTGCTGCCCGGGGCCGGGCAGCTCTACGTGGGCCGACCCGTGGACGCGGGGCTCGCCCTTGGATTCAACGCCTTGTTCGTTTACGGGACCGTGGAAGCGATTCAAAAGGAAGCCTGGGCCGCGGCGGCGGTGCTGGGACTTCTGGAAATCGCCTGGTACGGAGGCAATATCTACAACGCGGTCAATGGCGCCCACCTTTACAACCGCGCGGCCCGCGAGACCTTCCTTAAAAAGCTCGAACGGGATTACGGCTGGACCGCGGGCCTGGCCCCGGTCAAGGGCGGCGCCCTGGCCTCCCTGACCTGGTCTTTTTAAACAACCGCGCCAGGGCCCAGCCGGGGTCAGTCCGGATACCCGAATTGAACGAAGCAGCATCACTGAAAGCAGGCGCGGCGCCCGGTCGCCGGAGAATGCTTGGGACAAGCCGTGGATATGGCGCGGCGCCGGCATGACCTTGAGCTATCGGGGCGTTTATGGCATCCGGTCATTGGCGGCGACGGGGAGTGACCCCGTCCGGCTTTGCGACCGCAAGCCTGGGCGGGCGATTCCCTTAGGCCGTCGCTCCAGCGAGTTCCAACAGCTTTTGACGGAAATAGACAAAACTTGGGGATGCGTTGTTGGTCACGTCCATGCGGGGACTGATCCTTTCCGCCCACTGCGACTTTTCCGCCCCGACGGCTTGCCACCCCTTGCCGGAAAGGGCCGCCGCCCCTCCATTGTAAACGGCGTCCGCGAGTTTTTCCCATGTACCACAGATGGAATCATTCACGTAGGTATTCAGAACAGAGTTCTTGGCTTTGGGATATGCGGATTTCAGCGCCGGAATATCCCCAAGGAACCAGGCCTCGCCTTCCTCGATCGCGAGGCAGAAACGAGTTTGCGGCCTGGGTTGGCATGCATTCAGGATGACGAAGAGTTCTTGGCGGAAGGCTTTCATGCACTTGTCGTCAAGATCGCAAACGAGAATGACCACCGCCGGGTATTCTTTCGGGTAGTTGGCGAAGGTGTTTCCGTACCCTTGGAGAAGCCTTGGAAGTTGGTCTAGCAGAATACGCCGGCTGGCATTAACGTTGGCGGCAAGGCCCCTGGGAATACGGCCGATCCCTTTGTATGGATGAACCTTGAATGTATGACTGTCGCCGATAATCCTAGGAACGAGAATATCAAGCGCTTTCTTGCCGGATTGATCTTCGACGAGAACCTCAAAATGCATCCGCTCACCTCGCGTCCAGATAATCGCTGTACCAGAGCCCGCCAAGAGGCAAGCCTTCGGCGGCCAGGTTTTTAACCATGGGATTTTCACTGGCGCGGCTTATGTTTGAAAATCCATCGTCCCCCTTTTCAAGCACCCACACTTCATCGGGTTCCAAAGCATCAACAAAGTATGGCTGATGCGTGGTTATAAAAATCTGAGGCGCGCCTTTTTTCCCGGTGGCGTGTTTCCTGAACTCACTAGCCAAAGTTTCCAACAGTTTGTGGTACAGACCGTTTTCGGGCTCTTCAATACAGATGAACGGAGCTGGTTCAGGGTCATATAACAGCAATAAATAGCTGAACATTTTTAATGTTCCATCCGACATCTGCTGCTGGGTGAACGGCTTGGCAAAACCTTTATCCTGGAAAAGAAGATAGAGATTATTGGTAACGCTGTCCCTATATGGTTCAATTGTCCCGATTCCTGGTATCTTTTGGGATATTTCGTCAAGTATCCGTTTGAAGATAGAGGGGTGGTTGCGCTCCATGTATTGAACGACGTTCCCGAGATTGTCGCCATGCAGGTTAAGATGTTTATTTACACCCGCCTGAGGTATTTTTCTCGCGGAATCCGGTGTGAAATAGCTCAGATACCAACTTTGAATGAACTTCTTGAATTGAGCGATGCGTGGATTCTCGGAAAACTGTTCCGCAAGAGATACGATAGCTAATCTATGAGGGTCAAATTCCACATTACGTTTAGAGGCTTCATCCCCTTCAAGGGCGTCGTCGCCGATATAAACCGTTCCTTTTCCTCTTTCTAAATTCAAAAATGATCTTGGTCGACCTGACCCTCCGCTGCTTTTGGCTCTCTGCCTTAACCGCTCGTTACGGACAATCGCAAGCCCCGACTTTTCGTCTTTACCGATACTAACCTCATAGGTTATTGGTCGATCCTTATTGGACTCGCGATAGTAAATCGTTATTGTAATCGGCTGATCAACGCCCGAAGAGGCCAGTTTGTCATAACCTCCACGATTTCTTAAATTACAGGCTGTTTCAAGGTCGGTTTTCATGCAGTCGGCCAGAAAACCAAAGGCATCGAAGATCGAACTCTTCCCGACGCCGTTTTTTCCTATAACTACAGTCAACGGTTTAAGAGGGGCCTTGCTGGTTAATGCCTGGTCTGTTCCTATTCTCCCCATGACGATGTCACGCAGTGAGCGATAATTCTGTATTTTGAAACCTTCTATCAGCGCCATGTTGCTCATCTCCCATTCTATTCGCCGCCTGTTCACGCCAATTGAAAGCCGTGGATATTCTTTCAAGGCGCTTTTCGGGGTATTGTTGGCCGCGGCGATTGACGGCGCGATCCGCCGCCAGGTGGAAGGCCTTGAAACGGACCGAAAACCGAGCGACTTTTAAGGGTGGCGAAGGCCGCATCTTGCATTAACACATTGAATTATAAGATATAATTTTCTTTTAGTAAATTTTTTGGCCATTCGGCCTAAAAAACGACCGGTGTCATTATCGACCGTCCAGTAAAAAATTGCAAGGTAAAACAGAATATTATCACCTAGAAAGGCCTATCGATCGACAGCTTGCGGTCCCGCGGCCGCCCCCAAAAAAAAGCCTTGGTTTATTTCTTCTATTCTGAAAGCCGGACAGCCGCCGCTACCTCGGCGGTCCGCGCCCTAGATCTGGGCGACGGCCGAGGAGCGCCCCGCGGCGATTTTTTTCGGAGAACCATTGCTCGGGTTGGGCCAGGCGCCAGGCCATTCAACCCAGCCAATCCGAACCGTGCCCTTGACAGAAACCCGCCGGCGGTTGAAATTACTATTAACAAGCTAGGCCGAAGCGGATAATAGGGCCGCTTCCGCCAGGTCCGAGCGACGATGTTTCAATCGGTTTGGGAGTAAGTAAGTATCTTATTGTGTAATTTCCCGCCTGTTCAAGTATCGAGCGCGCCGTTTTATTGACACGATAAAGTTGTTTATCGACATTTTAAACAACACATCATTAGCCGAAACAACTATCTGATTTTGATCATAATTTTTCGATCATCGGTTAGCGGTCAACCTAACTGTCCGCCCGGTCCAATAGCAGGGAAAGGATTATCTCTTGCGTATTTTGAGCTCGTTCAAATCTCAACTTTTGTTGGCCATCACGGTGTTGGCTTGTGGTAATTTTTTTCAGTCGGGTTGGATCTGGTTTTACCAACCCAGGGACGATATTGGTTCAACCTTCTGGGTCGCGCCCGTCATTGCCTCGGTCGTCGCGTTTTTCGGCCTGGTGTACGGCTGGCTGGCCATAAACCGCCTGAACATGCTCGCGACGCAAATGGTCGATTTTACCGGCGGCCTCAGTCGCGGAGATTTGGACCGCCGCCTTCCCATGGGACGAGCCATGCCTTGTTCGGACCTCGCTTCCTGCGGGAAACCGGAATGCCCCAGTTTTGGCCGGGCCGCGCACTGCTGGGTGGATTCGGGCTCCTTCAGCCTGCACCCGACTTGTCCCAGGGCCATTAAAGGCGAGGATTGTCGTGATTGCCGGATATTCAAACAGGCCGGGCTCAATGAGCTTGAAGTACTATCCTCGGGACTTAACGCCATGTTGCACGAATTGACTTTCAAGGCCGACGTCGCCGCCGAAATAGCGCGCGGCCATATGGACCGGGAATTTCATGTGGCCTCGGAGAAGGACCTTTTGGGTAAAGCCCTTTGGGGCATGCTGGAAAACCTCAACCAGACCCTGGCGAGTTTCCAGGAAGCGGTGGGGCAGGTGAGTCAAGGCGCCGACCAGGTTTCGGACGTGAGCCAAGCCTTGTCCCAGGGCGCCGCCGAACAAGCGGCCTCCCTGGAAGAGATCACCAGTTCCATGAGTGAAATGGAATCCCAAACCAAATCAAACGCCGCCAACGCCTCGCAAGCCAAGACGTTGTCGAGCCAGGCCCGGGAGTCCGCGAACAACGGGAACGTCCAGATGCAGGCCATGATTTCCGCCATGTCCGAAATCACCCAAGCGAGCAAGGACATTGCCAAAATCATTAAAACGATAGATGACATCGCCTTCCAAACCAACCTGTTGGCCTTGAACGCCGCCGTTGAAGCCGCTCGAGCCGGAACGCAGGGGAAGGGTTTTGCCGTGGTCGCCCAGGAAGTGCGTAACCTCGCGGGGCGCAGCGCCCTGGCGGCCCGGGAAACGGCCGAGCTTATCAAGGGCTCTCTTAAAAAGGTCGAAAACGGCGAAATTATTGTCGACAAGGCGGCGACCGCTTTAGGCCAAATCGTTGACGGCGTGTCGAGGGTAACCGGCCTCGTGGCGGAAATCGCGGCCGCCAGCAGTGAGCAGGCGTCGGGGATATCTCAAATAAACATAGGCCTGGGCCAGGTTGAGCAGGTCACCCAGCAGAATACGCTCAACGCGGAACAAACCGCCGCGGTCGCGGAAAAATTATCGCGCCAAACAACGGAATTGCGTCAACTGATAGCCCATTTCACCTTAAAGGGCCAAAACAAGGGCCGTCCCAGCCAGGCCCCGCGCCAGGGCGGCCGCTAGGCGGCGAATGCCGCCCCGGGCCGGCCGGATACGCGCGGCGGCCCGGGGACGTTTCCCGGTCCGCCGGGACGTCCGTGTCGCGGTCAACGCTTCCCCCAACCGCCTAGAAAGTCCCTGCTTTGAAGTTGACCTTGCCCGGACCGTCTGTTATATTTGACGGCATCGGAAAATATCAACCTGTGGGAGAGAAGAGGGTCGTTATGAAAAAAATTATTATGGTCGGGACGGCGTGCCTGGCTCTTCTTTTTTGCTCCGGCGCGGCCCTGGCAGGACAAGCCGTCAACGGAGTCGGCGGTTTCATCCTCGGTGAAAATATCGAAAAATACAAAAATAACACCAAAATGGATTCAAGCATGCCGATTCGTTACCTCGAATCGGTCCGGGAAGTGGAGATCAAGAACGCTCCCGACTTCAGGAGCGGCCTCATCGCCTACGGCTCCTGCGCCGAAAAGGGTAAAATCCTGAGGGTAAAGCTCAAATACGCGGATTCATCGAGAAAGTTTTTTGAGCTGTTGATGAAAAAATACAAGGAGCGGTATGGAGAGCCGACCGAATGGAAAGGCGATTCCTTCGGGGTGGTGATCACCTGGAAATGGTCCCTGACCAATGACCAGGGCGAGAAAGTCAGCCTCATCATTCAGCACAACCTTTTGGATGTCGAGGAAAAGGTCGGCAACGTGGTCAAGCTGACCTTGTCCGACCGGTTGGACAAGGAAATCGAGTGCTTCAATAAAATCGAGAGCGAACCTCGGGAAGTCCAGCAACCCCAGGTCGACCAGGACCGGCTCGATTGGAGCCGTCTCCTGCCCAACTGAGCGCCGTGACCATTCCCGGCCGAAAATGAGTGGGGACGAAACCGTTTTGTTTCGTCCCGCGGCCTGGAACGGCCTGTCTCTTGAAGTCCCGGCGGAGTGGCGTCTCGGAACAATTGACCTCCGTTACCTGGCCTTCGAGGACGAGCGCGGGCCGACCCTGGAAGCCAAATGGTCGACCATCAAGGGTCGTTTCGACTTTAAAAAAAATTTCCGCCGCCTCGCCGGGCCGGTGGGCGGGAAAAACAATCTTCAAATATTTCCACTTCCCGCCGCCTGGGCCGGCGCCCTCGCGGGGTTCGAGGTCCAGGGCTTTTCCTGGGCCGGCGGGGAGTTGTCCGGCCGCGGGGTCGTGACGTTCTGCCCGACCTGTCGAACCGCCGCCCTGCTCCACTTTTTCCACCGGCCGAACGTGGACGATCTCGCCCCAAAAATTCTCGCTTCCTTCCGGGACCACCGGGACGACGGCAAAACCGAGTACGCGGTGTTCGATATCAAGACCCGGGTTCCCCGCGAGTTTGTCCTGCAAGCCAAGAAATTTCAACCGGGCTGGTTCGAATTGAACTTCACCGGCCCCGACAAGTCGGCGGTCAAATTCCTGCGTTTCGGCCCGGCCAATATTCTGCTTTCCGGATCGGGCTTGGACGGGTTCGCCGGACGACACCTGGACCTGGCCCGGGAAAAACCGCCGGACCGGAGCCTGGACGGGGCGATCATGGAATGGACGGCCGTGGGAAAGCCCTGGGCCGGCCTGATCGGAAAGCGGACCGACAGAATACTGCGGCTCTGGACCCTGGAAAAGGAAAACCGCATCCTGGGCGTCGAAATGCTTGGCCCGCCCCGACTGGCGGCCGGGCTGTTCGACGATTTGTGCCGGCAGTATGAACTGGTTTAGCAAAAAAAAGGAACCGGTCCTCGACCGAGCGGAAGCCTTGGCCTGCCGCCCGCTCAAAAACCCCGCCGCCGTGGAGACCCGGCTGGCCGGCGGGATCGTTCGCCTTTCCTACAGTCTGCCCGTCAAGCCGTTCATGGCCGCGCTGGCCCGCCGGCTGGGAGCGTCGGAACAAGGCTTGACCAAGAAATTGGAATTGGACCAATTGGGCAGCGCGGTTTGGGATAGGATCGACGGGCGGGCCACGGTCGGCGACTTGGTCGATTGGTTCGGCCGGGAATACCAGGTGTTGCCCCAGGAGGCGGAAGCGGCGGTGACCGCGTTTCTCAGGGAATTGGGCCGGCGGGGGTTGGCCGCCCTGGGATGATTTCCCGGCCCGATCCCTCCAGTTGGAAGCCTTTCCGGCCTAGTTGGAAAAGCCCCGGGTCATGGTCCGGGCTAAAAACCGGCCATGGCGTCGTCCACGGTGGAAACAATGGGCAGAAAGTGATGAAATCCCGCTATTTCAAATACTTCCTTGATGTAATCCTCCACCCGGCACAGGATGATGCGCCCCTCCGAATGCTTCAACTTTTTGGAAGCCTTGTTCAGCACTCTTAGCCCGGCGCTGGAAATATATTCCACTGCTCCAAAATCCACCACGATCTTGTTGGCACCTTTTTGGATGGCTTCCATCATTTTATCCTCAAAGGTGGTCGACGTGTTGGAATCGAGGCTGCCATTCAACCTGAACATGTAAACTTCGTTGATCTTTTCTTCCATTATCTCCATTTGGGGTCCTCCCCGCCCTGAACGGCGGTCTCGTCGCCGCGCGTTGTCACGCGACCGCGTGCGGCCTAGCCGGCCGCCGCGTTTATCTTTTTTTTCAGAGTTAAAACGTTTTTATCATGGCATCGGGAATAGCTCATCTCGCTCATGACGTTTTTGGTCAGGTGCAAGCCGAGTCCCCCGATCGGACTGTCCTCGATGCTGCATTCCAGGTCCGGGGTCCCGGCCTCCAAGGGATTAAACGGGACCGCGTCGTCCTCGACCCGCACGACCAAGGCTTCCCCTTCCAGGGACAGGGTTATGCATATGCGGTGTTCTTTTTCGTCTTTATAGCCATAGGAGACGATGTTGACGAAAATTTCCTCCAAGGCCAACTTGGCCTGAAAGACGATTTTACGGGACGCGCCCACGGCCTTGCAAAACCCTTCCACCTTTTCCGCCAGGACGTCAAGTTCCGCGAGGCTGTTTTTCAAGGTGAAGGATGTTACCGGCAAAACCATTTCACCCGCCTACTTGTTAGGTGGACCAGGCCGGACCCGCCTCAGGGCCTGGCCTTTTGACCGGGAAGTCGTCAAATCAAGCTGACGCCGATTTTATGTCGGCAGGCTTGGCATTCGGATTCCCGATCTTGAAGGGACCGTTCCTCCCAGGCGTTGATGCTCTCCACCACCTGCTTGGCGATGCGGGGCATCTGATCGGGGAACTGGTTAATGGTCGAATTGAATTTTTCCCTGGTCAGGATCATGGCCCGGACTTCGTCCACCGCCTTCAAGGAAAAAAGGCGGGTCATGTTCCCGAGCAAGGCCAGGCCGCCGATGAAGGAATCCTTGGTGAATTCCCTGATGGAGCATTCCTGGCCGTTGTCCTCGAAAACCAGGTTGGCCGCGCCGGAAATGATATAGAAGGCCTGGCCGTCGTCGTCGCCTTGGCGGAACAGGTAGTCGCCCGGCTGGAAGGTTTCCCGAAAACATAGAAAGGCGAAGACCTTGAGGGAGTCAAGGGGCAAGCCCGAGAAAAAACTTATCTGCCGCAGAATATCCAGGTTCTGTTGGAACTCGGAAGACTTGACGGTTTCATTTCTTTCCGGTGACGAGCTCATATAGCATTCCTTTCTTGGCGATAAGGTCGTCGTAGGGTCCCACTTCCACTATCGCCCCGGCCTTCATCACCGCGACCTTGTCGCAGGTCTTGGCCATGTCCAGGCGGTGGACCACCGCGATCATGGTGGAGGCCCCCTTCCACCTGGTTTCGAGTTGTTTCTGAATTCGCGACTGGGATTTGTTGTCCAGGGCCGAGGTGGCCTCGTCCAGGATCAAGACCCGGGGGGCTTTCAGGAAAGTGCGGGCGATGGCCAGTTTCTGGCGCTGCCCGCCGGAAAGCCGGTCGCCCTTGGTGCCGACCTCGAACTGCATGCCGATCTGGACGATGGTTTCCAGAAGGTCTTCCTCGATCAATAGTTGAATAATGCTCTGGTTGATTTTTTCCAGGGCGATCGGCTTGGATGTCTTGGTCTTGCCGAAGAGGATGTTGTTCAAGATGGTCTGGTTCAAGATGTATTCGGACAGACGGAAGAAGCGGATAGCCTCGCTCTTGTCCTTCTTGATCGTTTCCCGGAACAGGGCCCGGCCTTCCAGAATGAGTTCCTCCAGAATGGTCGGCAAGGCCACCATTTTATGCCGGCCGGGGTTGAACCTGAGGCCCAGGTCAAGGAGCTTGGCCCGGTCGTCGTCGGAAAGCTGGTGGAGCTTGTTTTTACGCAGCCGTTCCACGACCAGCTTGAAATCATCCAGTTCTTCCGGGGCGATGGGGCTTTGTTCGAAGAACACCTGGTCCGGCGGCAGATTGCCCAAGATATCCACGGTCTGCTTGGACAACTCGGCGCCGAGGCTCAACAACGGCCTGTTCAGGTCGGCGTCGGCGAGAAATTTTTTGAAAAACTCGTTGCGGGTCAGGTTGACGTCGGCGAACGATTCGTCCAGGGGCGTGCCGAAAACCAGGTTTTCAGCCACGCTGGAATGGAACAAGTAATTGTTTTCGTCGAAAAACTCGACGTAATCGGCCAGTTCCCGGCCGTAATTGCGCTGGAAATTTTCCCTGACCCTGATGATGCGCGCGATGAGGTCCCCATGCTCCTTGGGTTTTAAAAGAGCGTTCAGGCCGAACCGGAGCACGTCGACAAAGACCCCGGTCTGCTGCAAGACCTCGATGATGTCGTCCAGGCGCGGCATGGTCCGACCGGCGGGCTCGCCTCCCGGCACGGAATTGAAGACCTCGCAGGAATAGAGAAGGTTTTCCTCGATGCTCCCGTTGAAGATAAAGGGCGACTGGGAAACGAAACCGACATTGTTGGCCACGTCGAGCTTGGAAATGTCGCCGACTTCCTGTCCGCCCAGGAGCACGGACCCGCCGGTGTATTTATAAATCTGCCCGATGCACTGCGCCAGGGTGCTTTTCCCGCTCCCGGAAAAACCGACCAAGGCCATGTGTTCCCCGGGCTTGAGGCCGAAATTGATGCCGTTGAGCAGCCTGATGCCGTCATCGGTCACAAAGGACAGGTTATTGACTTCCAGGCTGCCGTCAAGTTCCAGGGGCGGACGGCCCTCGATCCGCAAGTGGTGCTCGGGCTGGGCGTCGAAATATTCCATGGTCCGGTCATAGGCCACTCGGCCGTCCTGGTAGACCTGGTAGAAACCGATCAGTTCCTGCCAGGGGTCGTACAATTTTTCCTGGGCGGACAAAAAGGCCATCATGGCGCCCAGGTCGAGCCGGCCCTTCATGGAAAGGTACCCGCCGATCAGAAAAATCAGAAACGGGCTTAGATTGGTGAAGAAATTGTTGCACAGCTTAACGGACTGCTTGTAGAAGTTCCAGACGACCCGAATCCGGAAAAGTTTGTCCACGATCTGGTCGTATTTTCTGTCTTCAATATGAAAGGACGCGTTGCCGTGGACTTCGTGGATGCCGGTTATTGTTTCCGTGATCCGGCTGGACAGCACCCGGGTGGCGTCCACCCGCTTTTTATTCTGGTTGTTGGCCTTTCTCTGGAGCAGCGGCACCAGGATCAGCACCATGGGGTAGATGGAGATGCAGATGGCCGCCAGCAGGGGGTCCAGAAAAAAAAGATAGCCGGCGAACCCCAGCAGGGTCATGATGTTGATCAGGGGCGTGGACACGGCCATGCCCACGAACTCGCCGGCCTGGGTCAATTCATTGACCAAGGCGGAGACCACCATGCCGGCCGGGGTCTTGCGGAAAAAGCTGAGCGGCAAGGTCAGGATATGGTGATACAGGTCCTTGCGCATGTTGGCCAACGCGACCTGGCTGATCTGGGTTTGCAGCACGCTGACCAGGAACTTCAAGCCGCTGGCCACCACCACCGCGGCCAGGAAAATTCCGCAGTAAAGAAACAGCAGTTCCAGGTCCTTGAGTCTGATGGCCTGGTTGACGATCCTTTTCTGCATTTCCAGGGGAACGATCCGGGCGAATACCGTAACCGAGATAACCACCACCAGGGCTATCTGGAGTCTCATATTTCCGGGAAAAATCCAGGAAAAAACCGACCTCTTGACAATCGACTGCTTCTCTTTTCCCATATTAATAGAATCTCCTAAATTTAGAAAAGGCCATTTTTTCAATTACTTGAGGCCGCACATGGGACGGTTGGGCATTATAGATGCATTATTACATAAAAAGATTTGTTTAGCACGAGGAAAATTACCGCCGCGAGCGCGGGCCGCCGATAAACCCCCGGTTCGGAAGCCCCCCGCGCCGGCGGGCGTCATGAAGGTTCCAATTTACCGGCTTTTGGTTCATAATGACTTTTCATCCTCGGG
>JAZDGM010000245.1:0-8681 GCA_043806915.1 Pseudomonadota bacterium | reverse complement strand
CTGGCACTTAAACCGCCCCTCCCAAAAACGGCCCTTGCACCCGTCTTCCCGGTTGGCCCGGCGGGCGATGTTCTCGTTCAGGCCCCGCATGAACCAGCTTATACTGCCCAGCCGCCGGCGAATTACCTCGATCCCGGGGGCAACTTCACACAATTCCTTAATTTCACTGGGAGAAGGCGGCGAAGGCCTGCCTATTTCCGTCCGCCGTTTCGGAAAAACCAACAGCCAGCGCCCGGCCGCTTCCTCGTCGGACCAGCTCTCCGCCCAGTCGGGCCGGGTCCGCAAAACCACGTGCAGGTGGTTGGACATAACGGCGAAAGCGCATATCTCCAGGGCGAAGGATTGGGCCAACAGCTCCAGCCGCGCCTGGACCCAAGCCTTTCGGTGTTCAAAGGAGCGCCCGGTGTAGGGATCGGCGCCGCAAAGAAAAGCCCGACGCACGCATCTGGAAATGCAGTGGTAAACGCCTTCGACCCCATCCGTCACAATTTCGCTTCTGGCGATGGTCATGAAAAACCTCCCCCCATTTCGGCCTTGGCCTGTTCTATTTTCCAATACCCCTATATTCTCATAGGGGAGATAAAAAATCAAGTGAAAAATGGATGTCCTTCTAATAATAATAGTTAAAAATGGATGTCCTTTCAAGTAGGTGGGAAAGGCCCCGGCCATCGCGGCGGCGGAGGCGGGTTGATCAGTCCAGGGTCTTGCCGACCCGCTTGACGGCCAGGGTCATGATGGCCGCGCCCAGGACCAGGAGCGCCGCCATTTGGGGCCACAGCACATCCAGGCCGGCCCCTTTGAGAAAAATACTCCTGATTATCACCAGGAAATACCGCAGGGGGTTGAAGTAGGTTATCAGTTGGACCGCCGGCGGCATGTTGGCGATGGGGAAGATGAAGCCCGAGAGCAGTATGGCCGGGAAAAGGAAGAAGAAGGTGGTTATCAGGGCCTGCTGCTGGGTGCGGCTGACCGTGGAAATCAACAGCCCCAGGGCCAGGCAGGAAAGCAGGTAGACCAAAAGGCCGGCGAAAAGCAGGACCAGGCTGCCCCTCATGGGGACCTTGAACCAGAACACCCCCACTCCGGTCACCAGGGCCACCTGAAAAATACCGATCAGGGCGAAGGGAATGGTTTTTCCCAGGATGAATTCGATGGGCCGGATGGGCGTGACCATGATCTGCTCCATGGTGCCCACTTCCTTTTCCCGGACCACGGCCATGGCGGTCAGGTTCAGCACGCCCACCAGAATTACCAGGGCGATGATGCCGGGTACGTAATAGTTGCGGGAAATCAGGGTGGAATTATACCAGACGCGGGTTTCCGCCTGGACCATGCCTCCCGACCCGGCCGGGATGACGCTTTTAAGGGACGGGTTTTTGTCCAGGGTCGCGGCCAGCCGCCCCCGGTTGAACTTTTCGGCGATCTGCTGGGAATAACTCTGCACCAGGGCCGCGGTGTTGGAATTCGTCCCGGCCACGATAACCTGGACCAGGGCGGTTCGGTTGCTTCCCACCCGTTCGGCCAGGCCCCGGGGCAGGCGCAGGGCCGCCTTGGCGACGTCCCGGTCGATGATGTCGGTCATCTCCTCCTCATTCCCGACCGCGGCGACGAACTTGAAATATCCGGAAGCCGAGAAGGCGAAGGCCAGGTCCCGGGAAACCGGGGTGTTGTCCTCGTCGTACAGGGCCATGGGGATGTTTTTCAGGTCCAGATTGGCCGCGTACCCGAAAGCCACCAGTTGCAGCAGGGGCGGCAGGATGATCAGGACCCGCAGCCTGGGGTCCCGAACGGCCTGGAGCAATTCCTTGGCCAGCATGACCTTGACTCTAAGAATAAGCAGCTTCATCAGAGGAGCCTCTTGGAAAATTTTTTCCGGGCCAGGTTGAGCACCAGAAAGGAATAAAGGGCCAGGGCCGCCGCCTGGGGCCAGAGATGCTTGAGCCCCACCCCTTGCAGAAACAGGCCCTTCATGATTTCCACGAAATACCGGGCCGGGACCACGTAGGTGATGATCCGGAGCGCCAGGGGCATGTTTTCGATGGGATAGATGAACCCGGACAGGAGGAACGACGGCAGGAACACGCTGATCATGGCCAGTTGGCTGGCCTGGAGCTGGTTTTTGGCGGTCACGGACAGGAACAGCCCCCAGGACAGGGCCCCCACCAGGAAGATGAGCGAAAAAACCAAGAGCTCGATCAGGCTGCCCCGAAACGGGACCTGGAAGACGAACACCCCGAACCCGACCACCAGGGCCAGGTCCAGCAAGCCCACCAGGATGTAGGGCAGGAGTTTCCCCGCCAACAGCTCGCCGCTGGTCAGGGGCGTGGAGATCAGTTGTTCCAGGGTCTTGGTTTCCCGTTCCTTGGCCACGGTCAGGGCCGTCATCAGGGAACAGATGGTCATCAGGATGACGGCGGTCAGGCCGGGAATGATGAAATTCTTGCTCTTCATTTCCGGGTTGAACCAGACCCGGATGCGGAGTTCCAGGGGCATGGCCGCCATTTTGAGGCCGGCCTTTTTGATGCGGGACGATTGAATGTCGAGATCGAACCCGGCGACCACGGCCTTGACGTAGCCCAGGGCGATGGTGGCGGTGTTGGAGTCCGAGCCGTCGAAAATGACCTGAACGGGCGCTTTTTGACCTTGCTTGACCTTGGCGCCGAACCCGTTGGGAATGACCAGGGCCATCAGGGCCCGGCCGCCGGTCAGGTCCCGGTCGATCTTGTCGTCCCGGTCGATGAATTCAACCACCGTGAAATAGGACGACTCGGAAAAGCGCTGGATAAAATCCCGGGAAGTCGGCGTTTGGTCGCGGTCGTACGCCAGGGTGGGGATGCGGTCCACGTCCAGGCTCAAGGCGTACCCGAACAGGAAGATCATCAACAGGGGGATGAAAATGGCCCCGATGAGGCTGCGGACATCGCGCCTCATCTGGATGAATTCCTTTTTGGCCAGGGCCTTGACCCTCCGGGGGCTCATTGTTCGTCCGCCGATCCGCGGCCGACCAGGGCCACGAAGACGTCTTCCAGGCTGGGATCGATGCGTTTCAAGCGGGTTATTTTCAAGCCGACGCCGGCCAGGGCCGGGGACAGGACCGCTTCCGGCTCGACGCCCTCGGCCAGGCGGACATGCAAGGCCCGGCCGAACACCGCCGCGTCCAGGACTTCGGGCCGGCCGGACGCGGCTTCCTCCGCGGCCAGGACGTCGGAGGTTTCAAGCTCGAAGACGCGGCCTTCCAACCGTTCGCTCTTAAGCTCGGCCGGGGACCCCAGGGCGATCAGCTTGCCCTTGTTGATCAGGCCGATGCGGTGGCAATATTCGGCTTCTTCCATGTAGTGGGTGGTCACGAAGATAGTGATCCCGTTGTCGGCCAGGTCGTAGATCAGCCCCCAGAAATTTCGCCGGGTTTCCGGGTCCACTCCCGAAGTGGGCTCGTCCAGGAAGATGATGGGCGGCCGATGCAACAGGGCGCAGCCCAGTGCCAACCGCTGCTTGAGGCCGCCCGGCAGGTCCCGGGTCATGTCCCGTCGCCGGTCGGCCAGGGCGATCATGTCCAGGACCTCCTCGATGCGGCGGCCGCGCGCTTTTTTGTCCAGGCCGTATATGCCGCCGAAAAAATTCATGTTTTCCTCCACCCGGAGATCGTCGTACAGGGAAAATTTTTGGGACATGTACCCGAGGTTGGCCTTGATCCGCTCCGACTGGGTGAGGATATCCAGGCCGTTGACCGAGCCTTGCCCGGAAGTGGGGATCAACAAGCCGCAGAGCATGCGGATGGTGGTTGATTTTCCGGCCCCGTTGGGCCCCAGGAAGCCGAATATCTCCCCGGCTTCCACTTCCAGGGAAATATGGTCCACGGCGATGAAGGCGCCGAAGCGTTTGACCACGTCCTTGATAACGACCGCCGGCACCGGGTCAGGCTCCCGTCCGCCCGGCCCGCAGCAGGGACAGGTAAACATCTTCCAGCCCGGGCTCGATCGGTTCCGGCGCCAGGTCCGGAAAACCGGCTTCCCTCAAGGCCTTTTCCGCGGCCTCTAGCCCGGCGCCGGTCTTGATCGTGAAATGCACGCCCGCGCCGAACAGGCAGGGATTGTCGACTTCCGGCAGCCGTTCCAGGACCTTCATGACTTCCCGGCGGTCCGGGGCCTTGAGATTGTAAAGCACGCCGGGGAGAAGCTTTCTCATTTCCAGGGGCGCCATGACCAGACCGGCCCGGCCGTTCTGGAACAAGGCCACCCGGTGGCAACGGTCGGCTTCGTCCAGATAGGTCGAGGCCGCCACGATGGTGACTTTTTCCCGCTTCAGTTCGTAGAGTATTTTCCAGAAATCCCGCCGGGACACCGGGTCCACGCCGTTGGTGGGTTCGTCCAGGAACAGGATGCGGGGTTGATGGATCAGGGCGCAGGTGAGCCCGACCTTCTGCTTCATCCCTCCGGACAGGTTACGGAATAGTCGGCCGGTAAATGGCGCCAGGCCGGAAAACCGCAGCAGTCGGTCCATTCTTTCCTTGTACTTGGAAGGGGCCACCTGGTACAATTCGGCGTAAAATTCGATATTCTCGGCCACGGTCAGGTCATCGTACAACCCGGCGGGCTGGGCCATGTACCCTATCTCGGCCTTGACCGCTTCCGGGTTGGCCGCCACGTCCCGGCCCAGGACCAGGACCCGGCCCCGGTCGGGCGCCACCAGGCCGCACAGGATGCGCAGGCAGGTGGTCTTGCCGGCCCCGTCGGGACCGACCAAGCCGAATATCTCCCCCTCTTCCACGGAAAAGGTCAGGCCGTCAAGGGCCTTGGTCGGACCGAAGGACCGGGCCAGGTCTTCCACTTGCACAAGGGACAAAATTCACCTCACCAGCACGTCCACGGGCATGCCGCCCTTTAGTTCCTGATTGGGGTTATCAAGTTCAACCTTGACGCGGTAAACCAACTTGATCCGCTCTTCCTCGGTCTGAACGTTCTTGGGAGTGAATTCCGCTTCCGGGGAGATAAAGGTTATCCGGCCGATGTATTTTTTTCCGGGAAAGCTGTCGGAATGGACTTCCGCTTCCTGCCCCAACCGAACCCGGCCCAGTTTCGTTTCCGGGATATAGGTCTTGACCTTGACGTGGTCCAGGTCGGCCATGGTCAGGACCGGGGCGCCCGGCTGGACGTATTCGTTCTCCTCCACGTCCTTGACCGTGACAAAGCCGGTAAAGGGAGCGTAAATCCGGGTCCGCGCCAGGTCGTCCTCGGCCAGGGCCAGCGCGGCCCGGGCCTGGTCCAACTGGGCTTCCAGGGCTTTCAGGTCGAGCTGGAGCTTGGCGACTTCCCTCCGGGCGGCCTTGGCCCCTTCCAGGGCCGAGTCCGTGACATCGAGATTGGCCCGGCCCTCGTCCACGGCTTCCCGGCGCGGCCCGGCCTTGACCAGGCGGTATTGTTCCTCCAGGGCGGCGAGGGCCGCCTTGGCCGAATCGGCGGCGGCGAGAGCCGCGTCGAACTGAGTGGGCGGGACCACGTTGGCCTCGTACAACCCCCTGATCCGTTTTAAATCCTTGTCCCGGTTTTTCCATTCGACCAGGGTCCGGTCCCGGGAAGCGGCCGCGGCCCGGATTTCCTCTTCCCTCGACCCGGTCTTGAGGCTTTGATACCTCGCCTGGGCCGCCTGGACCGAGGCCTCGGCCCGACTCACTTCCGCGTCGGCGACTTCAGACTTGATCTCGATGGCCAGCTTCAGGGAATCAACGCGCGACTCGAGTTCACGAACCGCGGCCGCGGCCTGGTCCCGGCGAAACCGGAAGGTTTCGGGCCGGAGTTCGGCCAGAAGCCCGCCCTTTTCAACCACGTCCCCTTCCTCGACCACAAGGCGGTCCACGTGACCGGCCAGCCGGTAACTCAGGTCCACTTCCGTCAGTTCAATATGTCCGGAAGCCTTGATCAGGCCGTTCTCCTTTTCCGGGACGTAGTATTCGAAATAGTAAAAGAGGCCGGCGCCGGCCAGGATAAGGACCACCACGGGTATTATCATTTTCTTCTTGCTCATGTTATAGCTCCAGGTCGGCCCCGGGCAGGGTTTCCTGAAAATAGGCCCGCACCATGGCCTTGATCGCCTTCCGGCGTTCCGCCAGGAAAGCCTCGAAATCCGAAGTGTCGTATTGAACCAAGGTTTCCAGCATCATGGGACTGACGTAGCTGACGACGCACATTCCGACGATATTGACATATATATGGAGCGCTTCCGTGGGGCCAAGCCCCAATTTGTCGCCGAAATCCTGGAGCACGTCATGGATCGGCGACCCCGGGCCGAAAGGCGGCGCGAGGCTCGACTGGGTGAAAATCTTTTTCATCCTGTCCCCGCCGTCCACGGCTTCGCGTAGGATAATTTTCATCAGGCTCGGGTCCCGCCGCACCATGTCCAGATATAAGTCCACCACGGCCTCGACTTTTTCCGGCAGCGGCCGCTCCATCAGCCAAGCCTTAATAATGCCCGAGAAAAGGTTTTCCAGGGCCGACTTGATGACCTGGCCGTACAGTATTTCCTTGGTCCGGAAATAATAATGCAGCATGGCTTTGTTGAGTCCGGCGGCGTCGGCGATGGCCTGGGTGCGGGCGCCGAAAAAACCCTTGGCGGCGAATTCCTCCCTGGCGGCGGCCAGGATTCTGTCCTCGGCCGGAGGTTTTTCCGCGCGGGGTTGATTGAGGTCGACGGTCATGGCGTCTCTCTTCCCTGTTTGGTTTAACCAACTGGTTGGTGAGAATATACCCTCCCGCCGCCCTTTCGTCAAGGGTGGTTATTGGCGGCATCATAAAAAAAAGTCCCGAGGATATTTAAGTTATAAGGACATCCATTATATTTACATTATATTTACAGGACATCCAATATATTTACAGGACATCCAATTTTGATATCAATCAGGTGATTTAAAAATTGGGAGCGCCTGAATAATTTGCGTCCCGCAACCATCCAGCGACCTGCCGGCCATGATTCGTTGCCGACGCGCCTAGCGCCGGGACATGCAATTGCGAGAATACTAAAAATGGATGTCCTTTCAATGTGCATTGGTTCGATCGAAAAATTTGTTTGACAAAGGCAATGATATATATAAATATAGCAATTATTCTAAAGAGAAGGACCAGAGGACAATGACCGAAGCGGTTTTAACGGAACAGATCGGCGCGGTGAGACGGTTCAACCGTTTTTTTACGCGTAAAATTGGGGTGTTGCGTGAAGGCCTTTTGCATAGCCCCTACTCCCTGACCGAAGCGCGCGTAATTTTCGAACTGGCCCAACAAAGCCGCCTGACCGCCTCGGATTTGTGCAAGGAATTGGGTCTCGATCCCGGATACGTCAGCCGGGTGCTCAACAAGCTGGAAGAACAGGGCCTTGTGGAAAAAATCAGGTCCGACAATGACCGGCGTCAACGCCTGATCTGTCTGACCGACGATGGTAGAAATGTTTTTTCCATGCTCGACCAGCGGTCCAACGAGGAAATAGCGGAGATGCTCAACGAACTGAACGCGAACGAACGAGCGCGCCTCCTGGAAGCCATCCAAAACATGGAAGCCTTGCTGGATCGCGGCTTCAAATACGCGGCCCCCTTTTACCTGCGCCACCACGAGCCCGGCGACATGGGTTGGGTGATCGGCCGCCACGGCCTGCTCTACAACCGGGAATATGGCTGGGATCAGGGCTTCGAGGCCTTTGTCGCCGGCATCTGCGCCGACTTCATCAACAATTTCGATCCGGCCAGGGAATGTTGCTGGATAGCGGAAATGCAGGGGGAGCAGGTTGGTTCGATCTTTTGTAAAAAGGAAAGCGAGGCGGAAGCTAAATTAAGAATGCTCCTGGTCGATCCCAAGGCCAGAAACCTGGGCCTGGGAACCCGGTTGGTCCAGGAATGCCTTCGCTTCGCCCAGCGCAAGGGTTACAAAAAAATATCGCTATGGACCAACGACATCCTGGTGGAAGCGCGGAAGATATACGAAAAATGCGGCTTCAAGCTGATCCGGGAGGAAAGCCATCAAAGTTTCGGCCAGGACCTGGTGGGCCAATATTGGGAGTTGCCGCTGTAAAGGACGATGCTTTTCCTCGCGGAGGTTACAGCCTACTTCTTAATAGCCACAGGACATCCAATTTTACTATCCATCAGGTGATTTAAAAATTGGGGGCGCCTGATTAATTTGTGTCCCGCAACCATCCAGCGGCCTGCCGGCCATGATTCGTTGCCGACAGTGGCCGGTTGAAAATGTAAGGAAAACGGAATGTGTCAATGAAAATGAGTTAGGCTGGTTCCCAAGCTAGAGCTTGGGAACCAGCGAAAAATAGATGTCGTTTAAAAGAGTTGCATCCCGTAACCATCCAGCGACCTGCCGGCCATGATTCGTTGCCGACGCGCCGAGCGCCGGGACATGCAATTGCGAGAATACTTAATATGGATGTTTCTTGGAATTCGTAGGGTGCGCAACGCGCACCATCTTTTATTATTTTGCGGGCTCGACCACGGTAAATTGGAGACGTTGGCCGGCGCCTTGCAGGCGGGGCTGCTCCGCCCCCCGCGCGCCTGGCGTTGGACTTCGAGAGACTCCTTCCCGTCCCAGGGTCAGGGGCGCGCCGGAGCCGGCGCCCCTGACAACCCCCGGCTCTTTTTCCGGAGAACCCGCCTGGCGGCGGTTTCACGCCCCGAAACGTCCTGTTTCGAGGGC
>JAZDGM010000244.1:0-3442 GCA_043806915.1 Pseudomonadota bacterium | reverse complement strand
CTGGCACTTAAACCGCCCCTCCCAAAAACGGCCCTTGCACCCGTCTTCCCGGTTGGCCCGGCGGGCGATGTTCTCGTTCAGGCCCCGCATGAACCAGCTTATACTGCCCAGCCGCCGGCGAATTACCTCGATCCCGGGGGCTGCTTCACACAATTCCTTAATTTCACTGGGAGAAGGCGGCGAAGGCCTGCCTATTTCCGTCCGCCGTTTCGGAAAAACCAACAGCCAGCGCCCGGCCGCTTCCTCGTCGGACCAGCTTTCCGCCCAGTCGGGCCGGGTCCGCAAAACCACATGCAGGTGGTTGGACATAACGGCGAAAGCGCATATCTCCAGGGCGAAGGATTGGGCCAACAGCTCCAGCCGCGCCTGGACCCAAGCCTTTCGGTGTTCAAAGGAACGCCCGGTGTAGGGATCGGCGCCGCAAAGAAAAGCCCGACGCACGCATCTGGAAATGCAATGATAAATACCCTCGACCCCATCCGTCACAATTTCACTTCTGGCGATGGTCATGAAAAACCTCCCCCCCATTTCGGCCTTGGCCATTTTTTCTATCCATAGAATCTCAATATAGGGAATGAAAGTCAAGTAAAAAATGGATGTCCAACCCAATATAATGCTTTGGGAAGGAATGATCCAAGGTTTGGTATTGAATCTTTTTCCCTGGGATGATAATTTTTTTTTTTGCTTGCAAATTTTGACGCCGACAGGAGAAACCCTTGCTTGATTTAAAATTCGTCCGCGATAATCCGACCAAGGTCAAGGAAATGTTGACCGCGAGGAAAAACAATCTGGACGTCGCCGAAATCGCCCGCCTGGACGGCGAGCGCCGCCGTCTTTTGACGGAAGCCGAAACCCTGAAGGCCGAACGGAACAAGGTCAATCAGGAAATCACCCGGCTAAAGAAGGAAAACGGCGACCCTTCCGCCTTGATCGAGGAGATGAAGCAGGTCTCGACGCGGATCAAGGACCTTGATCCCCAAACGGCCGCCGTCGATCAGGCCCTCTATGAATTCCTCCTGCGGATTCCCAATGTCCCGGACGACTCGGTCCCGGTGGGTGATTCCGAGGAGGACAACCCCGAAATCAAGCGCTGGGGGGAGCCGCCCCGGTTCGATTTCGAACCGCTCAACCACTGGGACGTCGGACAAAACCTGGGCATTCTCGATTTCGCGGCCGCCGCCAAGATAACCGGCGCCCGGTTCGCCCTGCTCAAGGGCGCGGCCTCCCGCTTGGAACGGGCCCTGATCAACTACATGCTCAACCTCCATGTGGATGTTCACGGGTACACGGAAGTCCTGCCGCCGTTCATCGTCAATTCCGAGTCCCTGATCGGGACCGGACAGTTGCCCAAATTCGCCGAGGACCTATTCAAGCTGGAAGGTTGGAATTACTACCTGACCCCCACCGCGGAAGTTCCGGTGACCAACATCCACCGGGACGAAATCCTGGACGCCGACGCCCTGCCGATCCGTTACTGCGCCTACACCCCTTGTTTCCGGGCCGAGGCCGGGTCCCACGGCAAGGACACGCGGGGGTTGATACGCCAGCACCAGTTCGACAAAGTCGAGTTGGTCAAGTTCACCCGGCCGGATGATTCCTTCGCCGAACTGGAAAAACTGCTGGCCGACGCCGAAGCCGTGCTCCAGGGGCTGGGGCTGCCCTACCGGGTGGTAACCCTTTGCACCGCCGACTTGGGTTTCAGCTCGGCCAAAACATATGACATCGAGGTCTGGCTGCCCGGACAGCAGCGGTACCGCGAAATTTCGTCCTGTTCCTGCTTCACCGACTACCAAGCCCGCCGGGCCAACATCCGCATGCGTCGCGGCCCCAAGGCCAAGGTCGAGTTCGTCCACACCCTCAACGGCTCCGGCCTGGCCGTGGGCCGGACCCTGTCCGCCATTCTGGAAAACTACCAACAAGCCGACGGTTCCGTGATTATCCCCGAAGCCCTGCGACCCTACATGGGCGGCTTGGGACTGATCAAGAAAACCTGAACCCTGGTTCAATGTTAAGGAGTGCATGATCCGACCATATCCTCAAACCCAACTTCGGTTGAAGCGAACTCCACAAAAAGGGCGATTCCGATTAATCAGCCGGGTCGCCCTTTTGTCCGTGATCGGGCTGGGCTTGTATTTCGGATCGACTTGGCTGCTGAACCGTTTCGATTTCGAGAGTGTCACGGCCAAGGAAGAAGTGGTGAAGCCCAAGGTGGAGATGGCCACTCCCGGCGGCCAGTCCTTGCCGACGGTGGAACTAGACAAAAGCAAGCTAGCCGGCATCATCGGCTCCCACCCGTTCCAGCCCGACGAGATTCAATCCTTCGCCATCACCGATTCCTCCGGGGCCGCCTTGTTCGTCAGGACCACCATGGACCCGGAACTCCAGACCTGGGCCGTGGATTTCATCGCCAAGATCAAAAGCCAGTCCGCGGCCCTGGTGGCCATGGACCCCAAGAGCGGGGCCGTGCTGAGCATGGCCAGTCATACGGACGACGGTCGGCCGATCAACATGGCCCTGTCCAATTCCTTCCCCGCCGCCAGCCTTTTCAAAATCATAACCGCGGCCGCGGCGGTGGAAAAAAACCAACTTTCCTCGGGTTCCACCCTGGCCTATGACGGCCGCAAGCACACCCTCTACAAAAAGCACATCGCCGGTAACATCGACCAAGGCGCCCACCAGGTCACGTTGAAAGACAGCTTCGCCGACAGCATCAACACGGTCTTCGGCAAGCTCGGCGCGTTTTCGCTGGGGCCCAAGGAACTGGAAAGCTTCGCCCAGCGTTTTCATTTCAATCAGCCCATTAAATTCGAAATGCCCGTGCAGGAAAGCAAATTCGCCGCGCCGGACGAGGAAGACCCCTTCCGCCTGGCCGAACTGGCGTCCGGATTCAACCGCACCACCAAGGTTTCCCCCCTCCACGGCGCCATGCTGGCCTCGGCCATTGTCAATGACGGCCAGCTCATGGAGCCGACCATTGTCCGGGAAGTGTTCGACAAGGACAATCGCATCTTTTACACTCACCAACCCGTCTCCCTAGGCCGGGTCGTTTCCGAGAGAACCGTGAGGGAACTGACCAAGCTCATGGAAGCCACGGTAATCGAGGGGACCGGACAAAAAAGGTTCAAGGACCTGCAACGACATCCCGTTCTGTCCAAGTTGGACATCGGCGGAAAATCCGGGAGCATCGACAACGACGAAGGACGCCGCGTGGATTGGTTCGTCTGTTTCGCCAAGGAAAAGGAAGGGAGCGGCCAGTCCATCGCCTTGGCCGCGGTCGTGGTCCATGGCGAGCAAATGGGACTTCGTTCCCAGGAAATTATCCGGGAAGCCATCATCCACTATTTCAAATCCAGGGTCGGGAAGGGTTAGCGTCGGTTATTTCCTCTTGATATTTTAAGGAGCCTCTTTATGAAAACCTTTATCAGGGACGTTCAATTAGAAA
>JAZDGM010000243.1:0-3096 GCA_043806915.1 Pseudomonadota bacterium | reverse complement strand
CTGGAGAGGACCGGGCCTGCCCTGCTGAAACTGATATAGCTGCAACGGTGGCCACCTGGCGCGTAGAATTCTTTCAGGTCGACTTCGGCTCTCTCCAATTTTACGCCGTAAGCACACGGACCAATAGTGAATAATTATCCGCGATAGTTGTCATAAGAAGGGAAACCACGATGAATCCCGATATCGATTTCAAACAGATCAGGAGTGTCAACCCGCCCCACTGGCCCCAGTACCCTTATGATAGCCCGCCCCGGACCCCGGAAAGCCCCTCTCCGCCCAGCTCGCTTCGCTTCGCGGGCGGGGGCTTTCGTGAACAAGTCAAACCACTCCTAGATTACAATTTTTTTCCAAATATAAAAAGGTAAAAAAACAAAAGGTCATTTGGTCCTGGCCAAGCGGAGGCCCAGCCTGATGCTACGATACCCAGGCCCGCTCCTGAGACGGTCGGCCGAAAGACAGCTCCTCGCGTCGCTGCCCCAGCCGCCGCCCCGGCTCACCCGGTCGGAGCCGCTCGACGGGCCGGTCGGGTCCGTCGCCGCGCCGGAGGGGTACTCGCCATACCAATCCTCACACCATTCCCAAACATTACCGATCATATCGTAAAGGCCCCAGGCATTGGGACGTTTCCGGCCAACCGGATGAGAACCGCAACTGCTGCTGGAATACTGCTTTTCATCCCAGCCCGAACAATCATAACCGCCGGCATAAGAAACACCGCTATTCCCTCCATACCAGGCGATCGGATCAAGCGCCGGTCCATTATTTACCCCCAAAACTGTCAACGGGCCGGTGTATATGGCCGCTTCGTTGCCCGCCCGGGCCGCGTACTCCCACTCCGCCTCAGTCGGCAAACGATAATTGTTCGTCCCTTCCTTTTCGTTCAGCCGCCTGATGAAGGCCTGGGCGTCATCCCAGGAGACCTGTTCCACTGGACAATCATCGCCGCAACTCGAAAATTTCGAGGGATTATTCCCCATCACCGACCGCCACTGACCCTGCGTCACCTCCGTCGTCTGCAGGTAGTAGGGTTGCGATATCGTAACGCGATGTTGATTCTCGTCAGAGTCACGTTGAGGTTCCGAAGAAGGGCTCCCCATCAAAAACGTCCCCGCCGGGATCAACACGAATTCCTGGCCGAGGGAGTTGGTGAAGGACCGGCCCGAAGGGGAGGAGGCCAGGCGCTGCTTCTCCTCCTCCAACTTGCGCAAACGCTCCTCTTCCGCCGCTTTCCTCCGCTGCTCCTCCTCCGCCCGCAAGCGCTCCGCCTCGAGCTTTTTCCTCTCGCTTTCCAAGGCCTTTTGCTTCCAAAAATCCTCCCGGTCCCGGGCCTGACGCCGCAGTGCCTCGTCCCGGTCCCCGAATTCGTTGTCAACTTCGTACGCGGTCAGGAACGAGGACCAGGCCGCCGCCTTTTCCGCGTCGGACAGGCTGGACATTTTTTCATACCCCTGCGCTTTTGTGAATTCGGCCTCCATTTTCGACTGCCAGAGGGCCCACTGCTTTTGAGCCTCCTCCCGCTTTTTGATCACCTCCGAGTAATCGACCACGCCGGACGAGGACGGCGGCTGGGACGGGGCGGGCGGCGCCGCCGGAGGAGAGGGCGTCGGAGCTGACGCCGCCGGTCCGGACGCCGCGGACCCGCCGGGAACGAAATAGAAGTCCCCGGTCAGGGATGACGATTCCCAAGGGATTTGCTGGTTTTGGCTCGCGCCGAGGACATCGTTTCGCACCCGCTTCATCACGTCTTCGATCTTCAAACCAGGGGTCCGCATGTGGCGCAAAAAGCTGCCGGAAAACAAGCCGTTGGCGCCCTGCCCGTCCGCCGCCGTAGACCCGGGGCCGGTGGCGAAGGCGATAAAGGAGCCGGTCGGCGCGTCCATGCGGGCCAGACCGTTTTCCTGGGACCGGAAACCGCGGCCCAAAGGGTTGTTGCGGCAGGCGTCCAAAATAACGATGTTGACCCTGTTACCGGCCGCTTCCATCTGCCCCAGGACCCGGCCGGCGTCCACCGCCTCGAACTCCACGTCCGATTCCACCGCCACCCTGGCTCCCACCGGTATCAGGTAATTCCGACCCTTGACCTGCATTCCGTGACCGGCGAAGTAGAAAAGTCCCACGTCCGCGGACCGCAGCTTCCGGCCGAATTTTTCCACGCTCTCCACCATGGCCCGCTTGTCCGCGTTTTCGGCCTCGATGACGTCAAAACCCAGGCTTCGCAAGGACGCCGCCATGCCCCGGGAGTCGTTGACCGGGTTTTTCAACGGCGAGTCGTCGTACGCCCCGTTGCCGATGACCAGGGCCGCCCGCTTGTCGCCCACCGGGCTGATTTTGACGGCCCGGACCGGTTCGGGCGGCGCCTGGTCGGTCCGGGCCGGAAGGTCGCCGGACCCCTGACAAGACGCGGTTAGAAAAATAACAAGGCCGAAAAGTATTATCAACCCGGCCCGACGGCGAACTGACAGCCCCAACCCATGATTAACAGCCTTCTTCATGGAGACCCCTCCAATATGGCGCCTGGGAAATGAGTGACAACGACATCTATTCTGGAAACCCCCAGCGATTATATCAACCGAAAGCACTACGTAAAGGAAAAAAAATCGATAGGGGTTTCGGACGGCGACGCCGGGGAGTGACCCGGAAAAGCCGGCGCTTCACGAAAGGAAGCCGCAGGAAATACGCTTGGGGCCAACGGGCTGATTTCTCGTATTCATGGCCTTTCCTTCCCTCCCCCCCGGCAGGTCCAAATAGGCTAAACCGTAGTATCCGCAACCATATTCACCCTCTCCCTCGGGGAGAGGGCAGGGTGAGGGGCATTTCAAACCCGCCCTGTTAGGGCCGGTTGAAAATGTAAGGAAAATGGCCAACAGGCTGGTTCCCAAGCTCTAGCTTGGGGACCTCGGCCAGGGAAGTTCCAGACACCTTTATGCTTCAACTTCTTTACAAACAGATCAAGTTTTTACTTGACGGTTTGAGGCGAAGCTTCGCCGGCTTCCTCACTCTAGAAATATGGATGTCCTTGTTAACTTAAAGCCCCCCTCACCCCAGCCCTCTCCCCCCATGAATGGGTGGAGAGGGAGAATAATCACTTCTGTTTTG
>JAZDGM010000242.1:0-18293 GCA_043806915.1 Pseudomonadota bacterium | reverse complement strand
TCTGGTAATGCCTTGCAGATGCTCCCTTTCCTCTTCGAGGAGAGTCACTTTATACCTTTTTGCCATTAATTCCTCCCCATTTATAGTATGGGGAGAGTTTAACAATTTTTATACGACATTTCAAGCGTGACATGACACTAGGGCCTTGAAGGCCGTTTTCTTGTTGACAACACGAGGACGGTCCCTAAGGCGCTATTCGGGCGCTTCGATTTCCCTGACAATTTCGTCCGCGCCCCCCAAAATGGACATGGGAAAGTCGAAGCCGACCAGCCGAGCGGCCTCGATGTTGACGCAAATAGCCTGGGGGTCTTCCAGAATTTGTCCGATATCCCTGGGTTTGGCGCCGTTGAGGACCTTGGCCATGGTTTCCGCGTAGAAACGGCCCGCGTAATCGAAGTCGGGTTGAGCCATGGACATCATTGCGCCGTACCGGACCTCATACAACGTTCCCATGGCGAAGTTGGGGACGCGATTTTTGATCAGGGGCGCCAGGATTTTTTTCATGTTACCCTTGTTGACGCCGCGATGTATGGCGATGTAGATCGCGTCGGTTTCCGTCGCCAATTTTTCGTAGCATTTTACGGCTGTTTCGTCGGCGGTCCGCTGGTCGACGTTGGCGAAGGGGGCGTGACACGGGATGATTTGGAATCCTTTCGCCGCGGCCACCGGTTGAATCTGGTCAAGCCCGGCGTAGGTTCGCCCCTCCACCGTGTCCTCGAAAACCACGCCGAGGGTTTTGAATTTGGCAATTTCATGAAACAACCTTATCTGGCGGGCGTACCGGGTCGGGTCGACCCTGGCGTGAACGTGGTCCAGTCCGGAATCTTCCGGGGACCGAATGATGCCGGAGGCGACGGCGTTACTGGTGGAACAGACGATGGTGGGCGTGTGGTGGCTGGCGGCGGCTAAATCCCGACCAGCCCAGGCGCCCATGGCGATCATCAGGTCCAGGTCTTTTTTTTCTCTCGTCCGGGCTAGAAAGTCGTCGAGGTTCGCGCGTCGCTTGTCCGCGTCCCAATCGGCGGACCAGTAGGCGTCGGATGCGAACTCGATGAACCGCCCCCCGGCCGGGCCGGCCAGGCAGTCCCAGGCCTGCCTGGTGGAGCAGGCCTGTTGCAGGCAGGGGCGGTCCGGATTTTCGATCCATCCCAACCGAACAAGGTTCTCGACGATGGATTTAAAAACCGGCAGGTAATCATTGTAGGCGCCGCCCTCCAGGTACCCAAGGCGCCAAGGCTTGCCGGAATTGTCGACCGGAGTGGTTTGGTGTAATCGCGGCTCCCCTCCGATCGCCGGAGTCGGTTGGATCAGGACGAGAACCGGCCAGGCGAGTAGGACGGCGATTATGGCCCATGGGCCGATCAGGCGTCCGCCCTTTTTAGGGGAGCGTTCCCACCGGTGGTGTATTGATTTGGTATTGATCCGATAATTAAACAAGTTAACGCTACTCCCGGGCCGCAATGCCCCGAAATCGTTTTAGCGGCCGCGACCCCATCACTTTCAGGCCATGAAGTCGGCTTGGCTAGACGCGTCGTATTATCCCCCGTCGCTTCGCCCTCCAACACCGCCGGCCGGCCCGATTTTCCCCTGGTCCCAAGGGACCACAAGCGCTGGACCCTTGTCAATTTTATTCCGGACTTGGCTCGCGGCGACTTGGTGGAGGCGTCCCCCGCCTTGTCCGCATCGGGCGGCGCCATGGTTTGTATGAAAATACCCTTCGGTCATTTTCATTGGTTGTTGCGGCCGACATGGCCCGCGGTCATGTCGGTTGGGAAGTAAACCCTGAAAGTGGTTCCCGCGCCGATTTCGCTGTCGCACGTAATAAACCCGCCGTGGCTTTTGACGATGCCGTAAACGGAAGCCAACCCGAGTCCGGTCCCTTTTCCGATTTCCTTGGTGGTGAAGAAGGGGTCGTAAATTTGGGAAATGGTTTTCCGGTCCATTCCGTGACCGGTGTCGGTGACAGTCAGTAGGACATAATCGCCCGGTTGCGCTCCGGGGTTGATCTTGACGAACGCCTCGTCGATGGTCGCGTTTTTCGTGGCGATGATCATTTTACCTCCCTTCGGCATGGCGTCCGCGGCGTTGGCGCCAAGATTAAGCAGGGTTTGCTCGATTTGGGCCGGGTCGGCGTGGATGGTCCCGAGGCGACTGCCCAAGTGAAGCTCGAAATCAATGGCCTGGGGCATGGTTTTTTCGAGGATTCGGCTGACTTGCTCGACTTCCCGGTTGAGGTCGACGGGTTTGCGCTCCGATTCCATTTTACGGCTGAATTGAAGTAGTTGTTTTATTAATATGGCCGCCCGGCGGCCCGCGCGCAGGATGGCCTCGAGGCTGGGGCATTCAGGATCGCCGGGGGTTTTTTCCAGAAGCAGCAATTGGGTATGTCCAGTGATGGCTTGGAGCAGGTTGTTGAATTCGTGGGCAATGCCGGCCGCTAGCGTTCCAACGGCTTCCATTTTGTGGGCTTGGCGAAGTTGGGTCTGGAGAATTTCCTTTTCTTCTTCCGCTCGTTTGCGGTCGGTAATGTCCATGGCCAAGCCGTCGATTACCAGTTGGCCGTTATCGTCCCCTAGGTTCATGCTGCGATCATGCAGCCAGCGCCATTCTCCCCAGGCGGTGCGAATCCGGTATTCCAAGTCGAAGGGACAACCTTCCGCGGCGGCGGCAATGGCCTGGTCCGCCATGGACAAGTCGTCCGGGTGAATGGCGTCGCGCCAAGTATTCCTGGACCCCTTGAGTTGGTCGGGAGTGTAGCCCAAGACATCCAACACGCGCCTGGAATAGTACGCGCCGCCGCCGGTCAAGGAGTAACTGTATACAATATCTGGCGAATGATTGACCAGGCGCTTGAACCTTGATTCGCTGTCCCGCAAGGCTTCCTCGGCCTGCTTGATTTCGGTGATGTCTGTTCCGGAGCAGACCACGAATTCAACCTGGCCGTGTTCGTCCAGCTTGGGTGTTTTTTTTATCTTGATAAGACGCGGCCGGCCCTGGGCATTGTTGAGCCACTCCTCGGTGAAAACCGGCTGACCGGTTTCAAAGGCCTCCTTGTTGCCGGCCTTGCAGCAAGCAGCCGCCTCCGGCGTCAGGAATTCATCGAGTTTTTTGTAGGCGATGTCCCTGGGCCGGCGGCCTAGGAAGCCGGCATGGGCGCGGTTGACCCGTCCGTAGGTTTCCGAATCGGATAAATACCATATCTGGGTGTCGATGCCGTCCAAAAGCAGGCGCTGCTCCTTGGATTTTTTTTCCAGTCTTTGTTTGTTTTCGCGTAATTCCCGTGTTCGCTCTTCCAGTAGGTCCTCCACCCGAAGCAGGGATTTTTCCCTACGGGCCTTGGCGCACAGTTCCAGCAGATACTCCGGCGCGAAGGGTTTTCGCAAATAAGAGGCCGCGCCCGCCCGCATCCAGGCCAGCGCCAGTTCCGGGCTGGGGTCCGTGGTCATCATGAGGAAAACGCAACCGGGTTGTTCTTTTTGGAAGTCGGCGAGCAACGAGTCACCTTGGCCGTCAGGCAGATGATAGTCGATCACGGCCGTGTCGAAGCAGGCTTGGCCGAAGGCTTCCCGGGCCGCGTGAAGGCTCGGGGCGATATCCGCCAAATAACCTCGGGCGCAAAAGGCTTTTTTTAGTAACTCGGCTAGCGTCTGGTCGTCCTCGACGATCAGAACGCGGAGGCGGTCGCGCGGCCGTTCGCCGCCCAGCAAGGCCCGGACCTGTTCGCCCAAGCGTTGGCCATCCACCGGCGCGGGTAAAAAGGCGTCGGCGCCCAGGTCGACGGTGATACGCGAAGCCTCATCCCCGGAAAAGGTGGCCGAAACCACCAAAATCGGAATATTGTTGAAGGCTTTGTATTCCGGAGAGCGCAACAGGCGGCAGAAGCGCCAGCCGTCGATTTTCGGCATGTATATGTCGGTGACAATAATATCGGGCGGTTCAGAGCGGGACATGTCCTCGAGCGCGCCCTCGACGCCGGCATGGGAACGCACTTCCAGCCCCATTCTGGTCAATAGCCCGGAAAGCATGGCGAGCTGGGTCAAGTCGTCGTTGACCACAAGGGCGGTTTGCCGGCGTGGACCCAATTGAATATCAGCCATGTCATCGGCTCCATTTTCCGGCGTCGTCAAGTATTAATTTTCCTAACTTTGAACAGGCAAGCGAGCGCATTCCCCGCGGCTTGCCGCGGGGAGCTTCAACTACCCCCCGCGCCAACCGACATGACCGCGGGCCATGTCGGTCACAACAACCAATGAAAACGCCCTTGGGGCATTTACATACAAAGTCTAACGGGTTTTTTTTCGTGGAGCAAGAGCGGCGGTTCGAAAAGCAACGGTCCCGAGCCGGGGATATCCGGCCGGCTGAGGACGTTGGTTTTTCCCTGGGGCCGCCGGATTTTTTTTTGAAACCAAATCCGGGCCGCGCGGCTCTTTAGCCGTAAATCAAGTCCAAGGGAGAAATGAGGTCAAAATGGGTCAGGAGATGAATAGACGAGGGTTTTTGAAGGGGGCCCTGCTCGCGGCCGGCGCGGCGGCGACTTCGGGACTGGTTTTGCCCCAGGCCGTCCAGGCGTCCTCGAACCGGGAACTGGCCACCATGCTGGACCTTTCCAAGTGCGTGGGTTGCGAATCTTGCGTGGACGCTTGCCGGGAAGCCAACGCCAAATACATGCCCGAACCCGTCAAGCCTATTCCCGAAATGTTCCCGCCCCGGGTCCGGATCGAGGACTGGTCGGACAAGCGGGAAGTGCGAGACCGCTTGACCCCCTATAACTGGCTATATATTCAGACCGCGTACGGCCGGGACGCCTCGGGCGAGGAGCAGGAAGTTTTTATCCCCCGGCGCTGCATGCATTGCCAGAACCCGCCTTGCGCCAACCTCTGTCCCTTCGGCGCGGCGCGCAAGGAAAAAAACGGTTTGACCAGGATCGACGCGGACATCTGCCTGGGAGGGGCCAAGTGCCGGCAAGTCTGCCCCTGGGGCATTCCCCAGCGTCAAAGTGGGGTGGGCATATATCTGGACTTGGCGACATCCTTCGCCGGAAACGGGGTAATGTATAAATGCCATCGTTGTTACGAAAGATTGGGCGCCGGGGAGCAGCCGGCCTGTATCGCGGCCTGTCCGGAAGGCGTCCAGACCATCGGCCCCAGGGATGAAATCGTGGCCCAGGCCAAAAAGCGGGCCGAGGAAATAAAGGGGTATTTGTACGGCTTGGATGAAAACGGCGGGACCAACACCATTTACGTCTCGCCTGTTCCCTTCGACGAATTGGACCGGTCCCTGGAGCAACAGTTGGAGGCCGAAAGCGATAAGGAATTCGCTCATGTGGCCGGCGGCCAGGGCCCGAAAGACCCGGGCGAACAGCGAAAGCTCCGGAAAAGTCTCCACCAACAACGGAGACAGGGCCGACCGCGCCTAGGACCGGTGGCCGACGCCATGGCCGATTCGGAAAACCTGACCCTGGCCTTGGTCCTGGCGCCCTTGGCCGGCGCCGCCGCCGGCCTGGCCAAGGCCAAGAAATTTTTCAGTCGCGAGAAGGGCGCTGGTAAGTCATGAAGGAGGCTTTTTCCATGAGGGACAAGGAAAACGGTAGGGGAATATCGGCCTGGTTTTACCTGGCGGTTGTGGCGACGCTGTTTTTCAGCGGCTTCGGCCAAATGCCCCTGTTCAAGCGTTATTACCTGGCCGACATTCCCGGGATGGCCTGGAGCGCCGATTTTTATATCACCCATGTGATGCATTACCTCGGCGCGGTCTTTTTGTTGGTCATTTTGGCCTACGTTCCGGCCGCGAGAGGGGACTTGGGCGCTGGAGACAAGTCCAGGGTTCGGGCCCGGGCCGTGGTGTTGGGCCTGCTGGTTCTCAGCGGGGCGGTCCTGGTCCTCAAGAACCTCCCGGGATGGGACTTGCCGCCGGCCTTGATTGTCGCCGCCAATCTGGCTCATATCGCCGGGGCCATGCTCTTTCTGGTCGTGGGCTTGTATTTCGTCCTGCGTCGACCGGCCAAGGCCGGGGAAAAGGCCTAGGTGTTTTTTTCGTGGATGTTGACTTCCAGGCAAACTGCTGGTCATGAGGAGATAAAGATGAACGCCGAACATGTTTTCACGGATTCGAATTTCGAGACGTTGGTGGGGCGGGGAGTGGCCTTGGTGGATTTTTGGGCGCCCTGGTGCACGCCTTGCCGGCTCCAGGGACCGATTGTGGAAAAGACCGCCGAGAAGTTCCAGGGCCAGGCCGTGATCGGAAAAATGAACGTGGACGAGAATCCCGAGGCGCCCCGGCGTTTCGGCGTCAAGGCCATTCCCACTCTAATCCTGTTTAGGGACGGCCGGGAAGTGACCCGCCTGACCGGTCTCCAGCAAGAAGGAGCGCTCGCCCAGGCCCTGGAACAGGCCCTGGGTTCGAATTAGACGTTGAAACCGGCTCCCGGGGCGACCCGGGGGCCTTTTTCCCCTCCTGGCCCCGCGGTCATCGGCGCGCGAGCCGCCTGGAGAGGTCCCGTTCAAAAAACGGTCTTTTGGTCCCCCACCCTCTTTACCATGAGTCGTTCCGGAGTTATTATGGCGATTGTAAAGAACCCGGACCGGCGCGAACCTGTTTCCGTCCGGACGCAAATTCGCCTTGCGAGGCGGAAAACTTAAGGAAACCATGGTATTCAGTTCACCGCTCTTCCTTTTTCTTTTTTTACCCCTGGTCTTGGCCGGCTATTCCCTGGCCGGCCGGAATTTGAGAAACGCGGTCTTGCTCATCGCCAGCCTGTCCTTTTACATCTGGGGAGAACCCGGGTATTTCTGGATATTGCTGGCTTCCATTGGAGGCAATTACTTTTTCGGCCTGTCTATTGAAAAAAGGATTTTAACCGGAAAAAACCCCCGAAAGGCCCTGGCCGGAGGCGTGATCGCCAACCTAGCGTTGTTGATCGCCTATAAATACGCCAACCTTTTGGTCGACAGCCTGAATTATTTCGGCGTCCTGGCCGGCCTGGGACCGTTTCTGGCTTTGAACCCGGTCCACCTGCCCATCGGCATATCCTTTTTCACTTTCCAGGCCGTCAGTTACCTGATCGACGTTTACCGGAAGGAATGCCCGGCCCAGAAAAAACTTAGCGACCTGGCGCTGTATATTTCCATGTTCCCCCAACTGATCGCCGGTCCCATCGTCAGGTATAACCACATCGCCGAACAACTGGTGGAACGATCCTTCACCATCGACTACTGGTCGTTGGGGATCAGGCGTTTTATCATCGGCCTGGGGAAAAAGGTTTTAATCGCCAACGCGGTGGGCTTGACCGCGGACCAGATTTTCGCCCTGCCCGGCAGCCAGATCAGTCCCGGCCTCGCCTGGCTGGGCGCGGTCTGTTATGGCCTTCAGATTTTCTATGATTTTTCCGGATACTCGGACATGGCCATCGGCCTGGGGCTCCTTTTCGGCTTTCATTTCCCCGAGAATTTCAACTACCCCTATCTGGCCAGGTCCATCAGGGAATTTTGGCGGCGCTGGCACATGACCCTTTCCAACTGGTTCAGGGATTACCTCTTCATTCCCCTGGGCGGCAGCCGGACTTCCAATATCAATATCTACCGAAACCTGATCGTGGTGTTCGGATTGTGCGGCATCTGGCACGGGGCCAGTTGGAATTTTCTGGTCTGGGGCTTGTATCACGGCCTTTTTCAGGTTTTCGAGAGACTCGGCTTGGATCGAATCCTGGCCCGGTCGCCCCGGGTGGTGGGCCACGTCTACGCCCTGGCGGTCGTCACGGTGGGCTGGGCTTTCTTTCGCCTGGAAAGTTTTCCGGAGGCCCTTTCCTATATCCGGGCCATGTTCAGCCTCCATTGGGGCGAGACCAACTTTTACACCGTCCCCATGTTTCTTAACCGGGAAGTGGGCTTGGCCCTGATTTTGGGCGTCCTGGGCTGCGCGCCGCTCCTGCCCGGCCTGACTGCCTGGCTCAACCGAAAAATCGGCGGGACGCCGGCCTTCGTGTTAAGCGCCGCCGCGTTGTTTGGAGTGTTTTTCCTCTCGACGCTGTATTTGGCGGCGACAACCTACAACCCTTTCATATATTTCAGGTTTTAAGTCATGTCCGAAGAAGTCTCCTCAGCCGGGACCACCCGGAAACCGGCCGGGATAAAAAATTGGGGCGGCGTGGTTATCGTGACCCTGTTTTGTCTTTTTTTACTTTCACCGAACCTCATTCATCTGGCCCAACTTGGGACCGATACGTCCAAGTTCGAAAAACGGGACATGGAGCCGTTTCCACCGCTCGGAACCGAAGTGATCAACTATATCCGTTTTCCCAGGAAGTTCGAAAGATACTTCAACGACCACCTGGGCCCCCGAAGCGTCCTGATCAAGCTGTTCGCCCGGTTTCAGTACCTCTGGCTCCAGAAGTCGCCCCTGGAAAAAGTGATGCTGGGGCGCGACGGGTGGCTGTTTTTCAACCAGTTGTGGGAAATGGACCCGGTGGGGGCCTATTCCGGGGCCGCGCAGTTCACTCCGGCGGAGATGGCTGAAGTCACGAACTACCTAACGGCCTGGCGGGACTGGCTGAAGGCCCGGGGTGTTAAATTTTACGTCTTGTTCGTCCCGCACAAGTTTTCGGTTTACCCGGAATTCCTGCCTTCGCGAGTGGTAAGGGTCCATCCGAAAAACAGAATGGATAACCTCCTGGAACACCTACGCCGGAACACCGATCTTAACCTAGTTGACTCGCGCGGTCCCATCGTCGCCCAAAAGAACGGCCCGTATCCCTTGTTTTTCAAAACCGATACCCATTGGACCAGGCCGGGGGCCTTTATCGCCTACGAGGAAATGATGAAGGCGGTCAAAAGGGATTTTCCCGATATTCCGGTCGAAACCATGAACGATTACCGCATAACCAAGTCGGAGGTCCCGGGCGGCGATCTGGCGAACATGATTCTGCTGTCCGATGAAATCCGGGACTGGCAGTTCGAAATGGTCCCCGTGGGCGGGGAAAGGTTCAAGGCAGTTTCGGACAACCCCACGGGCGGAGTCAAGGAGCCGATAATCACGGAAAACGAGAATCCCAACCTTCCCTCGGCGGTGGTCTTCCGGGATTCCTTTTTCGTTTTTCTGCACCCGTTTTTATCCCAGGACCTGAGCCGGGCCGTCTACATTTGGAGTCCGCACCTGGACGCGGCGTCGATCGAGCAGGAAAACCCGGACTTCGTGGTTTTGGAAGTGCTGGAACGGCTGGTTCACCGGATACTGGGCGGCGCCTTGCCGCCGCCTTCCCGCGCCGCTGCCGGCGATTAGGCGGGGTCGCCCCCGGCCCGTTTCCAGCGGCGATGTCCCCACAGCCACTGATCCGGGTGTTCGCGCACAAAGGCTTCCACGTAGGAAGTGAACCGGGCCGTGTCTTCCCGCACGGCCTGTTCCGGATCGGGGTTGTCGCTGAGGACAGGAGGCCGGTGGAAGGTGATGACATTCCCGCCGTTCTTTTCGTCCCGGTGGATAAAGCAGGGCAGGACCGGCGCCCCGGTTTTCCGGGCGATGAGGGCCGGCAGTTTGGTGGTCAGGGCCGGTCGACCCAGAAAATCGACCACCAGGCCCTCGTTTTCCAGGACGGCCTGGTCTATCAGTATCCCGACGCCGCGCTTGGCCCGAATCTGGGCCAGCAGTTTGCGGACGGCGCCATTTTTATAGATCACCTCGTTGCCGCTCCTGGTTCTCATTCTTTCGATTAGGCGATTGAGGACCGCGCTGTTCTGTTCCCGGGCCACCACGGAAAAGCTTTCCCCCAGCAGCACGGCCACGGCCACGCCCAGCAGCTCCCAGTTCCCGCAGTGCCCGGTGATCATGATCAGGCCCTTGTCCCGGGCCTTGGCCTCCCGTAGGTGTTCCACGCCCTCTATCCGCACCTGGCGCAGCAAGGATTCATCCAGGCGGTGAAACAGCTTCAGGTCCTCGGCGCCGCCCCGACCGAGGTTCTCGAAGCTCCGCCTGGCGGTTTCCCGGGGCGGCCAGGGCAGGACCAGGCTATTCCCGGCCGCGGCTTGTTCGAGGTTGGCCGCGGCTATGGCGCGCCGGCGGGGCCATAGGAGGAAGACCAACCGTCCCAGGGCCGCGCCCAGCCAGGTCAGGACCGGCAGGGGAAGAACGGCCAGGGGAAAAGTAGCGGCCAGCAACGCCGCTTCCCCCAGCATCGCCGCTGTTCTGTTCCTTCCCGGCGTTTTTACGGAATCACCCATGATCGGCCCTCCCCGGCGCTGGATAAATGTCAAGGCCCTTGATTCTCCCAGCTCTTGGCCTAAATTTCAAGCGATCGGTGGAAGCTTGGCGGAAAACGGCCGGGGTAACTTATTTGAAAGGGTCAATATCTTGTGGTGGAATATCTTTTGTGCTATATAATTTGTAGTCTTTTGACTATCGGTAGAATCTGTGACATATTTTGAACATGCAAGCGAGCGCATTCCCCATGGCTTGCCGCGGGGAGCTTCAATATTAAATTTTTTATAAGCGTTGTCGGGAAGGTGAATTATGGGAAACAACCATCTTGTTTCGGAGGAAGCGAGGAGCGAGCGGAAAGTATCCCGTGGACCCGCCTACAAAATGATAGATTTGTTTTGCGGCGCCGGAGGAATGACGCTTGGCTTTTCCGAGGCTTTTCACCATTCCTTCAAACCTGTTTGGGCCAATGATCTCAATTTGCACGCGGTTGGAACATATAATATTAATTTTGAAAATCATTGTATTTTAGGGGATATTGTTGATATTCTAAATGATGGTAAAACCAAAATTCCTAGGGCGGATGTTGTAATAGGAGGGCCTCCCTGTCAAGGATTCAGTTTACTCAATAAGAATAGGGACGGCGACTCAAGAAAACAGCTCTGGATTCCTTTTCTCGAAATTGTGGATAGGTCCGAGGCATCTATTTTTGTCATGGAAAACGTTCCACAACTTCTAGGTTCTCCGGAATTCCTTCAACTTGTCGACAAGGCCAGGGAATATGGATTTAAAATAGTCGCGGCAAAACTTAGCGCCGCCGATTATGGTGTTTCGCAATTAAGGCAAAGGGCTTTTATTGTCGGCTGCAAGTTCTTAGACCCATCCGAGGTCTTTCCTCCTCCAAGGACCCATTTTAATCCAACAAACGGGTTTCAATATAGATTATCCCTAGATAGAAAATATGTGCCAAAACCTTCTCCCTGGGTTGCCTTGAAGGATGTCATTGGGGATCTCCCACTTAAACCGGTTGGAACGGAGATACGCGACGTTCCACCTCCTCTTGATCTCCATTTTGGTAGGAATCCAACGCCGTTGAGCATGAAACGCTATGAAGCCATACCGAATGAAGGCATGAACAGGTTTGATCTGCAGGCCATGGCCCCTGACCTGACCCCCGATTGTTGGATCAGGAAGAAAACCGGTGGAACGGATCTTTTCGGTCGACTTTGGTGGGATCGACCTGCTTTCACGATAAGGACGGAGTTTTATAAACCAGAGAAAGGAAGGTATCTTCATCCCCAAGAGCATAGGCCGATTACTCATAGGGAGGCTGCCCGCATACAGTCATTTCCTGATTCGTTCCGATTTGTCGGCGCTAAAATTGAAATTGCGAGGCAGATCGGTAACGCCGTACCTCCGTTATTAGCCGCGCGAGTGGCTGATTGCGTTGAATCTTTGTTGGATTACCGGTGTGAAGGAAATGGCTGATCACGTAGATCCACTGAGTAGAAGCCGAATGATGGCCCGTGTCAAGGGAAAGGACACCAAGCCTGAAAAAGTTGTTAGGAGCATTCTTCATCGAATGGGTTACCGATTCAGGCTCCACCGTAAGGATTTGCCGGGTAAGCCGGATATCGTGCTGCCGCGCCACAAAAAAATAATATTTGTTCATGGATGTTTTTGGCATGGACACGAAGGATGTTCAAGGGCCAGGAGACCTAGCACCAACGAATCTTTTTGGAATACTAAGCTGAACCGCAATCAGAAACGGGACCTCGACAACCAGGAAATACTTAGGCGCTCCGGCTGGAAAATTCTTATACTTTGGGAATGTCAAATTAAGGATATTGAGAATACCGTTATAATATTGGAAAGGTTTTTAAACGGCGATGTCGAAGCAAACACGAGCCCACTCAAGCATTTTGTTGGATATCAGGAAAGCCTACCATGGAAAACTTTGCGCCGATGTCCTGGGAAGTAGGGGAACGGATAAAGGGATTAACATCGCCGATACCAGCAACAAGAACAGCAGATTGTTGGCTAGGGTGTTGGTTGAAAAAATGGGGTTTCCCCTATGCGCCACACCTCCCGTCGGCCAAAGGGCCGGGACCCTTTTCGGTAAATATACAAAGGATTTTATTGAAAAATCATTTGGCCGCTTGAATCACCTTCGCCCCGGCAATTGGGAATTCTCGGCCACTGGTGGAGGGGAAGTCTTTAACTACGACCAATACCAGCATTTGGCGGATTTAAAAGGGTTTCTCGACGACAACCCCCGAATGAAGGCCTCCTTGGGTTTCGATTACCTGGTCAGCCCCGATATCGTCATCGCCAGAGCCCCGGTTTCGGACCAAAAAATTAATGAGAATGAATTACTTGTTACAGAAAACGAAACGGTTTCCAGGGGAACCCCCCTAAGGGCTACGAATCAGGGCGATAAGCCTAAATCCATTCTTCACGCCAGCATTTCCTGCAAATGGACCATGCGGAGCGATAGAGCCCAGAATACAAGGACCGAGGCCCTAAACTTGATAAGGAACAGAAAAGGCCACATACCCCACATTGTTGCAGTTACCCTTGAGCCGCTCCCAACTAGAATTGCGTCCATTGCAATGGGGACGGGTGATGTGGATTGCACTTATCATGCCGCATTATATGAATTAATCGAAGCCGCCAAGGAAAGTAATCTCGATGATCAGATGGACATGCTCAGTACTTTGGTTGAAGGTCGAAGGCTTAGAGATATCAGCGATTTACCCTTTGACCTTGCGTCATGAACGCCTTTTGTCGGTTTTTCGAGCTATTTAGCGCGGTGTACGTTCGGAAGGTCGATTTGCTGCCATTTTCCTAAAGGAAACGCGGTATTCGGCGGTGGGGCGCCACTATTCCCCGCGTCTATCCCGACGACCTTACCCGCTCTCTCCTCGGGGACGGGGAGGCAACCGGCTGGATCGCCGATTTTCCCTCCTGATCGAAGGTTTGACAGGCGGTCTCGGCTATAATCGGCAAAGCATCCAACAACACAAACCGTTCAGATTGATTCTATAGTATTCAGCCGTTGGGCGCTGTGGATCGATTATTGCGCTTTCGGGGTCCGCTGCGAGCGGGCTTGGGAATCCGGTTGACACGGCCGGCCATATAGAATAGTATTCGATTAACGAATGCTATTCTAAACACCAACCCAAGGAGGGACGCGCATGGACCTGACGGACTTACGGCAAAACCTGGAGACAGGCAACCGGGAACGAGTGCGGGAATTGACCCGGGCGGCGCTCGAGGCCGGTTTCGGCCCCGGCGAAATACTGAATAGCGGCTTGATCCAGGGCATGGACGTGGTGGGCAAGAAGTTTCAAACCGGCGAGTATTTCATTCCCCACATGCTGCTGGCGGCCCGGGCCATGCACGCGGCCCTGGAAATCCTCAAGCCCGTTCTCCTGGCCGCCGGGGTTCGGGCCGCGGCCAAGGTGGTGCTGGGGACCGTGTCCGGCGACCACCACGACATCGGCAAGAACCTAGTGGGCATCATGCTGGAAAGCAAGGGCTTCGAGGTGATCGATATCGGCATTGACGCGCCGCCGGACCGGTTTGTCCAGGCGGTGGGGGAGGGCGTCAAGGTCGTGGCCATGTCGGCCCTGCTTTCCACCACGGCCCCGAAAATGATCGACACGCTGGAGGCCTTGGACAAGGCCGGGCTCTCGGGCCGGATCAAGACCATGGTCGGGGGCGGGGTGATAACCCAGGAATTCGCGGATCGGATCGGCGCCGGCGGGTATGCTCCGGACGCCGCCGCGGCGGCCGACCTGGCCCTACGCCTGGCCGGCTAGGCCCGAACCTGATTGGAGGAGCGGATCATGAACGGAAAAGAGCGCATCATCACGGCCCTGGAGGTTCGGGAGCCGGACCGGGTTCCCTTGTACATCCACGGCATAAATGAAGGTCCCATTATCGGCATCGCCCGGCATTTCACCACGGGCCTGCCCGAGATCAAGGAAATTCATGACATGACCGACCAGGAGAAGTTCAAGCTCCTGGACGCCCTATTTTTGGTGCACGAGGCTTGCGAGGTCGACGGGTTCACGGCCTTTGAGCTGGGCAACGAGGAGATCGTGGACAGCCGGCGGATTCGAGACGAGTTCGGGGTGATCTACGAGCGCAACCCATATGGACTCCCGGTGCCCAAGGGGAGCCTTATCCGCGAGCGGACTGATTTCGAGAAGTATGTTCCCCCGGTTCCCCAGCGGGCCCATCTCCTGCTGCTGGACCTGGCCAGGGAAAGGTTCAAGGGGCGAAAGGCCCTGTTTTGGTTGATGAGGGGGGCTTTCGTTCGGACCTGGCGCTTGATGGGCATGGAAAACATGATGCTCAAAATGTTTGACGATCCGGACCTGGTTCATGCCGCGGCGCGGATGGTCATGGATTACAATTTGCAAATGCTGGACCTGCTGGTGGAAGCGGGACTCGATGTGCTGGTGATCGAGGACGACGTGGCGGACAAGAATTTTCCTCTTATCTCCCCGGACCAGTTTCTGGAATTCGTCAACCGATATAACGCGCCGGTGGTCAAGAAGGCCCACGACAAGGGGTTGAAGGTGGTCCGGCATAGCGACGGCAATCTCTGGCCTATTTTGGACATTCTTTTGGCGACGGGGTATGACGGGCTCAACCCCCTGGAACCGCAGGCCGGCATGGACATGGCCCGGGTCAAGGCGTATTGCGGGGATCGCATCTGCCTGTTGGGAAACATCGACTGCGTGGACCTATTGCCCCACGGCTCGCCGGCCCAGGTCGAGGAGGCGGTTCGCCAGGCCATTGCCGCCGGCGGCCGGGGCGGCGGGCTGATCATCTGCTCGTCGAATTCCCTGCACCCCGGCGTGAATCCCGAAAACTGCCTGGCCATGTTCGAGGCGGTCCGCAAGCACGGTAATTATCCCCTGGCCTGAGGACCTCCCCCAGGGTCCGACAAGGAGACGACATGAACGCCCCTTTGCCTCAACAACCGCCGGTGAGCCGCCGGTACGCCGGTTTTGTCCTGACGCTTCTTTTTTTGCTGTACATGCTGGATTACACCGACCGCATGATCATTGTCTCTCTTTTTCCCTTTCTTAAAAGCGATTGGGGCCTCAGCGACACTCAATGCGGCCTCTTGGTGTCCACGGTCTATTGGTCGATCCTGGTGTTTTCCTTCCCGGTTTCCATTCTGGTGGACCGGTGGAGCCGCAAAAAAAGCATCGGCTTGATGGCCATGCTGTGGAGCCTGGCGACCCTGGCTTGCGCCTTTACCGCTAATTTCGGCCAGCTTTTCGCGGCCCGCACCGCCATCGGGCTGGGTGAAGCCGGGTACGCCCCGGGAGGCACGGCCATGATTTCGGCGCTGTATCCCCAGGAAAAGCGGGCCCGGGTCCTGGGCCTCTGGAACGCATCCATTCCCCTGGGCAGCGCCCTGGGCATCGGAATCGGCGGGTTCGTGGCCGAGCGTTACGGCTGGCGGCATGCCTTCGGGTTGGTGGCCGTGCCGGGCATGGTCGCGGCCCTGCTTTGTTTTTTCATCAAGGATTACCGTACGGTGGAGCTTAGCCGCGCCGTGGGCGGCGGCCTCGATTCCCGGCGGGTCCGCCTGGGCTGGGCGGAGGTCGCCAAGGGCTTCGCCCACAACCGCACCCTGCTGCTGAACAACCTGGGTTTCGCCGCCAACGTCTTTGTGACCACTTCGCTGCTGACCTGGCTGCCCACTTATTTCCATCGCGAATATGGATTGACCATGAGCCAGGCCGGGGTCAAGGGCGGGATGGTCATGATGCTGGCCATAGTGGGGGCGCCCCTGGGAGGGTATCTGGCGGACCGGTGGCTGTTGACCAAGCCCACGGCCCGCTTGCTGTTTCCGGCCATAACTTCCCTTATGACCGGGGTGCTGCTCTTCGCCGCCTTCGCTTTTTTCAAGGGGCCCGTGCAATACGTGGTGCTGTTGGCGGCGGGGGTCTCGGCCGTGGCCTTTGTGCCGGCCGCCGTGGCGGTGACCCAGGACGTGGTTCATCCGGGCCTGCGCGCCACTTCCCTCAGCCTCAACGTCATAATCCAGCACCTGTTGGGCAGCTCCCTCGGCCCGACCTTTGTCGGGGCCATGTCCGACGCCCATGGGCTGGCCTCGGGCCTGCTCTGTCTGCCGATTTTCGGCCTGTTGGCCGCGGGGTTGTTCCTGTGGGCTTCCCGGTATTACGAACGGGACTTGGCCGAGGTGGAATCCGCGGAGATGCGCTTCGAGGCCTAGCCCGGGAGTTCCTAGCGAAGAGGGGCGAAGGTGGACATCCAAACCCGGCTGGAGTATACAAGTCGTCATGGGCGTGGCGGAAAGAAGGGCCCGGGAATGGGCCGAAAGAAAGTCGCAGATACTCAACGCGGCCAGGAAGCTTCTGTTTGAAAAAGGGCTCGACGGCACGTCCGTGAACCAGATCGCCAAGCGGGCCGAGTTGAGCCCCTCGGCCCTGTACACCTATTTCAAGAACAAGGAAGAGATCATCGCCGCCCTGTCCCAGGAAGGCTTGGATCTGCTGCACCGGCAGGCGGCCGCCGAAATAGTATCCGCTGATCCGCCCCAGCGCCGCCTCAGGCAGTTGGCCGGAGCGTACTGGACGTTCAGCCGGGAGCAGCGGGAATATTTCGACATCATCAATCATTTTTTGATTTCGCCCCGGCCGGTGCTCAATGAAAATCTCAAGAGGATGGTGGACCGGCAGGGGGAGAAAATATTGGCCCTGGGCCTGGCGGCGGTGGAAGAGGGCGTGGGCGGCGGGATTTTCCGCGACGTGAAGCCGCTAAGGTTCATGCTTATGTTCTGGGCCGCCATCAACGGCATGATTCACTTGGAAAAGCTCCAAAACACCATGCTGGGGGGCGAGGATCACCAGGCCTTGTATTGGTACGCCGTGGACAGCCTGATCGAGGGTATTTCGGTTAGTTCCGGCCGGTGAGGAAGGACCGCCCGGATGTCCAACCCGGATGGCGGCGATATTATGACGACGCCCGCGCGAGGTCCGGTCCTGGCCCGGGACCCAACGTCCCCAATAAAAACAGCAAATTAAACTTGGTAGGCGGTAGGCGAACAATGGACGACAAGAAAAAGCCGGAAAGACGTTTCCCCGATTTTTTCACCGCCGGCCTCTCCGAGGCCCTCTTCAGATATAGAGTCTTCATGGTGGCCGTTGCCGTGGGGTTCAACCTCATCAGCGCTTTTTTCCTGTTGATCGTGGGCTTGTACAACGGACTTAGGGCCATGGTTAATTTCGTCCTGACCGGCGAGGTCGCCGCGGTCCTGTCCGGCCTGATCAAGACCATGGACATATTCCTGGCTTCCCTGGTGATGATGCTGCTGGCCGTGGGAATATACGATATATTCGTGATCGGTTCCACCGTCGACGATCAAGACCGGGTATGCCGAGGCTGGGAAGGCTTCGCCACCCTGGATGACCTGAAAAGCTCCCTGGCCAAATTGATCGTCATCATCCTGGCCGTGACATTTATGGAACTGGTGCTGTCCAACCTGGACGATATGACAGGCCTTCAGGTGTTGATCGCGCCGGCCGGAGGGGTGTTGATCGCCGCCAGCTTGTGGCTGACCTCGAAGAAATAGGGGAAAGCCGGGCCGGCTCGGCGTCGGCGGTGATATAGACTGACAGTTTGTAGGGTGCGCAACGCGCGCCATTATTTACTATATTATTCGGTCGAAGGTGATTTGCGGTGAATCCTGACCGGTGTCTTTTTGGCCGCTGGTTCCCAAGCTCTAGCTTGGGAACCCGGGAAGGGGAAGCTCTAGCTTCCCCACTTTATTCGGAAAGCAACCACGGGGAATCAACGCGGCGTTTCCATTTCGTAGTCCTATCGCGGCGGTGAAGGTATCGATATTAGTCGGTTTGAAATTTCATCCGTCCCGTTGAACCCATGCCTGAAGGCTCGCCGGGCAAGGTCTGTCCCCTGGCCGGCGATTATGGGCTGGGGCGGGGCGCTACATCTCTCGAGTGAGGAAGCTGGAGCTTCCCTGGCCGAGGTTCCCAAGCTAGAGCTTGGGAACCAGCCTAAACCTTGAAGAAATAGGGGGAAAGCCGGGCCGGCGTCGG
>JAZDGM010000241.1:0-36714 GCA_043806915.1 Pseudomonadota bacterium | reverse complement strand
GCTATTAGGTATAATACTTACTTTACTTTCAGGATATCCTGTTTCTAATATTCCTTCTTTCATCTCTGGTGATAATGCAATTACATGTGCTGATTTAAAATATGCCAATTTTTCTAACCATTTTGCTAATAATATTGCAATCGGATTTTTTAAAGCTTTAATTTTAATTGGACCTGCTGGCCACAGATCTCTAACTTCGAAAATCATTGGAATTTTATTTTTCCATGATGAGTATATAGCTGGTATTGCAATTGTTAGTGGCGTACTAGTTGCGAAAATTAAATCACCTTTTAAATTGGCTGCTTTTAGGGAAGAATATATTGCAAATCGTGCAAATGATATCATTCTTCTTTTGTAAGACATTAAATTTGAATAAGGATTTGTAAACCAATGAACATTTATTCCTTCTTCATTTGTCTTATACCAATTGAGTTTTTTCGAGTTTTTACTATTTGTATCTGTAGTAACAATATGTACTTCATGTCCAGCTTCGACCATTCTTTTACCTATTTCAAATGATCTAGTTCCACCCGACATGTTTAATGTGTTAAAATATTGGTGTAAATATATTATCTTCATGTTTGTTCTGTCCTTAATTTAATTGTAGGCTAGTGCGATATTGCATTCGCTTTTTTAATCGCTTCGGGTCTAATTCCTCGAAGATTGCTTCGTCCCATTTTGGGATTTTTTCCGATTGATACCTCGCAGCTTGCTGTGGGGTGATTCATTATTAACTAAAAGTATTTTTGTATAAGATAATTTAATGATTTTACTTGTTCTAACAATAGAAGCTTTCTTTTTACTGAAGAAGTAGAAGCATGTTCTTTATCATAGACTTTTATATTTGGTGTATATGATATCAATAAACTAATTTTTCGAATTTCTTCTGCAACAAAAATTTCCTCACCAAAAAGAAAGCGAGGATAATTAATTAATCCGCCTTGAATAAAAAATTGTTTTGTGAAAATAATAATACTTCCATGCGCAGAATAAATATTTTTAAAATGTATCTCATCAAAAACATTATTTTGAGGAAATTTTTTTATTAAACATTTTTTTGCAAGATGTAATAGTATAAATATATTATACAGTAGTTGGTTTTTAAAAATATTTTTTAAAATTGTTAAATAAATTTTTGATGGCCTTTTAATTCTGCTTGGATTAAGAAAAATTTTTGATTTGATTGAAAATATTTGCGGCGCAAGTGCACCAATTTTTTTATTTTTTTTATTTTTAGTTAACTCTAAAAAAAAATTTTGATCTAGAACTATATCAGTATTTGAAATAATTATATAATCAAATTTTGTTGTATCTATACAAAAATTTTTCATAATCAATTCTACTGAAGGAAAATAACCAATATTCAAATTTTTAAAATATGAAATTGATAATTTGCTTTTTTGTAATTTTAAAATAATTTGATTGTCAATAATTGATGAATTATCACAAATTAATATTTTTAGTTTTAAATTTGGTGATAATGAAAGTGAATTTTCTATTGAAAGTAAATAGTCCAATAATTCTGAATATGTATTATAACATACGCAAACGATACATGCGTTTATCATTATTTTAACCATTTACATCTATAATTTTTAATTAAATGTAGCAGATATCTTTTTTAGTGTAAAACGTAAAGTGAACCATATCCATATTACACATGTCAGAATAGTTATCAAATTAATACTCCAGCGTAAAAATGAATTAATTGGAAATAAAATTGAGGTTAAAGCACCAATTATTATTAAAATACAAGCCGGCCATAGCAAATGAAATGCTTCACTTATTAATTTTGTAAATATAAATAATAAAATTGTATCTAAAAAAACACGCAAGCTCCATGCTATCGCTGCTCCTTCTATACCATAATTTTTAAGAAATAACCACAATAAAATTACATATGGTATGAATTCAAGTAGATGACATTTTGCTACGACATCTGGTTTTCCTTTAGCTAATAATTCAATATATGGAATTCTAGCTGAAGAATTAAACCAAAATCCTACTGCTAAAATATGCCCGATATTTGCCGCCTTTTCTGAAAAATCTTTTGATATCCATAAAGATAAAAATGGTTCAAAAATTTGAATACCAAATATAACGCAGGGAGTAATAATTATACCTATAAATATTAAACATTTAATTGTTAATTTTTTTTTATAACTATTTGATGATTCTGAAGCAAGTTTCGGAAAAATTGCTACAGCTAAACTACTTGGAATTATTCCTCCTTTTTGAACAAGATCTGACGGAACAACATATGATGTGACCATATTTGTTCCTAACATTGATCCTATCATGATTCTATCAATTGTTGTTAGTAAAGGACTAATTATTGACGAAATCGTAATCCATCCTCCAAATTCTAAAAGCATCAATGCAGTTCTCTTTTTGAAAGAAAAATTTTTCAATTCCAAATATTTTTTACAAAAACAAAATAATATTACTATATTAATTCCTTTTGCAATTAATAACGACAGAATTAAATAACTCAATGTTGGCTCAAATAGTATTGCGGCAACTAAGGGAAAAAATTGAAAAAGACCTGATCCTATTGTGGTAACAATATTTAGGCTTAAAAACTGTTCTCTTCCTTGTAACGCACCTTTCAACACACTGGAAATTGTAGTTAAAGGTAATGCAATAACAAATAATGGGATTGTTAATAATATTTCGTTCCTAAATGTTACTGTATTTTCGATATTGCTACCAATTACTGAATACGCAATTGGACAAATTAGAATTCCAAAAAACAACCCTAAACCAAAATTACTAATTAATGCAGTCCAAAATACTTCTTCTCTTTCTTCAATGCATGCATTGTGCATTTCTGCAATTTTTTGAGCTGTAGCTCGCCCCAAACCTAGATCTAACAATCCGAAATATCCAAAAAAAAGTAACACTAATGATAATACACCATAACGTTCTTCGCCTATTAATTTTATATACATTGGTAGAGTGGTCAATGCAAAAATTAAGGGCAAAATATGGCCGCATAAATTATATACTGTGTTTTTACGAATACTCATTTATATGATTTTTTCCTTAATACCTATAACTGTTTACAAAGATTAAACTGTAATTTACTTTAATATGATAGAAACATATTTTTTGTTTTTCTATTATTGCAAAGTATAAATTCCTGACTATTGTATATCATATACTATGCAAAATATTTTGATTTTCTGATCTAATTCCTCCAAGCTTGCTTCGTCCCATTTGGAATTTTTTCCGATTGACAATTCGCAGCTTGCTGCGAAATAGTTCATTAAAATAGAGCTTGCAAACAATTTGATTGCTATTGAAAACAAAAAATATGCCAACCGCCAATTGTGTTCATAGAACATTTCTTATTTTTTTACTGACGATCTTGTAGTCTGTTACCTTTATTAATAATACCTGCGCCGCCTTGAAAAAATTAGCCGCGGATGAGGTTTCTCCCATTTTCTCGTAGGCCTGGCCTATCTGTTTTATGTAGGCGGGGTTTTTGGGGTCAAGGCTTCCGGCTTTTTTCCAGGAATTGATGGCCTGGGGATAACGGGCCAGTTTCCAATTAATCCAGCCCTGGTAATTGAAATAAGAGGCCTTGGGCGCGGCTGAGAGGTTGATAGCTAAGCCAAGTGTTAGCAAGGCGTCGAGGGAACGGCCTTGTTGGTGTTGGGCCTGGGAGAGGATGAACTGGTATTCCGGGTTCCCGGGTGTCAAATCAGCGGCCCGGCGACTTTCTCGTTCCGCCATGTCCCAATCCTTGCGGTTGAGTCCAATCCGGGCCAAGAGGGCGTGAATATCCGCTGAGTCATTCTGCTTCAAGGCTTTTTCCAGATTTTTTTCCGCCTGGTCCCAGTCCTGGGCCAGGTAATAAGCCCGACCCAATATTTCCGGGAGGTTAAAACCGATTTTTTGGTTTTTCCCAGCCATTTCCTTGGCCAGGTCGATGAAGAGGGGGAGGGCGTTTTCCCTGTGGAAGCGGCCGGCCAGGCCGACGATGACGTCGTACGGCTCCTCGGCTTTCACCAGGCCGTTGAGGAAGGCTTCCCGGGCTTCCGGGAATTTTCTTTCCTTGAGGTAGTAGCCGCCCAAACGGAAATAGCTGTTCGGCGGTGTGTCGGGACCCGAAAACGCGAGCAGCAGGCCGGCGTATTTAACCGCGTTGGGCCAATCCTCTTGATCGGCGTAATAGTCCGCGGTTGTTTCCAGGGCGGAATAGGCGGTCAGAATGTTCTTTTCGGCCTCGGCCAGCCCCTTAAGAAATTCCTTTTTGATCAACGGCCATTGGGGCCTGGTCTTGAGGTAGCGGTAGGACGAGGGGAAAGTCGCCGCCAGTTCGGCGACCAGGGAATAACTCGTTGAAATCTTGCCGGACAGGAGGTAATAATCAATTAGGGCGTACTGGAACTTCCCGTTGTGGGGATCGAGGTCCAGGGCTTTTTCGAAATTTTTTTCCACGTCGCGGATCAGGTGTTCCCTCCCCTTGAAGATGGAGAGCCGCCAGTCCGCTAGGGCCAGGTCGTGCCACAAATTGCCTTCCCAAGGGTTGAGTAGGACCGCCTGTTCCAGGGACTTGCGGGCCTGGGAGAGGTCTTCCAGTTTCGAGGCGGGATTTTTTTCCAACGCCGCGATGCCGGTATAGCATTCCGCCGACAAAGCCAGGTCTTCCCACCTGGGCGAGGCGTAAATCGCCTTTTTTTCCAGGGACAGGATTCCCGCGACATGGTTTTGACTCTCGACAAACCCCTGGGCCCGCCGGTGGTAAATATCCGCCGTCGCCGCCCGGGCGAGGAGCACGGCCAGGACCAGGCCGGATGCGAGGATCAGGGTTGTCAGAGAGGCTTTGATAAGTAATTTAAAATGCATAATTAATTTATTGGTCAGCGGCCATCTGATAATGCCTACAACCTGGTATTCGCTGGTTCCCAAGCTCTAGCTTCCCCAATTTATTCGGAAAGCAACCAAGGGGAATCAATGCGGTGGTGAAGGTATCGATATTAGTCGGTTTGAAATTTCATCTGTCTCGTTGAACATATGCCTGAAGGCTCGCCGGGCAAGGTCTATCCCCTGGCCGGCGATTATGGGCGAGAGCGGGGGCGCTACATCTCTAGAGTGAGGAAGCTGGAGCTTCCCTGGCCGAGGTTCCCAAGCTAGAGCTTGGGAACCAGCCTTATAGGAGACCCTCCCCCATGATGAAACATTCTACGCCACATGGCCGGGTTAAAACCTCGGGATGGAGACGTGCGCCTAGTCCATAAGAGACAGGCGCCGAACATTTTCATACAAACCTACTAATATTTCACCATTTTTTGGCGCGGCTGGCGGCGGGTGAAGAGCGGCCCGCTCAAGAGCGGTCGACGGCGAGCCCGTTCAAGATGACTTCAATTATTTCCGCGACATGGCGGGGGGGCATCTGGGCTTCCATCGACGAGCTCCAGACCAGCCACTTCAAACCGACCATGTGAATCATCCCCATGATGGAACGAACCAGAAACGAAGGCGGGGGGTCGGCCACGATCTCGCCCCGGGCCGCGCCTTCCGCCAGGCCCGGCTCGTATCCCTCGGCCAATTTGATGTAATATCGCATGGCCATTTCCTGGCCCATGGTCTCGCTTTCGGCGACCACGCGATAAATCCGGCGGTGTGGACCCAGAAAACGAAAGAACGACGAAATCCCGGCGGCTTCGACGTCCCTCCGGTCCTGGAAATTTCCCGATCCTTTTTTGACCGCCCACCTCATTTCCCGGCTCAGGTAATCCACGAAACCTTCCATCAGGTCGCGCTTGCTCTTGAAATGGACGTAAAAGGTCCCCTGGGCCACTCCGGCCAACCGGGTTATCTCCGCGATTCCGGCCCGATTGAAACCGACCTGGCCGAATACGTTTTCCGCCGCCTGGAACAAGGCCTTGGCGGTGGCCTGCCCCTGGGTCAGCCCCTCGCTGGGCTCGGGAGCGTTCCCGGACGACTCGGAGGCGCGGGCCGGGATCGGGCCGGCTTGGCCGGTCCAGGGCCGGGGACCGCCGATCCCATTCCGCCACAACTTCACGGCCCAGCCGACCAGTTGCTCGATGCTGTGTTTTTCCCGTCCGGGGCCCCAATCCATGGCGTGAAACAGGACCATGCCGATAAAAGCGTAGGCCAGGAGTTCCGGGTCCGCGGGCCGCAAGGCCCCGCGCTTGATTTCCCCTTTAAAGAAGTCGACGCAAAACCGGGACAGGGAATCATAATACCCAATGGTCACGGAATCGATCAGCTCGAATTCGCCCAGTATCCGGTGGTAATAGATGTTTTCCCGGGCGTATCGGAACAGAAGGTCGGCGACGCGGCCCAGCCGAACGGCGGGATCGGGGTCGGACAGGGAGACCCGGCCGGCCTTGGCCCAAAAATCATCCAGGACCAAGTCGTTGAGTTCGAGGAGCGCCTGTTCCTTATTTTTGAAATACTGATAGAACGCCCCCTGGGACATCCCGGCCTGGCGGCAGATCATGGAGACGCTGGCCCCGTAGTACCCCTGTTCCCGGAAAACCTCGCGGGCCGCTTCCAGCAGGGACGTTCTGGTGTTGAGTCCCTTGGTGGTGAGGGACGCCCTGGCGCGTTGCCCGTTTATTTTTTTTGTCTTTTTTGCTTCAGCCATAAAAAACAGGTGAACCACATCTCATTTTTCTTCCTTCTACTTGATTTTTTTCCCTTTGTCCAGAACAAACCCCGCCGCGCCGGCCGGCTCCGCCTTCCACCCGGACGGTCAAAAAAACGGCCCGGTCGCCAGCCCGCGGGAATAAGTTGTCAGCGTTTTTTCATCAAGGTGAACAGGGCCAGGAATACAACCAGGGCGATGGCGCTGAGGGGGGATTGTTCGTAAAACCCGGCGTTGATGAGCAGGAAAGCGGCAATGGCCGCCGGAGTAAGCTTCAGCGTCAATATCAACAGGTGCTTGAGCAGATAATACAGCACGGCCCCGGCCTTGATGGACGAGAAATAATCCAGGGCCTTCCAGAGAAACCGGAAAAAATCCTTGAAGGACCCCGACATTTCGAGGAGGGCTTTTCGCACCCCGTCCGCGGTCAGGTAACCGAAGCCCCGGGCGGCCAGATCGTTCAGGAGGTCTTGAAACTGTTCGGCATTCCACCGGGGGGCGCCCTTGCGTCCGACGCCCGGCGAGGAATCGTAAGGCGTCTGCCTTTTCAGGAAGATTTCCAGGAAGGGGCGGGCCGCGTCGTCCCAAGGGGTCATGCTCCGGACGTGGGGGACCCAGTCCAGTTGCCATATTCTGATGCTTTTATCCATTCCGGCCGAAACGGCCAACTGGCGGTTGGCGGAAAAATCGATGGACACGACCCGTCCCTGGTGGCCCTGAAAGGTCCGGACGCACTCGCCGGTCTTGAGGTTCCAGACAAACATCATTCCGTGTTCATTGCCCGTCAGGGCGAATCGGCCGTCGGGGCACAGGGCGCCGGCCGCGGCCATGGAGGATTGGTGGCGCAGTATTTCCGGATGGGCGAGGGTTTCCGCCTCATAGAGGCACAACACGCCATCCTCCCCGCCGGAAAAAACGTAGGAACCGTCCGGACTGACCGAGACAAAGGAAACCTTTTTGGAATGCCCCTCCAGGACCGCCCTGGCCCGTCCGGTTTGAAGGTCCCAGACGCGGACGGTATGGTCCGCGCTTCCGGAAACGGCGTAACCCGCCTCCGGGCTGAAGGCGACCGCGGTCACGGCGTCGGCGTGGCCCCTCAACCTCTTGACGACTTCCCCCCGGCTCAGGTCGAAGAGCGCCAGGGCGCCGTCCACGGCGCCAGCCAGGGCGAACCGGCCGTCATGGCTGGAAGCCAGGGCGGAAAAGCCCTCGGTGCCGGCGGACAGGGTCTTGACGCAGACCCCCTGATATTGGTCCCATAGTTTTATGGTTCCGTCTAGACTGGCGGACGCGACGTAAAAGCCCTTGCCGCCGTGCAAGGCCAAGCCGGCGATCGGTCCGGAATGTTCCTCGATGGTCCGGACGCAGGCGCCGGCGGACAGGTCCCAGAGCTTGAGGGAATGATCGGCGCCTCCCGAAACAAGGTACCGCCCGGCCGGGTCCATGAGGACCGCCGTGACCCCGCCCTGCTGGTCGTCGAACCGATCCGCGGTCCAAACCATTTTCAGGTGGGAGCTGGGGAACCGGGAAGCGGTCCGACCCCACATATCCAAGGCCTCGGGGTCGCGCTCGTACCCGGAAATATTCCTGGCCGCGCTCACGGCCCGCACCGCGTCATAGTAGGATTTGCCGGCCAGGCGCCCCTTGGCTTCCTCCAACCGGGCCAGGAACTCGCTTTCCCGCTCATCGGTTTTGGCGGAGGATATCGGCGCGGTCAGCGCGTATGGCGTTCGGGCCCTTTCCGGATATGGGTATTCCAGCAGGCAGACGGTCTTGCCGCTCGAGGGCGAGGAATTGGCCAGGACCGCGGCCGCCAAGCGGGCGTCCGGGCTGACGGCCGCGAACTCCACCCGGTTTCTCAACCTGACGACCATTTCCTGGCGTTTTCGGCCCAGGCTCCAGAAGCGGATGGTTTTATCCGCGCCGCAGGACAGGAGCATCCCGCCGGATGGGTGAAACGCGGCGCCCAGGACCCGGTTGGAGTGTCCCTCGAAAACGTGAAAACACCTCAGGGCCTTGAGGTTGTAGAGCCGCAAGGTTTTGTCGTATCCGGCGGAAACGAGGTGCTCGCCGTCCGGGCTGAAAACCACGGCGGACACGTAGTCGTTGTGCTCGGAAAACAGTTGAAGATTTTCGCCGGAATAACTGTCCCAGACGCGAACTGTCCCGTCCGCTCCTCCGGAAGCGAGCAAGCGGCCGTCGGGGCTGAAGGCCAGGCAGGACACGCGATCCGTGTGCCCTTCAAAGACCTCTTGACAGTCGCCGCTTTTAATTTCCCAGAGACGAAGGAACCCGTCGGCGCCGCCCGACAAGATGTACTGTTCGTCGGGGCTGAAGGCCAGGGCGGTTACTTCGCCGGAATGGCCGCTAAAGGACTTGAGCAACTCCCCCACGCCGAGACGGAACAATTCGAGTTTTCCCTCGGCCGTCCCGAGTATGGCGATCCGGCTGAGGCGGCCCACGGCCGCGGCCCGGGCGTGTCGCCCCACCAGAAAGGTTTCCCGCGGGGACCGGGCTGTTTTCAGTCCTTGAATCGGCGAAGGCGCCTCGATCCGAACCTTGGTGTCTCCAGGCCCGCCCCGGCTCCCGGGCGCCGGGACGCAGTCCTTTTCGGCGTTTATTCTAACGGCCCAGGAGCTGATTCTGTCCTCGCACCCGGCCACCACCTCGCGCCCATCGGGAGAAAAAGTCAAAAAATTTATCCAGCCGTGATAACTCCGGCTTTCCAGGACGATTTGGCCGGGCAGGTATTTCCGGACGGCGTCGTTCAACGCCATGGGCATTTCCTGAAACCGGCCGGCGGCGTCCTTGTATAACGCGCCGGACTGCTCGGTAAGCCCCTGGTTCATCAAGGTCAAGGCCAACCCGGTCGCGACGGCCGGGTCATCCAGCCCCTCCGCCATGGCTTTCCGAAAACAGGCCTCGGCTTCCCCCCAGTGGGGATAATGTTCGTAACTAACGGCCTCGGCGCAAAGGGCCAGTCCCAAGTCCTTGCGCACCCGCGACGAGGCGTCTTTCTGTTCCAGCGCTTCCCGCAGATAAGCCGCGGCCTTGGGGTATTCCCCGAAAAACAGATAAAGTTCTCCCAATAATTGGTTGTAGCGCCCCAAGCTTCCGTGAGCCCGCCCCACTTCCTCCATGCGGTTGAAAACCTCGCCCGGGCCGAGGCCGAAATATTTCCATTCGTGAAGGGCCAGGTTGAAATTGGCTTCCAGGTGCAACCGGTCGGTTTCCAGGGCCCGTCGCCAGGCCCCCAGGGCGCGACGGGACTGGCCGATGGTCATGAAGGACGCGCCCTGGTTGTTCAGTGAATCGGCCACGAGGCGGGACGGCCTGGTCTGGGGACGCGGGTAGGCGCCGCCGGTGATCCGGCCGTATCTTTCCTCGAGGGCGTTCTTGATCTCGTCGAAGCTCTCCGGTCGGCCGGCCGGGTCCTTGCTCAAGCACCGAACCATCAACCGGGACAAGCCCTCGTCCAGTTCGGGGTTCAACTCCCTGGGGTCGGGAGGAGCTTTCTCCAGATGCAGCTTTTCCCACAGGTAAACCTTATGGGCTTGCATGGCGAAACGGAATTTCTCGTCAAGCTGAAAAGGACGCCGGCCGCAGAAAATTTCGTAAAGAACGCAGCCAAAGGCGTAAATATCCACGGAAAACCCGGTTAGGTGGGCGGCTTTCCATTGTTCGGGGGCCATGTACGGAGGAGTGCCCACGGCGGCCCCGGTGGCGGTGATGGTCTGCCAATGGACATCGGCCACAATTTCCCAATCCACGCTGTCGGGCGGCGGAGCGGCGCCGTCGGGCAGGATGTCCCGGTCGTGCAGCAGACTCCCGCCTGGGACCGCGCCCTCTTTTTCCCCTCCCAAGCCCACCAGGCCGAAGTCGGTGACCTTGACCGTTCCATCGGTTTTCATCAGAATATTGGCCGGCTTCAGGTCGCGATGCACCAAGCCCCTATGCTTGGCCCCGTATTCGTCGATCCAGGCGAAACCATGGGTATGATGCATGCCCCGGGCGATTTGAATGGCGAAATCCAGGCGGTCCTTGAAGGCGTACCGGCTCGACTTGATCCACCGCTCCAGGGTCCCCCCCTCGACGTATTCGATGAACAGAAACGGCGCGCCGGAAATTTCGTGGATGTAAAAAGCCGAGCAGATGTTGGGATGCATGCCCAGCCCGATCCAGGCCTCGGCTTCCCGGTAGAGCCTGGCGATGCGGCTTTCGGCCTGGCCGGAGGAGAGCAAGGGCGCCTTGATGGCCACCATGCGTTCCAGTTGCCGGTCGTAGGCGAAATAAACTTCCCCCATGCCGCCCTTGGCCGACCCCTTGACGTCGTAACGTCCTTCCACCACCCGGCCCGGCTGCCAGGCGACCTCGGCTTTTTTGGTTTCCTTTTCCTTTTTTCGGCGGGAAGCCTCATGGGACTTCAACTTGATGAAGGACTCGAGCTTTTTGGCTTCCTTGCCGCCGGGGTCCAGGGACAGCGCCTTTTTCACCTGGGAATCGGCCTCGGCCAAACGGCCCAGTTTGGTTAAAAAATAAGCCTGGTAATACCAGCCCTTGGCATCGTCGGGCTTCCGGGCGCACCACTGGGCCAGGAGTTTGGCCCCCTGGAGCCAATCCTCCTTTTTAATGGCTTCCTCGATGGCGGACTTGATCTGGCGTAAATCGAGCCGCTCAACCATGTCCCACCCCCGGCCCGGGTTCGGCGCTCAAGAAGAACCTCCGGTCTTTTTGAACAATTGAACCAGGGCGGCCCTGAATTCCTCCGCGCTTCCCCAGCGTCGCCGATAATCCTTGGCCGCGGCCTGGTCCACGATCCGGGCCAACCGCGGGGGAATATTCGGGTTGCGTTCCAGGATCGGGGTCGGGTCATCCTCGAGAATTATTTCAATGGGGTGCCGGGCCTTGCCGCCTTCCCGCTCGGCTTCGGTGGGAAAGTTATACGGATATTTCCCGGACAGCATGAAATACAGGCTGGCCCCCACCGCGAAAATGTCCACCGGCGGCTTAACGAACTTATAATTAGTAATCTGTTCGGGAGGAATGAATTTATAGGAACCGGCGGTCAGGCCTTCCTTGGTGAAATCGAAGAGGGAGTTGCCGGCGTTCTCGAAGGATTTGGCCAAGCCGTAATCCGCGATCTTGGCCACGAAGTTTTTCTTTTTATAGGACCGGTCCAGAAGATAGTTGGACGGCTTGAGGTCCCGATGGATCAGGCCCCGCTCGTGGAGGGATTGCAGGCCCAGCAGTATCTGGATGGCTATCCGACAGGCCAGGGCCGGGTCCATGGGGCCGGAGAACTCCCAGGCCATCAAATCCTGAACGTCCCCGCCGGCCATGAATTCGGTGACAAAATAGGGGGTGTTGTCGTGGCGGCCCTGCTCCAGCACCCGTAGCAGGTTGGGGTGAAGAACTTCCGACTGGGTTTGTATTTCCCGCTCGAACACCCTGGCCGCGTATTCGTTCATGGCCAGCTCGGGCAGGATCATTTTCACGGCGCAGAGACGTCCGGTGCCGAGCTGAAAAGCCTTGTACACGACGCCCATGCCGCCTTGGCCCACCACATCGAGCATGATGTAGTCTCCCACCCGATCCACGGCCAAGCCCTTTTTCCTGGTTTTGGCCGCGCATTTCTTGCACAAATAAACCGCGCCGATCAATTCCGAGGTCAGGCGGTCGATATTGGCCTGCCCGGTTATATCGGCCTCGCAATTAAGGCAAGTTATACGGTTTGGTATTCCGGTGGAGCCATAAGTCGAGGCCGGGGAAGGCCGGGTCTGGACCGTGGTCCGTTGCGTCCGTTGTTCTTCTTCCTTCCGCAGGCATTCCGCGCAGATGAAATTTTCGGGCGAACCGTCCGGGGGGGGGGATTCGGCCGCTTCCCGACCGCAAACCGAACAAACCAAGGGGCCGTCCGCGTCCTTCCGGTCTTCCGCCACGGCGACTTGAATAACCGTGGACCCAACCCGAATCAGGTCGCCGTTTTTCAGGTCGGCCCGGGTTATTTTGTGGGAATTGACGTACGTGCCGTTCCGGCTGTCCAAATCCGTGACAAAACACCGGGGGGGGCGCACTTCCAGGAGAAAATGAGTCCTTGAAATCAGCCGGTCGGCCTTTTTATCGAGTTGTAGGTGGGCTTTCCTGGACCGCCCGACCAGAAAGGAATCGGCGTCCTTGAGTTCAAAAGTCCGGCCCGTTTCGGGCCCTTTAATCAGCCTCAGGGTAACCTTCATCACCACCCCCCGGGACTTTCACGACGTTTCGCTTGTCTTTAGGTCCGAGCACGTTGTTTAAATTACCTTTCCGTCGTTACTGTGTCAACAAATTATCATTTTGACATCTTATTGAAATCAATATTTTTTCGACCGCGCCTGGAAATACGGCCGGCCGAACTCCCCCTGACAAAAGCCGCTGGTTTTATTATAATGCCCCACGGACTCGAAAAATCGCCTCAATTAAGGAGAAAACATGGAGCGCGCCCTTCAATTCGGAATCGACCTCATCCTGTACCTGCAACAATTCAGTCCGGGGTGGGACCCGGTGTTCAAGGCCCTGACCTTTCTGGGCGAGGAAGCGTTCTACCTCCTGCTTCTGCCGGTAATTTACTGGTGCTTCGACAAAAAAGCGGGGATAAGGCTGATGATGGTCTTTCTCTTCTCGGCCTGGGTCAACGCGACGGCCAAGACGCTGGCGAACCAGCCCCGGCCCTTTCAGTACGATTCCCGTGTTCGGGCCCTGGCCAAGGCCGGGGGCGGCGGACTGCCCAGCGGGCATACCCAGCACACCGTGGTGGCTTGGGGTTTTTTGGCGGCCTGGTTCAGGAATAAATGGATATTGGCGACGGCCCTGGCTCTGATGGTCTTGATTCCCCTATCCCGTCTGTACCTCGGGGTCCACTTCCCCACCGACCTTATCGGCGGTTATGTGCTGGGCGCGGTCATCCTGTTCAGCTTCCTGAAGATCGAACCCTGGGCCTCGGCCTGGCTGGCCGGGCGGACCGCGGTTGTTCAAGCGGCCCTGGCGGTCGGGGCGCCTCTTTTTTTGATAATCTTGTTTCCGGGCGGGGACCCCTCCGGGCCCGCCGCCGCCTCCACCCTCATGGGCGCCTGCCTGGGGCTGATGGGGGAAAAACGCTTCGTCGGCTTCGTCATCCCCTCGACCTGGGGTCGGCGCCTGCTGATCCTGCCGGTGGGCCTAGCGGCCTTGGCGGCGGTTTATATCGGCCTGAAAACGGCTTTCAACGGACTGGAGCCGGCCGCGGCGTTCCGTTTCGTCCGGTATTTTCTCGTCGGGTTCCTGGTTTCCTTTATCGGACCGTGGCTGTTCGTCCGGTTGGGATTGGCCCGGGGGGCCGGGAAATAAAACCCGGGACCGGTCATTTTCCCGCTTCCCGGCCGGCGGGAAAATGACTTGGCCAAGCGGGGCCGGCCGGCTATAAATCCTGTCCGGTCAGAACCGGGGCGATCCGTTCCAAGGCCCAATCGATTTCTTCCCGGGCGATGATCAAGGGCGGCGCGAAGCGTATGACATGCTCGTGCGTTTCCTTGCACAAGAGGCCCTTGTTCTTGAGAGACTCGCAGAAGCGCCTGGCGCCGCCGGCGTCGGGAAAGAGCTCCACTCCGATAAACAGCCCCCGGCCCCTGACTTCCTTGATGAACGGACTCTTGATTTCCCGAAGCCGGCCCAGGAAATAATCACCCATTCGGGCGGAGTTCTCGACCATGTTTTCCTCGACCAAGACCTTCAGCGCCGCCCGGGCCGCGGCGCAGGCCAGGGGGTTGCCGCCGAAGGTGCTGCCGTGGTCTCCGGGCATGAACACTCCCAACACCTCGGCGTTGGAGAGCAGGGCCGAAACCGGGTAAAAGCCGCCGGAAAGGGCCTTGCCGATCAGGGTGACATCGGCCTCGATCCCCTCGTGAGCCTCGGCCAGAAGCTTGCCGGTTCGTCCCAGGCCGGTCTGAATCTCGTCCAGGATCAGGGGCACGTTTTCCCTGGTGCAGATTTCACGGACTTTTTTCAGGTATCCGTCCGGAGGAGTTATGACTCCGGCCTCCCCCTGGATCGGCTCCACCAGGAAGCCGACGGTGTTGGGGGTTATGGCCGCCTCCAGGGCCGCCGCGTCGCCGAAGGGAATGATCTTGAACCCGGGAGTGAACGGCCCGAAACCGTCCCGGTATTGCTCTTCCGTGCTGAATCCGACGATGGTGATGGTTCGGCCGTGAAAATTGTTCTCGCAAACGATCAGTTCGGCCCGGCCCTCGGGGACCCCCTTGGTCTTGTAACCCCATTTGCGCACCGCCTTGATGACCGTCTCCACGGCCTCGGCGCCGCTGTTCATGGGCAGGACCAGGTGGGAATTGGTTAGTTGGCAAAGTTCCTGGTAGAACAAGCCCAATTGATCGTTGCGGAAAGCCCGGGAAGTCAGGGTCAGGCGCCCCGCCTGCTCCACCAGGGCGGCCATGATCCGGGGGTGGCAGTGCCCTTGGTTGACCGCCGAATAAGCGGACAGGAAATCCAGGTATTTTTTCCCCTCCACGTCCCAGACCCAAATTCCCAGGCCCCGGGTTAGGACCACGTCCAAGGGCTTGTAATTCTTGGCGCCGTATTTATTTTCCAGTTCGATAAGTTGATGAGAATCAGTCATGAGATGGCTCCCGACTTTTTTTTCGCCCTTCCATTATCCGGGGCGTTTATTTTAAACAGGGTTTCCCCAGGGAAGCATCAATTCCGCCGGATGTCAATTACCAAAGTTTTGGATTTACCCCGAAGTCTAGCACTGGTAGGATGGCGGCCGGGAATTCCCCCCGAGGAGTATTTATGGACCTGTCAAAGGCGCGAGCGGGTTTTAGCCGCCGCTATCCGCAAAAACTAACGACCCTGGAAACCCACGGCGCCGGAGAAGGCGCCCGGCTGATAATTGATGGAATCGGCCCCCTTCCCGGCCGGACCATGGCCGAGAAATTGACCTATTTCCAGGAAAACCTGGACCACATCCGTTTGATGCTGACCCGGGAGCCGCGGGGATGCCAGGGCATCCTGGCGGCCGCCGTCACCGAACCCTGCTCCCCGGGAGCGGCTTTCGGCCTTATTTACATGGACGCCCGCCGCTACCCCTTTCTCTGCGGGCACGCCACCATGTGCGCGGTCACGGCCATGATCGAAATAGGGGCCTTGGACGTCCAGGGTCCGGAACCAATCGTGGTGGTGGACACCCCGTCGGGCCCCATGGAAACCAAGGCCCTCATAAAGGGCGGCCGGGTTGAGTCGGTGGCCATCAGGACCGTTCCCTCCTTCGTTTATGGTTCGCGGGAAACCCTGAAACTTCACGGCCGGGACCTTAGCGTGGACACGGTCTGCGTGGGCGGCTTTTTCGTCATGGCCGACGCCGCGAAATTCCGCCCCGAACCGCTGGACCTATCCCCGGAAAACGCCCCCAACCTGATCAACCTGGGCATGACCATGATCGAGGAAGCCAACCGCCAACTGACGGTTCGCCATCCCACGCGGCCCGAAGTCCGGACCGTGGATGTCGTGGAATTTTACCGGGAAGGCCCCGGCCCGCGCCAGGGCGGCGGAGTGGTTATTTACGGCGAAAGCCACATGGACCGCTCTCCCTGCGGCACCGGCACGGCGGCCAAGCTGACCCTGATGCACCATGAAGGCCGGATAGGGAAAGGGGAAAGCTATTTAAATCACAGTCCCTTGGGGACATTTTTCGAGGCCGCCGTGGTTTCGGAAACCATGGTCGGGGACATTCCCGCCGTGGTGGTGGAAATCCGGGGCAGCGCCTATGTAACCGGCTGGTGCGAGTTCGTGGTCGATCCCGCGGACCCCTTTCCCCGGGGTTTTATGCTATGATGAACAAACATCCGGAACTTATCTTGTGGAATGGGGATATCAGGACCCAGGACGAGGCCCGCCCCCGGGCCCGCGCCGTCGCCCTGGGCGGGGGACGGATACTGGCCGTGGGTTCGGACCGGGAAATTGCGGATTCAGCCGGCCCGGAAACCCGGGAAATTGATTTGTCCGGGCGCCTGGTCCTGCCCGGGTTCATGGATTCGCATTTCCATTACGAAGCCTGGGCCGCGGGGCGCAAAAAGCTTGACCTTTCCGGAGCGGAAAACCAACGGGACTTCCTCGAAATGACCGCGTCCCGGGCCTCGTCCACTCCGCCGGGACGCTGGATTCTCGGCCAGGGCTGGAACGAGGCCGCCTGGCCGGAAAACAGCCCCCCCCGGTTGGCCGACCTGGACCGGGCCGCGCCGGATAATCCGGTCGTCCTGTGGCGTTGCGACCTCCACCTGGCCATGGTCAATTCCAAGGCCCTGGAAATAATGGGGCTCGGCCCCGACACGCCCGACCCTCCGGAAGGACTCATCGGCCGGGACGAACAGGGACGGCCCAACGGCTTGTTGAGGGAAGCGGCGGCCAACCTGACCCGCGGCTACGTCCCGGTTCCGGACGACGACGAGCTGCTCGAAATTTTCCGGGCGGGACAAACGACCCTCCACGCCCTGGGCTTGACCGCCCTCCAGGACGTCAGGCTTCCCGAGGATCGAGCCGGAGGCGCCCGGGCCCTCAAGACCTGGCAACGCCTGAGGGAAAAAAACCAACTGAACCTCCGGGTCTTTGTCTCCCTGGCCGGGGAGTCGCTGGACGACTTCATCTCCCTTGGCCTCAGGACCGGCTTGGGAGACGAGCTTCTACGGCTTGGCCACGTCAAGTTTTTCGCCGACGGCGGCATGGGCGCCCGGACCGCGTGGCTGTCCGAGCCCTATCTTGACGCCGGGTTGGGCCTGCCCATCTGGGACCCGGCCGTTCTGGGCGCCAAGGTCCGGCGGGCCCACCAGGCCGGCCTGGCCGTCATGATTCACGCCATCGGCGACCGGGCGGTGAGCGAGGTCATGGATATCTTCGAATCCATCCCCCCCAACGGCGCCGGTCCCGGGCCGTCCCTGCGGCACCGCCTGGAACACCTCCAACTGCTCCAGCCCTCGGATGCGGCCCGGCTAGGCGGCCTGGGGATCGTCGCGGACGTCCAACCGCCCAACCTGCCACTGGACCTGGACATGATCGATGAATGCGTGGGCGCCAGGTCCGCCTGGGCCTACGCCTTCAGGACCATTCTCGATTCAGGCGCCCCGGTGCTTTTCAGTTCCGACGCTCCGGTCTGCAACCCGGCGCCCTTGGCCGGGATTCACGCCGCCGTCACGCGCGCGACGCCCCAAGGCCGTCCCCGGGGCGGCTGGCGGCCGGAACAGAAGGTCACGGTGGAGGAAGCAGTGCGGGCCTACACCATCGCTCCGGCCCGGGCGCATGGACTGGGCGGGGAAACGGGCGGCGTCTCTCCGGGAAAAAGGGCCGACCTGATCGTTTTGGATTCGAATATTTATGAAATCGCGCCGGAAGAAATAATCAAGGCCCGGGTCGACCTGACCTTTTTTTCCGGAAAAAAGGTGTTCGACCGAGCAAAGCCGCAAGAATAGCGCCAGGCGACCCGCGCCCGGGACGGTTGAAACGAATGACCGGCGTCCGGGCGGGTTACAGCGGTATTGAAAAACAGAACTTTCTGGAGGGGAGGAGCCCATGCATCGAGTCATGATTCATCCGGCGACCTACGAGGATTGTCGCGCGGCGGTGGACCGGGCGTTCGAACTGTTTCCCCAAAACCTGGGGGGCAAGAAGGTCCTCATCAAGCCCAACGTCCTGCGAGGCGCCAAGCCCGAGGATGGAATCACCCTGCACCCGGCCGTGCTGAGCGCGGTCCTGGACCGGGTGGAAAGGGAAAAACCGGCCGCCATCGTGGTCGGGGACAACCCCGGAGTGGTCAGTTACGGCGCCAACGAAGCCAGTTTCCAGTTAACCGGCCTTTTGGACGCGGCCCGCGGTTATTATCGGAACATCGGAAACGATTCCATTGAAGTCAAGTTCGACCCGGAAATGCTGGACCGCGTCAGCGTCTCCCGGGCCGTCCTGGACGCGGACGTGGTCATATCCCTGCCCAAGTTCAAAACCCACGGCTTGACCATAATCACCGGGGCGTTGAAAAACAACTACGGCATCCTTCCCGGCGCGCAGAAAGCCATCTTGCACCGCCGGGCCGTCACTCCGGAAAGGTTCCAGAAGGTCGTGCTCGACGTCTTCCGCATCAGGCCGCCCGATCTTTTCATTGTCGACGCCGTGGTGGGCATGGAAGGCAACGGCCCGGCCTCCCCGGACCTCCGGACCATAAACCGCGTCCTGGCCTCGGACAATGCCGTGGCCCTGGATGCGGTGATCGCCCGCATGATGGGGTTGAAGCCGGAAGCCTTGTATTTCCTGCGGGAAGCCCGGGACCTGGGCTTGGGTGAATTTGACGCCGCCGCCATTCAACTGGACGGGGAACTGCAACCCATCCCGGATTTCAAATGGCCGCCGTCGCTGAAAGGCGAACAGGCCATTTCCGAGGAAATGGTCCGGCTGCTATACGCCAGGACCCTGGTCCGCCCCAGGGCCGATCCCGAAAAATGCACCCGTTGCGGACAATGCGTGGACCAGTGTCCGGTTTCCGCCCTGTCCCGGGATGGGAACGAAGCGCCGGAAGTCGACCCGGATGTGTGCATCGCCTGTTTCTGCTGCCAGGAAGTCTGCCCGGAACAAGCGATCGCCCTGTCCTGATCTAGGCCCGGCCCGCCGTGGTTTTTCGGACGGCGGGCCGGGCGTCGATTGTTTTACGAACGAACCTTTCGGGAAAACTTCAGATAGGGAATCACCGCCTCGTTTTTCGAGCCTCCCGAGCCGTCGTACGTCAGCGATACTATCGGGACCCCGGTCTTTTTTTCAATCTCCCGCGCCATGGCCTCGGTCACGAGCGAAGGACAACAAAAGGCCGGGCTGGTCTGAACCAACAGGGCCAAGTCGGGATGCTCCTTGAGCAGGTAGTGAATCTTCATCAGGTTTTCCATGGATTCCCCGGTGTTTTCCAACCTGACGTCGTACTCGGCCAAAACGCGGCGGGTGGAGGCGTTGAAGGCCGGCTCCTCGTCGGCGAGGACCTGGGCGAAAATCCGGTCGTAGGTCCTTTCCAGCCGCCGGAAGGCCGCCAGCATGGCCCCGGAGGAAATAGCCTCAAAATAATTTCCTTCTATCAACCATTTACGCGAATACGCCCGGGCGATCATTTTAAGGAACATCGTATAGGGCGTGGTCACCACCTCGCCGCCGTGCTCCTCGATAAAATGCACCAGGTCCTGATTCATCACCTCGTTGTCGCGCACGTACAAGTCGCCGAAAATAGCCGCCTTGGGCCTGGTCCTTTCCTTGGCTACAGGGATTTCCAAAAAATTGCGCACGGCTTCCCGGGCCGCGGCTTCCTTGGATTTTTTGCCCAGAAAGGCTTCCTCGAAGGACGCCAGGCTTTCCCGGATAACCCGGTCGGTCCGGCCTTTTTCCAACTCGTAGGGGCGGAGCCGACAACCGATCTTGCGGAGACGGCCGCCGAACAAGAAGGCGAAGTAGGTGTTCAAGGGCAGCTTGGCCGAGATGTCGAAAAAGGATATATCCCCGGTGTAAACGCCCGCCTGTTCGAAACCCCGGCCGTAATCGTTGAGCAGGGTTTTAATATGACGGCCGAACAGCCCCAAATTGCAGGACAAAGTGGACGAAATCATCCACAGGACCGCCCGGGCGGGGTCGAGTCCTTGTTTTTCCACGCCGTCGATGAATTCCTGGGCGACAATGTTCAGGGGAATGCACTGCCCGGTGTTGCGGCGCAGGCCCTTCCTCATGCTGGTTTCGCTCTGTTCCAGAAGTCGGGCGTCCAGGCCTTCCCGCCGGATATTGGCCGCGACCAAGGGCAGGCTGATGTCGTCCCAGTTGGGCAGGAACAGGGTTTTGTCCGCCAGCCGGTTGCTTTTGACCATCAGGATGTTGGGGCTGGGCGAAGGGTTCGCTTTCCTGGCCGCGGAGCGATAATGATTGTCAAAGGACCTGATGGCCGCCTCGATCCTGGTTTCGTAACCCACGTTGGAGTCGTGGTCGTCGAGCTGCAACACCAGGTACGGCTTGTCATGGGCTTCCATGATCTCCTTGAAATACTCGATCGCGAAAGAATCCGGCGTGCATTTGAAGGAAGTGATCATGACCGGGTAGGCGCCGGGAGTTTGGGCCGTCTTTTCCGCCGCTTCCAGAATGTGAGCGGCGTAATGCCAGTGAACCTGGTCGAGCATGGGACGGATTCTTTCCACCTCGGTCCTAGCGATGGTCAGCATGTCCTGAAAAAAAGTCCGCACGCCAAAACCGGCGAAAAGGTCCGGGACCCCTTTATTCATGGAGCGGGAAAAAACCGTGTAGGGCCGGCCCAGTAGCACCACATGGAAGCCCGGGCCCTCGTTGGGACGGGGCCGGGACTCCCTAGCATAAGTTTCGCGCCAGGTCTTTTGTCTTTCCGCCTGAAAAGCCTCGGCCCGGGCCAGGGCGGCGCGGATTTCCTGGAATTTGAAGTTCAGGCCGGGAATGGAGTTCAAGGCGTTTAAAAGTTGAATCTTGGTGAAAAAGGGTTGATAGAGGTACCGCGCCAGCGGTCGGAGAATCCGATTTCCTTCCGCCGGCCCGCCGGCCAGGGAAGCCAGGGCCGGACTATATTGGGAATAATAACAATACTGGCGTCGAACCTTCTTGTCCTCGGTTTTTCGTTCCAGGTAAACCGGGAGAAAGACATAGTCGGTTTTGTCCAGCAGGTAGTTGACGTGGCCGTGGAAAGCGGCCATGGGCGCGCAAAACTCGGCGCCGGCGATTCTCTTGCCGGTCTTGACCGGATCGTCGAACCCGGCGCTGGACAGGGTATTAAGGGACAGGGAGTCGAAAAACACTTCCCAGAACCCCAGGTCCTCGTGGAGGTACAGGCCCCGGGGCAGGCCGATGGTCGGGCGCCAGGCCAGCTTTCTTTTCTTTTTCAAGGAAAAAGTCTTATTCCACTCTTCCACCAGATCGAATCCGGTTCGATTCGCGCCGACCCGTTTTTTGTCTTCATAATCCCGGCCGCATAAAAAACCGAAAGCCAGGGTTTCGCCGTCCACCTCGGCCGCGGTGATCTTGCAGTGGTTGGCGCAGAATCCGCAGACCTCGGACCTGACCGGAATTTCTTTTTCATATAGTTCCAGGCCCCGGAAGCGCGTCGGCGCCAGGGCCCGGTCAAGCAGAACCAGGGCGCCGCCGATAGCCCCGGTCAGGTGGCAGAACTTGGACACATGGATCGGCCGGCCCAACCGCTGCTCGAAGGCCGCGACCAGGGCCCGGTTCTTGGCCGTGGCGCCCTGGAAAACAACATTTCGGCCGATGCTTTTTTCCACGGCCACCTTGGTCAGGTAATTTTCGCGAATGGAATGCAAGACCGCGGCCAAAACCTCGTCCTTGGCGAACCCTTCCCGTAGGTAATAATTGAGATCGCGCTCCATGAACACCGTGCACCGGTCGCTGGCCAGGGGCGAGGTCCGGCCCTCGGTCCGGCCGGAATACTCGGACAGGGGACAACCGAATCTTTCGGCCTGCTCCTCGATAAAACTGCCGGTGCCGGCGGCGCAGACATTATTCATGACCGAAAAGGTGACGCTCTGGCGGCGGAGCGTGGTGAACTTGGAGTCCTGGCCCCCGATCTCGATAATAGTATCGACTTCCGGATTCAACTTGCAGGCGGCCCGGGCGTGGGCCGTGATTTCATCCAGAATCAGGTCCGCGCCGACAACCCGGCCGGCCAGTTTCCGACCCGATCCGGTGGACGTCGCGCCCACTATTTCCAGTTCGGTCCCCATCCGCCCGACCGCGTCCGTGATGGCTTCCAGAAGCAATTGCACCGCCGTGACCGGTCGGCCGGCGGTCCGGGTATAAAACCCGGCCAGCACTTTCTCGTCCAGGCTCACCAGGGCCGCCTTGGTGCTGGTGGACCCGATATCAAGACCCAGAACAACCCTGATTCTTCCCCCGGCCGGTTTTTCGTAGAGATCGACTTCCACGACCTGGTTCGAATCCGGACGCCGGGACAGGAAGTCATACCTAGCCAGGCTGGTGAACTCCGGGTAGTCGGAAAGGGTCAGGTTCAAGGGGCCGTAGTAATTTAACCCGGACTTCCCCTGGGGCCGGATAATATCCTCGGGGCTTGAAAAAGAGGACAACTCGGCCGTGGATTCGTCCCGAAGACAGAGCGCGGCCCCGGCGGCTTGGCATACGGCGTCCTCGTCCACCAGCAATTTGCCGCCGATCATGTTTTCCAGGCGCCGGACCACGGCCCGGTTTTTGGCCGCGCCTCCGGAAAAAACCACCGGATGAAGAGGGGCGCGACCGGAAAAAAGGGTGTCGTAAACATTCCGGGCCATCCCCTCGCAGAGCCCGTCGCAGACCGCTTCCAGGGAATAGCCTTCCTGCTGGGCATGGATCAAGTCGGTCTTGGCGAACACCGCGCACCGGCTGGCGATCCGGGGGACCGCGCCCTGGTGGCCGAAAGCCATGCGGCTGAATTCCTCGATCCCCGATAATTTAAGCCGGCGGGCCTGCTGGTCGAGAAACCCGCCGGTGCCGGCCGCGCAGGAAGTGTTGCCCTTGTAGTTCGCATAGGCGCCCTGGTCGTCGAAAAAAACGGCGCCGAATTTTTCTCCGCCCACCAAGAGAATCGTTCCCGCCGCGGGGAAATATTCCTTGACCGCCCGAATCAAACAGACCCGGTTATCGTATTTCCGGTCCACGCGCGCCAGGTCCGGCGTCGACGTCGTGGCGGCGACCCCGCGAATCCGTGACAGGTCAAAGCGGGCCAACATCCCGGTCAAGGCTCCGGCCGGGTCGCCGGAATGGAATTCATAGGCGGACCCGACCACTTTTCCGTTCGGGTCGATCTCGACGATCACCGCGGCCGTCGAGCCGACGTCAATTCCCATGACATTGCCTGATTCCTGCATTATCAAGCCACATCCCTCTCCCCGGGGACCGGGGAAGGCGCTCGCCCACGCGTCCGAGCAACCTGTTGTGGAAGGCGGGCCGGTCTTCCCGGCCGAAAAAAAAGAAAACCGGAAGGCGGCGCCTTTCGGTTTCCCCGACGACCCCTTTCGGGCCGCTAAATCCACCGCCGACTAGGCTCCCTGGTTCTTCTCCTTGAGTTCGGCGCTTTCGGCCTTCTTGCGGGCCATAATACGGACCAGAACGATGCTGATCTCGTATAAGACCATGAGGGGTATGGCCATTAGCACCTGGCTGACCACATCCGGGGGAGTCAAGATGGCGGCCACGACAAAAACCAGCAACACGGCCCACTTACGGCCCTTGGACAGCATTTTGGCGTTGACCACGCCCATCTTCCCCAGAAAGACCATGACCAAGGGCAGCTCGAAAACCACGCCGAACCCGAAAAGCAGCATAATGGCCAGGGAAAAGTACTCCTTGACCGAGGGCATGGCCCGCAGGTTCTCGTCCGCGAACCCGACGAAAAACTGGAAACCAAAGGGAAACACCACGAAATATCCGAAAAAACCGCCGATCAGAAACAAAAGGGTCGAAATGATAACGAAGGGAATAAAATATTTCCTTTCGTTCTTGTACAAGCCGGGCGCCACAAAACCCCAAAGCTCGTAGGAAATGACCGGCACGGCCAAAATTATGCCGCCATACATGCCCACCTTTAAATAGGTAAAAAAAGCTTCCGGCAGGCCGGTGTAGATGAGCTTCTCGCCTTCCGGCAGGGCCTTCAACAGGGGAAGCATCAAAATCTGGAAAATTTCAGTGGAAAAATAATAACAAACGCCGAATCCCGCGGCCACGGCGATCAGGCAGACGATCAGCCGGCGGCGCAGCTCTTCCAGGTGGGCGGTAAAGGGCATTTTGGCCTTTTCAATTCCTTCCTCTTCCACGGCGATTTTTTTCTCGGTCATGAATCGGTATTCCGCTCTTCACGCACGGTGGGGGGGCCCGGCGGGGTCAATTCCGCGGCGGCCTCCGGTTTGTCGGTTACGGCCGGCGCCTCGGCTTTCCCGGACTCTTCCGGGGTCCGTGGGCCGGCGGTCCCCGTCGCGGCGTCCACCGCTCCGGCGTCCTGGCCCGGAAACAGGGCGCCCTCGGCCATGGCCTTGGCCAAGTCGTCGACTTTCGCTCCCTGGGCCGCCTCGCGGACCATCCCCGTCATTTCCTGTTTAGCCTGGGTCAGGGACTTTTTTATCTCCCGAAGATCATCATCCGCGTCAAAACTGGCCTTGAGTTCATCGGTGGCCTTCCTGAACTCTCCCACGCCCCGGCCAATGGCCCGAGCCAGGTCCGGCAGTTTGTCCGGTCCCAGGACAACCAAGGCGATGACCAAAATGATGAGTAACTCCGGCAAGCCAATGCCGAACATAAGTAATCCTCCCTTTTACAGCGGGATTATTGTAAAACCGAAAATCATCCCTGTCAAGAAATGCCGGAATGAGTTGACGCGGTCGTCGCTCGTGTTGCCGGGCGCCGCCGAAACCGGCGCCGCCAAGTCGCCATTTTCCTTAATTAGAATGAGCCCCGTGTTTTCAACCGCCGGTCTTTCCGACTATAGACCCTACCACGTTCCCACGCCACGCCTAAAAACAGCAACACCGCGCTCTAAAATTATTTCCATTGACAGCGGACTTTTAGGGTAGTATGGACTTCCTCTTATTTGAAAATTTGCCTGGACAAAAAGGACGTCTCAATGAAGCTGGTTGTTCGCGATGTTTCAAGACTTTTAAATGTCTCCGAAAAAACCGTCTATCGGTGGATCGCCCAACGAAGCTTGCCCGCCCACCGCATCAACGATCAGTATCGGTTCAACCGCACCGAGCTGTTGGAATGGGCCACCGCCAACAGCGTGCCCTTTTCCGCCGAAATTTTCGAGGAAGACCATCCTGGAGCGCTCCCGAGGCTGGCGGACTCCCTTCGCGCCGGAGGAATTTTCCACCGGGTTTCCGGCCTGGACAAGCCCGCGGTTCTGGCCGAGGCGGTTCGACTCATGCCCCTGCCCCCGGAAGTGGACCGCGCCTACCTCCTGGAAGTGTTCCTGGCCCGCGAAGCCCTGGGTTCCACCGGAATCGGCCAGGGCCTGGCCCTACCCCATGTTCGCAACCCCGCGGTCATGCATATTCCCCGACCGATGGTCTCCCTGTGCTTCCTGGAGCGGCCCGTCGAATTCGGGGCCTTGGACGGCCTGCCCGTGCATACTCTCTTTTCCATCGTCAGTCCCACCATCAGGGGACACCTACATTTGTTGTCCAAGTTGTCCTTCGCCTTGCAACAGCCCGAATTCAAGGCGGTTATCGACAACCGGGCCCGCGGCGAGGCCATTATCCGCCAGGCCGAAAAAATAGAAAAAAGCCTGGCGGCCGGGTCTAGGGAAAAAACGGGAGAGCAATCATGACGACCTTGCTTTCGTCGCTTCTGGTTCTGGCGGTCGGCGCCGTCGGTTCAATCATTTTCGGTCGAACCCGTTTACTACTACTCGGACCCTTCGCGGCCGTGGTCGGCGGCGCCCTGGCCGCTCTTTCGGGGCTGCAAACCCTGCTGTCGGGCGCCGTCCTGGAGCTTTCACTTCCCTGGCCCGTCCCCTTGGGGACCTTTCATCTCGGCCTGGACCCGCTCTCGGCGGTTTTCTCGCTCCTGATCGGGGTCATCGGCGGCCTGGCGGCGATATTCGGCCGGGGTTACCTGGCCGGCCGCCCGGCCGACGGCAAGGTGGGCGCGAGTTGGTGTTGGTACAATATCCTGATGGCGGCGATGCTCCTCGTAACCACGGCCCGGGACGGCTTTCTCTTTCTGGTCGCCTGGGAAATCATGACCTTGGCCTCTTTCTTCCTGGTGATGTTCGACGGCGAAAAAGAGGAAACCATCAGGGCCGGCTGGACCTACCTGGTCGCCGCGCACCTGGGCGAAGCCTTTTTGCTGGCCATGTTCCTGCTTCTGTCGCCGGACGGCGGCATGGATTTCAACGCCTTTTCGGCTTCCGGGCCCCGCGCCGACTTTATTTTCGTCGCCGCGCTGATCGGGTTTGGAGTCAAGGCCGGTTTTGTTCCCCTGCATGTCTGGCTGCCCGAGGCGCATCCCGCCGCCCCGTCCCACGTGTCGGCCCTAATGAGCGGGGTGATGATAAAAACCGGAATATACGGGATTTTGCGGGTCATGACCTTTCTCGGACCGCCGGCCGCCTGGTGGGGCTGGACCTTGATCGTCATCGGCGTCGTTTCCGGCGTAATGGGGGTTTTATTCGCCTTGGCCCAGCACGACCTGAAAAGACTCCTGGCCTACCACAGCGTGGAAAACATCGGCATCATCGCCCTGGGCCTGGGGCTGGGAGTGTTGGGGGCGGCCTCGGGCCGGCCGGTCATGGCCTCTCTGGGTCTTTGCGGCGGCCTGCTCCACGTGCTCAACCACGGTCTGTTCAAAAGCCTCTTGTTCCTGGGAGCGGGCTCGGTCCTGCGCGCCGCCGGCATTAGGGACCTGGACCGGTTGGGCGGGCTTATCAAAAGAATGCCCGTGACCGGGGCCGCCTTCCTGGTCGGGGCAGCGGCCATCTCGGCCCTGCCGCCCTTCAACGGCTTCGTCAGCGAATTCCTGATCTATTCTTCCGCCTTGACCGGCCTGACCGACGGCGGCGGTTTCTGGGCCGGCCTGACGGCCGTCGCCGGCCTGTCCCTGATCGGCGGATTGGCCGCGGCCTGTTTCACCAAGGCCTTCGGGATTGTCTTCCTGGGCGAACCGCGGACCAGGGAAGCCTCCGAGGCCCGGGAAGCTCCGGTCGACATGCTAATCCCGATGATAATCCTGGCCCTGCTTTGTTCCGTGATCGGCTTGGCCGCCCCGTGGATGGTCCGGCTGGTCCTACCGGCCGTTGTCCAAATCGCCCCCCAGGCGGCGGCCGGGACCGCGGGCGGCGGAACGGCGATCGACCTGTTGACCCGCGTCAGCCTGGCGGTCTGGCTGTTGGCGGGGTTGGCCGGAATCCTGGTTTTGCTTAGAAAGGGCCTGCTGCGCGGCCGGCCCCGGGAGGAAACCGGGACCTGGGATTGCGGGTACGCGGCCCCGACGGCCCGCATGCAGTACACCGCCTCGTCCTTCGCCCAGCCTATCGTGGGGATGTTCCGCGCGGCGCTCCAAACCCACTATAAACTAAATCGGCCCCGGGAATTGTTCCCGGCGGCGGCCGACTTCCATTCCCATACCCCGGACGTCTTCGTCCATGGTTTTTTCGCTCCCGCCGTCGCGTCGATTTCGAAATTCGCCGTCTGGTTTCGCCTGGTCCAGCCGGGGCGGACCCATCTCTACGTTCTTTACATCGTCATCACCATTCTCGTGTTGCTGACCTGGACCTTGTGGTGAGGAACAAGCCATGACTTACGCCCTATTGCACATCCTGCTGGCCCTGGTCGCCGCGCCCCTGCCGCCGGCGGTAATCAATCGAACCAAGGCCTTCTTCGGCGGCCGCAACGGCCCGCCGCTCACGCAGCTATATTACGACCTGTTCAAGCTGTTGAGAAAAGGCGCGGTCTACAGCCGCACCACTTCCTGGGTTTTCAGGGCCGGCCCCCCGGTGGAACTGGCCGCGGCCCTGGCGGCCCTGGCGGTGACCCCGCTGGGCGGCGTCGCCGCCCTGCTGGCCTTTCCGGGAGATTTACTATTCCTGGCCTACGCCCTGGGATTGATGCGTTTTTTCACGGTCTGCGCGGCCCTGGACACGGGTTCCCCCTTCGAAGGCATGGGCGCCTCCCGGGAAGTCCAGTTTTCAGCCTTGGCCGAAGTGGCCTTGCTCACCGGGCTGGTCGCCGTCGCGTCCCAGGTTCACTCCTTTTCCCTGTCCGTCATGAGCCGCGAAGCCTGGTCGGCGACGCCGGGTTGGGAAGGGGGTTCAACCATTTTGCTGGCGTCCGCCGCCCTGGTGGTGGTCCTGTTGGCCGAAAACGCCCGCATTCCCTTCGACGATCCCAAGACCCACCTGGAACTGACCATGATTCATGAGGTCATGATCCTTGACCACTGCGGGGTCGACCTAGCCATGATCGAATACGCCTCGGCCCTCAAGTTCTGGATTCTGGGTTCGTTGCTGGCGTCCCTGATCCTGCCCCCGTGGACGGCCTCTCCGGGTCTGAACCTCGCCATCGGCTTCTGCGGGCTTCTCTTGCTGGCCATCGCGGTCGGGGTGATAGAATCGATCATGGCCCGGCTGAAGCTGGTCCGGGCGCCGCAACTGCTAGTGGCCGCGGGCGTATTGTCCTTCCTAGCCGCCCTGGTCGCCAAAAGGTGAATCATATGGAACCGTTGCGAGAGTTTCTGGTGATCCTGTTGATACTGTTCAATTTCCGTCTGCTGGGCGCCGGCCAGCTCGGCGCCTGCGTTCATACCGTGGCCCTGCAAGCGTTGATCATCGGCGCCCTGCCTCTCCTGGCCAGCCCGACGCCGGATATCTGGATTATTTTCATGGTCCTCGGCGTGACCGTCGTCAAGGCCGGCGCCTTGCCCGCCCTGATCCGGAAGGCCATGAGGGAAACCGGGGTCGTGCGGGAGTTGGAACCCCTGGTCGGATACACCTTGTCGATCCTGATCGGCGCCGGGCTCCTGGCCCTCTGCGTCCTGGCCGGCAAAAAACTCCAGGCGCCGGGCGCGCCGGACACCTTGCTGCTGATTCCCGGCGCCCTGTTCATGATCCTGACCGGACTCTTTCTCATTGTTTCCAGAAGAAAAGCCATTACCCAGGTGCTGGGCTTCCTGACCCTGGAAAACGGAATTTATCTTTTCGGAGTGGCTTTCGCCGTCCACGAGCCCTGGCTGGTTCAAACCGGAGTTCTGCTGGACGTCTTCGCGGCGGTTTTCGTCATGGGCATCATCATTCACCATATCAACAGGGAATTCGACCATATCGACACGGACCGGCTGTCCGACCTGAAAGGCTGAAAAATGATCTGGGCTTTGATCCTGATTCCGCTGGTCGGCGGCGTTTCCGCCTTTTTCCTGAAGTCCGGCCGGCTGCTCCGGGCCTTGCTGCCGGCCGCGGCCGCGGCCCACTTCGTCCTGGCCGTCGCCGCCTGGAGAACGCCCCTGCCCGTTTCCACCGCCGGCGGATGGTTGGCCCTCGATTCCGCCTCCTTGTTGTTCCTGACCATTTCCAGCGGGTTGTTCCTGGCCGCGTCCCTTTACGCCGTCGATTACCTGGGGCCGGCGCGCAAAGCCCCCATCCGGGACTACCTGGAAGGTTATCATTTCGACAATCGCGCCGATGGCGTTTTCGCGGGCTGCCTCTTGCTGTTTTTGGCGGCCATGTCCCTGGTTTCCGTCTCCGCCCACCTGGGACTGCTCTGGGTGGCCGTGGAAGCCACCACCCTGGCCAGCGCGCCGCTCATTTACCACCACAAGCACCACCGCAGCCTGGAAGCGGCCTGGAAATACCTGCTGATCTGTTCCGTGGGCATCGCCCTGGCCCTGCTCGGGAATTTCTTCCTGGCCGTGGCCGTTTCAGCCGGGTCCGGTAGGGAAACAGGCCTGCTCCTGCCCGAACTACTGGAACAAGCGCCGCAACTCGACCCCACCTGGCTCAAGGCCGCCTTCCTGTTGATGCTCGTGGGGTACGGCGCCAAAATGGGCCTGGCGCCCATGCACACCTGGCTGCCCGACGCTCACAGCGAGGCCCCCTCCCTGGTGTCGGCCCTGCTATCCGGAGCGCTGCTCAACTGCGCCTTCCTAGCCATCCTGAGGATGCAAAACGTACTGTTCCGGGCCGGGTTGGGGGATTTCGGACAAGGCCTGCTGGTCCTCTTCGGCCTGATCTCCATGGCCTGGGGAGCCATCCTGCTTATATCCCAGACCGATTTCAAAAGACTGCTGGCCTATTCCAGCGTGGAGCACATGGGCATCCTGGCCCTGGGCATGGGCGTCGGCGGAGCGGCCGGGACCGGGGCCATGCTGCATTCCGTGAATCATTCCCTGGCCAAGGCCGCCCTGTTCCTGGTTTCCGGCAATATCCTGGCCGTGTACCAAAGCAAGGACATCAAGGACGTCCGGGGACTGCTCAAGGTCCTGCCGGTTTCCGGGTTCCTGTGGTTAGCCTTGATCCTGGCCGTCACGGGGTCCCCGCCCTTCGGCCTTTTCACCAGCGAACTGATCATTCTCAAGGGCATGCTGGCCGAAGGACGCCACGCCGCCGCGGCCGGGTACCTGGTCGCCCTGACCGCCGCTTTCGCGGCCATGGCCTGGGCCGGGCTGCGCATGTGTTATGGAACTTCCCCGGCGACCCCGTCCCGGTCGGAATGGACCGGCGGGTCGTATTTTTCCCTGGCCGCGCCGGCGGTCCTGACCGGCGCGGTGCTGATCCTGGGTCTGTGGACCCCCGCCCCGCTGTGGAGCCTGGTCCAGGCCGCGGCCAAGACGTTCGGAGGAGGCTTCTGATGGACCTGCCCATCCCCTACATCTACAATGGGCAAGCCTTGCCCCTCTCCCGGGTCCCGGCCGTCGGCACGGCCCTGTTTCGCAACGAGATACTCGACCACGCGGGCGACGGGGGGCGGTTGTCCGCCCTGTTCGCCGTTCCGGAGGGGCCGGGGTTCAGGCTGTACGCCGTGTTATGCACTCCCGAAAGGGAACAGGTCGGCCTGATTTCCACCCGGGTCAAGGATTCCTACCCATCCCTGACCCCGGATTGCCCGACGACCCACTGGTTCGAGCGGGAAATATTCGAGCAGTGGGGCGTCCGTCCCGAAGGGCATCCCTGGCTGAAGCCGATTCGTTTCCAACCGCCCCGGCGCGGCGGCCCGGCCCCCGCCGTCGGGGTGACCGATTTCTTCGCCATGGCCGGGGATGAAGTCCACGAAGTGGCGGTCGGACCGGTCCACGCGGGGGTGATCGAGCCGGGTCACTTCAGGTTCCAGTGCCAAGGCGAAACCGTCTATCATCTGGAAATATCGCTGGGCTATCAGCACCGGGGAATCGAGCGGGCCATGGTCGGAGGCCCCGGTCCGCGCGCCGGTCACTACATGGAAACCCTGGCCGGAGATTCCACCATAGGTCACGCCGCGGCCTACTGCGCCGTCATGGAAGCCCTTTCCGGAACAAAGGCGCCCCTGGCCGCCGAGGCCATACGAAGCATCGCCGCCGAATTGGAACGAATGGCCAATCATGTCGGAGACTTGGGCGCCCTGGCCGGAGACGTCGGCTTTCTGCCCACGCTCAATTATTGCGGCCGCATCCGCGGCGATATTTTAAACCTGACCGCCCTGCTCTGCGGCAACCGTTTCGGCCGCGGGCTCCTGATCCCCGGCGGCGTCAGGTTCGACCTGGACCGCGACCGCCGTAAAAAATTGTCCGACCGGCTCAACCTAGTGGAAGCCGACCTGAAATCGGCCCTCGACCTAATGTTCGGCTCCCCCTCCGTCCTGGCCCGGTTGGAAGGGACCGGGACCCTGACCGCGGATACCGCCAGGGAAATAGGCCTGGTGGGCGTGGCGGCCCGGGCCTGCGGCCTGTCCCACGACGTGCGCGCCAGGTTGCCCTATTCGGCCTACCGGTTCGACAATCTACCCACGTCCACCTATCACACCGGGGACTGTTTCGCCCGGGCCTACGTCCGTTTCCTGGAAATCGAACAGTCCCTGGCCTTTATCCGACGGCAGTTGGCGGCCTTGACCGCCGAGACCGGCTTGGCCAATCCTTGCGGACCGCCCGAAAAAAACTCCATCGCCGTGGGACTGACCGAAGGCTGGCGCGGGGAAATCTGCCACGTCGCCGCCACCGACCAACAGGGCCGCTTCGTTTTTTACAAGGTCGTCGACCCCTCGTTCCATAATTGGTTCGGGCTGGCCCTGGCCCTGCGCGACCAGCAGATTTCCGATTTTCCACTCTGCAACAAGAGTTTCAACCTGTCCTATTGCGGACACGACCTGTAAACGAGGCCCATAATGCCGAGCGTTCTCAAGGCCAGACTGCACCAAAAAAACCGGACCATGAAATTCCCCTCCGGTCCTCTCCCCGAAATGCCCGACCGTTTCGCGGGCCGCCCGATCATAACGGGCCCTTGTCCTCCCGACTGCGGCCTGTGCCGGGACGTCTGTCCCACCCAGGCCATCGACCGGGACGGCCCCCGGGCCAGATTGGACCTCGGACGCTGCCTCTTCTGCCGGGCCTGCGTCGAAGCCTGCCCCCAGGGGCGGATATCCTTCACCCGGAACCATCAGCTCGCGGCCGTCAGGCGCAACGACCTGGTCATCTCGGAGAATTCGCCGGACCGGGCCGAGGCCTTGTCGGAAACAGCCCGCGAATATTTCGGCCGTTCCCTGAAACTACGCCAGGTTTCGGCCGGGGGATGCAACGCCTGCGAGGCCGACGTCAACGTCCTGGGGACCCCGGCCTGGGATATCGGGCGCTTCGGCATCGATTACGTGGCCTCGCCCCGGCACGCCGACGGGCTGCTCATAACCGGGCCCGTGACGAAAAACATGCGCCTGGCCCTGGAAAAAACCCTGGCCGCCACGCCCAAGCCCCGGGTGGTTATCGCCTGCGGCGCCTGCGCCATCAGCGGCGGTCCGTACCTGGACCATCCCGAGGCTTGCAACGGCGCCGCCGCCATCGTTCCGGTGGACCTGTTCGTGCCCGGCTGCCCGCCCCACCCCTTGACCATCCTGGACGCCTTGCTCCGGTTTTTAGGCCGGACCGTCCCGGGGTTCGAGGGAAATAAAACGCCTCTCCTTTCGCCCGAAAGGGAGGCGTGACTCGTAAGTTTGCAACTTGTAGGGTGTGCAATGCGCACCATTCCATTAATCACAAGCCTATCCCGGCCGTAGAAGCCGGGATCGTTCAAGTTGCAAAAACACCGGATACATCGTAAACCAGGACCGGATGCGAAAACCCCTTGACCTCCATTTTCCCAAGCGGTCGACATTCGAATTTATCCTTGACCAAGGCCCAGGTTGAATGGCTGATCAATATTTTTCCAGGCTCGCAGGCCGTTTCCAGTCGTGACGCCAGGTTGACGTGCATGCCCATGGCGGTGTAATTCTTTCTTTCAGGCGATCCAAAACCGCCGACGTTAACAATTCCCGTGTTTACGCCGCACCGAATCCGCAAGGGTTCTTCCAGGCCGTCCTCGAACCATTTCACCGCCAGCTCGCTCATGCGGCGTTGCATTTCCAGGGCCATGTTAACGCATTTGACCGCGTGCTCCTTGTCCGGGATCGCGTCATTCACTCCGAAAAATATGAAAAGCTCGTCTCCCTTCACATTGGCGACCACTCCGCCGTATCTACTGGCTATCTTGTACATTTCACTGAAATATTCGTTCAACAGCCCCGCCGAGTCCTCCGGCTCCATGATTTCCGTCAACCTGGTGAAATCCTTGATATCGGAAAAAAACATGGTCAATCGCCCGCGCGCGGTCTTCCAGACTTCCTCGACCTTGCCTTCGCAAATACGTTCGGTCAACTGGGACGGCACGTATTTACAAAGAATCGATTGGGCCCTGGCCAGTTTTTCCTTTTCAAGATTAAGTTCCCGGGTCCGCTCCTCGACCAGCTTCTCAAGGTTGACCCGATGATTCAGATTGTCGAAACTGACGGCCACGTTTCCTAAAAAGACCTGCACCAGCCGGGTGTCGACATGGTTGATTTTTTGCCTGCACTTTAAATAAAGAACATTCTCGGAGTGTCGGCTGGTTCGAAAATACCCCACGAAACGATCACGCTCCACAAAACTTTTTCCTTCCGCCACGGCCCGTCCGAGATCATTTCTTATTTCCTCGTCCAAAACTTCGTCGGCGCGTCGGTCCACGTACTGCTCGAACTGCCCCGTGGCGGCCAGAATGCGAAAAGCGCCGTTGTGGTTACTGACGGCGAACCCGGCTGTCTGCATCAACAAGGAATCATCATTCAAGCCAAGAAGGGAGGTCATCTGCATCAGCACGCCCGAGGTGAATTGAGCCAGGGATTGGGGCTTGAGCAACTCCCCGGCCGAATCAATGATCATCTCCAACCCCTTGCGGCTTCTGTCGATTATTTTCAGATCGCGGTACGAACGCAAGGCCGAGGTCACGGCGGTGAAAAGCTTTTGGCTGGTCAGTTCGCTCTTGGCCTTGTAATCGTTGATGTCGTATTCCAGGATCACTTTTTTTTCCGGGGCTTGGCCTGGCTGCCCCGTCCGTAGGATGATGCGAACCATGCCATTGCCTATGTCGTCGCGGATTTGACGGACGGCTTCCAACCCGGCTTGATCGGTTTCCATGACCACATCCATCAGCGCCACGGCCGTGTCGGGGTGCTTTTTAATCAAGTCCAGGGCCTCGCCGCCGGAATAGGCGTTGAGGAAGGTCAGTCCGGCGTCGCCAAAGGTATAATCGGCCAAAACCAATTGCGTGACGTGGTGAACCTCGGGTTCGTCATCCACGATCATCAGCTTCCAAGATTTATTTGTGTTTTTTGAGGGCCGGCTTGGCGAGTCCTCGACAAAAAAAATATCATCCATGGCATTCATACGGGCCTCTCCATAAAAATATTTATCGGAGCCAATTGCAAAACACAGAGATTTGCCCCAAATCAAGGAAGGCGAAAATTTTAACCCGCAGGAATACTGCTGTATTTCGAGGAGTTAAAATTGAGCCTGACGCCGAGTTGGGGCAAAGATCGAAGTTTTGCAACTGGCTCATCGGGTTACCTGAATTTCAGCACTACCAAGGTTACGTCGTCAGTCAACGCGGCCCGTCCTTGAAAGGCCGACACCGCGTTCAGGATCGCTTGCCTGATACGGTTCGCGTCTTCGTGGGCGTGACGGCGCAAAGCGTCTAGAAACCGGGCTTTCCCAAACATTTCTCCGGCTTCGTTTTGGGCTTCCCAGACGCCATCCGTGGCCAACAGGAGGACCTGACCGGCCCGAACCACTCCCCGGCGGCTGGCATAAGGCCATCCTTCATCCAGTCCCATGGCGATGCCCGGGCCGTCCAGTTCCTCGATCTTGTCCTCCACGGGAGTATAAAGAAAGGCCGGGTCCTGGCCCGCCCTGACCCAGGTCAACGCCTTGCCGTCGGGGTCGACAATCAAAAAAAACAAGGTCATGAACTGGCCGGTCTCCCTGGTATCGAAGGAAAGCAAGGAGTTGACGTCGGATACTATATCGGCGATGGAGCCGGGGAGTTTGACGCGGGACCGCAAATAGGCCCTGGCCCCGGCCATGAGCAGGGCCGCCGACACGCCGTGTCCGCTGACGTCCCCCACCGCCACGCCGAAAGCTCCAGCGGCGCCGGGGAGTTCAAAATAATCGAAATAATCGCCGCCCGTCTCGTCACAGTATAGGCTGCTGCCCGAGATATCGACTTTTTCCAAAACAGGCGGTTCCTTGGGCAACAGACACTGTTGAACTTCCTGGGCCAAATTGAGCGAACGGATTATTTCCTCCAGACGTTTTCTTTGCGTCTCGATGGAGTTCAAATCCCGGTACGAACGCAAGGCGGCGGTTACGGAGGTGAACAGTTTTTGAGACGTAAGCTCGCTTTTCGCCTTGTAATCGTTGATATCGTAGTCGAGTATGACCCTGCGCTCCGGAGCGTGGCCCGGCTGGCCGGTTCGAAGGATAATACGGGCCATGCGACAGCCCAGGTTTTCCCTTATATGGTGAACCGCGTCCAGGCCGGCCTGATCGGTTTCCATCACCACGTCCATCAGCACCACGGCCGTGTCCGGATGTTTTTGAATAAGGTCGACGGCTTCGCCGCCGGAATAGGCGTTGAGAAAAATCAAGCCGCTTGCGTCAAAGGAGTAGTCGGCCAGGACGAGTTGCGTGACCTGATGCACTTCAGGCTCATCGTCCACTATCAACAACTTCCATTTTCCATCGGATTCGTTCCGGCTCGCCGTTTCACATTCATCTGTAAAGAGCAACATATCTTCGGTCATGGCCTGTCCTCCCGGCCCGATGCATCGCCGTCGCGTCGCAATGGCATATTTAAAGTGAAGGTTACTCCCCGTCCAGGGAAGCTCTCACAGGTTATATCCCCGCCAAGCTGTTGGGTCGCCAGGTTATAGACGATGTGCATGCCCAATCCGCTGCCGCCCCGGCCCCGCTTGGTGGTGAAAAAGGGATCGAAGACCCTTTTTCGGGTCTCTTCGTCCATGCCT
>JAZDGM010000240.1:0-8788 GCA_043806915.1 Pseudomonadota bacterium | reverse complement strand
CCCTCTCCCCCCGTCGGGGGCGAGGGAGAAAATTGGCCGGCCCGGCCTTCGCCTCCGTTTGAAACAAGGTGTTGTCTTTCGGAATAAAAGGAACAATACATTTTCAGATGGCCAGGTTTTAGGCATTATCAGATGGCCGCTGACAGAATAAACAAACCCGGGGCGTTTTTCCCCCTCTCCACCCATTCATGGGGGGAGAGGGCGGGGTGAGGGGGGCTTTTTGGACTACCAGGCCTCGTCCCTACAGGTATGATATAGGCATCCATAATTACTTGATAAGTATTCCGGAATGCTCACCCGGCCCTGGTCCCGGGCCGCGACCTGTCCCTAAACCGAACCATTACCCCGCCCCAACCCGCGGCCTGGCCGGGCTAGTCATAATTCCCGACATCTTTTTTTCCGGCATCGCCGTGTCGTGGCGGTCCGTCGCTGTTAATCTTGTTTTGCATTGTCTCAAAATGTCCCGGGTCGCTTGTTTTCGATCTATCCTTAAATTTAAGACATCTTTCAAAAACAAACCTATCAAAACGTTTTTTCTATAACCGCGTTTTTCAGTCAACAAAAAACAACACTCTTTTTCACGGCTGAAAATTTCAAAATCGCCAACATGCTTGAATCACAGTCAAAAAATTGAAGCGTCAGCTCAATTGCATGGCCTTGGGGACTTACCGCGTTAAAAAGGCGATCAATTGAAAAGCGGCCGCCAAGCCGGCGCGAAAAGCGAGGAAAAACAACCCGGGAACGCCGCCGGGAAATAAAAAACATTGACTATGTCCAGCGCCTTTAGTACTGTGCGCCATGAACTTTTATTCACATATCTGACGAACGATTGCGCCCTTTTCAGACCAAGGGCCGGAATTGTCGCGTCCAGATGAAAAAAATGGCTGGAAGGGTCTTCTTCCGTGAAACCCGGGGTCAAGTCATTTGAATAATGGTTTCCGTTTTACCCGACGGGGCGTCCGCCTCCGCCGCCTTAATCCCAGACACGCCGTTCGGCGGAATGGATAGGTGCGTGACAACGCGGCTTGACGATGAAAAACGTCCAAGTATTTGGGCCGTTGGAGACCAACTACTGGAGGAAATACAAGAATGTTGAAACAAAGTATTCGGATTGTGCTGCTCTCATGCTTGCTGTTGCTGGTTCTGTGCGGTTGGGCGGCGGCTTCGGGAGGCGAAACCGGGGCGGCCGCCGCCGCGGTCCCCCAAAGCGACCTGCCCTGGTGGGCCTGGCCATTGATATTGCTGGTCGTCACCTTCATCATGGGCATCTTCGCGGTATTGGGGGGAGTCGGAGGCGGGGTCTTGTTTGTTCCGATAATCAGCGGCTTCTTCCCCTTTCACCTCGACTTCGTCCGCGGCGCCGGACTGCTGGTGGCCCTGTCCGGCGCCCTGGCCGCGGGTCCGGGCCTCTTGAAAATGAACCTGGCCAGCTTGCGGCTGGCCCTGCCCGTGGCCCTGATCGCCTCGACCTGCGCCATCATCGGCGCCATGATCGGCCTGGCCCTGCCCGCCCAGATCGTCCAGATCGCCCTGGGCGGCACCATTCTGGGCATCTGCATCCTGATGCTCACCGCCAAGAAATCGGAAATCCCCGACGTCCAAGACCCCGATAGGTTGTCCCAGATTCTGAAAATCTACGGCGTGTACCAGGAAGCCAGCACCGGACAGATCATCAACTGGCAAATACATCGCACGCCCCTGGGCCTGGTGCTGTTCGTGGCTATCGGCGTCATGGCCGGCATGTTCGGTCTCGGCGCCGGGTGGGCCAACGTTCCGGTCCTCAACCTAGTCATGGGCGCGCCCTTGAAAATCAGCGTGGCCACAAGCAAGTTTCTTCTGTCCATCACGGACACCTCCGCCGCTTGGGTGTATATGAACCAGGGCTGCATCATTCCCCTGATGGTGGTGCCCTGCCTGGTCGGCATCATGCTGGGTTCCTTCGTGGGCGTCCGGCTGCTGAAGGTGGCCAAGCCGACCTTCATCCGCTGGATGGTTATCGGCATCCTGGCCTTCTCGGGATTAAAGGCCCTGCAAAAAGGCATATTCGGCTAACAGGACCGGATTAAAGGGAGATAGAAATGACGCGAAAAGAGAAAGTCAATCTGGAAGCCAGTCCGGAACAGACCATTTACGCCGGCATTCTGGAAAAAGGCATGCTCCTGGGGCTGGTCCTGCTCTTCATTACCTACGCCCTATATGTTTTCGGCATCATGACCCCTCATATTCCCGTGGAAAAGATACCGCAATACTGGAATATGAACGTGCACCAGTACCTGGAGACGGCGGAAATCAAGCCCGGCTGGTCCTGGTTGGGAATGATGCACAAGGGGGATTTCATCAATTTTATCGGCGTGACCATCCTGGCGGGCGTGAGCATAGCCTGTTACCTGGCCATCATCCCGACCCTGCTCCGGAACAACGACAAGATTTACGCCGTCATTGCCGTTCTGGAAGTGGTGGTCCTGTCCCTGGCCGCCAGCGGAATACTGGCGATGGGCGGGCACTGACCAAGACCGCGGCGGGCGCCCCGGCCCGCCGCGCGGACCGGCGGCCGGCGGGTCCGGCCGCCCTTACTACACATTAAAACGAAAATGCACCACGTCCCCATCCTGGACTTCGTACGTCTTGCCCTCCAGGCGAAGAGTGGCCCTCTTCTTGGCTTCGTTAAGGCTCCCGGCCGCGATTAGATCGTCGTATCCCACCACCTCGGCCCGGATAAAACCTTTTTGGATATCCGAGTGAATCGCTCCGGCCGCTTCCAGGGCCGGCGTTCCCCGCCTGATGGTCCAGGCCTTGACCTCGTCCTCGCCGACGGTGAAAAAAGATATCAAGCCCATTATTTCGTACGACTTCTTAATGACCCGGTCCAGGGCCGAGCTGGTGATGCCGAACTCGGTCAGGAATTCCGCCGCTTCCTCGGGAGACATCTGACCCAGCTCCCGTTCCAGCTTGCCGCGAATTACCTGGCATTCCTCCCTGGCGCCAAGGTCTCCCACCTCGGGTAGGCCGTCGTCCTCGTCATCGTTGTTGAACAGGACCAACAAGGGCTTCGCGGACAGAAAGGCGAACCCCCGCAGCAGCGGGGCCCGGGCCAGGTGGGGGAACTTCCGCAAGGGAGTTTCCGCGTCCAGGGCCGTCTTGCATTCGATCAGCAAGGACAACTCCTCCTGCTTCACCTCCTTGCCTCTCCGGCGGTCCGCTTCCAGGCGTTCCAACCTTTTTTCCGTCACCACCAGGTCCGAAAAAATAAGTTCCTGGTCCAGCTTGCGAAAGTCATCCCGGGGCCGGGGCGGTTCCAGGCCGTAAACGCTGAAATTCCTGACCGCCATAATCAAGGCGTCGGCGTCGCGGACCTGGGTCCAGGCGCCTTCGTCCTTTTTCTGGCCGGTCGACCCGGGCAGATAGTATTCGACCTGGGCGTAGGTGGTCTTTTTCGGATTGTACATCCGGCTCAAGGCGTCCACCCGGCCGTCCGGGGCCGGCTTGGTCCCCACCCGGTTTTCCATTTTATGCTCGGGGCCGGAAATCTCGCCGGTCAAGGCGTCGAACACCGTGGCCTTGCCTGATCCGGCCAATCCAATAATGCCGATTTTCATAACATCACCTGGGAAAATAATCTTAAGCGGGTCGCCGCCCGCGAACCCAGCGGCCTTAAAATCATTTTCTCGTTAAAAGATAGAAAAATGATCTTTAAAGCGCTTGCTTCGACTAATAACCTCCGGCCTCGGCCAAGTCAAGAGAATACCCCTTGGCGGGAAATGTTGATCGTTTCGCCCGGCCGGGCCTCTTTTTTTCTTCGCCTCGAAAAAGAGGCTTGAAAAAATGAGGCGCTCCCGATTACTCTCCGGGAGGAGGTGAACCGCCATGCCCAAAACCCTTTCAACCCGAGGCCCCGCCGGACTGCCCTTTATTCTATGGGGACAATTCCTGGAAAGAGCGGCCTTTTTTTCCATGGAAGCCGGCTTGGTCTTCTTCCTGGTCGATTCCCTGGGACTCGACCCGGTTTATTCGGCCAAAACCTACCAGTTTTTTCTCGGCTTTTCCTTGTTCGTGGCCCTGTTTGTCGGCTGGCTGGCCGATAACCGCCTGGGCCGCTTCCGGGCTATTCTCTATTTTTCCATGCCGGCCATCCTGGGATACTTGATGCTGGGGGAAATTTCCCAGTCCCTGTGGGTCCTGCCGGTCCTGGCCTTGATTTCCCTCGGCGCCGCCGCGGTGCGGCCAAATGCCGCCGCCTTGGCCGGGTCCCTGTTCGGACGGCATCACCAGGAAAAAGTTCCGGCCCAGGCGTATGGAAGATTCTACCAGGCCATCAACGCCGGCGCCGCGACGGCCTGCCTGGCGGCCCCCCTGGTCCGGTCCGGCCGCGACGTCTCCACGGTCCTGCTGCTGCCGTTGATACTCATGACCATCTCTTTTTTCGTTTTTATCATGGGCCGGCGGTTTTTTCCCGAGGAACCCCTGGGGTTCCAACCCCGTCTTCCATCCGCGGCCGGCCGGGCCAGGAACCGCCGGCAACTGAAAACCATGGCCTTTTTCTTCCTTTTCATCGCCATCTTTTGGTTTTTAGCCGGTCGGGCGACGCCCCATTGGCCGGCCCAGGTCGGACCGACCCTGGACCTGGAACTGTTTTCCCTTGACCTGACCCTGACCGCCGAACAAGCGCGCGGCTTGAAACTGGCGGTTCTGGCCCTGCTGGTCTGGCCATTCAATTTTATCTGGTCCAAATGGGAAGAGCGGCGAAACGAGCCGATCCGGCCGGCCGCGCCCAGGGCCCTGGGTTTGGGCGTGGCGGCCCTGGCCGCCGTCGGGCTGGGACTAGTCGCCGGCGACGGTCCCGGGTCCCCTTGGGCCGACGTTGCCGGCGCCTTTCTATTCCTCGTCGCCGAACTGCTGATCGTCATCCCGGGTCTGAAGTTGACCTTCACCCTGGCCGGAGACCACCAAAAATCCCTGGCCCTGGCGGTTTTCTTTCTTCTCCAGTTCCCCGCCCTGGGATTGACGCCCGACTTCCTGGCCCTGGCGGCCGTGCTTCCTCCAGAACCGTTGTACATGGCTCGAGCGGTTTTACTGGCCGGCGCCGGGACGGTCCTGCTGCTCGCCCAGAGGCCGTTCCACTGGTAGCTCCCGGCCCCTCCCGACCGCCCGGTCGAAAAACGCCTCGTCGCCAAAATGTCATTGACTGGCCGCGATAAATTACGTTATTATTAATAGTTGCGTCTGGATGGAAAAAAACCTTTTCCATCCGGACGTTTTCACAACCGGATTCACCCTTTTCCTCAAACCTTCCGCCTCCAGGGAAAGGAAGGCGCCATGTTACTAGGAATAGACGTCGGCGGGACCCACACCGACGCGGTGGTCGTGGACGGCGGGGGAATACTGGCCTGGGCCAAGGTCCGGACCGATCACGACAATCTCCTCCGCCCCATCAGAACGGTTCTAAAAGAAATTTTATCCCAAGTCGACCCCAAGCAGATCAAAAGACTTAATATCAGCACCACTCTTTCCACGAATTCCATCATCGAGGGAAAAACAGAGGAAGTCGGCCTCCTGGTCGCCTCCGGTCCGGGAATCGACCCCGAATACCACCGGATCGGCCGACACTATCATGTCCTCTCCGGGTCCATCGACCACCGCGGCGCCAACGTGCAGGCTCTTGATCCGGCGGAAATACAAACCGCCGCCGAGGCCTGTCGGCGCGACGGGATCAAGGTTTTCGCCGCGGCGGTGAAATTTTCCACCCGCAACCCGGAACAGGAAAACCAGATAGCCGAGGCCTTGAAACCGTACGCCGATTATATCACCAAGGGTCACGCCCTGTCGGGCCTTCTGAATTTCCCGCGTCGCGTCGCCACGGCCTGCTTCAACAGCGCCGTCTGGCGGGTCTACAACGACTTCGCCTGGGCCGTGGGGGAAAGCGTGGAGGAATTCGGCCTGGAAACCGAGGTCAACGTGCTCAAGGCCGACGGCGGGACCATCCCCCTGGACGCCTCCCGCGATGCACCCGTGGAAACGATCCTTTCCGGCCCCGCCGCCAGCGTCATGGGCATCATCGCCCTGTGCGACGTCAGGGAAGACTCCATCATCCTGGATATCGGCGGGACCACCACCGATATCGCCGTGTTCGCCGACGGCGCCCCCGTTATCGAGAACGAAGGCATGACCGTGGGCTCCTACCCCACCCTGGTCCGGGCCCTGAAAATCAAGTCCATCGGCGTCGGAGGAGACTCGATCATCCGCGTTTCCTCCAGCGGGGTGACCGTGGGTCCGGAACGATACGGCCCCTGCCTCGCCGCGGCCGAGGACCCCTCCGCCTCGGTCCCCGCCCTCACCGACGCCATGAACCGGGCCGGGCTTTTCTCTTTCGGCGATCAGGAAGCTTCCTGCCGGGGCATCGAGGAACTGGCTCGCACCCGCGGGCTGCCCTCCGCGGACCTGGCCGAATCCGCGGTCGAGTACGCCGTGGAAAAAATCCGCCGGGCCGCCCTCGACCTGGTCGACGAAATTAACGAAAAACCGGTTTACACCATCCACGAACTTCTTCAGGGCAAGGTCATCGTCCCCCAAAAGGTCTATCTGATGGGCGGACCGGCCCTGAGCATCGCCGGGCGGCTGTCCGAGGCCATGGGCCTGGAAGTGATCGTGCCGGAGCATTTCTCCTACGCCAACGCCGTGGGCGCCGCCGTCACCAGAACCACCATGGAGATACAGGTGTTCGCCGACACGGAAAAAGGCCACTTCCTGATTCCCACGCTGGGCGTGCGGAAAACAATCGGCCGGGACTTCACCCAACGCCAGGCCGAGGAAGAAGCCGCGGCCGCCTTGACCGGTTATCTGCATGAAATCGGCGCGGGCGATCAAGGCCTGGTCCCGGAGATCACCGAGTCGGAATCCTTCGAGATGGTCAAGGGACCCAGCCGGACCGGACGAAATATCCGCGTTAAATGCCAGGTAAAACCCGGAGTCAACCTGACCTTCGCCCCCACGGGCGCCGGAGGGGACCATGCTGCTTGAAGCCAAGAATCGCCTGGGCATTGTGTTCTTCCCCGCCTTTGACTGGGCCATCAGCCCCACCCATCCCGAAAGGGAGGAACGGTTGCTGTACACCCTGGATCAACTGCGGGAAGAAGGCGTCTTCGACATCGACGGGGTCCGGGAATATAAACCCGACGTGGCCGAACAGGTGGATGTGGCCAGGGTTCATTTCTGTTTTCCCGACGTCGCCGCCGTGACCACGCAGTCCCACCTCATTTCCGCCGGAGGGGCCATCAAGGCGGCCCGGCTGGTCATGGAAAAGGAGGAGGAAAAAGCCTTCGCCCTGGTCCGGCCTCCCGGCCACCACGCCATGAAGGCCGTGCACGGCAATCGAGGCTTCTGCAACGTTAATATCGAAGCCATGATGGTGGAATATATTCGCGAGCATTACGGCCCCAAGCGGGTCGCCATCGTCGACACGGATTGCCACCATGGCGACGGCACCCAGGACATTTACTGGAACGACCCGGACACCCTGTTCATCTCCCTGCACCAGGACGGGCGGACCATGTACCCCGGCACGGGCTTCACCCAGGAACTTGGCGGTCCCAACGCCCTGGGCAAGACCATCAACATCCCCCTGCCCCCAACCACCGGCGACGACGGATTTCTCTACGTCATCGACCACCTCGTCCTGCCCATCCTGGCGGACTTCAAGCCCGACTTGATCGTCAATTCGGCGGGACAGGATAACCATTTCACCGATCCCCTGACCAACATGTATTTCACCGCCCAGGGATACGCCAACCTGAATCGGAAGCTCAACCCCGACATAGCCGTGCTGGAAGGCGGCTATTCCATCGAGGGCGGCCTGCCCTATGTCAACCTGGGGATTATCCTGGCCATGGCCGGGCTTGATTTCTCCCACGTTCGGGAACCGAACCTGAACCTCAAAACCCTCAGGCAGCAACAGCGCATCACCGACTACATCAAGACGCTTTGCGACGAAATAATGAAATTTTACCGAAACCCACCCCGGGAAACCCTGCGGGGCAAGATTGAAGGCGGGTATTTCACCCGCGATAAAACCATTTTTTACGACACCGACGGAATTCAGGAGGAGCAGACCGAAGCGGTCCGCCTCTGTGGAGACTGCCCGGGGGTCGTGAAAATCGAGACCAAGTCCAGCCGCAACCGGCTCGGCCTCGGCGTGGAAATCCCCCAAAAAGCCTGTCCGAAATGCGTCGAGGAAGGACGGAAAATTTTCGAGGAAGCCCATTTCCAGGGAAGATTTCGACATCTCCAGCTTATCGACCGCCACGGCAAGCAATACCTGGCCCACGGCTAGGCGCCGCGCGGGCGAAAAACGTTTTTTTTCGCGGGAGGGTTGAAGGACCCTCCCGTCCTTGCGATTCAAAAAACAATGTTATTTCGTAGGTTGAGCCGTGGGCCAAACCCAACATCTTGGCTGGCCCCGTCGGTCCGGGCGAACCAAATCCCCCTCTCGCCCCAACCTCGTGGGGGGCGAGGGAGACAATAGCGCGGCCAAGCCCACGCATCTTCGGGCTGGGGCGAGGTGTTGTCTTGCGGAATAAAATAAACAACCCCCGGACAATTTTCCCCCTCTCCACCCATTCATGGGGGGAGAGGGCGGGGTGAGGGGGGCTTTTTACCCACCTTGCCTAGGCCCCATCCCTTCACTATTAGCGCCGGTTGAAAATGTTAGGAAAATGGCCAAATATGAAAGGCTGGTTCCCAAGCTAGAGCTTGGGAACCAGCGAATAATGGATGTCTTTGCGGAATGTGTCAATGA
>JAZDGM010000239.1:0-2855 GCA_043806915.1 Pseudomonadota bacterium | reverse complement strand
CAAGGACATCCAAAATTATTTATCACTTCCATATGGCTGAAGTCCGCCAATCGTGCAGTTAATCTATCAACATGGAAGTCAGTGAAATGTTTATGCATTTAGCCAATCAAAGAATGGATGTCCTTTATAAATTTGTTTGGCGGCTTAAGTGGACCCAGTGCGTATTCCGGGGCAAAGCGGCCACCCATTCCGGGGCAAAGGGTAGCGAAATATAAAGGACATCCATTCTCATAAATATGGATGTCCACATACTTTTCCGGCCTAGTTGGATAATTTAACCTATGAAAAATGGGTGTCCTTTTGATTTAAGTGGGTTTAAGGATTTAATGGTTAGCCCCAAAATGCGCTTGACCGATTAGAGTAATTACTCTAAAATGGATCCACCTAGACGGGACCGGCGGCCCTCCAGGGACCGCGCCAGGGAGGAATACAATGAAAATTAAAATGAACATCAATTACATACTATCTTTATGGCGGACCATAAAAATCCCTGGTCTGGCCCCTGTGATGCGGGACTGGTCTTCTTTTTTACGCCTCCACTTTCTTTACGCCGCCCTGGAATCAGGCCTGCTTCACGCCCTTCAAAACGGCGCCGACAGACAGGACCTCATCCAGACGCTCCATGTCCGGCATCCCGAACTGCTGGACGCGCTTCTAGACCTAGGCCTGGCCCTCGGAGAACTTTCCCGGAGCAATTTAGTGTTTCACCTAAAAGGGAAACGAGCAAAAATCCTGGCCACGCCTCGGGGCGACGCCTTGGCCGCCTTGATCCAGGGCAACGTCACCTACTATAACGACGCTTATCGTCGCCTCGCCGACCGCCTGCGCGGCGCGCCTCTTGGGGATGATCTGCTGGAAATAGGCGAAACCGTGGCCCGTTTTTCCAAGATATGCGAGCCCATCCTCAAGAACTTTATCCAATCCATGGCGCCTTCTTCCGGATGCTTTCGCCTGCTGGATGTTGGCTGCGGCAGTGGTTTCGTTCTGGAAACCGCCGGAAAGATCAATGCCGGGGTCAGCGGAATCGGGATAGATTCAGATGACAAAGTCGCCGAGCAGGCCAGAAGAAACCTGGAACAATGGGGCGGGACCGATCGTTTCACCATCCTGACCGGCGATATCCGTACTGACATTCCGGCCGGGCCAGACGGCTTCGATCTGATCACGGCCTTTAACCTGATTTATTACATTCCTCGGGATGAACGCCCGGAATTCCTTGGTCGGCTCCATTCGCTTTTGCGCCAAGGCGGCCGGCTGGCCTTGGCCAACACCTTCGAAAGCAAGGGAACAGACGCGGGGGCGGCGAATCTCAATATCGTCAACTGTTCCTTAAACAACCTTGTGGCCTTGCCGAACCTGGAGGATTTAAAAAGTCAACTTTCGCTCGGCCGTTTCGACCGCATCAAGGTCACACGCTTCATTCCTGGAAGGGAATTTTACGGGATCACAGCCCAGGCCGCATAAGGGGTCTTGTCGGGGGATGACTGATGGCGGTCCTGGAATAGCCTGGCGGCATTATTCGAATTATCAAGAGCGACGCTAATGGAGCCGATAAGTCGCTGCTCATCCACCGCCGATGCCTTGCCGTGGGGTTTCCAAAACAAATAGTGATTGGGCTCCCCAAAAAATTTTCTGGCAAATATCCCGACCTTGAAATCGCGGGCGGAAAAATTATATAATATTTCATGGGTTCCACTCAAAAAGCGAAAAGACGTGAATTGATCCTCGACGCGGCCCTGGAACTTTTCAACGAGATGGGGTCCGGTAAAGCGACCACCAACCATATCGCCAAAGCCATGGGCATCAGTCCGGGAAATCTCTACTATCATTATAAAAGCAAGGAACATATCATCCGGGAATTGCTCAAGCGCCTCATTGAGGGGTTCGATGCCTTGGTCCCCCCTCCAGTGGACGACAAATCCTTCCCCCTGTTTGTGGGCGAAACCATGGACGCCATCTGTCATTTGTTTTATAAATACCGCTTTATCTACCTGGAATTGGCGGCCCTGCTGGCCCGTGACGGGCTGTTCAGGGAGATGTATCACGACATTAAAGTCAGGCGGGTCCGTGATTTCAGGCTGCTATTCGACGCCCTCGCCGATCTGGGCGTTTTTACGCGGACCATTGCTCCCAATGAACAGGAGACCTTGGTTTTTATCATCTGGACTTATGCCGAAGGGATCATCACGGCTCTGCACGGAAGCAATATCCTGGTTACGCCCGAAACCATCCAAACCCATTTTAAAAAAATTATTCTGATTCTCAAGGCCTATCTGGATCCCGCGTTGTGGCCCGCCTTGGCCCGGCAGTTGGACCTATCCTAAAAAAACCTCATCGCACCAAAGAGTGGGTGTCCTTTACAACCATTGGAAGCCGTAAGGGGCGCCGCGCCCTATCCCCCCTTTCCCAAACACATCGCCTTGCCGCATTTGAACATCCGGGCTCATTTCGATTACCGCATCAGGATCAGATACGTGAACGTAAAGTAACGTCGCTGGCGGGCTGGTTTTTAGATGACCTCCAAAAAACAACCGCCGCCGGTTGAATCGTGGCTCTCGCTGCCGGATATTCCGCTGATCGGGCCGCCAAAATGTGTTATGGCGCCGTTTTCGGCGTCAAGATCGTTATCGCCGTTTTGGCCGTCCCGCAGAAAGAGGCTGAACTCGGTCCAGTCCGTAAGTTCGGTCCGGGACGACCCGACGCCGCCTAGTGTGGTGGATTTCGAGGACGCCTGGCTAAAGTCTTGGAAATGATCCACCTGGTTGTCCCCCGTGGGGCCGTAATTGAAATAACCGTTAACCGTTTCGGACTGGTCATAAAGCAGTTCGTGGACAATGGTCGCTTCTCCCGGTTTG
>JAZDGM010000238.1:0-8524 GCA_043806915.1 Pseudomonadota bacterium | reverse complement strand
GCCCAATCCGGCCGGGTCCGGAGAATAACGTGCAAATGATTGGACATGACGGCAAAGGCGCATATTTCCATGGCAAAGGAACCGGCCAGCAGCTCCAGGCGGTCCCGTACCCAGTCCCGCCGGTGTTCAAAAGACTTCCCGGTGTAGGGGTCTTTTCCGCACAGAAAAGCCCGGCGGACGCACCGGACCACGCAGTGAAAAATACCTTCCACACCATCAGGGACGATTTCCTGCCTGGCGATAGTCATGACTGCCTCCCCCCTATTGTTTGAATGTGATTGCAGTGTATCACAATTTTCGGAAAATTCAAACCAAATGGATGTCCTTAAGGAAGAAATTTGGTCGCGGGTCGCCGGTCGGGGTTGCATGGGTTACTTGCGTCGGCCGATCAGGTAGGACATGGAGACGAAACTGATCGAAATGGCCAGCATGACGGTGGACAGGGCGTTGACTTCCGGAGTCACCCCCATGCGCACCATGCCGTAAATATAGAGGGGCAGGGTGGTGCATCCCGCCGGCGCCACCATCAGGGTGATGATGAAATCATCGATGGAGACGATAAACGAGAGCATGGCCCCGGAGATGATTCCCGGCATCAGCAGCGGCAGGGTAATGTAGCGGAAAGCCCGCCATTCATCGGCGTAGAGGTCCTGGGCCGCCTGTTCCAGGGTGGTGTCCATGCCCTGCAAGCGGGCCCTGATGGGCAGGAAGGCGAACGGAATGCAGAACACCGTGTGGGCGATGATCACCCGACCCAGCCCGATATTTAAATTAATCGCGGTGAAAAACGAAAGCGTGGCCGCGGCGGTGACTATTTCCGGCATGGTCATGGGCAGCATCAAGACGCCGTAGGCGGCCCCCTTGCCCCGGAAATTACCGGACCGGGACATGGCCAGGGCCGCGAAAACAGCGACCAGGGAGGCCGCGGCCGTGGCGACGGCGGCGACCACGAGGCTGTTCAGGGCCGCGCGGCGCACGTCGGCGTTGGCCAGGGCCTTGATATACCAGTCCAGGCCGAAACCCTGCCAGACCGTGGCCGAACGGCTGGAATTGAAGGAAAAAATCACCAGGACCACGATCGGAACATACAGATACAACAGAAAACACCACGACACGGTCCCAAAACCAGGAAACTTGCCGATAACAAATGTTTTTTCCTTCGTTTTTCCCGCGGCCGACGCGGCCGGGCCAGGGGCGCTCGCGGAGACGCTCATTCGAGTCCTTCCATCTTCATTTTCTTGGCCGGCCCCCAGGCGTAGATCATCATGGAGAGCAAAACCACGGATAGTAAAATCAAGGCGGCGGCCGAGCCGAAAGGCCAGTTGCGGGACCCTCCGAATTGCAGTTGTATCAGGCTGCCGATCATGAGGTGTTTTCCTCCCCCCAGGAGGTTGGGCGTGATGAAATCCCCCAGGCACGGCACGAAAACCAAGATGCAGCCCGCGATTACGCCGGGCATGGACAGCGGCAGGATCACGCGCCTCATGAGTTGCCGGCGATTGGCGTACAAGTCGTGGGCCGCCTCGAACAGGCTGAAATCGAACTTTTCCACCCGGGCGTAGATCGGCAGCACCATGAAGGGGATATGCGTATAGACCAGGCCGAGGAAAATGGCGGTGTTGGTGTAGAGCAGGGTCAGGGGTTGATCGAGCAGGCCCAGTTTGATTAAGGTATTGTTGATCACCCCGGTGTCCCGCAGCAGAAGAATCAGGCAGTAAGTCCGAATCAGAAGGTTGGTCCAGAAGGGGATGGTGACCAGGAAAACCATCAGGTTTTTCCTTTTCGGAGGTTGACGCGACATGAAATACGCGGTCGGGAACCCGATAATCAGGCACAGAACCGTGGTTATCAGGGCCAGGATAAAGGACCGGGCGAAGATCCTCAAGTAGGCGCTGTTAAAGATCAGCGCGTCATCCAGGTCCCGCTCGAATAAAAACTGGACATAGGCGTTCCAGGAAAAATGAGGCTTGACTCCGCCATAGGGGTTGGCCTCCATAAACGAGAACACCACGATGATTCCAATGGGCAGGACCATGAAAAACCCGATTATTCCGAGGGCCGGTCCCAACCCCATAAGCTTCCTAACGGTTTTGTTTTCCGGAATTCGCATCAGTCCGCCAGTATCTTCGCCGCGCCGGCCGCGACCTTGACCAGCGTCCGTTCCCCGACCTTGAAGCGCGGCTCCCCGCCGATGGTGTTTTGCCCCCGGGCCATGAGTTCAACCCGGGTCCCTTCCAGGGCCACCAAATAGTTGGTGTCCGTCCCGATGTAGATGCATTCCCTGACCAACCCGGGAAACCCATCCCCGTCGCCGGCGAGGCCCGGCAGCTCGATTTTTTCCGGACGCAAGGCCAGGCTGATCTTGTCCCCGGCCCGCTTGCCGTCAACGGGGTCGGCGCAAAGCTCCACTCCCGGGCCGATGGCGCAATAGGCCCGGCCGTCGGCAAGGCGGGTAAGCTCGGCTTCGATGAAATTCGTTTCCCCGATGAAATCCGCCACGAACCGGTTGACCGGCTGCTCGTAAATCTGAATGGGCGGCCCCTGCTGCTGAAGCCGCCCCATGGACATGACCGCGATCCGGTCGCTCATGGTCAGGGCTTCCACCTGGTCGTGGGTCACGAAAATGAAGGTGATTTGAGTCTGCCGCTGCAAGTTTTTCAGTTCCACCCGCATTTCCTGGCGCAATTTCAGGTCCAGGGCCGAAAGGGGTTCATCGAGCAGCAGGACCTTCGGTTGAGGCGCCAGGGCCCGGGCCAGGGCCACGCGCTGTTGCTGCCCCCCGGAAAGCTGGGTCGGCATGCGGCCGCCGTATTCCCCCATCTTCACCAACTCGAGCATCCCGGACGTGGTCGCGGATATTTCGTCCGGTTTTTTCCCAAGCATTTTCAAGGGAAAAGCCACGTTTTCCGCCACCGACATGTGAGGGAACAGGGCGTAATGCTGAAACACCGTGTTGACCGACCGTTTTTGCGGCGGCAAACCGCGAATGCTCCGGCCGAAAAACAGTATTTCGCCGTCCGTGGGATAATCGAACCCGGCGATGAGGCGCAGGAGCGTTGTTTTTCCGCATCCGGAGGGGCCCAGGAGCGTGAAGAATTCATTATCGTCAATGGCCAGGGAAACATTGTCCAAAGCGGTCACGGGGCGGGTTTTATCGGCGTCGAATTTTTTGACGACGCCTCGAATCTCGATCGCCGGGATCGGCATGACGGCATTTTCTCCAGGTAATATTTAACGAATCCAGAGGGGCTTCGCCCTCGCCCGGGGACGAGTCGCGGCCCGACAAAATCACGAGCGTTGTTCCGATGAGCGCACTGTAGCAAACCCGGGCCCGGAGGGCAAGCATCCCGAGCCGCCCGGGGTCGGGCCTAAACGGCCCAGTCCTTCAGGGAAAAGTAATTGTAAACCAGGGGCAAAAACCAGGGCCGCCCGTGGTGGAAAGGCACGGCCCGGAACCTGGGCCGGGAAAATTCGGATTCGCACGGCCGTCCCTGGACCATGCCGGCCAGCTTGTCTCCCAGGTAAACCGCCAGGGCCGCGCCGTGCCCGCAGTATCCCAGGGCGAAGAACAGGTTGTCCCGGCCTCCGATGTGAGGCAGGCGGTCCAGGGTGAACCCCAGTTTTCCCCACCAGGCGCAGTCCACCCGATACGGCTTTAAGCGCGGAAAAATGGACAGCATGTCCCGCTGCATGACCCGGGCGTTGTCAAGAAGCCCCCGGCGGTAATGGCGTGGTCGGCCTCCGAACAACAGGCGGCGGCCGTCGGGGGAAAGCCGGAAATAGTACAGGAAAATCTTGGTGTCCGAGAACATGCGGTCCCGGGGGATCAAGGACCGGGCCTCTTCCGGCGGCAGGGGCTCCGTGGCGATCATGAGGCTGCGGACCGGGACGATTCTCCGGCCGAGATAGGGAACCAAGCGGTCGAGATACCCATTGGCCGCGATCACGACCCTTTCCGCCCGGACCGCGCCCTGGTCGGTCCGGACTACGTAGCCCGTCCCCCGCCGGTCGACTTGCCGGGCCGCCACGTTTTCGTAAAGGTCCACGCCCAGGTCCCGGGCCATTTTCAGAAGTCCCGAGGCGAATTTGGCCGGATTGAATCCGGCGCCGCGCGGTTTGAGCAAGCCGCCGTGATACGCCGCGGAACCGAGTTCCCCGGCCAATTCCGCGGCGGTCAGCAGTTCGGTTTTTCGGTTGAAGTCCCGCTCGAGCAGGTCCCGCAGGCCCTTCAACCCTTCCCAATGGCCGGGCTTGTAAGCGGCCACGATGTAGCCGGTCCGGCGGAAATCGCAGTCGATCCCTCCGTCCCGGACCAACCGCTCGATCAGGTCCACCGCTTCCTCGGACTCGGCGTATAGGCGGCGGGCCGTTTCCAGCCCATTTCTTTGAATGACCTTTTCCGGGTCCTCGCTTAGGCCGGTCAGGACCATGCCTCCATTGCGGGAACTGGCGCCGGTCGCCAGGGGCTTGGCGTCGATCACGGTCGCTTCCTCCCCCGCCCGCCGCAGCCCGATGGCCGCGGCCAGGCCGGTATAGCCGCCGCCGATGATCAGGGTCCGACATTTTTCCGGAGGGCGACTCGGAAAAGTCGGCCGCTCCACCCCTTCCAACCAATAGATCGATTCGCGCACGCTCTTTTGCCCGCCCTTCGCTTAAATTCGAGCCGCGTCGGGGTTCCAGGACCAGGCCCGGGCGTCGTGGTAAACCATCCGGCCCTCGAAAAAGGTCAACACCACCTTGTTGGCGGGGATGTCCTCGACGCCGGATTCGAAGGGGTCCCGGTCCAGGACCGTCAAGTCGGCCAGCTTTCCCGCCTCGATGGAGCCGAGGTCATGTTCCAGGTGATTGGCGTACGCCCCGTTCAGGGACGCGGCCCGCAGGGCTTCCGCCAGTCCGATCCGTTCCCCGGCCGGAGGCAGGGACCCGATGTCCCCTTTTTCCAGAATCGCATCGTCATCGGAAACCCAGCGGTATCCAGGCTTCCGACCGAACTGGCGTTCGAAAACCCGGTGGGGCAGCCGCCGGGTCAGCGCGCTGTAGAGAGCGAACATCACGTCCGGTTCGGTGACGGAAAAGTCGGAATGAATGGCCACCGTCACTCCGGCGTCGAACAGGCTTTTCAAGGGGTATTGGCCGTGGAAAGCCCTTTCCCGGCCCAGGTATGGGACGTAAAGGTCCCAAAAGTAATCGTCGATGGCGCACCAGTAGGGGGCCGTGACCGCGATTACCCCCAAGTCGGCCATGCGCCGGATGTCCGCGGGCGCGGCCATCTGGATATGAGCGAGAATGGGCCGCCAGTCGGGACCGGGAGAGCGGCTTTGGACCTTTTCCAGGACATCCAGGCAGGACCGGATCGCTCCGTCGCCGATGGCGTGGACATGGACCTGCCCGCCGCCTTGCCTGACCCCGGCAAAGGCCTTTTCCAGTTCCAGGTCGTCCCAGTCCTTGATCCCCCGCCAGCCGTCGGAACGATGCGCGTAAGGCTCCAACAGGAAACCGGTTTCCTCCTCGATGACCTCGTCGGCGAAAAACTTGAACGAATCGGCCCGAAAATGGGGGGTGGTGAATTTTTTCGACAATTCCAGGGCCCGGGCGATGACTCCCAGGTAGTCGCGATCCGGATGCAGGCGCCAGGAGGCGCGATAACGGACGGTTAGCCGCCCCTGTTCCGCCAATTCCTGATAGGCCTCGTAAACCGCCGCGGAATCGATTTCCAGGTCGGCGTCGTGGACCGTGGTGATTCCTTCCCGGTTCAGCCATTCCTGCAGCCAGAGCAGGGCTTTTTTGACCTGGTCCTTGTTCGGCTTGGGAATCAGGGCCTTGACCGGGTCCATGGCCGCTTCCTGAAGCAGGCCCGTCGGCTCGCCGGTGGCGGGGTCCCGCTGGATGACGCCGTTGAGGGGATCGGGGGTCCGGGCCGTGATTCCGGCCGCTTCCAACGCCCTGGAATTGACCCACATGGAATGCCCGTCCTTGGAAATGATGGAAACCGGCCGCCGGGGTTCCACCCGGTCGAGCCATTCCTTGCGCGGGCCGGTCTCGTCAAAGGCCGACCGCCTGAAGCCGCCGCCTTCAATCCAGGATATCTCCGGATGGGACTGGGCGAACCGGGCCGCCTCGGCCAGGTACTCCCCGACCAGGTCTTCTCCATGAACGTTGTAGAGGGCCAGGCAATTAATATAGCGATGGGCGCCGGTCACCGGATGCATGTGACTGTCCGTGAAGGCCGGCGCGACGAACCTTTTGTTCAGATCGATCACCCGGGTGTCGGCGCCGATATGGGCCGCGGCCTCCCGGTCGGTCCCGACAAAAACGATCCGGCCGTCCTTTATCGCGACGGCCTCGGCCCAGGGACAAGAATCGTTCAGGGTGAAAAAACGGCCGTTATTAAGCAGGATGTCGGCCGCCTTGTTATTCTCGGTAAGCATGAATGCCTTTCGTCGGCGGCGTGGGACGGCCGTCGGAAGGCGCCCGCCCCGGCGAGCGCCCCAATAAAAACGGGGGGGCCGAAACGACCCGCCCCGTGCTGTTGTTAGCGGTTTACTGCTTGACCTTGGTCCAGACCTTATCCAGCAATTTAATGGCTTTTTCGGAACAGGTCGGCTGGAAGAACATTTTGGTCCCTTCCGGGATGCGCAGTTCGGGAGCGTTTTTCAGCTCTTCGTCGAGGAAAGCCTCGCTACCCTTGATCGCATTGGAATATTTGGAAAAATTGGACTGGATAGCGGCGTTTTCGGGCTGCATCATGAATTCGAGGAATTTACGGGCGCTTTCCTTGTTCTTGGCGGCCTTGGGGATGACCAGGTTATCCGCCCAGCCCAGGAGCCCTTCCTTGGGATAAACGTAGCGAATGCCGGGCTTTTCCTTGCGCGCCCTCATGGCGGAACCGTTCCAGCATCCGGAAATGGCCACGTCCCCGGAAACCAGTCGTTCGTGGATTCCCTCGGAGCTGTAAACCTTGACCGCGGGCTTCTGGGCCAGGAGCAAGTCCTGGACCTTCTTCATTTCGGCCGGGTCCTCGCTGCACATGGTCAGTCCCAGGTAAATGATGGCCATGTTGCTGTCTTCCTCGGACGAATCGAACATGCCGATTTTGCCGTGCAGCTCCTGGGGCGGCTCGAACAACACCTTGTAGGATTCGATGTCCCCCTTGTAGACGTCCGTGTTCACGCAGAAGGAGGTGCTGCCGAAGTTCCAGGGAATGGTGTAGACATTGCCCGGGTCCCAGGGAGGGCTTTTCATGGAGTCGATTATGTTATCGTAACCCTTCAGCTTGGGGGCGTCGATCTTTTCCAGCAGCCCTTCCTCGATCATGATGGGGACGAAATTATGGGTGGGGACGACGATGTCGTAAACCCCTCCGCCGGATTTCAGCTTGGCCAGCAGCGTCTCGTTGGAATCGAAAATATCCAGGGTGACCTTTATTCCGGTGTCTTTTTCGAACTTGGCGATCAAATCCGGAGCGGTGTAGTCGGACCAGTTGTAGAGCAGGAGCTCTCCACCGGCCATGGCCGCGCCGGCCGTGATCGCCAGGGTCAAAAGAGCGGACCCGATAACCAACCACATTTTTTTCATCCAGGGCTCTCCTTCCAGGTTTGAATTATCGCCGGAGCTTTACATAAAACGCCCTATCTGTCAACTAATTGAATCTAAGTGTTTTTCCTCCTTAACACCACGCGCCGGATTAAGCCAGGCTTATCCGTGCCTGTATCTACCGGACATCCATTTGGGTAACGAATATGCCCGCACTATCATAATAATACTTAAAGGACATCCAATAATTAAGATGGCCTTTTTTATATAAAAGACATCCGCTAATACTAACTATCGTTTTGATGTTTCCAAAAAATCGGTATTGGATGTCCGAATGTACTATCCGAATGTACAATCCCGATCACGCAAAAGAGGGCGGGCGCGGGGACCCGCCCCTACAATCCTTAAATAACCCCCCCGCCGGCGCAATGTAGGGGCGCCTCCCCGTGGGCGCCCTTACACGATGTCCATTGATATGCCCAAGCGATAATCCCGGTCATGCAAAAGAGGGCGAGCGCGGGGACCCGCCCCTACAATCCTTAAATAACCACCGCCGCCGGCGCAATGTAGGGGCGCCTCCCCGTGGGCGCCCTTGCACGATGTCCATTGATATGCCCAAGCGACAATCCCGATCATGCAAAAGAGGGCGGGCACGGGGACCCGCCCCTACAAACCTTAAATAACCACCGCCGCCGGCGCAATGTTGGGGCCTTCCCCGTCAGTATTTAAAGGACATCCATAAAAACGACAGCCTTTTTGAGGGATTCAAAAATTATATTTGGATGTCCTTGAATGCACCCAGGCAACAATCCCGGTCACGCAAAAGAGGGCGGGCACGGGGACCCGCCCCTACAAACCTTGAATAACCACCGCCGCCGACACAATGTAGGGGCGCCTCCCCGTGGGCGCCCCTACACGATGTCCATTGATATGCCCAAGCGACAATCCCGATCATGCAAAAGAGGGCGGGCACGGGGACCCGCCCCTACAA
>JAZDGM010000237.1:0-4136 GCA_043806915.1 Pseudomonadota bacterium | reverse complement strand
CGACACCACGTCGGCCACATCCTCCGGCGTCCCCAAGCGACGGAGGGGAATGGCCCGCTCGACCGCCTCGGTGACCTTGCGGCCCTTTTCTCCTTCGTGCAATTGGTCCCAGAGAGCGGTCTTGACCGGACCGGGCGCCACCGCGTTCACCCGGATATTGAAACGGGCCAATTCCTTGGCCAAGGCCTTGCTGCTGGCCATTATGGCCGCCTTGGTCCCGCAGTACAACACTTCCCCGGGATTCCCCACCCGGCCGGCGTCGGACCCGAGGCTGACGATGACGCCACTTTTCCTCTCGATCATATATGGAATACAGACATGGCTGGCGATCAGAAAACTACGGTAATTTACGTTGATTATCAGGTCCCACAGGGCCTGGTCGGTATCCACGAAGGGCTTGGACCGGTCGATGCCGGCGTTGTTGATCAGGATGTCGATGGAGTTCCATTCTTGATGCGCCTGGCCCACGGCGGCCCGGACCTGTTCGTATTCCGTCGCGTCGCAGGAAAAGGATAGGGCCTTGACGCCCAATTTTTCGATTTCCAGCGCGGTTTCGCGGCCGGTCGCCTCATTCATATCCAGGATGGCCACGTTGGTGCCGTCCCGGGCGAGCCGCAATGAAATCGCCCGGCCGATGCCCTGGGCGCCGCCGGTGACGATGGCGTTTTTTCCGGAAAGTGACATGTCATAACCTCCTGTTAAGCTTGGTCTTTATCTCGGCGTGTTTTTATAGGGCGGGAGGGACGATGGCGCCGTCCTTCCTTTTCCACCGGGCGCAGATCACTTCCTCGAAGGCGCCCTCCGCCTCGCGGCACTCGTTGCAATAAAGGCATTTAAGAACATCTTTTTCCCTGTTTTCCTGGTATTTTTTAGGCCAATAGGGGTCGCAGAGAATGGGCCGGGCGATGCCGATCAGGTCGGCCTGCCCACTGACCAGGATGTCCTCGGTGGTTTGAGCGTCGGGGATGCGGCCGGCGGTGATGACCGGGATGGTGTGTCCCGCCTGATTCAGAAAGGTTTTTATCTCCGCGGCGAGGTGGACATTCACCTTTTTGTCCATCCAGATCGGCGGCATGGTCCGATGACCGCTGTAGCCGGTATAGGGGTCCAACGCCTCGCCCTCGCGGGGGACGGCGTCCTCGAAACGTCCGCCGGCCGAGACGCTGATGTAATCCAATCCCAACTCGGCCAGTCGCCGGGCGATGGGTTTGGATTGAGCCGGGGTGTTGCCCCCCAGGGTGAATTCATCGCCGTTGACGCGGGCGCCGATGACAAAATCGTCGCCGACCATCCCTCGCGTCGCCCGTAATACTTCCTCTCCCAACCGTAGGCGGTTCTTGAGGTTTCCGCCGTAGTCGTCCTGGCGCCGGTTATGCCGCGAGAGAAAGGAAGCCATGGTATAGGCGTGGGCATAGTGTAGTTCCACGGCGTCGAAACCGGCTTCCCGGGCCCGGGCCGCCGCCTCGGCGAAAAGCCTTGGAATGTCCTGGACCTCTTCCAGGGGAAGGTCCTCGACTTTTTGTCGGTACCCGCTGCGGGCGATTTTCATGAAATGAATGATCTGCGGCGCGATTTTGGCCGACGTTTCATTGTGCACCCGCTTGGTCAACTCCTTCAGACCCGGAACAAACTCGTCCGAATTCAACCGTAGCAGTTGACCGCTCTTCTGTTGCTTTACCGAAACCGCCTCGGTGATCACGAGGCCGGCGCCGCCTAGGGCGTACTGAAGATAGCGCTCGATCAACTTGGCGGTGACATGCCCCTCGCCGGTCGCCAGCCGGGTGACCACGGGCGGCATGACGATGTGGTTTTCCAACCGCAGCTTGCCGTTGATTTGAACAGGCTCGAATAACAACATTTTTATCTCCTTGGCGGTTTAGAGTCAGGACCGCCGTCCCTGCCCGGTCGCGGGTGGTTTCAGCAATTCCCTTGAAATGACAAGTTTTTGAATCTCCGCGGTGCCTTCCTCGAAATGGAAGGACCGACAGTCGCGAAAGAACCTTTCCACGGGCAGGGCCTTGGTGTAGCCGAGGCCGCCATGCAGCCGCAAGGCCTTCTCGGCCGTTTCCACTACCATTTCCTCGGTGAAAAGCTTGGCCATGGATGCTTCCATGTCGTACGGCAGGCCTTGTTCGTATAGCCAGGCCGCCTTCTGATAAAGACCCCGCCCGGCGTTGATAGCGGTGACCATTTCAGCGAGACTCCATTGAATGGCCTGCCTTTTGGCCAAGGGCTGGCCGAAGGTGTGACGTTTCCTGGCGTAGGGAACGCAAAGGTCGAGCAATTTTTGGGCCACTCCCACGCAACAAGCTGAAATGGAAACTCGGCTGAGGGCCAACATGTCGAAGGCCACGCGCAAGCCCTGGCCGGGCTCTCCGATAACGTCGCGTTGATCCACTTCGCAATCCTGGAACAGGATGTTGAAATGCCGGGGGCCTTGGGTGCCCATCATCATCTCCATGGGAACCAGCCGGACGCCCGGGTTGTCGTCCCGAACCCCGAAACAAGTCACGCCGTTTTCCGTATTGGCGAAGGTGATGTAAAAACAGGACACCAGGTCCGGGAATACGGTAATAAGCCACTTATGGCCGTTAATGACCCATTTATCGCCGCTCTTGACCGCCCGGGTGTTAATGTCCTTGCCGGTTCCCGCCTCCGGCTCGGTCAAGCAATTGGCGACCATGATGTCGCCCCTGGACATCCTGGGCAGCAGTTCGGCCTTATGGTGGTCCCGGCCGAAATAGTAAATCGCCCGCCACATCAGACCGTTCATGCAGTGAGCCATCATGCGCACAAAGGCGTATCCCCGGGAAAATTCTTCCAGCAAGGGAAACCATTGGGTCATGGGCAGTCCTTCTCCGCCGTATTCCTTGGGGATGGTGACGCCGAAGAACCTTCCGCGCTTCAATTCCTCGTAGAGGGCCGGAGGGAATATCTCCTTTCTCTCCAGATCCACCGAAAGCGGGTCCAGCACCTCTTCCACCCACATCCGGGCTTCCCTAGCCCTTTGAGTAATGTGTTCCGGTAGTTGAAAGTCCATTTTGTTCTCCTTGCCAAGTGGTTTTACTAATAAGGACATCCATTTTTTCGACAAACTTAATTCACGGTTTTTCGACCTTCAAAACAATTGGGAAAATTAAACTTCCAAAATTTATAAGGACATCCAAATTATCCTGGACACCCATAATAGAGAAGCCATTCGACCTGACCGTGCTCACCGCCTAGTCACGGACCTTTTTACCAAGGGTTCGGCATAACCGCCCCAGTTCCTCAAGCTCGCCTTGGTCCAGTATCTCCATCTCCCGTCTAAGGAACTCTATATGGCGCGGGAATATGTCCTCGAACAAACGCCGCCCTTCCTCGGAGAGATGCACGTTGAAAAAGCGACGGTCGCCGACCTGGCGTTCCCGCCTAACCAGGTTGCGCTTCTCCAGGTTGTCGACGACCATGGTTATGTTCCGGGGACTTTTTAGAATCTTGGCGGCGAGGTCCTTCTGGCAGAGCGACCCCAAATGAAACAGAGCCTCGAGCACCGCGAACTGGCTGAAACTCAGGTTAACGCCGGCCAAGTGCCGATGGGAACGAGCAGTGACCGAGTCGGCCGCCCGCACCAGCTTGATATACGATGACAAAACCAGTTTATCGCTCAGGCCTTCTTTTTTAGTGTGCGACATGACGCCCCTTCCGGGATTTCGAGTTTAATTGGGTCAGATATACAGGAATCATGTAATAATTACATGTGACACTATCAGGGGCGCCGCAAGCTGTCAATCAAAAAATGGCGGCCAGGCGCCAAATTGTAAACGCAGGAAAAACCTAGGCGGTCGCCAAAGTGTTAGCGGCTGGTTGAAAATGTAAGGAAAATGGCCAAATGAAAATGAGAAAGTAGGGTGCGCAACACGCACCATCTTTTACTGTTTTGCGGGCCCGACCACGGTAAATTGGAGACGTTGGCCGGCGCCGTGCGGGCGGGGCTGCTCCGCCCCCCGCGCGCTTGGCGTTGGGCTTCGAGAGACTCCTTCCCGTCCCAGGGTCAGGGGCGCGCCGGAGCCGGCGCCCCTGACAACCCCCGGCTCTTTTTCCGGAGAACCCGCCTGGCGGCGGTTTCACGCCCCGAAACGTCCTGTTTCGAGGGC
>JAZDGM010000236.1:0-8172 GCA_043806915.1 Pseudomonadota bacterium | reverse complement strand
GGCACTCAAACCGTCTGGAAAGGTTTGCAACGCCTGGATAGCGCTGTAGAGATGTACGCTCTCCTTACAAATCAAAGCTTGCCGCCTCCTGAATACCCCCGCGATCTATCCAACGGTGCCAAGTACGGGTAAAGATCAGCCGTCGGGGGGCGAGGGAGATAATTGTCCGGCCCGGTCCTCGCCTCCGTTTGGAACAAGGTGTTGTCTTTCGGAATAAAAGGAACAATACAATTTCAGAGGGCCAGGTTTTAGGCATTATCGGATGGCCGCTGACAGCCGTTAAGGCTGGAGAGGGGGTCATCAAGCGGAAGGGCATTTTCAACAATTCCTACAGTCCGTATTTTTCGGCGACGACATCCTGCAGGCGCCCCACGGCCCGGAAGGCTTCCTTGAGGGCCTTGCGCCGGTTCGGGTCCAGCATCTCGGGATTCAGCCAGTCGAGGGAGAAGCGGTCCAGGGACCGGCCGGCCAGGTAATTTCCGATCCGCGACATGAACATGAAGGAGAAGGCGTCCCTGGTTTCCCCGGCCAGGCCGGCGGACAGGGCCCCGCTCTGTTCCAGGCCGAGCAACCGGTCCAGGGTGTTGGTCTGGCGCAGGCGGCTTTCCAGGGCCAGAATCCGGACCGCGTCCACCAACGGTTGCAGACCGCAGGATTTCAGGTCGAGCCGTTTTTTTTGGTCTCCGGACCGTTCCACCACGAATTGACGGAAGAAGCCCAGGGGGGGTTTGGTCCGCAACGAGGCGGCGGCCATTTGGGTCAAAAAGGGGCGGGCGGTCAGAAGTTCCGTCCTGACCAGGCGCATGACTTGGTGGACGATGTCTTCCCGCCCGTATATCACCCTGGAATCGAAAAGCAGGGCCGCCGAGGGCAGGTTATCCGCGGAGGGCGATCGAAAGAGAGCCCGGAAAAATTCCAGCCAGGCTGAAACCGGCCTGGTCCAATAGGGATTGTCAGCCATGTTTTTGTCCCGGCAACGAGGAAACCCGCATCTTTCGAGAGCGGAGACGACCTTTCCCGCCAGGTCGAGAAAATAGTCGTTGGTCTTCGCGGCGAGGTCCGGGGGCGGGTCTTCGTAAACAATGGCGCAATCGTGGTCGGTTCTCATGATCTGTTCGAGCCGGCCCGCGCTGCCCACGCCCACCCAGGCCCAGGCGACCGGAGGGGGGCCCCAGCCGCCTTGTTCCATTTCGACCAGGGAAAGCTGAATGAGACGTCGGGTCAGGCGGTCGTTGATCAGGGTGATGACTTCCTGCAACCCGGCCGGACCGAGGCCCTGGCGGACCAGGACTTCCACCAGGCGGTCCAGGACGTGCTGGACCAAGGCCAGCCGTTCCAGGCCGGCGGCGGTCTCGATGTCCTTGACAATGGAAGCCGGCGTGGCGCCCTGCAACAACAGGAGGTCGTGCAGGGTGATGACTCCGGTCAAGCGCCCTTGTTCGAGAACCGGCAAGTGGTGAATATTGCGTCGACCCAGGATCAGGGAGGCCTCGAGGCACAATTGGTCCAGGGGGATCGAGACGGCCCCGCGGTGCATTATTTCCTCCACCGGCCGGCCCGGGTCGGGGGACGGGCCGGCGATGAAGCGGGTCAGGTCCTTGTGGGTCAGGATGCCCAGGGGCCGCAGGTCCTCGTCGACCACCACCATGGAACTGACCTCTTCCCGGGTCATGACCGCCGCTGCTTCCCGAATGGGGGTCCAGGGAGGGCAATGGACCGGAGGTCGGCGGACGGCCTGCCCGACGGTGGTGGTGCACATGGCCTCCTCGCCCTGGGAAGCGCCGTAAAACCCCTGGTCCGGCGGGCGCCCCGGGGACTGGCCGGAAACAATGTGGGAGGAAAAAACCCTGAATTGGGGGTATTCCTCGGCCAGGTCCAGGAAGTCCCGCTGGGGAACCAGGTAGCAGATGACGTCTTCCATGGCGGCGGCGTTGAATTGCGGCGGCGCGTTCTCGATCAGTGCGGCGGCCCCGACCATGTCCCCCTCGGCCCGGAGGTCGACCAGGGTCTCGTCCCTTCCTTCCAGGGTGTACAGTTTCGCGGCGCCCTGGCTGATTAGGTAGAGATGATCCAGCCGGCCTTCCCCGGCGTGGATAAAGACCTCCCCTTTCGGAAAGTATTCCATCTTCAACCGGACCGCGAGCCGGTCCAGGGCGGTTTCCGGGAGATAGGCGAACGGGGGCCGCTTTTTCAAAAAATCCCTGACTTTGTCCAAGGAAGCGACCATGCCTGGTTTCCTTTTAACGATCAGTGGCGCCTTTTACCGGCCGCGGGCCCGTATAGAACTTTTTCTTCTTCTATTACATCGATGATGGCCTTGATGATGTCCGGGTCCTTTTCCTGGACGCGTTCCCAGGTCGGGAGCTCGGCCTCGATAAAGACTTGCTTGCGCAGGCGCTCCTCCACGGCCATGACCGTGCCGAGAAATCCCTTTTCCAGGAAGGGTTGGAATTCGTCGTGGGACGAGACGAAACGGATGATGTTTTCGGCGACATGCTGCGGCGATTCCAGGATGAACCCGGCGAACAGGACGGCCTGGGCGAAGACCTTGTTCACCGTGGCTTCCTCCTGGTCGCGGTCGTAGTCCAGCCCGTTGAACCGGGCGTTGTCGGAATACTTCTTGATCAGTTCCTCGGCGATGGAAGTGTAGGTCACGGCGAGGTCCCGGAAAAAGTGGTCGGAAAATTCGAGGCCTTCCTCGATAATCAGGGCCTTGAACAGGGTCGTGACGATGTCCACGGCCATCTTGTTCAGACCCGACTTGGCGTCCTCCGGGGAAAGTTCCTGGTGCTTGTGATCGAACGCCCCGGTGGTGAACTCCACCTGGGCCACCTGATTGGCCTTCCGCCAGGCCTCGATTAGGGTGAATATCTCTATGCCCCAGTGGGAAGCGTACCGCAACCGCTTGAGCAGGCTGATATCCATGACGACTTCCCCGGACAACTGGTAGTTGAAGGACAGCAGGAAGTCTATCAAGCGCAGCATTTTTTCCTCGCGGCTTTCGGTGAATTTCCTTTTCAGGGCCAGGAGCAGGGGGTCGAGCAAAAGCCTTTTGACGCGACCGTACATTTTCCTGCCGTCCCAGCGGGCGTAATAGGCCTTGGAAAACTGATAGTTCAGGACCAGGACCGGGTAAAACAGGCGGTCAAGCTGGCCCTTTTCAAAGGTCTTGATATCGGCGTCCAAAAGACCCACGGAAGTGGCGCCCAGGGCGATGGCCGCGCCGAAACCCATGAACAGATTGCGGCCCTTGCCCCGGACCGACAAGTCCACCCCGACGCTCTCCAGCCGTCGATAAAGGGCCGAGAAACCAGGGCCGTCGTTCCATTGGATGAAGAATTCGCGAACCCCTTGGTTGACGAGAATGTCCCGCAGCAGATGAATGTCTTGCTCGGACCCATTATCCACGCCGATGATGATTTTCGACAGATACCTGGCCCGACGAAGCTCGTGGATGATGTTTTCAAACACCGGGCGGTTGGCGGGATCGGAAAACTCGGTGGCCAGGGCGGGAATTATCAAGACCGGTTTTTTCCAGCGGGAATAAACCATCAGGTCCTGGTGGAGATCGGTTTTGGGAACCATTTGGTAGAAGGTGGTCAACTTGGTGCTGCTTTGAGCGAAATTGGTCATTTGTCCCTCCTGTCCCGGCCCTCCCGTCGCCGCCCGGGCCGGCTCGGCCCACCCGGCGTCCAGGACGCATGGGAGTTAGCGAATAAAAGGCCGGAGCTTCCCCCGGGGAAGAATTTCCTGTTTCGGGTCGGGCCGGCCTGCTGGATCGAAACGATTATACCAGAAAACATTTCATTTCCCAAGCGCCGGAGGGCGAGGGCCGCTCGGAGTCCCGGCGGCGGGGAAAGGAAAATTTTCCAGGAAACCATGATTTACCTTGGGGCGTGGCGTACACTTGTTCGAGGCGCGGAAAAACTTCCTTTAAACCGGCGGGAGCGGCTGACGGACGTCGTCTGTTTTTCTCGCCCGGTTTCCGGTTATTCGGTTGGTCGTGATGGTTAAAAAAGCGTTCCAAGGAGGCGTGATATGGCGGTCCTGACCATTTCCCGGGAAGAAGCCTGCGGAGGAGCGGACATCGGCCGCGAGGCGGCCAAGGCCCTGGGGTATGCGCTAGCGGATAAAAACCTTATTGAAAAAGCCTTTCATCAGTACGGCTTCATCCCCCTGTCCGCCACGTACGACAAGGCGCCGGGGTTTTGGGACCAGTTCGATGGACTCCGCCGCCAGACCGTGGCCAATCTAAACGAGGTCATGCGGGCCCTGGCCAGGCACGGAAACGTGGTGATTTTGGGGCGAGCCGGGTTCGCCGTGCTGGGCCGGTACGTCGACGTCCTCAATGTCCGGATCAAGGCCCCTTTTCCGGACCGCCTGGACAACATGATGATCAGGGAAGACCTGACCGAGAGGGACGAGGCGGAGCTGCTGCTCCAGGAACGGGACCGGGTGCGCGCGGGGTTCGTGGAGTCCGCCTACCATGTTCCCTGGGAAGGGATGGACCTGTTCGACCTGGTGATCGACACGGGTAAGATTCCCCGGGACGCGGCCGTGGACATCCTGGTGCGAAGCGTCCGGGCCCTGGAGGGGAAAAAAACGTCGACGACCGAACTGACCGCGGCTTCCATCGAGGTGGAACGGTTCATGGGCGCGGCGGTCTGCGGCGCCCTGGGCTGCCGGCCGCCCCACTGGCAAGCCTGAACAGGCGACGAGGCTCGTCCCCCTTGGCGGGTCGTCCCGGCCGCCAGGTTCGCAGTCGGGACGAAGGACCGTTCAGGGCTCAGCGGGCCGCGAACTCGGAGCTTCTGGAAACGGGCAGGCCGGCGGCGTCGGCTTCCCGGTCGGCGATTTCCAGGCATTTGTCCAGAACGGCGATGGCCTGGTCCACCTGGTCCTCGGTGATGATCAAGGGCGGAGCGATAACCAGGGTGTCGATCCAGGCCGAGAGATAAAGGCCGTTCTTCATGGCCTCGGCCGCGACCTTGCCCGTCATCAGGGGCGCTCCGGATATCTTGTCGGGTTTGACGTTGAAGGCTTCCTTGGTTTTCCGGTTTTTGACCAGTTCCAGGGCGAAGAAATGGCCGACGCCCCGGACGTCTCCGACGGAGGCGTGACGGTCGGCCAGTTCATACAATTTGGCCTTGAGGTGGGCCGAAACCCGCTGGGGCAAGCCGGAGGCGTTCAAGCGTTCGTACTCGGCCGCGGCCGGGGGCACGGCGGACAAGGCCAGGGGATGATAGGCGTAGGTGTGGCCGTGGCAGAAGAATTCTTCCTGGAAAAACTCGGAAACCTTGGCCGAGGCCGCGGTTATGCCCACCGGCGTATAGGCGCCGGTGCAACCCTTGGCCGTGGTCATGATGTCGGGCTGGACGTTCCAGAGGTCCATGGCGAAGGCCGGTCCGGTCCGGAACCAACCGGTCATGACCTCGTCCGCGATCAGCAGGACGTTGTTCCGGTCGCAGATTTCCCTGACCAGGGGAAAATACTCGGGCGGCGGGACCAGTCGGCCGTTGGTGCCCACGATGGGCTCGACAAAGACCGCGGCCACGTTGCCTTCCTCCTTCAGCATGTAGTCCAAGTAGCGGGCGCACTGGACCTGGCAGGAGGGGTAGGATAAGTCGAAGGGGCAACGGTAGCAGTAGCAGTCCGGGGCGAAGCGGACGCCGTCAATGGTGTACCGGACCTTTTCCACGGGCCAGCGCCGGGGGTCTCCGGTCAGGGCCATGCCGGCCGAGGTCGCGCCGTGGTAGGAATGGTACCGGGAAATGATTTTGTAGGCCGGGGCCTTGGACAACCGGGTCATGACCACGGCGCCGTCGTTGGCCTCGGTCCCGCTGGTGCAAAACATGAACTTGGTCAGGTTGGAGGGCAGGACCGTCTTGAGGGCTTCCACGGCCGCCTCCGCCGCTTCCGTGGTGAAGCCGGGGGCCGCGTAGGGCAGCTTTTCCGCCTGCTTGACGATGGCCTCGATAATGGCCTTGTTCTTATGGCCGAGGTTGGAACACATCAACTGCGAGGAAAAGTCCAGATAGGGCTTGCCCTTGTCGTCGTAAAAGAAGACGCCTTCCGCGTCGACCACCATCAGGGGCGCGTTCCAGGCCTTCTGTCTGTTCCAGGTGCCGAAAGTTCTCTTGGCGATCTCCTTGACTCTTTCTTCCATGCTCTTCATTTTTCCCTCTTCCGGCCTCCCAGGGAGGCGTGACGGTTGGTTTTGGTCGGCGTCTTTCCGGTTCTGGGCGACCGTCGCCGTTCGGCGGGGCGCTTGGCGCCCGGTTTCCCTAACCGAGCTCCCGAATGGTTATTATCTGACGATATTGCTCTTAAAATATCCTTTATCAGGATTCTTGGCCACGGTTTTCTTGCCTGTATCGAAAAGTAGCGCGACTTTATTGTAATGTCAATGAGTTTTCATCGATTTATGGATTCAATAACAAAATATTATGCGAATATACCAAATATTTAGCTAATAAATGGCGATTTTCGATTAAATTTTCCGCGCCGACGGAATTTTTTTCGGCCGAACCGGTGGAAAACCAGGACCGGCCCACTTGACCTGGTCCGGGATATAAATATAGACTTCACGACGCACGGATTTCGAAAAGCGAGGCGAGGGAGATGACGGAAGTTCGACCGAAGAAGCGGAAGAAGACGCTCGACAAAATTGATTGTGAAATGATTCGCTTGTTGCAGAAGGACGGGCGGATTCCCAATACGGAGATAGCCAAGGCCCTGGGAATTTCCGAGGCCACGGTCAGGGTCCGGCTCAGCCGCCTGATCGACGACGGGTTCATCCAGATAGTCGCGGTCAGCAACCCCTTGAAACTGGGTTTCAAGGCGGTGGGCATCATCCGGATAAAGGTGGATACCAAGAAGATCGAGAAGGTGACCCGGGAACTGAGCAAGCTCAAGCCCATCTGGTTCATCATCAACGCCACCGGCGACACCGATATTTACACCGAGTTCGTGGCGCGGTCCATCGATGAACTGAACGATCTGCTCTTCGAGAAGATTTACAAAATCGACGGAGTGGTCGGGACGGAATCCTCCCTTATTTTAAAGTACGTCAAAAGGCAGTACGACTGGGGGACGGCCATGGAAAAGGATTAAGCCCGGGTCGGGGCCGTGGGGGCGCCGGGACCCGGTTGGGGAGCCGCGTCGGCCGCGAGGAATTTTATAAAAAACCCTGAAACTGGCAGGGGCAGGGAGCTCCTTCCAGGATGCCTCCGTGGAGGCGGGTTAGATTTTTGACGGCCCGACGCAGGCTCTTTTTTATTTCCGTCAGGCTGGAACTCTTCAGGACGAAATAATCGGCGGCTCGAACCCGCGGGTCGTTTTTCGACTCGGCCAGGCAAGTCCAGATGATGACGGGCAAGTCCTCGTGGTGCTTTTTGATGTCGTAAACCAACGGTAAAAAATCCCCGTACGGAGCGCGAATTTCCATGACCAACAGATCGGGACGCTCCGCTTGAATCAAGTTCAGGGCCGCGCCCACGGCTTCGTTTTCCACCACTTCGTAACCTTCGTCGGTCAGTTCGTCGGCCAGGAGCCGCCGTCCGAGACGATAGTCGTCCAAGACCAATACCTTGACCATATCGATCCCCTTGGTTTGGAGTGTTTGTTGAGGGTGGTCGCCCGCCCATGTGGATACTTTGCATATTCGGCGCCTAAATCGCACGGAAGGCTCAAGGCCCTGGGGGAATAAGAAGTTGGGGTCCGGGGCCGGATCGGGCGCGGCCCCGGGAAGCCCGGCCGTTAAAATATTTTTACGCTCCGTAAAGAAACCGGACGGGTCGGTTGGCTTCCGGGAGAAGGGGCGGGTGGAGACAACACGGTGAATTCAAACTGATATTTTTGATATCAGCAGCCGCGGCCCCACCCCGCGCCTTATTCACCGCGCCGGACCAGCCAATTTTCCCGCGCCTTTTCTCCCTCGCCCCCAACTCGGGGGAGAGGGTTGGGGCGGGGGGCCTTGGTTCACCCGGGCTGGCGGGCCGAGCCAAGCAATTCCAAGCGCCCCGGACCTTTTCGGGCGGGCATGGACGCCCGCCCTTTCCGCCCTCGAAACAGGACGTTAAGGCTGGTTCCCAAGCTCTAGCTTGGGAACCTCGGCCAGGGAAGCTCCAGCTTCCTCACTCTAGAGATGTAGCGCCCCGCCCCAGCCCATAA
>JAZDGM010000235.1:0-20407 GCA_043806915.1 Pseudomonadota bacterium | reverse complement strand
ACTCAATTCGGAACCGCTAGTCGGCCTGGTCGCGGTTGTGGCGAAGCCCGTCCTACCGGCTATTTTCACCAAACGTAGACCGGGGCGCAAAGCCGGGGACAGCGGCAGGTTCAACCTCGCTTCGGTTCGCCATCCTTGACCGGTGAATCAATATATCGAGTTTTATTTCGCCCGCCCTCGTCCCTCGATAGCGCCTCGCCGCCGCTTCAGGTGTGAATCGCTTGGCATTCCGGTGATTTTCAGGTAAAAGGAGGAAGACGGGCTCGCTTCGTTATTGCGAGTGAGAATCAATTGCCAGCGCGGCCTAGACAAGGAGAGCAAATATGCCGGTCGTGTCCCTCCGAAATATGCAAGCCCATGAAAAAGGCGTCATTGTCAAGGTCCGCGGCGTGGGGGAGATTTCTCGCCGACTACGCGACATGGGCCTGGCGCCGGGCACGACCATCGAGGTCCAGGGCCGGGCGCCGCTCTACGATCCGGTCAATATCAAGGTCCGGGGGGCCAACCTCACCTTGCGCGACAACGAGGCCGAATTAATCGAAGTGGACGTTTCCCGCTGATATTTCCGGAGAACCGCTTTTAATGGAAAAAAAAATAACCATAGCCCTGGCTGGAAACCCTAACGCGGGAAAGACCAGCCTCTTCAACCGCTTGACCGGGGCCAGGGCCCACGTGGGCAATTACCCCGGGGTGACCGTGGAAAAGAAAACCGGCCGGGTCAACCATGGCGGCGTGGAAATCGAGGTCGTGGACCTGCCCGGGACCTATTCCCTCACCGCCTATTCCCTGGAGGAGTTGGCGGCGCGGCGGTTCATCCTGGAGGAACGTCCGGACCTGGTGGTCGACGTGGTCGACGCGGCCAACCTGGAGAGGAACCTCTATCTGGCCGTGCAGTTCATGGAAATCGGCGTGCCGGTGGTCATCGCCCTGAACATGATGGATATGGCCGAACAGCGCGGCCTCAGGATCGACGTGGAAAAGCTGTCCGGGTTGCTGGGGGTGGAAGTCGTTCCGACCGTGGCCCGGGGCGGCAAGGGCATGGACCGGCTGTTGGACGCGGTGGTCCGCACCGCGGAAAAGGGTCCGGCCTGGGAGCCCAAGAGGCTGCGCTACGGTCGGGACCTGGACCTCAGGATTTCCGAAATTTGTCGCGTGTTCGAGGAAAATAGCTTCGATCCGGGCCTGATATCCCCCCGCTGGTTGGCGGTCAAGGCCCTGGAGGGCGATTCGGAGGTCATGACGGTCCTGGGGACGAACCCTCGGGTCGCGACCAAGGTCAGGGAAATAGTCCTGGAAGTGGCCCGACACCTGCGGTCCACCGTGGATGACGAGCCGGAGGGCGTCATCGCCGACCACCGGTACGGCTTCATCACTTCGGTGACCAAGCAGACGGTCGCCGCGGTGCGGGATATCCGGTTCACCCTGTCCGACCGGATCGACCTGGTGGTTTTGAACCGGCTGCTCGGCCCCCTGGTTCTTCTGTTTGTGCTTTACGGAGTGTACCAATTCACTTTCTGGGTCAGCGAACTGCCGGTGGCGTGCCTGGAGGCGTTTTTTTCCTGGCTGTCCGGCCTGGTCCGGGCTTCCCTGCCCGAGGGCCCGGTCCGGTCCCTGCTGGCTTCGGGGATCATAGACGGAGTGGGCGGGGTGGTCGGGTTCGTGCCCTTGATCGCCTTCATGTTTTTCGCCATAGCCGTGCTGGAGGATTCCGGGTACATGGCCCGCATCGCCTTTATTTTGGACCGCGTGCTGCGGACCTTCGGTCTGCACGGCAATTCGGTGTTGGCCCTGATGGTGGGCGGAGGCATTTCCGGCGGGTGCGCCGTGCCGGGGGTCATGGCGGCCCGGACCTTGCGCGACCCCCAGGAACGGCTGGCCACCATCCTGGTGACGCCCTTAATGAATTGCGGCGCCAAGCTGCCGGTGTTCCTGATTTTTATCGCGGCCTTTTTTCCCCGCCACCAGGCCCGGATGCTGTTTATCCTGACCCTGGTCGCCTGGGTCATGGCCCTGCTGGCGGCCCGAATCTTGCGGTGGACGATCCTGCGGGGCGACCACACACCCTTTGTCATGGAACTTCCGCCGTACCGCCTGCCGACCCTCCGGGGCCTGTTCATTCATTCCTGGGAACGGGTCTGGGATTACCTGAAAAAGGCGGGCACGGTTATTTTGGGGGTGTCCATCGTCATCTGGGCCATGATGACCTACCCGGGCTTGCCGGATGACCTGACCGGCGTTTTCGAGCACCAACGCCAGGCCATCGAGGCCGGGTTCCTCGGGGGGCCGGCCGGACCCTACCTCGCCGACGGGGATAACCTTAAAAAAGCGGACGAGTTGTTCCGGGCCGGGGAGGGGGCCGGCGGAATTCCCGGGAGTCAAGACGCCCTGGCCCGCCTGGTCGGGACGGCCAGGCGGCTGGCCGCTCAAAAGGACGTCCCGGCGGAGCTGCGGGAATACCTGCCGGTCGCGGAAGCGTATCTGGAGCGCCGGAAAAGCCTGGCCGTCCTGGCCGAGGCCCAGGGCCTGGCGGGGCTGCGTTATTCCGCCGCCGGACGCCTGGGGATCGCCCTGGAAGGGGTGAGCCGGCCCCTGGGGTTTGATTGGCGCGCCAACATCGCCCTGGTGGGAGGCTTCGCGGCCAAGGAAGTCGTGGTTTCCACCCTGGGCACGGCCTATTCCCTCGGCGGCGGGGTGGACGCCGCGGAGGAATCCCTGTCCAGCCGCCTGGCCCGGGAGCCGGGGTGGAACCCCCTGACCGGCTTGGTTATGATGTTGTTCGTGATGATGTATTCACCCTGCTCGGTCACCCTGGCGACCATCGGCCGGGAAGCCGGTTGGCGCTGGGCCTTGTTCGCCATGACCTACACCACCGTGTCGGCGTATTTGGTCTGCCTGGCCGTCGCGACGATCGGGCGGGTCCTGGGGCTGGGGGTGTGAGGCCGGGGGGGGAAAGCCCGGGGTCAGGACCTTGTCGTCCAGTCGTCAAGCTCGCCGGCCTGGCGTAGGGCCTCGTACAGGACTATGCCGGCGGCGGTGGAAAGATTGAGGCTTCTGACCGGTCCGACCATGGGGATGTTGACGATCCGGTCAGGGTGACGGTCGAGGATTTCCGGCGGCAGGCCTCTTGTTTCCGGGCCGAAAACCAGGCCGTCCCCAGCCTGAAAGTTAAAGCGGTGCAAGGGCCGTCCCCGTCGGGCCGAGGTGAAAACCAGCCGTGGGCCGTTCGGGCCCCGGGCGAACGAGTCCCAGTCCGGCCAGACCGCCACGTCGACCGCCGGCCAGTAGTCCAGTCCCGCCCGTTTGAGGTGTTTGTCGTCCAGGGAAAAACCCAGCGGTTCTATCAGATGGAGCCTGACTCCGGCCGCGGCGCAGAGTCGGGCGATGTTTCCGGTATTGGGCGGTATTTCCGGCTCGAAAAGTATTATTTCCACTGGTCCGCGGGGTCCGACCAACCCAGCTTGAGGGCGATGGCCTGGATGAGGGGGGGGAAGGTCGCGGGGTCCAGGGCCGACACCGGGATGCCGCCGTGCCGCCGGGCCAGGTTGTCGACGGTCTCGGGGTCGATCAGGTCTATTTTATTGAAGACCTTCAACGTCGGGGTCTTGCTCAGTTCCAGGTCATCGAGGAGTTTTTCCACGGTGGAAATCTGTTGTTCCAGTTGAGTCGAGGACGCGTCCATGAGGTGGATGAGCAGGTCCGCGCCGGATAATTCCTCCAGGGTGGCGGCGAACGCCTCGATCAGGTCGGGAGGCAGGTCCCGGATAAACCCCACGGTGTCGGTGATGACGATCGACCGGTCTTGGGGGAATTTCAAGCGCCGGGTGGTGGGGTCGAGGGTGGCGAACAGACGGTCCTCGGCCAGGACCTCGCTTCTGGTCAGGCTGTTGAGCAGGGTCGATTTTCCGGCGTTGGTGTACCCGACGATGGACACGATGGGCAGGCCGGCCTTGGCCCGCCCGGCCCTGCGGCGCTCCCGCTGGCCCTTGATGGTTTCCAGTTCCTTTTTCAACCTGGTCATTCTGTCCCGGGCCCGCCGGCGGTCGATTTCCAACTTGGTTTCGCCGGGCCCCCTGGCCCCGATGCCGCCGGTCAGGCGGGACAGGGAGTCGTCGCGGGAGCCGAGGCGGGGCATGAGATAGCTTAACTGGGCCAGTTCCACCTGAAGCTTCCCTTCCCGGGTCTGGGCTCGCCGCGCGAAAATATCCAGGATCAACTGGGTGCGGTCGATGATTTTCAGTTGGGTCAGGTCGGCGAGCCGGCCGATCTGGGACGGGGCGAGGTCCTGGTCGAAAATCAGCAGGTCCACGCCGGTTTGCAGGGCGATGATGTTCAGGCCGCGGATGCGGTCCTGGCTGAGCACGTGCTGGGACTTCCCGCCCCGGGGCCGGAAAAAGAAGGAGTCGGCGACTTCGAGACCGGCCGTGTCGGCCAGCTCGGCCAACTCGGCCAGCCGTTCTTCCGCCTCGGCCCGGGAAACCGGCAGGGCGTTGATCAGGATCGCGCGGTCCCGGCCGCGGGCGCCTTGGGCGTCCCGTTGCCGGCGATTGAATTCCTCTTCCAGGGAAAAAATCAGCTCGGAGAAATCGAAATCCAGGGCGCCGGCGTGGACGGCCTTGATCCGGGTTACGCTTTCGCCTTCCCGGCTCGAGGGCGACAGATAGGCGACTTCCACGGCGGGCGGATGTTCGTCGTCGGACGCCGACAACGCCACGACCATGTCCAGGCGCAACAGGGCCAGGTCGTTGAGGTCGTCCTGGTCGATTTCTTCCCCCCCCAGGTGGGTGTGAATCAGGCGCAGGCCCTTGAGACGGGTCAGGGACCCCCGCAGCCGGCTCAGGCCCGGTAATTCCAGGCCCTTGCCTCCCCCGACCACCACCAGGTCCACCAGCCCGGCCCGATCGACCATGATTCCGATCTGGCGGCCTAGTTCCACCGATAGTTCGCTCAGTTCCCGGGACAAGTCCAGGGTGACCGTCTGGCCGGCGGGAATCCTGCGGCGGTAAAGCTTTTTCAGCCGGTCGAGCTGGCTGGGTTTCAGGCCTTGGATGTTACCTTCTATGTTGCTAATGTTCGTATCACCTCGTGGGTTTTGTATGAAAATGCCCGAAGGGCATTTTCATTGGCTGTTGTGACCGACATGGCCCGCGGTCATGTCGGTTGGGATGGGGATCAATAATAGCCGTCGTCCCGGAAGGAACTGGACCGGAACCGGGCGGATTGATGCAGGAAGGCGAGGTTCACCGTGCCGATGGGGCCGTTGCGCTGCTTGCCGATTATCAGCTCGGCCCGGCCCTTGAGTTCCTCGTTGTCCGGTTTGTAGACTTCTTCCCGGTAGACGAAGGCGATGACGTCGGCGTCCTGCTCGATGGCGCCGGATTCCCGGAGGTCGGCCAACTGCGGCCGTTTGTTGGGACGTTCCTCCACCCGCCGGTTGAGCTGGGACAAGGCCACCACCGGGACGTGGAGCTCCTTGGCCAGGGCCTTGAGGGACCGGCTGATTTCTGATATTTCCTGTTCCCGGGAATCGGTCCGGCTGTTGCCGCGCATCAACTGTAAGTAGTCCACAATGACCATTCCCAGGTCATGGCCCTGGGTGGCGAGTTGGCTTTTGAGTCGCCGGGCCTTGGCCCGCATTTCCAGGACGCCGAGGGCCGCGGTGTCGTCGACGTAGATGGGGGCCTCGCTCAGCTTGGACGCGGCGTGGGTGAGGTCGACCATGTCCTTTTCCCGGAGCCGGCCGGTGCGCACGTCGCGCAGGTTCAGTCCGCTAAGGGAGCAGAGAAGCCGGAGCAGGACCTGGTCCGTGGACATTTCCAGGGAAAAAAAGGCCACGGCGAAAGGGTCTCCGCCCTTTTCATCCCGTTCCTCGGGTATGGCGGTCTGGCAGGCCATGTTCAGGGCGAAGGCGGTCTTGCCCATGGAGGGGCGGCCGGCCAGGATGATGAGGTCCGATTTCTGGAGTCCGCCGGTCATGTCGTCCAGGTCCTTGTACCCGCTGGGAATGCCGGTAATGCCGCCGCTGCGGCGCATCAAGGCCTCGATATTGCCGATGGTCTGGACCAGCAGCCCCTTGATGGCCTGAACGGATTTCAGGTCCCGACCCTCGCGAATGGCGAAGATGGAGGACTCGGCCTGGTCGAGGATTTGGGCCACCTCGATGCTGGGGGCGAAGCATTCCTGGTTGATTTGCGCGGACGTGGAAATGAGGCGGCGGAGCGTGGACCGGTCCCGGACGATGCGGGCGTAATGTTCGACGTTGGCGGAAGTGCCGGAAGCGTCGGCGAGTTCGGACAGATAAGCCATCCCGCCGACTTTTTCCAGGGCGCCCTTGGTCCGGAGGGACTCGCCCACGGTGATCAGGTCCACGGGCTCCCCCCGATCGAAGAGGTCGCTCATGGCGCCCATTATCAAACCGTGGGCTTCGCGGTAAAAATCTTCCGGCTTGATCCGCGTTTCCAGAACCCGGGGCAGGGCCGTGTCGTCCAGGAAGACGGCTCCCAGTAGGGCTTGTTCTGCTTCCAGGCTCTGGGGCGGAATCTTGAGGTTGTCCGCCTTGGGGGCGGCGCCCCTTGTTTTCCTGGTTTCGGTCAAGGACCTCCTATTCGGCCCGAACCACCGAAACCTTCACGGCGGCCGTTACCTCGCCGTGAAGCTTGACCGTAATCTCGAAATCGCCCAAGGTCTTGATCGGCTCGGACAACTTGATCTTGCGCCGGTCGAGGTCGAAGCCTTTTTCGGCCAGGGCCGCGGCCAGGTCCATGGTGGTGACGGAACCATACAGCTTATCTTTCTCGCCGGCTTTCTGGGCGATGGTGAGCCGCACGGCTTTCAACTGGGCGGCCAGGTCCCTGGCCCGATCCTTTTCCTTCTTGGACCGTTCCTCGAAGGTCGCCCGCTCTTTTTCCAGCCTCTTGAGGTTGGTCGCGTTAGCTTGCAGGGCCAGATGGGCCGGAATGAGCATGTTGCGGGCGAAGCCTCTCTTGACTTCGACCACCTGCCCGGTCAGGCCCAGGGAGTCCACGTCCTGGGTCAGGATAACTTGCATGGTATATTTCCTCCTGAATGAACCGGCGCGGGGAGCATGGTTACTCGGCGCCGCCTCCGGTTATGGTCTTTAGTTTTCTGAAGTCGAGCCACATATCGAACAGGCCCAGCAGCGCCACGCCCAAGGTCAGGTATTGCTGCAAGGCGATTAGAGTGTAGGTCAGGACGCGAAAAAAGCGGGGCGCTTTTTTCCGGTCCAGCCAAAAGGCCACAATGGCCAGGCCCTGGAAGAAGTAGACCAGGCCGAGAATAATCAAGCCGTTGAGCCCCAGCGAGGAGACGGCGCCGGAAAACAAAAACAGGGCGAAGCCGGAGCCGATCAAGGGCCAAACCAAGTGCTCGGGGGCCTGCCAGTTTTTGAGGTTGGGCTGATCCGGCAAAGTCACGCCCCGTCTCGTCAGGAACATCCTGGTCATCAGGAAATTGGCCCACGACACCAGCACGGTCCCCATGACCATGAGACTCGGGAAAACCCGAATCAGTCCTTCCACCAGCGGTTCGATTCTGGCGTCGGGCGTTCCGGCGTCCATGATCCCGGCGTCGTTTGAGTCCGGGAAGGGGCTCTCGGTCCGGCTTTCGGCCGGGAGGTCGTCGTCCGGGTTCCGGCCGGGGGGCAGGCGGTCCGGCGCCGCGGAACCGGAAACAACTTCGTCGTACAATTGCAGGGATTCCCGAACCTGCCTTTCCACGATGCTCTTGCCGCGCGAAAAAGGCCCTTCTCCTTCCCCGGAGGAAGTCGCCACCAACAAGACCAAGCCGAAGGCGATGACCGCCCCGGCGCCAAGTCCGACCAGCCGTCCGGGGGGCAGCCCGCGGAGCATGCCTTCCCCCAGGACGACCCCTAGGATGCAATATTCCAGGAAGACCAGGACGCCGAGGGGACTGCCCGACAGCAGGTAAAAAGCTCCAACCAACACCAGGGCCGCTCCGCCGGTGGCCAGCCCGAACAACCTGCCCCGGGCGCGATAGGATATTATCAGGGGGACCGGAGTGAAGGTCCCCATGAATATCCCGAACAGCGGAACGATCATGATCGCCAGGAACAAGACCGTCGTCGCCCCGGCCGCCAACCACAAGCTTGGTTCGCGTAGGACGCCGAGGACGGCCGGCGCTGGTCCTGGCGTGGCGGGACCTTGGGTCATGGCTTTTTTCCCCCGGCCCGGATCGGATTCCCGACCGGGCCGGATTTTCGATCCAAAAAAGGGCGGTCCGGTTACATGCTGCTGGGAGACAAGGCCGTGTAGGGCATCAGGGCCATGGTCCGGGCCCTCTTGATGGCCGTGGTCAGCAAGCGTTGATGCCTGGCGCAATTGCCCGATATCCGGCGGGGAATAATCTTGCCCCGCTCGGTGACGAAATTCCTGAGGACCCTGATGTCCTTGAAGTCTATATGGGTGGTATGTTCAGCGCAAAAGCGGCAGACCTTCCGGCGGTGGAACGGCTTTCTCTTTTTTCCGCGACGAGGATTCATCGTTCTTTCTCCTGATTTTTTCTTCTTGGTGGTGGTGAACTATCTTGAAGATGAAGAGTAATCTTCGTCGGAATCCTCGTCTTCATCTTCGTTGTCGCCCTCATCCTGGTCGCCGAAACGGCCCGTCGGGCCTAATGGTTCGGAGTCGGATTCCTGCAGCGCGGCTTCGCGAGCCGCTTTTTCCGCCTGGAGTCTTTCCAGTTCCGCTTCGTACCTTTCCTCGGAGAAGTCTTTTTCCAGGATCAGGGTGAGATGCTTGCTCACCGCTTCCTCGATGCGCAGATTGCGATCGATCTCGGCTTGAAGTTCAGGTCCACCCATGAAATCGAGAAGGACATAGATGCCGTACATCTGCTTGCGGACCGGGTATGCCAGTCTGCGGCGACCCCAGTTCTCCACCCTCAGCACCCGGCCCTTCATCGAGTCGATGATGCCGGTCAACTTTTCGTTGAGTTTTTCCTGCTCTTCCGGGGAAATATCCGGGTCGAGCAGTATCAAGGTTTCGTAACGCCGTGGTTTCATATTTACCTCCTCACGGGCATGAGGCCCTTTTCACTTTATTCGCCAATCGGCGCCGTGAAAGGGCGAGGAAGCCGGGAGTTTTAAAAACTACCCGGGACTCAAAATCCTATTTTTTATCAGGAGCGGCCGGGCCTTGTCAAGCAGTTTTTCCTTTCCGTGTTCCTATTTGGGTTTCGCCGGGAGAAGCGGGCCGGCGGCCGAGCCGAGATTCTTTATCTTGTACTTTTGGTTATCGCTTATACCAGTGGTTGCGATTGGCGCCGGTTTGGTCTCCCTGGAAAGGACGGCTGGCGATCTGTTTTACTAACTAATTGACTTTTCACCGACTTTCTTGTAGAATCACATATTGCAGCGGGATGCTTGGCATTACCCGATGGTAAAACCGTCAAGACGCGCCCGGCGCGGTTTCCGGGCGGCGAATGGGAAAAGATTTGATCGGCCCGAATTCAAAACAAAGATCGGCCGCCCCGGACCTAGCCAGGATAGCGGCCCTGGCCGCGGAAATCCATGGCGTCTTCTCGTCCTGGGGAAGATTGCCCGGGGTCGTTCTTCGTTCCTCCGGACCGCTCGGGGCCCTCGCGGGCGATTCCTCCCAGGTCCTGGGCGCGGCCGATCTGTCCGGTTTTTTCGGGACGCCCCGTCCGGCCGGGCCCTGGCCGTTTTGTCCGGACGATCTTGACGCCGCAGCCGTTCAGATCGAAAATTCCCTGAAAAAGGTTCGGGAAGAAATCCAGGGCCTGGAACAGGACCGGAGCAAGCTCCAGGGGGGGGTGGAAACCTGGCGGGCGGAAAGAGCGGCCCTCGAGCCCCGGCGGGTCGCGGCCGCGTCCCAGCTTCAAGTCCGGTCCGACCATCTGGCCGCGCGGCGCAAGCGTCTGTCGCGCCTGGAAGAGCATTTTCGCCCCAACTTGGCCAAACTGGAAAAGGAGCTCCTGGAGCATCGGGATTTTTTCAGGAGATTTGAAAAAGTCCCCGGTCTCGAACCGCCTTCCGGCCCCCTGCTGGCCCGCCGCAAAAAACGACTGTACACCGCCGGCCTGAAATTCGACCGGACCAAGGCCGGGTTATGCCGGAGGCGAGCCGAATTCAACGAGCAAGCCTCGGAGCTGGTCCGTTGCAAGCTCCTGCTCGATCGCCTAACCGCGAGGGTGGACATTCTACGTCGCCGGGAAGAGACCGCCTTCGGCGATATCGGGCGCGTTTCGGAAAGGCTGTCCGCCCTCGGCCAAGGCGTCGCGGAATTAACGGCGGCGCAAGGGGACGTTTTGCGGATGCGGAGCGCGTGGGCCGAGTTGAAGGCGGAGTTGCGCCTATTTTATTCCGCCGCCGAGGGTTTGCGTCGGAAAATCGAGACCAGGGTGAATCACGATTGGTCCGGGTCCCTCGCCGGAATTCGGGGCCTGCGAGCCGAAGCGGAGCAGCTTGGCCGGGACTGGTCCGGGGCGATCGAAGCCCTGGAAAAGTTGGGGCCGGCGGTCGATGAAGCCCGCCAGGGCCTGGACGCCGTTTATGGCGAGGGTCTGGCCCTGGGTCGGCGGTTGGATGAAGCGACCCTTTGCGCCGACGGGTTAATGGGGCGGGCCAAGGATATCCATCGGGAATTGTCGGTCGGCGTGGAAAAAATTCTGGAAAGGAGGCGCGGCCTGGAAGAACAAGGGCGCGCCGCGGTCGCGGAGCTTTCCGGGAAGCAGGAGGAAGCCCTGGCCCGGGCCGAGGCCGCGTTCCACAAATTCGACGAGTTGCGGGAATTTTCCTTAAAGGCGTCTTCCGAGGTGCGGGCCCTGGCTTCCTGGGAAAGAGGCGCGGCCCTGCTGGTTGAAAAACTGCTCGATCAAATGGCCCAGGCCTGGGCGGTCCTCCCCGGGCTGATCGGCGCTTCCGGCTATTTATCCGAATGCCTGCGTCGCGGCGCCGTGGAAGCGGTCGGCGCCTCGCGGAAGCTGGCGGACTCGAAAAGCGGGCTGGCCCGGATTCACGACCAATTTATCCTGCCGCCCGGACTGCGTCCGGTCAATCCGGAGCCCGTCGCGGCCCAGGTCGGGGAGCGACTCGGACTAGTGAAGGCGTCCCTGGGCCGGGACGAGGTTTTCGTCCGGCTGCCCGACCAGTTGACAATTTTTCGTCAGGTCCTGGGCGGGGTCCGGCGCTTGCGGATGCTGGAAAAGGAACACCAAAAAAGCCTGGAAGGCTTGAGGCGGCTGGAAGAGGACAAGTCCCGGCTGACCGGGCTGCTGGCTAAATCCCGAAGTCGGTTGGACGGCCTGGCCGAGGAAAAGGAGCGCCTGGCCGGGGAGTTGAGCGCGGCGGGGAAGCGGACCGAGGCCTTGTCGGCCCAACTGCGGGACGAAGCCTGGCCCTTGGCCGCGTCCCTGGCCATGGCGCTGCGGGAGTCGCATTCCTTTTCCGGGCAATTGCTTAAAAAAGGCCGGGAGAGCGAGGAAAAGCTTGGCGCCCTGACCGTTCTGGCGGCCGAGTTGGCGGCGGACAAGAAAAAAGCCCAACTTACTTCCGCCCGGCTGGCCCAGGTCCTGGCCTTGACGAACCTGTGGGACCGGAAGAAGGATCGGGCCCATGTGGAAGAAGCCCAGCGCCTGACCGCGGAGGTCGAGGCCGCTTCCGGCGAGGCCCGGGAACTCGAATTCCGGTTGAAGGAACAAAAAGCCGCCCGGACCCGGGAACTGGCCGCCTATAAGCGGACGTTGGCTTCCCTGAAGGCCCGGAGCGCGGTCTTGGAGCATGGACAGGCCGAGGCGGAGGCGACGGCGGAAAACCTGGCCCGGGAACTGGACGCCCGGACCGCCGAGCGAGACCGCCTGGCCGGCGAATTCAAGGCCCGCGAGGATGAGTTGACGGGTCGGTTCGAGGAAGCCCGGGAAAAGGCCGATTTTCTGGCCGAGCGCCTCAAGGCGCTGGAACGGGAATTTCAGAAGAATCGGGCTGAACTCCGGAAGGTCGAGATGAGCCTGGCCGGGGAGGCCAAGGCCAAGGACGAGGCGGGGCGCGCGTCGCTGCTGCTCGGCCGGGCCTTGACCTTGTTGGCCCAGGATAGCCGGCGCCGGGAACGAATTCTTCTGGCCGAAAGGTCCAGGCTGGTCAAATTCGCCCACCTTTCCAAGGAAAAAATTCGACGCTTGAACCTCGAATTGCAGGAAGAGGAAGCGCGGCGCCTGGATCAGATGAACCTGGTCAAGCGCCAGGCCCCGGAAATCCAGGACCAGCGGGAACAACTGGTCCAACTTCTGCCCCTGTTGTCCTTTTTCATGGAGCGGATACACTTGTGGATCGGCTCGCGGACCCAGGCCGGCCCGTCCCTGGAAGTTCAGCCGGGAACCGAATTTCAAGCCGCCCTGGTCCAGGTCCTGGCCCTGGAAAACGAGGCCCTGAAGGAGCGGCTCCAGGCTTCCCTGGAACAACGCCAGGGCCTGGCTTTCGAAAACGAACACTTGACCCGGAGCAACGCGGCCCTGAAATCCCGGCTGGCTGAACTGACTCCGGTTTTGTCCTTTTTCTGGAACGCCTGGACCGGCGCCGCGGCCGACCTGGCCGGGGCCGCGGCCAGGGAAAAGGCGCTGCTCAAGAAAATCGAATCATCCCGGCGGGTCGATCTGGCCAGGCAAAAGGACTTGGCCCGGCTGACCGCGGACCTGGCGCGGGCCGAGGAAAAACTGGTCCTGACCGGCGAGGCCCTGGCCGGGGCCGGGAACCGCGTGGCCGAGTTGGAAGCGACCAGTCGGGAGCTGGAAGATATCCTGGCGCGGACCCGGACCGAAGCCGAGGCTTGGCGCCTGGACGCCGGGGACAAGGCCGGTCGGCTGGAATCGGCCGAGTGGCGGGACCAGATCAAGACCGGGCGGTCGGAAGCCGCCCTGGCCGGCTTGTTCCATCTGGCCGAGGAGTCCCGCAAGATAGTCGAGTCGCTCCAGGCCCGGTCCCGGGCCAAATCGGACCAGATAGCCGCCCTGGAAGCGCGGCTACAGGCCGAGCAAGCCCGGACCGCGGAATTGGAGCGCCGCCAGGATCGGTTGGGGCTTCTTTTTTGGGTGATGGCCCAGGCGGGCGGCCGGCCCGAGGCCGTGGACGCCCTGGTTCGACTGAGCCGGGAAAGGGGCTTCCGGGACGCGGCCGTGATCGCGGCCCAGAGACTCCAGGATTTGTCCGTGTCCGGGATGCGGTTCCTGGGCCGGGAAAAATTTCAAAAGGCGATCGGGCGATCGGTCCGGCGGGGGTTTTTATCCCTGTTGCTGGCCGGGACCATGGTCGTCTCGGTCCCCCAGGAATCCTCGAAGGCCGCCGCTTCCCGGACCGATCTGATGTTGCCTCCCGACTTGGCGGCAATAGTGGAAAAACCATCCATTCCCACGGGAGAAATGACCGCCGGGACGTTTTACCATCCCGAGCTCGGCCGGCTTTTCGATGTCGGCGCCCTTTTGCCCTGGGAAAAGGCCAAGGGCCTGGACGAGGTGGAAAAGCTGGTCGGCGCGCAACTGGACTCCCTGGCCGCGGCGAACGGGTTGGAGCCCAAGGAATACAACGGATTGATTCGGCGTCTGTACAAGCCCGATCAACCCGCGCCCCTGGTGAAGCTCAAGGACGTGGGCCGCGCCCTGGAAGTATTGAAAAATCACTTTCCGAACGTGGCCGCCGCGTTTGTCGGCCGGACGCCTTCTCCCCAGGCGGCCCGGGACCTGTATCGGCTGGCGGGGTTGACGTCTTCCGGGGAATGTCGCTTCTGGGACAGGCTGTTCGCCGATTACCTGGCGCAGCAAACCGGGGCGGCGGAGGCCCTGGAAATGGTCCTGGCCAACGCCGGCCGGAACGTGGCCGCCCGGGACGCCGAGGGGCCCGAATTCGCCGGGCGCTTGAAACCCGCCCCGGAACTCGAGGAGATGAACCTGACGACCTTCGTCCGGGTCATGACTCCGTATATCAAGGCCAATGTCAAGTCTTTCACGGCCAATCGGACCGATGTGATCATCCTGGACGTGGGCGACCTGGACGAGTATTCCGACCGGTTGGCCCGGGATGTTTTTTTCGCGGCCCGCATCTTTCGCGTGCCCCTGACCCTCATGGTTTCCATCGCCCACCAGGAAAGCTATTTCGCCAATATCCTGGGGGATCACGCCATGTCGGCCAGTCCATTCCAGATTTATCAACCCACCAAGCCTTATATTATCAAGTCCATGACCCGGAAGGGCCTCCCCTCGCCCGGAGTGCCGGCGCGGTTGCAGGACCACCTGACCCTGGCCACGTACATGGCCGCCTTTCACATGAGGGAGCTGATCGACAAAGTCAGCACTTCCTGGGGCCGCGACAAGAAATCCATCTGCGACCTCGATCGGGTGGCTTTCCTCTATAACGGCGGCGAAACCTATCCCGGCGCCGTTTTTCGTAAAAAAATAAGTTTGGTAAGCTACCTGTCCCAGGTCGTGAAAGCCGGCCCGAAGAAAAAGGCCGACCGTTCTTCCTGATTTTTCGACCGACCAACAAACCCTCGCCCCGGTGACCAGACCGGACCGAGCCGCTGGGGAGGTCCCTTGTGGAAAAGATCATCGATCGGTTTATCGCGATAATCGAGGACGTGGCCAAGGGAAATTATAATGTCGATATCATGGAGTTCACCGGGCCGTCGCATTCGTCGTGGGTGCGGCGGGCCGCCGAGGCCATGGCCATGATGATGGTCAAGGTGGAAGTCCGGGAGCTTCGCCTGGAAGGGCTGGTGGAGGAACTCCGGGTCGCCAATGACAGGTTGAGGGAAAACATCGTCCAGACCGTTACTTCCATCGCCATGGCCTTGAGCGCCAGGGACAAGGAATCCAGCGGGCACGCGGAGCGAGTGGCGGTTTACGCGGCCCGCCTGGCCCGTCGCGCCGGGCTGTCGCCGCGGGACGTCGAATTCGTCCGCCTGGGCGGGCTGCTGCATGACGTCGGCAAGATCGGTTTTTCGGACAAGCTGTTCCGGAACGAGGATTCCAACCCCTCCCCCGAGTTATGGGAAGAGATTCACCGGCATCCGGCCATAGGCGCCGGGATTGTGCAAGGCCTCGACTTTTTGGGGCCGGCGGCGGACTATATCCTGTCCCACCACGAACGGTTGGACGGCCGCGGCTACCCCCGGGGACTCAAGGGGGAGGAGATTCCCTTGGGCGCCAGGATTATCGCCGTGGTTGATTGCTACGACGCCATGACCACGGACCGGAATTACCAGAAAGGCAAAACCCCGGAAGAAGCCGCGTCCATATTGCGTGGGTTGCGGGGCGTCGGCCTGGACCGGGACTTGGTGGACGCTTTCCTGGCTGGCCTGGCCGAGGGGGAAGAGCCGGCGCCGGTCCAAGGGAAAAATTGATTTTTGACCTGATAATGTTAAGATAGCCTTGGGAAACGATCACACTCCAGGAGCCCTGTCATGCACGACGACGATGAAAAGAAAAAAAACAAGAAGAAAGCCAAAAAGCCGGGCGATTGGACCCCCATGGACATCTTGCTGGGGTTGTTCGGACTGGCCGCGTTGAGCGCCCTGGCCGCGGCCGGTTTTAAACTGGCCAAATGGGCCGTCGCCACTTATTTGATCTAGGCCGAGTCCTCGCCTGAAGCCCGGGATTGGTTTTGGGGACGACCTTGACCGTGGAAGAAAAAATACTGTTCACTTTTCCTGGCAAACTGGGCGACCTTGTCTATTCCCTGCCGGCGGTCCGGGCCGCGGCCGCGTATTTCCGGCGGCGGGTTTTTTTTCAGACATCGGAATTCTGCCGGCCGGCCCTGCCTCTTTTAAGCAGCCTCCCTTTTATCGCCGGGGCCTTTCTCGACCCGGATTATCGGCTCGAACACGCCAGGTTTGGGGTCCAACCCTATCTGATGTCCGAGCCGCCGGGCTTTTCCACCGTCTTCCACCTGGGCTTTCGCCCCGGCTTGTTGGAAAAATCCATATTTTCCCGCCCCTTGATCGATTCTTTTTTTTTCGTTCTGAAAGAGGTTTACGGCCTGGAATTATCCTGGGGTCGCGAGCCGTACCTTCACCTGGCCGGCCCGGCCCAGGGCGAGGATATCGTCTTCCAGGGCCACGGGGAAACCTTGCGGGACCTCATGGACGTCGCTTCAAAAAAACGGTTGGCTGAATTCTGGCCGGAACTGTTCCGGCTGACGGGACGCCGGGTCACGGCGGTTTGCGCTCCGGGGGAACGGGACGTCTATCGCGCCCTCGGAATGCCCGCCGTGTGTCCGGCAAATCTCCTGCAGACGGCTCGCCTGATAAGAAAAGCCAAGGTTTTTGTCGGGGTCCAGTCCGCCGCCGCGGCCGTGGCCGACGGGTTGGCCGCGCCGCGCCTGATCCTGGCCTGGTTCGGGAACGCCCTGCCCGTCACGGCCAACGGCCTGACGTTCACCTTGGAAGACGACCCGGAGCGGGCGGCGCGGGACTTAAAGGCGAAATTCGGGGTCTGACGCCGGCCGCCGCCGTCCGCAAAGGCTGAATAATCACCGCGCCAGCGGCGGTTTTTTGTCCTTCCAGGGCCGGGCCTGTTCCAACTGGGCCGCCAGGCGGAAGAGGGCGGCTTCCTCTCCGAACCGGGCGATGAACTGGACCCCGATGGGCAGGCCGTCGCTGTTCCAGAACAGCGGCACGGACATGGCCGGCTGCCCGGTCCCGTTGGCGATGGGGGTGAAGGCCGCGAATTCGCCGGTCTTGGCCATGGCCTTGAAGGGCGCGTCCGGGGACGCGGTGAAGGCCCCCAGGGGCGCGGGAGGCTGGGCCAGGGTGGGGGTTAAAAGTAGGTCATATCCGGTCAGAAACCGGGCCATGGTCCGGCCCATGGCCTGGAGGGCGGCGACGGCGTTGAGGTAATCGGCCGCCGACACCTTCTTTCCAGCCTCGTAGCAGGCCCAGGTCAGGGGTTCGAACATCCCGGGATCGGGTTTTCCCCGCCCGATGGCGTCCATGGTCATGACCACGCCGGCGGTCCAGATGGCCATGAAGGCCTGGCCCAGGGCGTCTCCGGGGAGGGCCGGCTGGTCCTCGTGGACCTCGTGTCCCAGTTCGGCCAGCAGGGTGACCGCGGATTTGACGGCTTCCACGCAGTCCGGATGCACGGGCAGGTCCCGGGCCGGCCGGAGGGCGTAGGCGATTCTAAGCCGACCCGGATCGAGGGTCGTTTCTTCCAGAAAGGGCCGGGCCGGAGGCGGGGCCCAATAGGGGTCCCCCAGGTCGGGGCCGGACGTGGCGTCCAGCAGGGCGGCCGAATCCCGGACCGTCAGGGTCAGGGCGTGGTCGCAGACCAGACCGCTGTAAACGTCTCCGAAGTCCGGACCCAAGGGGTTTCGGGCCCTGGTGGGCTTGAGCCCGAATACGCCGCAGCAGGAAGCCGGGATGCGGATGGACCCGCCCCCGTCGTTGCCGTGGGCCAGGGGAACCATCCGGGCGGCCACGGCCGCGGCCGCGCCGCCGGAAGACCCCCCCGGCGTCAGGTCGGTGTTCCAGGGGTTGCGGCAGGGACCGAATAATTCCGGCTCGGTCACGGGCAGCAGCCCGAATTCCGGAGTATTGGTTTTACCGAGGATAATCAGCCCGGCGTTTTTCAACCGGGTCGTCAACTCGCTGTCGTGGCGGGGGACGAAGCGGGCCAGGCTCCGGGAGCCGAACGTCATGCGGACGTTGGCGTACTTGGGGCCTATATCCTTGAGCAGAAAGGGGACCCCGGCCAGGGGGCCGGCCAGGGGGCGCGCGGATTGTTCCCTGGCCAGGTCGAACATTTCCGTGACCACGGAATTCAAAACCGGGTTGAGGGCCTCGATTTTTTCAACGGCCGCTTCCACCAGTTCCAGAGGCTTGACTTCTTTTTTTCGGACCAAATCAGCCAGGGCCAGGCCGTCGTATCGATCATATTCCCTAAAGGCCGCCATGTCATCAGCTCCTTGTCGGTAAAGGGTTTAACCAGGGGTCAACGGGCGCAGACCGGGGGGCGCCTGTTTTTCCAGGGCCGGGCCTGCTCGAGTTGGGCGGCCAGGCGGAACAGGGTCGCTTCGTCTCCGAACCGTCCGACAAAATGCGCTCCCAAGGGGAGGTTTTCCTCGTTCCAGAACAAGGGAACCGACATGGCCGGCTGGCCCGTGGCGTTGTAAACTGCCGCGAAGGGCGCATACCTAACTATTCTTTCCCAGTTTTTCATCGGGTCGGCGGCGGCGGACAGTTCCCCTAGCTTGACCGGAGGCTCGGCCAGGGTCGGGGTCAGGAAGAGGTCGTAGTCCTGAAAGAAGCGGGCCACCTGCCGGGCCATTCCCTGCAGTTCGATTATGGTCATCAGGTATTGCGTGGCCGAGACGCCCCGCCCGACCTCGCAGAGGGCCATGGTCAGGGGCTCCACTTCCCCGGGCTGGGCCGGACCCAGCACCATGTCCAGTCCGTCCATGTACAAGGCGGCCCCCACGGCCCACAACCGGCTGAAGGCCTGGATCATGGCTTCGGAGTTGATGGCCGGCGCCGCCTCGATCAATTCATGCCCCAGTTCCGAGCAGAGGGCCGCCGCTTCCTCCATGGCCCTGACCGCGTCCGGGGAGACCGGGCCCTGGTCGGCCGCCTTGGCGGAAAAGGCGATGCGCAGCCGCCCCGGGTCGGCGCCGACTTCCTCGAGAAAGGACCGGGCCTTGGACGGGGCGAAGTAGGGGTCCCCGACGTCCGGGCCGGAAGTTGCGTCCAGGAGGGCCGCGCTGTCCCGAACCGACAAGGTGAGGGCGTGCTCCACCACCAGTCCGTTCATCAGATCGCCGAAATCGGGGCCCAAGGGGTTCCGGGCCCTGGTCGGCTTCAATCCGAATACCCCGCAACAGGAAGCCGGGATGCGGATGGAGCCTCCCCCGTCGTTGCCGTGGGCCATGGGGACGATCCGGGCGGCCACGGCCGCCGCCGATCCGCCGGATGAACCCCCGGCGCTCCGGCCCAGGTCCCAGGGGTTCCGGGTGGGGCCGAAGAGTCGAGGCTCCGTGGTCGGAGGCAAGCCGAATTCCGGAATGTTGGTTTTTCCGAAAATGACCAGCCCGGCTTGTTTGTGCCTTTTGACCAGTTCGCTGTCGGCCATGGCGGGGAAGAGTTGGAGCCGGGAATGGCCGCTGGTGGTCGGCAGGCCGGCGTAGTTCGCCTGCAAGTCCTTGAGCAGAAAAGGGACCCCGGCAAAGGGGCCGTCCGGAAGCCCGGTCGATATCTGGGCTCGCGCCTCGTCGTGCATGGGGCGGATGACCGCGTTAAGACGCGAGTTGACCTGTTCGCACCGGGAAATGGCTTCTTCCAGTAGTTCCAGGGGCGTGGCTTGTCGGCGCCGGACCAGGTCGGCCAGGCCGAGGCCGTCATATGCGGAAAATTGGTCGGATATGGACATTGATTCGGTCTCCTTGCCCTCGGGGGCGGACGAGGGTGAATATAGTGAATAAGTTGTCAACCCTTCGAGAGTCAAGGTTAAAGGGCGTTTCCTTCCCTGTCAAGCCCCGGGGCGGAACGGCGGTGGTCGTCGGGGCGGCGCCCTTCGCTTTCCGGCGCCGTTTCTTCCCGAGGCGGCTCGTGGGATGGATTTTTGTTTCCTTTTGACTTGGGCCGGTTTGCAGGGTGCGCCACGCGCGCCATCTTTTACTATTTTCCTGGCCTGGCCGCGGTAAATCGGAGACGTTGGCCGCGCCTTGCGGGCGGGGCTGCTCCGCCCCACGCGCGGCAGGAGTGGGGCTTCGAGTGGCTCTTTCCAGTCCCAGGGTCAGGGGCGCGCCGGAGCCGGCGCCCCTGACAACCCCCGGCTCTTTTTCCGGAGAACCCGCCTGGGGGCGGTTTCACGCCCCGAAACGTCCTGTTTCGAGGGCGGAAAGGGCGGGCGTCCATGCCCGCCCGAAGAGGTTCGGGGCGCTTAATAATAATTAACGGGACATCCATTAATTTGCCAAGCGACAATCCCGATCACGCACAAGAGGGCGTGCGCGGGGGCCTGCCCCTACAAACCATAAATAACCACCGCTACGGGCGCAATGTAGGGGCGCCTCCCCGTGGGCGCCCTTTGATTGGACGCCTTAAATAGGATGTTTGCGGTCGGTTGAAAATGTAAGGAAAATGGCCAAGGGAAAATGAGTTTGTCGGGTGGGCCACGCGCGCCATCTTGTACTATTTTCCGGGCTTGGCTGCGGTAAATCGGAGACGTTGGCCGCGCCTTGCGGGCGGGGTTGCTCCGCCCCACGCGTGGCGGGAGTGGGGCTTCGAGGGGCTCTTTCCCGTCCCAGGGTCAGGGGCGCGCCGGAGCCGGCGCCCCTGACAACCCCCGGCTCTTTTTCCGGAGAACCCGCCTGGCGGCGGTTTCACGCCCCGAAACGTCCTGTTTCGAGGGCGCTAAGGGCGGGCGTCCATGCCCG
>JAZDGM010000234.1:0-11058 GCA_043806915.1 Pseudomonadota bacterium | reverse complement strand
CGCTAACCATATATGTTGGTCGCCCATCTAACAAATGATTTTTGAATATAGAAAACGGACAGTTACGAAACTCGGCGGGGGGGCTGGGAAAAGGCGCGTGGACGCGGCCCTGGACTTTCCCCTCCATCGCCAGCTCCAAGCAGGGCGCCATCATGGTTAATGACAATTTTTTTGACAGAAACGGCTTGGTTGGATTACGATACCTGAAGGTGGGAAATTATTTAAATCTTAAAAACAGGTGGGGGGAAATCGACTCATGAGGCGGGATGCCGGGCCCCTTGACCCAGTTCAAGACCTGGTCGACGGGCGTAAAAGGCAGTCGGAAGGCTAGACTTACGGGAACCCGGTCCTTGCCGCCTAATTTGGCGCCGGCAGCGGGTGAGGTCGCCGGAATTGTCCGGAGGTCCGCCATCTACCGGGGGGAAGGCTCCAGCGTGGACCGGTTCGTGTTCACTGAAAAACCAGGAGGTCAGGAATGAGGTATTGGATTATCGTTTTCGCCGCCCTGCTAATATCTGCCGGAACAGCCCAGGCCGGGTCCGGAAATATTGGCCTAGTCAAGACGCTGAAGGGACAAGCCGCCATAGAGCGCGGCGGGCGAAGCCTGCCGGCTGAAATCGGTCTCAAACTTATGGAAAAAGACGTTCTTGTCACGGGAGCGGGCTCGTCCCTGGGTATTATTATGCGTGACAATAGCGTCGTCTCGATCGGTTCTTTCAGCCGCCTGGAATTAACCGAGTTCATTTTCGAGCCGGCCGACAAAAAATTAAATTTTGTCAGTAAGATGCTCAAGGGCACGGCTGTGTATCTGACCGGCATAATCGCCAAGCTCAACCAAAATTCCGTGCGGGTCGAGACTCCCATGGCCGTCGCCGGTGTGCGCGGGACCCGTTTTGCCATCAGCGTCAAGGGCGACTGATGCGGAGGAGACGACATGAAAAACGCGATTATCAGTAGGACCAAGCCCCGCCGGCCGCCCCTGAGCCTGGCCCTGGTGCTGCTGGCCGCCATTTTAACTGTAGGCTGCGGTCCCAAGGCGCAATTCGTCCTTCTTCCCGACCCGGACGGCCATGTCGGCAAGGGGAGCGTCGCCGGCGAGGGCGGGGAACAGATTCTGGACGAGGCCGGTGAATCCACCGGCCTGAACCGATCCACGCAAGCCCCCAGCGACCCCAAGATACTGACTCAGGAGGATATCCGGAAAACCTACGGCGAAGCCCTGGATGCGGCGCCGGAAAGGCCCGTGACGTACCTGCTGTATTTCAAGTCGGGAGCGACCGAGCTGACCGCCGAATCAGCGGCCCTGCTCCCGAAAATACAAGCCACGATCAAGGCCAGAAACTCGAACGACATCAGCGTGGTTGGGCACACCGACCGGGTTGGGGCCGCTGACCTGAACAAAAAACTGTCACTGCAACGAGCCGAAAGCATAGCCGAATGGATGGCGGCGTCAGGAGGCGTCAACCGGAACTTTATCGAGGTCACCTCGCATGGCGAGGAAAACCCCATTATTCCCACCGAGGACGATACGGCTGAACCCAAAAACAGACGGGTCGAGGTTACCATCCGCTAACATCAACCTTTTATCGCCGCTCCCCGGGGGAAAAGACATCCGCGAATTTCCCCCGGAACCCCAATCTACACACTCACCGCCTCCCCGAACGCGCCATAAGCTCATTTAGACGAAAAAAACTCGTGCTCTCGCGAGGCGCCATGAAATAATTTCATAAAAATGGATGTCAATAATATTAACCAGTTTTATCAGTAAATTTATTTTTGATCAACCAGGCTCTAAAAGCAGATGTCCATTTTATATCAATGGCCTTTGCAACTTGAGCACCCGAGGAAGAATAACCAATTTTGAATTTGGCCCACGTTGAGTTCCTGGGCGGATGTACTCGCGTTGAACGAGTTTAGCATAACCGCAAGGCTCGCTTGCCTCCGGTGAGCACGGAGGGATCATAGTTTCGGGAATCGATAAGCAATTACCTTCGGTAAGAGCCTCCAGCCCAGAACAATCTCGAGTGATGTAGTAGACGTAAAATTTATCGGCATTGTTAACCTTCCCCGAGTATTCCAGGGCGGAGCCTTTGAGTTGGTCGCTGCTGATGTTCTCGACTCCTTTCTTCATGAGGGTATAATTTACAGAGAGACCAACATAAGTCGCATTCTCGGTTGTCGTACCAAGTGAGCCTATTACGGCGTATATTTCCCCACTATCCAATTTCAGATTGGAGCTCAATTGATATGTGGTGTCCTGTGTGTCACCCAGGCAATTCATCCCGATCTCCGTGCATTGAGGGCCGACAAGGTTCATTGGAGGCTCTTGCATATCAATAAAATTCGATGTGATATCTGAACAATCGGCGTTGGCGCAGGACTGTCCCCACTTGTTGCCGACTTCCACTATAAGGTTGATAAAATCAGCATTCAGCCCGCCTTCATCTTCCGCGGTCCTGGCTTCAAGTGAGACCATATCATAGGGTAAGGGAACGCGTTGCTGGTTGGCGTCCCTGACACGTAGAACGACGAGAGGCAAGTCGTTCCTCCAGCTATCGGAAGGAGTGCCTGTGTTTCCTCCGTCGTACGGCATGGCATAGCGTATTGCTGTCAGAAAATCGTCTGCTTGCTCATCAAGCCCTGTCCTAACTGTGGGAGGAATGGGTTCTGTGAAGATGTTCGCGTTTTCGACCGATATTTGGTTAAGAGCGTCCCTGACCACACTATCCATATATTGGTCCGGCGTGATAATGATATAGCGCTCTTGATCAAAGGCGCTGCCGGCCTGTCTCTCGATCACGACGTTGTTAATGCTGTTACTCAGACTGGCAAGAAGCTGGATGCGCTTCGGATTATTTGGTATGGTCGCGAAGAAGGTGTTAAGCATTTCTGGTTTTACAACTTCAAAATACCGATATTGAACACTGTTCTTGTCATAGGAGCCTTCCCGCGTGAAAAGATAGGTCTGTATCCCTAAATAGGCGGCTTGCGGGGGTAAAAGACCGAAGATGATAATTGCTTCTGACCGATCGATGCGGAAAGTGCTTCCATAGCCATCATCCGTTGGACCGAAGGCAAATTTGGTTGAAGCGTCAACAAACTCCCGCGGCCAGTAAGGCACTACAGGCAGGACATAAGGGGCCGCTGGATTGTTACCGTAACAGGTCTCCATCACCTCATACGAGTAGGGGCACTCGTCCTTGGTATATAGCTTGAAGTAGCCGCGTTCAACCTCGTAGCCCTGCTTGGTAAGTTCAGAGATAAGGCGGTCGGCGTTTAGCTTGGTAGAAGCGCGTGGTTTGTTCTTTTGCCAAGGATAATAGCTGATTTGCGAAGAACTATCGCTAGGTGAACAGCCGCAATTAAGAAGAATACTAATCACTAACAAACGAAGAAAATACATTTTTCGACGAATGATCATAATTATTCTCTCCGTATCGATGATAATTTTGTGGCGCCGGAAAATAAAAATCGCAATGATTAACATTGTCAAGCATGTTAAGTTTTAAACCAGACTTACACAAACCGCTTGTCCGAATTGTTTTTAAAATATTCGGCAAAATTTTAAACCGTTGATGCTCCAATACTGTTGGTGTTGCCATTATTTTACACCTTCATAAGTCTAAACAAATTGTATGGTAAGATATCAACACTTAAGGCAATTTTATTTGTTGGCGTCTGGCAGTTTTAAAAGCAATAAATAGTTTCGAGGAAAGTCATGAAAATTCGAATAGCAGGCGAGAGAAACAAATCAGAAACATACTAGCGTGGCTTGGACCGTCGACCGACCACGCACCGGGCGTCAGCGACCCTCAAGTTAAATATACCTTGGTCGCCTAGGCTCAAAACAACTAAACACCGGGCATATTTCCGTCGATTTCTTCAAGGGCGTCCAGTACCTGCTTTACCTTCTGGGCCTGGTCCCTGGCGCAGACGAGGATAGAATCGCCGTCAACCACCACAATTACATCGTGAACGCCGACCAAGGCGACCTTTTTATCTAAATTGTATACCGCGCAATTGAGTGAATCGATTAGAATGGCGCCGCCCTTAACATTGTTTTTTCCAATCCTGGGCCAGTAAGTGGAAGCAGTGCTCCAGGCGCCAACATCATTCCAGCCTATATCGGCGGGCAGGACTAGGACTCCATCCGCTTTTTCCATGACCCCATAGTCGATGGAAACCGAGGGCAGGCTTGGGTAAATACTCTTTATCGCGTCGTCGAAGCTCGCCTTTCCAAAATGTTCGACCAAGGAGTTCAAGCCGCGACTCAATTCGGGAAGAAGACGTTCTATCCACTGCAAAATCAGACGGGATTTCCAAATAAACATGCCGCTGTTCCAAAAAAACCGCTTTTCCGACAAATAAAGCTTGGCGGAGTCGAGATCGGGTTTTTCTCGGAAAGAGACCACGGATAGAACCGGCGATGATTGTTGATTAGGTTCAGAGACTTCGATATAACCATATCCTGTCTCGGGCCGGTCGGGGGTTATCCCAAAGGTGACCAAGGCGTCCCGCGCGTCGATTATGTCAAGACCCTGGATAACCAGGGCCCGAAATAAATCCTCGCGATCAATGACATGGTCGGCCGGCAACACGAGCATGACGGCCTCGGGATCAAGACTTCCAAGAACCTGGGCGGCGAAACCAATGCACGCGGCGGTATTCCGCCCCACCGGTTCAATCAATATATTTGAGTCAGGCAGGCCGGGCAAGGCTTCCTTAATTCCCTGGAAATGGGAAGAGCCGGCGACGACGAAAATTCTTTCGATGGGAACAAGCGGGGAAACCCGGAGAAATGTTTTCACTATCATGGGTTCCGGACCAACGATGGGTAAAAATTGCTTGGGGCGCTCCTTGGTGCTTACCGGCCAGAAACGCGCGCCTCGGCCGCCGGCCATGATCACGACGTAAAGATGATCAAGATGTCTATTTACGCCCATAATCGTCCTCGCGCCTCTCTATGTCGTCCTCGCCAAAGTATTCACCGGTTTGAACTTCAATAAATGACAGATTGGCTTCGCCTATGTTTTGGACCCGATGCCACGCGCCGCGGGGAATGTCGATCGACTGTCCCGTGAAGAGCTTAATCGTTCGATCATTTAAGGTTACCAGCGCCTCCCCTTGAACCAAGAACCAGTGTTCCGATCTTTTTCCATGTCTTTGGAAACTGATTCTCTGGGCCTGATTCAAGACGATACGTTTAACCTTATGATCGGATTCGTCGGCCAAGACAAGGTAATATCCCCAAGGACGATGATCAATGTAGCCGGCGGGTTCAATTTGATTTTTGACCATGAACAACCTTGTTAAAAAACGAATATTGTAACTGTTCACAAATGGTTGAAGCGCCAAGGGAAGCGGCTGGCGCTCAGGTTGGCGCCCCTGGCCGTCGGCGACGGGAGGCCTTCGCGCAAAATCGGAATCGCGGCCGCGATCCCGCGACCTCATTATTCGAGGAATCCGCCGCCATGCGGTAAGGAATCATATAGCACAAAACTCCGAGCGTTGAAACTTAACTTTTTTCCAAAACCATTGGTCCTAGGCGACCACTAAACTGCTTGTTTTAATAATTCATCTTCTTGAACGTACCTTATCGAGCATTTTGGGCAAACCAAGTCGTCAGCCAATTTCACCCCGCAAGAACAAACCCAGCCGATTCTCCTGGCCGGGTTTCCGACCACCAAGGCGTAGGGTTGGACATCGGCGGTCACTACCGCGCCGGCGCCGACGAAGCAGTATTCTCCGAGGACATGCCCGCAGACAATAGTGGCGTTGGCGCCTATGGTGGCGCCCTTTTTAACCAAGGTCGGCCGCAGTTCGTCCATGCGGCGGATATGACTCCGGGGGTTAAAGACGTTGGTGAAAACCATGCTCGGACCGCAGAAGACGTCTTCCTCGAGGGTCACGCCCTCGTAAACCGAGACATTGTTCTGTATTTTACACCCCGAACCGATTTTCACCCGGGGCCCGATGACCACATTCTGGCCGACATTGCAGTTCCCGCCCAGTTCCGACCCGGTCATGATATGGGAAAAATGCCAAATTTTACATCCGGCCCCGATCTTCACGCCTTTATCCGCCAGCGCGGTTTCATGGACGAAGAATTGTTCCCTATTCGCGGCCGGCGTCTTGGGAGGCGTCAAGCGGATGGTCTCCTTCTCCTCCAAGGCCCTCTGGCAGGCGTCCAGGACCCGGAGGACGCGCAGGGCTTCGTTCCCATCGGTCAATGGCGTTTTCCGGTCCAGGATGCTTTCCAGAAACCGCCGACATTCCTCGTTTAGCGGTTCGGCTTCCCGCAGCGGAACAGGCTCCGGGGCGGCTTTATGCGCCACGGGAATATTCCCCGGCCATTCGATCCAGTGGGGGAATAGCAGTAATTTCGACTCCCAGGGAGCGGTGTCATCAAAAACGGCCATTTTATCCTGGCCCACCACCACCAGTTTCTGTTCCTTGAAAGGATGAAGCCAGGACACGAAAAGATGCGATTTTACCCCGCTGGGAAAGGAAAGCGTGCTGACGGTGACATCGGCGATGTTTTGGTGTAGATAATTGCCTCCCTGGGCCTGGACCAATTCCGGCATTTCTTCCAACAAGCCCAGGATAAGGGAGATATCGTGGGGGGCGAAGGACCACAGGACATTTTCTTCCCGGCGGAGTTTTCCGATATTCAACCGATTGGAGTAGATGTATTGAATTCGTCCCAGGGCGCCCTCATCCATCAATTCCTTGAGTTTTTTTATGGCGGGATGATGCCACAACAGATGCCCGACCATTAAAACCCGCTGTTTTTCAAGGGCCAGGGCGACGAGTTCCTCGCCCTCGCGAGGGGACAGGCAGAGAGGCTTCTCGACTAAAACGTCCTTGCCCGCCAACAGGCTCGCCCTAACCAATTTGGCGTGGGCTTCGGCCGGAGCCGCGACCACCACCCCTTCAATCTCCTTATCCGACCAGATGTCCTCGAGGCTGTCCGAGCCCTCAACCCCGGGGTATTCGGCCAGCATTTTGGCCAGGGTGACGGGTTTGGAATCATAGATTTTTTTCAGTGCCCCTAGTTGACTGAAATTGCGGACCAGATTTTTTCCCCAATATCCAGTCCCGATTACGGCGACTCCGGGTATGCGCGTTTCCATTATTTTCTTTCCCGTTATTAGCTCTGGCGGGTTTGGGGATTCCCGAGGCCAGCGACGATGCGCTCGATCTCGGAATCATTCAGGTACGGGTGCATGGGCAGGCTGAATATCCGTTGCGCGGTCCTTTCTGAAACAGGAAAATCTCCGGGACCGAGGCCGAGGCCGGAAAAAGCCTTTTGCAGGTGCAACGGTTTCGGGTAGTAAACCGCGGCGGGGATTCCGGCGGTTTTCAAGGCCGCCATCATTTCACCGGGCTGATCGGCCAGGATCGAGTATTGGGCCCAAGCGCTGGCATAACCATCCGGGATAAAAGGAGTCTCGACCAGTCCGGCCAAGGCGGCCGAATATTTCCCGGCCACGCGGTCCCGGGCTTCCAGCTCACGAGAAAAAACGCCCAGCTTAACCAATAAAATCGCGGCCTGGAGGGTGTCCATCCGCCCATTGATCCCGATCCGGACATTTTCGTATTTATGGTCGCCCTGGCCGTGGGCCCTGATGGATTTTATTATATCCGCCAAGGCATCGTCATTGGTGAAGACCGCTCCACCGTCGCCATAACACCCCAAGGGCTTGGCCGGGAAGAAGCTGGTGGCCGCCGCGTGACCCAGTCCTCCCGCCCGGCGCCCCTTATAGACGCCGCCGAAGGACTGCGCGGCGTCTTCCAGGACAAACAGGCCGTGCTTTTCGGCCGTGTCCATTATTGGATCATAATCGGCGGGGAGGCCGAACAAATCCACGGGAATGACTCCGGCGGGACGGAGTTTTCCTTGTTTCATGGTTTGCTTTACGGCTTCCTCCAATTTATGGGGGTCCAGGTTGAAGGTCTTGGGGTCGATGTCCACAAAAACCGGAGTCGCTCCAAGCAGGGAAATGACTTCGGCGGTGGCGATAAAAGTAAAGGGGCTGGTGAAGACCGCGTCTCCCGGTCCAAGTCCCTTGGCCATGAGGGGCATCAACAACGCGTCGGTGCCGCTGGAACAAACGATGGCTTGCCTGACCCCGACGAACTCGGCCAATTGGTTTTCCAATTGATCAATTTCCGGTCCCATGATAAACCGCCCGTGTTCCAGCACCCGGTCCAAGGCGGCGTGGATATCCCCCTTGAGAGCATCATACTGTCTTTTCAAGTCGACGAAATTGATTGGCATTGGAAGGACCTATTTTTCGGTTCGATGTCAATGGAAGGTGGTTGTTTAGGGGTTAAAGCTGTTTACTTGGCCAAAGAGGCGAAATCGGAAAAGTGATTACGGGCGCTGGAAGGGGCCATGCTCCCAGCGTTCTCTTCGTGATTCACCGGCCGGAGGCCGAGCTTGGTAAAAAAGGCGCCCAGGCCGGCCCGGCGACAAGGCCGGTGAGCGGTATTATTTCAGATACCCTTGTTCTTCCAGATAAATAAAAATTTCCTGGGCCGCTTCCTGGGGAGTCATCTGTCCGGCGTCGATAACCAATTCGGGGTTGACGGGAACTTCGTAGGGGTCGTCGATGCCGGTGACGCCCTTGACCAGACCGGCCCTGGCCTTGGCGTACAATCCTTTTCTGTCCCGCTGCTCGCAGACTTCCAAGGGGGTGGAAATATAGACTTCGACGTATCCGCCGCACCTGCCGATCAGGGCCCGGTTTTGTTTACGCGATTCCTCATAGGGCGCGATCGGAGCGCAGATGGCGACGCCCTTGTTCTTGGTGATCTCGCTGGCGACGAACCCGATCCGGGTAATATTGAGATTGCGATGTTCCTTGGAAAAAGAAAGCTCACTGGACAGGTTGCGCCGGACGACGTCGCCATCGAGCAAAGTGACCGGACGATCCCTCATCTCCATGAACCGGGTCAGCAGGACCTTGGCGATGGTCGACTTTCCCGATCCGGATAGCCCCGTGAAAAAGATGGTGAACCCTTTTTTTGACCTAGGCGGATAGGCCCACCTCAATTCCTGGACGATTTCCGGAAACGAAAACCATTCCGGAATTTCCAAACCGAACTCCAAGCGCCGCCTCAGTTCGGTGGACGCAATCTGCTTGGCGTTCATGCCCGCTGTAACTTCATCGGCCGGGATATACTGGGCCTTGTCTTCCACGTAGACCATCTTTTTAATGGGGACCATCTTGATCCCGGTTTCGCCTTCGTGGCGCCGGACCAGGGCCTGGGCCTCGCCGGCCGGGTAAAACCGGTGGTCCGAGGCGTCGTTGGCAAAGGGGTCGCCCTGGTCCTCGGCCGCCATGAAATGACTGCAACCGTAATTCCTTTTAATCAGGGCCTGCCAAAGCGCCTCCCGGGGTCCGGCCAGGCGCTGGGCCAGGGGCAGCAGCCCCAGCATGATCATGTTGTTGGGGTATTTTTTAACGATCTGCTGGTAGCACCTTACGTGCGTGTAATGATCGACGTCCCCGGGTTGAGTCAGGCCCACCACGGGTTGAAGAAAAATGCCGGCGCCGGCTTCACGGGCCGCGGCCTGGGTCATTTCCTTGTGGGCGCAGTGAAGCGGCTCTTCCGTGTGAAACCCGATCACCCGACGCCAGCCGTTTTCACTGAAACGGCGATGGACCTCGGACGGGGGGAGCCGCAAATCCTTGAAATCGTAATGCAGGGGCAGGGATATTCCCTCCACCGCGCCCCCGACGTAGTATTCCCCGGCGGCGTATAAGGCCCGAACGCCGGGATGCCTGTCGGGATCGTCGGTTCCGAGGACTTTCAGGGCTTCCCGTTTTTTATCGGGCTTCCAAATGTTATCCACATGCAGGATGGCCAACAGGAAACCTTCCTGGTCCCTCAAGGCCAGATGATCCCCCGCTTTCAAGGATTCAGCCGGCTTGGCGGGAAGATCGAGGCAGATGGGGATAGGCCACAGGGTCCCATCGGCGAGCCTCATGTTTTCCAGGACGGATTCATAATCATTTTGGGAAAGATAGCCTTCCAGGGGATAAAAGGATCGGTTTAAAAGTAGCTCCAGGTCGCAAAGCTGTCTTTTTTCCAACCCGATCGAAGGGTATTCAATGGCGTTTTGCCGCAGTGCTTCCGCTCGACGAAAGTGGACGATCAGGCTTTCGGCGAATTGGTTATTTTGCGCCCACATGTTTTTCTCCCGACTCCCTTGCCGCCGGAAGCGTGTTGCAATAGACTCATTTATCTACAGCTCCGCCCCTTCGGTTACACCGAACAGAACCACGATTGGGCCCGCTTTCCCGCGACGGTATTTTGTTAAATGAAAATCGAAGCTCTCCGCGGCAAGCAGCGGGGTTAGCGCTCGCCGGCGCGTTCAGGATGTTATCCCACGAATCTTAAAGCGTCCACCCAGGGCCGCCAGGCCCGCGGTTATTCGGTCTTGATTGCGGGAAGCCGTGATGACCAGGCAATCAAAGTCCAGCCCGATCAGGGTTTCGGGCGAGCCGACGATCAAATTGAATTTCCTGGTTCCCTGAAGGTCGGGGTCGTCGTCGATCAATCCGACAACCTGGAAATTCAAATCCGCCGCCGCCAGCCAGACCAATTCCATTATATCCCCGACTCCGTATAGGACCAACCGGGAAGCCCCTTCCTCCTCCAACTCGCCGAGGGCCCGGGACGCTTCTTCCTTGGCTTGGGTCAGCAACTTGGCTGAATTCCGGATGAAGGTCATGGACAATTCATCGAGCCGCTTCAGCCCGGCGGGAGTCAACCGATAGGAAATACGCCGCAAATTGGCCCCTCGCAGCTCGACGAACCCGTGGTGGACCAACTTTTTCATGATCAAGTTAATGGCGGCCCCGGTAACTTCCAGACGCTTGCCGATTTTGTGTTGAGAAATGGTGGGGTCCGCCTCAACCGCCTTAAGGACCATCAATTCTCTGTAAACCACCGGGTTGATCATCAAGTATCCAATCATTATGGTTGCTTTATGTTAAATTATTGAACAAACCTATCCCAACCGCCCGGCTTTGTCAATTTTTTTCC
>JAZDGM010000233.1:0-19542 GCA_043806915.1 Pseudomonadota bacterium | reverse complement strand
TACTCATTCAAAACGGTGTCCATGTTATTTGGACCAATACTTTTTGGATTACAATTGTTAAATCATTATATTAGCCGATAGAATTTATCTAACATAATTCGGAAACCCCTATATCATAGCCATTTAATTCGAAAAAAATAGCTCCTTTTTGATCCAATTAATTTGAAATTCTACATAAAGTTTGATATTTGGCTTATGATTCCTTACGCAATGCAATAATGCCATTGATCTAAATCAGCAATTACAATTCGACTAATTCGACACCAGTCATACTCATAACCGCCCCCTTGTCATATAATTACCGCTGGTCATAGTATCAGAAGGCCGTTTTTTTAAAAAGCAATGAATGGAGATTTTACTCGGGTCGGCATATCAGACATCTACTTTTCGTCATCGGCCATTCGGGCAAGAAGCCTGACCCGGCCGCGGCTTTCGTCGCTGCAAAGCGTGGCGGCAGCGGCTTGCCTGGTCGAGGCCCCCTAGTTAGAGCCTATCGACAAGTTTGTTTTGGGGTGATCTTGAAGCTATAGCCAATATGGTTGTCGTTTTGTAAATACCATTATCGAGCGGTTGGAACAGGATGGCTCGCGGGACCGGGTCAAGGTGGCGGCGGGCGGCGCGCCGGTGAACGCGCCTTTCGCCGCCGTCGTCAGGGCCGACGGGTATGTTCCCAACGCCGGAAAGGCCGTGGACGCGGTTCGCCGGCCGCCGCGGGTCGCGGGATCGCCCGGAGCCGGTCACTTTGGCGCCCCGGCCCGTCGGCGGCCGGGACGCCTTTCGCTCAGACGAACTCGACCCGGTGTCGGACCGTGAAGCGGGCCAGCAATTCGCTGATTTTAGCCTCGATTTCCGCCGGCGTCGCTTGGCCGGTCGGTTTCACCAGGATGCGGGCCAAGGCGCCGTGGGTCTTGTCTTCCCCCACCGACACTTCCACCGCGGAGGCCCAATCCCCCAGGGGCTGGAGTTCCTGTTCATACACGCGCCGGATCGCGTCCCATCGCAGGGCCGGCTTGAAAATCTTGCCAACCAGGGTCAGGGGCATCTGCTTGATGATCACCACTTCCCGGGGGACCGCGGCCCGCTCGCCGATTTCCTTTTTCAAATAGTCCAGGATTTCCCCGGAGGTCAGGACCGATCCTTCCTGGAGCTGGACGTACGCGGCGGGGACCTCTCCCGCGTGGGGGTCCGGGAGGCCCACGGCCGCCGCCATCATGACCCCGGGCAGCCGGTACAGGGGTTCCTCGACGGACATCGGGTCGATGTTATGCCCGCCGCGGATGATCAGTTCCTTTTTGCGGCCGGTCAGCCAGAAATATCCGTCCGCGTCCAGGCGTCCCAGGTCGCCGGTGTTGAACCACCCGGGGAGGGGCCAGATGCCCTGGTTGTGCCTTTCATCCAGGTATCCCGCGAAAACGTTGGGGCCCTTGATGCAGATGTTGCCGATCTCCCCGAGCGCGGCTTCCCGCTGATAGACGCCGTCGTCGTCGAGAATGAAGACCTTCATTTCCTGGTACGGGACCCGCAGCCCGATGGACCCGACCTTCCTGACGCCGTGGTAGGGGTTGATGGACGAGACCGTGGTTCCCTCGGTCAGGCCGTAGCCTTCCCGCACCTTCATGCCGGTATAGGCCTCGAACCGGTTGAAAAGCTCCTGGGACAGGGGCGCGGCCCCGCACAGGGCGAAACGAAGGGAGGAGATGTCTTCCTGGCCGATGGGCACGTCGAGCAGCACGGACAGGATGGTCGGGACGGCGGAAAAGGAGACGGCCCGGTAATGTTCGACGATTTTATAGAAATTGGGCCAGAGGGTCGGGTCCCGATAGCCGAGGGGAGACACGATCAGGACCCGGGCGCCGATGGAGAAGGGGACCAGGCCCGTGACCATGGTCCCATTGACGTGGAAGAGCGGCAGGCCGCCCAGGAGCGTTTCCCCGGGCAGGCATTCCGAGGTCATGGCGCCGATGTGGGCCATGAAGGCCTCGTTCAGGTGGGTATGGGGGGCCAGTTTCGGCGTGCCCGTGGTCCCGCCGGTGTGATAGATGGACGCGCGCTCCCCCGGATCGATTTCCCGCTTGGAATCGAGCCGGTCGGGGTTGTACCGGCCGATGACCTCGTCATAGCCATATATTCCGTTTTTTTCGTCCGAGGGTCCAAACATTCGGACCACGGCCTTGAGGTCGGGCAGGTCCCGGCGGATGGCCTCGACTTTTTTCCAGATTTCCGAGCCGGGCAGGTCGGCCAGGGCCACCAGGACCTTGGTCCGGACGGCCTGGCAGATGTCCCTGATCGTGGCTGGTTCCAGCATGGGGTTGATGGGGCTGACCACGCCCGCCGCTTCCCCGCCCCACAGCACGTAGTGGGTTTGGGGGGCGTTGGGCAACAGGAACGAGATAACGTCTCCGGGGCCGACCCCCAGGTCGTGGAACAGGTTGGCCGTCCGGTTGATATTGGCCAGCAGGTCCCGGTACTTAACTTCCAGGGGGGAGGCGTAGTGTTCCGCGGCCAGGAAAAAGCTGATGGCCATCGCCTCGGGGTCGATGGCCGCGCCGTTTTTAATGACGTCGTAGGTGTTTTTGGCTTTCAGTCTCTGGTCCAGAGGGACTTTTTCGATTTCCTCGATATCGGCAAGTGACGCGATTCGAACGAGCTCCATGGCGCTTCCTCCAGGTTAATAATAAGGTCCCCTATCAAATCCTCGACCAGGGCCGAGGGCTGAACTCCCCCCCGCCCGAATCGACTTTTCAAGGCTGGTCGTCCGGTTTTATAAGGCCGGGGATCGCGCGGTCCGACACAAAGGGGCTGGCCGGGGCCACCCCCTCGGGCATGGGGCAGCCGCAGGCCGCGTGGGCCGCCGCCTCGAGCCGTCGATCCCAGTAAAGCTTGTCCCCCTTTTCGCAGACCCAGTCCCAATGATAATGATAGCACCTGATTCCCACCCCAGCGCCGGGGCAGACGGCGTAATGGTCCGGGTAAATGTGGTAGGCCGGCGGGCGGGGGGTCAAGACCAGGTCGGCGCAATCCCCCGCCGCGGCGACGGCGGGGCTCGCCAAAAACAGGCCGGCCGCCGCGAGGAGCAGGCGACCCCATTCCTGTAAAAACCGGGCGCGGGTAGATGTACTTCGATGGCGACTAAACGATATTACAGGCAAAAATAAAACCTCCGCTATAATTTATTTATCAGGAGCCTTATCCGCGGGCCTATTCCCGCGCGGCGCCGACCGCGGTTGCCAGGAGATCGGCCATTTGGTCTATCTCGATCATCTTGTCGTGCCGTCCGCCGGAGTCGGTCAACAGCCAGCGAATAGCCATGTGGCTGAAGGCCCCGATGAAAACGTTCTTGAAAACCCGGGCGTCGACTTCCGGCCGGAAGCTGCCGTCCGCCTTGCCTTCCTCGATGATTTCGTCGAAAACGGACAGGTAGTCCCGGAAACGGGCGTAGGCCGGGGAGGAGTAAAAGCCCAGGTTGAACAGGATTTGGGTCAGAAATATCTTCAGAAACCTCCGGTTGGTCAGATAAAGCATGAAGTGGTACCGGATCAGGCGCCGCAGCTTCCGCAAGGGGCCGGTGATTTCGAAGATGCCGGACAGTCCCCGCAGATGCTCCTCGAACCGCTTCTCGGCCACGGACAAAAGCAGGTCTTCCTTGTTTTTGAAGTATTCGTAGATCGTGCCCTCGGCGACCTGGGCCCGCTGGGCCACCTCGGAGATGGTGGTCCGGGAAAAGGAATTTTCCGAAAACACCACTTCCGCCGCGGTAAGGACGCGGTCCTGGCGGGTTTCCTCCGTCTTTTTTTCCCGGTAAACGATCATGGGAAAGATCAGTCCGAACAGACTGTCGAAATCGCCCACGGCCGCCGCGATTTCCCCCGCGGCCAGGGATTTGATGGATTCAACGTCAATGGCGCCGTAAACGATGTCCCGGACCAGGTGAACCGCGATATCCGCTCGAAAAACCCCGGCTTCCACCCCATCCTTGACGATCCGGGTGACGAGCCGCGCGTGTCGCCGCATCATCTCATAGGCCGGGGAGATGTAGAAATTCTGGTTGGACCGGCATTCGAACAAGAGAATCCTGGTGTATCCCGGGTTCTGGTCGTTAAACCTCAAGCTCCACCAGATCAGCCGACTCAGCCGGGAAACAGGGTCGCCGATGCCCTGAACCTGTTCCTCGGTCTGGACCATCACCTGGGACAGTTTTTCCTCGGCCACGGCGAAAAGAAGGTTTTCCTTGCCTTGAAAATGTTGATAAATAAGCGAATCGGAGACCTGGGCCTTGCGGGCGATGCTGGCTATGGTCGCCCCTTCTATCCCGTTTTCCGCTATCAATTCCTCGGCGGCGGCTAAAATTCGGTATTTTGTCCTTGGCATGCGGCTTTTTTTTTCTCCCCGTGTTCGGACCCGCCCCGGTCCGAAAAAATCAGCGTCCCTCGGCCGCGGCTTCCCGGACCGCGACGTCCCCCCCTTGACCCCAAGAGCTTTTTTCCTTGGCAATTTAACACCCTTCCCGGCGGCAATCAAGTGCCCCCCGGTCGCCCGAAAAATATAACGTCCGAAAAGGCTTCGGAATTACCGCCGACCCCTGGTCCGGGTCCCGCCCCTGCCCTGGTTGGCGGGGACGGGCCATATTCTGAACTTAGGGCTGATATAAGGTGAATTGTCCTAAACTTTACCACACTACCGAGTAATATTTACAGAGTTTTTTTTAAAAAATTTTAGAATATACATAATAAAACAGCTTTTTTTTCATCAAAATTAATATGTTAAACTATATTTGCCATGATGTTGAACTAGCTTGACAGCCGGGGTTCGACTCTTTATACTCCTGAATACAATTCAGTTTGAAATATAAACCGAGCAAAATACTTGTCGAAGCTCCCGCCGAGGCGACTCGCGGGAAACCTTCCTCGAGTATGGAGCGGGCCTAGCCGTTGACTTGCCCGCCGACTCCGCGGCGGCGCGCGGCGGGGTGTTCAAGACCGGGCCGGGGCCGGCGGGCGAGGGCCGCGACAGTCCCGTCAAGCCGCCGAACGGGAGTTGGGCTTAAATTTATCGCGGGAGGGCGTGAACGATGTTTTGGCAAGCGGTCTTGTCCGGGATAGCCATGGGCTGTATCTACGCCCTGGTCGCCCTTGGATTCGTGCTGATTTACAAGGCCACGGACGTGGTTAATTTCGCCCAGGGCGACCTGATGATGGTCGGGGCCTTTTTCGCCTTCACCCTGATAAACTTCCTGCATCTACCCTTTATTCTGTCCTTCGTCCTGGCCCTGGCGGCCATGGCCGTGCTGGGGGCGCTGATCGAACGGTTGGTGCTCCGGCCCCTGGTGGGGGAAGAAGCCTTCGCCATCATCATGGCCACCATCGGCCTGGGCATTCTGTTGCGCAGCGCGGCCGGGATGATCTGGGGTTACGACACGTACAAATTCAGCGCCGGCCTGACCAACGATCCGGTCCGGATCGGCGGCCTGGTGTTGTCCTCGGCTCAAATCTGGATCATCGCCTCCACGGTTTTTTTAATCGTTTCGCTGCACTTGTTTTTCAATCGCACCAGGGTCGGGATATCCATGGAAGCCGCTTCCCAGAATCAGTTGGCGGCCTTTTTGATGGGGGTCAGCGTCAAGCGCGTCTTTTCCAGCATTTGGGCCATCGGGGCCGTCGCCGCCGCCGTGGCGGGAATTTTCCTGACCCCGATCCAATTCCTCAATTACAACATGGGCATGATCGGGCTCAAGGCTTTCCCGGCCGCGGTCCTGGGGGGGTTCGGGAGCGTTCCCGGGGCCATTGTCGGGGGAGTGATCATCGGGGTGTCCGAGTCCCTGGCCGGGATATACCTGCCGCAGGGTTATAAAAACGTCCTGGCCTGGATCATCCTCATCGTCGTCCTGATGTTCCGTCCCGAGGGGATTTTCGGCCAAACGGCTCGCAAAAGGGTGTAGGCAATGCGTTTCATCAAAAGAACCAACTACATGTACGATATCCGGTTTTTCGCCCACTGGAGCGACCTGGCCTGGTACCTGGCCCTGGGCGCGGCTTTGCTCGCGGCCCCGCTGTTCCTGGGCGTTTACTGGGTCTCCCTCTTGATCCTGATGGGGATTTACGCCATCGTGGCCCTGGGTCTCAACCTCCTGACCGGCTTCACCGGCCTGATCTCCCTGGGACACGCGGCGCTTTTCGCGGTGGGCGCCTATTCGTCGGCCATCCTGACCGGCAAGTACGGGGCGTCCTTCTGGCTGGCCCTGCCGGCGTCCGGGTTCCTGGCCATGGCGGCCGGGGTGGTGGTGGGCGTGCCCTCCCTCCGGATGAAGGGCCTGTACCTGGCCATATCCACCATGGGACTCGGGTTTATCGTCGAGGAAATAATCATCCAGTGGAGCGACCTGACCAACGGGGTCAACGGCATGTCCCTGACCCGGCCGTCCCTCTGGGGCCTGGATTTGACCTCCGATTTCGCCTACTACTACCTGGTCTTCGCCGTGCTCCTGATCATGCTGGTCGTGACGAAAAACCTGCTCCGGACCCCGACCGGCAGGGCCATGATCGCCATTCGGGACAACGATATCGCCGCCATGTCCATGGGAATCAACCTGGCGTTTTACAAGACCGCGGCCTTCAGCATCAGCGCCTTTTACGCCGGAATAGCCGGGTCGTTGTTCGGCCACTTCATGTATTTCATCGGGCCGGAAAATTTCGATCTCCTGGTTTCCATCAGCTTCCTGGTGATGCTCCTGGTCGGCGGGGTCGGCTCGGTGCGCGGGGCCATTTTCGGGGCGGTCTTCATCACCCTGCTGCCGGAAATGATCAGCCTGGGAAAGGATTACCTGCCCGACTTCATCGGCCGGCAGTCCGGGCTTCAGGCGGCCGTGTACGGCCTGATCCTGATCCTGTTCATCCGTTTCGAGCCGCTGGGGCTGAACGGCTGGTATGTCAAGTCCAAGTTTTATTTCGAGCATTTCCCGTTCTACAAACAGGGCGCTTTTAAACGGACCAGGAAATTTTACCGGGCCGAAAGATAAGCCCGGAAAGCGAACCGTTTCCGGAGCCGGACGGCCCGGGCGGTCCCTCAACCCCACGAGGACTCGGGAGAAGAGAACATGGCGCCAGGCGAATTTTTTACGATCGAAAAACTTTCCATCAATTTCGGCGGCATCAAGGCCTTGGCGGGAGTGAGCCTCCAGGTGGAGCCCGGCAGCGTGCACGCGCTCATCGGCCCCAACGGCGCGGGCAAGACCACGGTCCTCAACTGCATCAGTCGAATCTACAAATCCGACGAGGGCCGGGTGCGCTTCAAGGGGCAAGAGATCGACCGGCTCAAGCCCCACCAGGTGGTCAACGCCGGGATCGCCCGGACCTTTCAGAACATCGAGTTGTTCAAGAACATGACCGTGCTGGATAACATTCTCCTGGGACGTCATTCCAAGAGGAAAACCTCGCTGCTGTCGGACGCGCTTTTCTGGGGCCGGTCCCAGCGCCAGGAAATGATATTTCGGGAAAAAGCCGAGGAGATCATCGATTTCCTGGACCTGCAAGCCTACCGCAACACCCCCATCAGCAGCGCGCCGTACGGGGTGCAGAAAAACGTGGAACTGGCCCGGGCCCTGGCCATGGAGCCGGAACTGCTGCTCCTGGACGAGCCGTCCTCGGGCCTCAACGTGGAGGAAACCCAGGACCTGGCCTTCTGGATCGAGGACATCAAAAAGGATTTCGGCATCGCCATTCTGGTGGTGGAGCACGACATGCGGCTGGTTCTGGACGTCTGCGACACGGCCACGGCCCTGGACTACGGCCGGGTCCTGGCCCACGGGGCCCCGGGGGACGTGGTGAGCCACCCGGAAGTGATCAAGGCTTACCTGGGGGAAGAGGACGGCAATGACGCTTCTTGAAGTCAAAAACATCGAGGTTTCGTACGGCCCGGTCAACGTGGCCAAGGGTATTTCATTCAAGATCGAAGCCGGACGCATCGTCACGATTTTGGGGGCCAACGGGGCCGGCAAGACCACGACGCTCCGGGCCGTGTCCGGGCTGGTGGAGCCGGAAAAGGGCCAGGTCCTATTCGAGGGGCGGGACATCACCGGCCTGGAACCGGAACGAATCGTCAAACTCGGGTTGTCCCACGTGCCCGAGGGGCGGGAAATTTTCCCGGACCTATCCGTGTTCAAGAACCTGCTCATGGGCGCGTTCATCCGCCGGGACAACGACGGCGTGACCGGGGACATGGATAAAATATTCGACTATTTCCCCATTCTCAAGGAAAGACGAAACGTCCCGGCCTACACCCTGAGCGGGGGCGAGCAGCAGATGCTGGCCATCGGCCGGGCCCTCATGGCCCGTCCCAAGCTGCTGCTCCTGGACGAGCCGTCCCTGGGACTATCCCCGCTCCTGGTCAAGAACATTTTTCGGATCATAAAAAGAATCAACCAGGAAAACCAAACGGCGATTCTGCTGGTGGAGCAGAACGCCAAAATGGCTCTCGACGTGGCCGAACACGGGTACATTTTGGAAGTCGGCCGCATGGTCATGGATGATTCCGCCGAAAAACTTAAGCAGAACCCGGATGTGAAGGAATTTTACCTGGGTGTTCGCGACAAGGGCGTCCGGGGCGCCCGGCGGTGGAAAAGGAAAAAGATGTGGCGCTGACTGTGCGGCGCGGCGGGTTTGAGGCGGGGAGGAAGCCGCGACCCCGGGGCTTTCTTCCCACAAGGCTTAACGGAATGCGTGGTGAAAACCAAAGGAGGTTGGTGATGAGAGGCGGAAAATTGGTGAAAGCGTTTATCCTGTCCCTGGCCCTGGTCTTGACCGTTTCCCTGGGAATCTGCCGGGCGGAAGTGGGCGTGACCGACGACGAAATCAAGGTCGGCGGCATCATGGACCTGTCCGGCCCCATAGCTTTTCTGGGCCAGGGCGTCCGGGAAGGCGCCATGCTTTATTTCAAATACATCAACGATCAGGGCGGCGTGTTCGGCCGAAAGATCAATTACCTGACCGAGGACGACGGTTACCAGTCCCCGCGGGCGGTGCAGGCCTGCAAGAAACTCGTGGAAAGGGACCAGGTGTTCTGCCTGTTCGGCGTGGTCGGTTCGGCCCAGGTCTACGCCATGTACCCCTTTTTGGAGGCCCGGGGCGTGCCCGTGATCACTCCCGCCACCCAGAACCGGGACATGGCCGTGCCCCCCAAGAAATACCTCTTTCTGGCGGACACCACCTACACGGCCCAAGGCAAGCTGGCGGTGGAATGGCTGGTGGAGGACAAGGGGATCAAGGCCCCCAAAATCGCCGTCCTCTATCAGGACGACGCTCCCGGTCATGACTGGCGGCGCGGCGTTCAGATCGCCTGCAAGCATTTCAACCTCGAACCCCTGGACCTGCCTTACAAAAGGGGCGCCGTGGACTTCAGCTCCCAGATCGCCAAATGCAAGGACTCCGGGATCACCCACATCCTGATGTGGACCCTGGTCCGGGAGCCCGCGATTGTACTCGGGGAGGCCAAGCGGTTGGAATACAAGCCCACCGTGATCACCGCCAACCCATCCATCAGCGCCAAGGTCCTGGAACTGGCCGGGGACGCGGTTGACTACGTCGACGGTTTTTACGCCACCAACATCATGTTCGACCCCGACACCGAACCCACGCCGGCGTACGAGGGCTTCAAGGCCAACATCGCCAAGTTCAACATGGGTAACGCCGACGACTATTATTGCGTTTATGGGTACCAAGCGGCCAGCACCTTCGTCGAAGGCCTGAAGCGGGCCGGGAAGGACCTCACCCGGGAAGGCTTGATCAAAGCCCTGGAAACCTTCGACAACTTCGACAACGGCATGCTGGCGCCCATCACCTGGGGGCCGGACCGCCGGGGCGGCGGAAATTCCGTCAAGATTTTCCAGGCCCAAGGCGGAAAATGGCGGACGATCATGAAGGACTGGAGGGTTTCCAAAATAGCCGAGGAATAACATTGACGGGCCGAGGGGATCGGGGAGTCCGGGTCCGGGCCGGCGCGGATTCCGCCCCTCTCCCCCCGGCGCAACCGGCCCGGACCGAACCCGCGCCCCCCATCCCAAGGCGTCCGGGCGGGACTTGGCATCCAAGGAAAAGAGAATGGCCAAAAAAGTTGTAGTAAAAACCGACCCATCCCTGAACACCGTTCCCAAGCTTTTCCACGCCCAGGTGAAAAAATTCGGGGACCGCGTGGCCATGAGGGAAAAAGTCCTGGGCGTGTGGCGGGATATTTCCTGGAACCAGTACCGGGAAAACGTTCGCCTGGTTGGAATGGCGCTGTTGAAATTGGGAATAAAGCCAGGCGGGTGCGTCTCCGTCCTGAGCGGCAACGTCCCGCCCTGGCTGTTCTGCGACATCGGGGCGGTCTGCGTCGGCGGGGTTACCGTGGGCATTTATCCGACCAATTCACCGGAAGAAACGGCCTACATCGTCAACCATTCCGAATCGCGGATACTGTTTGTCGAGGACGAGGAACAACTCGACAAGGCCCTTTTGACCCGGGACCACATCCCGCTTCTGGAAAAAATAATTGTCTACGACCAGAAGGGGCTCAAGGATTTTTCCGATCCCATGGTTTCGAGCTTCGACGACTTCCTGGAACTCGGCCGGCGCGAGGCCGCCCAGGCCCCGGACCTGTTCGACCAACTCTGGCCCCGGGTCAAGCCCTCGGACTTGGCCTTGATCGTCTATACGTCCGGGACAACCGGTCCGCCCAAGGGGGCCATGCTCAGTCATCACAATGTCACCTGGACCAATCGGGCCCTGGTGGAATCCAACCCGGCCTACGAGGGGGATGAAATCCTGTCCTTTCTTCCGCTCTGCCACGTGGCCGAAAGAAACACCACCACCTTTTCCACCATGACCACCGGTGGAATAATCAATTTCGCCGAAAACCTGGAAACCGTCCCGGACGACCTGAGGGAAGTATCCCCCCAGACTTTTTTCGCGGTGCCGCGGTTCTGGGAAAAATTCTATTCCAATATTGTTCTCAGGCTTCAGGAATCGACCTGGCTGGAAAAAAAGACCTATGCCTGGGCCATCAAGGTGGGTCAAAAATCCGCCGAATTCAGACTGGCCCACCGGCCTTTTCCGCTGGTCCTGAAAGTGAAAAACAGCCTGGCCGACTTTTTGGTTTTCCGGAATATCAGGCGCCTGATCGGCCTGGACCGCGGTCGGTACCTGCTTTCGGGCGGCGCGCCCATTTCTCCGGAAGTACTAAGGTTTTTTCATTCCGTGGGCCTGCCGGTCCGGGAAGTATACGGCCAGACCGAGGATACGGGCCCCACGTCCATCCACCAGGGCGATGACATCAAGCTGGGGACCGTGGGCCGGCCCATACCCGGGATTCAGGTGCGCATAGCCGAGGACGGGGAAATAATGGTCAAGGGCGACAACGTGTTCCAGGGGTACCTGAAAAACCCGGAATTGACCAGGGAATACCTCGAAAACGGTTGGCTCCACACCGGAGACGTCGGAAAGTTCGACGAGGACGGCTTCCTGATGATAACCGACCGGAAGAAGGATATCATCATCACTTCCGGCGGCAAGAACATCACGCCTCAATTCATCGAAAACAAATTGAAGTTCAGTCCCTATATCAACGACGCGGTGCTGATCGGCGACGCCAGGAAATATCTTTCCTGCCTGGTGATGATCGACAAGGAAAACGTGACCCAGTACGCCCAGGACCGTCGCATCCCCTTTACCACCTACAAAAGCCTTTGCCACAACGAGGATATTCTGGAATTGATCCGGGGGGAAGTCGAAATAGTTAACGCTTCCCTGGCCCAGGTTGAAAGAATAAAAAAGTTCAGGCTGATAGACGTGGAACTGACCAGCGACGATCCCGAACTGACCGCCACCATGAAACTGAAAAGAAAATTCGTCTGCCAGAGGTTCGTGCACCTGGTGGAGTCCATGTACTGATCCCGGCGAAGTCGGGCCAATCAACCGGCCGGCGGCCGCGACCTCCGGCCGGCGCGTTTTTGGTCCGGCCGGGCCAACCGGCACCGGCCTGGAAACCGCCGGATGGCGGGTCGATGGTTTATGATGTGGAAAATGTTGAAAACCCGCGATTATCGGGTCGGAATTCCCCGGGCGACGGCTTCACCGCGCTGGGCCGATTCCCCACTCAGAACGGCTCGCAAGCTTATCACCCCAATATTACATATAAATTGAAGATATCAACACCGGGCCGGCCATTATGGCGCGCGCGGCGGTCCGTGGCGACGGTTTGGAAAAAAAGGGAGGGCGCATGTTAAAAAACAGAAAACTGGGCGTGAAAATCGGGTTCGGGTTCGCAGTGGTCTTGGTTCTGGCCGCGGCGGTCGGCGTCATTGGATATCGAAATCTGGAAAAAGTCCTGGACTCGACGGCGGGGGTCCAGGACGGCAATCATCTGACCGTGTTCATCCACAAGGCGCGCCAGGCCGAAAGGAATTTCGCCTTTCAGGCCGACGACCCCAGCGCCGCCATGGTCGCCGAAAATTTGAACGGGCTGGCGGACAAGGCCGGGGCGATGTTGAGCCGCGCCCAGTCGGACGCCGCGGCCGAGCAATTGGACAAAGTCACGGCCCTGGGACGGGATTACCACGAGGCTTTCCGGCGATACGCCGACCTGGAACGTAAAAAACCGGAAACCGCCAAGGCCATGGACCAGGCCGCGCTGGACATGATCGCCCTGGTGGAGAAGCTTCGGAACGCGCTGCAAACGGAGTTGGCCCTGGCCAAGACCAAGGACGAGCAAGCGGGCGAGGAAAAACTCGTCATCGCCGACGCGGCGGCCAATCTCATTCAGCTCGTCCTGACCGGGTACGGCGAGGGCGTCGGTTTCATTTTTCGAAATGACCCGGAATCGTTAAAGAAAATGAAGATCAACCTGGCCGAGGCCGGGGCGGCCTGCGAAACCCTGAAGCCCGTCCTGACCAAGCCCGCCGACCAGGAACTGATCACCGGCGTCAAGGCCAAAATTGACGGCTTTCCCGCGGCGGTCGAGGGCTTTCGGGAAAAATTCCCGGACGAAACGCCGGAAAAACAAGCGGCCTGGGATAGTTTATCCAAGGATGTCAACGAGCTGGTCCAGAACCTGAGTTTTTGGCGATCCGATCAGATGATCGGAATGCAGGACGGCAAAATGGCCCTCATGGAAAAGGAAAAAGCCGCCGCCGGGAGGACCGACCAGGCCAATCTTCTCCTCAAGACCATTCTGGAGGCGCGTATTCAGGAACAGGCCTATCGGCTGACCGGAAGTCGGAAGGACTTGGCCGGAATAAATGAAAAGTTTTTGGCGGCCAAGGCCGCGGCCGCGGAATTGGGCCGCTATTTTTCCGGGGAAAACAACAAGGAATACGCCCGGGCGGCGGCGGAAAAGGCCGATGTTTATCTGCAAAGGGTCCTGGAATTCCAGGGCGTCCTCGAGGAACAGGCTAAAATGTCGGCCGACATGCACCAACTGGCCGAGCAGGTGGAAGCGGAAGCGGGAGGTTTTCAAGCCGGGCGGAACGCGGCCATGTCCGGAGTCAAAAAGTCGTCCCTCGTCCTGATCCTGGGTGGAACGGGCCTGGTGGTCTTCCTGGGGATGATCATCGCCTTTTTTATAACCAGGGCCCTGACGCGGCCCATCAAAAAGGGGGTGGAACTGGCCCGGGTCATCCGTCGGGGCGACTTGTCCCACCGGCTGGACCTGGACTCGAGGGACGAAATCGGCGAACTGGCCCAGGCCCTGAACGAAATGGCCGATTCCCTGGAACGGAAATCCGCGCTGGCCGCCGCCATTGCCGAGGGAGACCTGACTTCGGAGGCGGAGTTGGCCTCGGACGAGGACTCGCTGGGCCGCGCGCTTCGCGACATGGTCGAAAGCCTGAACGAAGTCCTGGGGCAGGTGGAGACCTCCGTCTCCCAGGTGGCCGCCGGCTCCGGGCAGGTGGCGGATTCCAGCCAGGCCCTGTCCCAGGGGGCGTCCCAACAAGCGGCGGCGTTGGAGGAAATTTCCAGCTCCCTGAATCAGCTTGGTTTTCAAACCAAAACCAACGCGGAAAATTCCGCCAAGGCGAACCTGATGGCCGCTGATTCCCGCAAACTGATGGACGGCGGCTTCGAAAAAATGCAGACCATGATCGGCGCCATGAAGGGCATCAACGAATCGTCCCGGGAAATCGACAAAATAATAAAGGCCATCGACGATATCGCCTTTCAAACGAACCTCCTGGCCCTCAACGCCGCCGTGGAAGCCGCCCGGGCCGGAAAGCACGGCAAGGGGTTCGCCGTGGTGGCCCAGGAAGTGCGGAACCTGGCCGCCCGCAGCGCCCAGGCGGCCAGTGAAACCGCCGGCCTCATCGTCGATTCCGTGCACAAGGTCGAAAACGGGATGCGGATTGTCGGGGAGACCGCGGAGGCCCTGGAAAAAATGCGGGAAGCCAACCGCAAGACCGCCGTCTTGATGGGGGAAATTGCGGAAGCATCCAGCGAGCAGGCCCAGGGTATCTCCCAGATCAACATCGGGCTCGACCAGGTGGAAAAGGTGACCCAGGCCAACACCGCCGGAGCGGAACAGGCGGCCTCGGCGGCGGAAGAGCTTTCCAGCCAGGCCGCGGCCCTCAAGCAGCTTTTATCTCGTTTTAGATTGAAAAAAAACGACCGGGACCAGTATCGGGTCGAGTACGACCAAGCCGGCGCCCCCCCGGCCCTGTCCTTCCATTCTCCGGACCAGGGACGGGATAGGATTATCAAACCCGGCGACATCATTTCCCTGGATGATGAAGCCTTGGCCGGGTATTAGCCCTGGGCGGCGCGGGTAGGGGCGCCTCCCCGTGGGCGCCCTCTTGGGTTAACCCCGGCCGGGTTCGGCAAGGCGAAATCCTCTCACCTCTCCTCCCTCTCCCCCCATGCATGGGTGGAGAGGGAGAATTGTCCGCGGCCATCTGATAATGCCTAAAACCTGGCCGTCTGAAATTGTATTGTTTCTTTTTTTTCAGTTTAAAAAATTGACTACTTCATTTTTCTTCTTTTCGATTTCTTGCCGGCGTGGCCCCTTGTCTCCGTGTCATCGGGCAGGGAGGGCTAACCGATGGTCAAATGGTTTCGCGGGAGACTTATTTCAAGACATCCAATATCTGCTGGTTCCCAAGCTAGAGCTTGGGAACCAGCCTTCTTACTCATTTTCATTTGGCCATTTTCCTCACATTTTCAACCGGCCTTGGCGACCATGGAACAACGCGGTTTTTATTGCGGCGACGCGGCTGAACCCGGCCCCCCGCGGACCCGGTCCATGTCTCCCGCTCATCCGAAAAAAAACTGGTTCTTCGCTCTTGGGAGCGGCTTATGAATGGCGCTATATTGCCGGTGGTTGGTCATTCGCTGTTCGCTGAATAGTAACTTTGAAGAAATTCCCGTCTCGATCGTCTTCAAAATGAATATGAGGATAGGCCTTTAAGGCACGGATGATGCCGCTGCCTAAGCCGCGGTACGGCAGCATCTTTGTTGCAAAGGAAGCTAATATCGGATTACGAATATTTGAGTTTCCACTCTTTATGTTTTGAATTGTTAAGTTATTGGGCAAGTGTCCAGGACTTATAATTTCTACTCGGTTGTCGTAAATAAATATTCTTACAGGCGCTGTCACAAAATAATCCCGGTGAATGAGAGCATTCGCAATAAGCTCTTCCAGTGTAATCGCGGGGATTTCGGGCCGTCCCGGAGCGTTGACGCCTTGATCACCTTGAACGTGATGAATATTTGCGAGAATAAAGCTCAGGCCTTGTCGAAAAATATCGGATAGCTTCCCTGAAATATCACGGCTATCCAGATACTCTGTCGCATGGATTTCATTTCCCGGAAAGGCAATAGACTTAACGATAAACACCGGCAATTTGAAACTCGGGTTTTTCGCGAACAGAAGAGCCCCGGCAATATTTAGATAACTATCCTTCATCAAATTCATATTGTGAAGAATGTCCGACAACGACAATTCCTGTTGTTCAAGCGATTCTCCGAAATTTCTTTCGAAAAACTCCTTGAAGTAGTCAATATCAATATCCGCGACGGTCATCCCGGCGACAGGAATCCCATCTCCATGAATTAAGCCGGCGCTCTGCAATAGACGCTGAATTTCCTCCCGGGAAGTTGCTTTACGCTTGTCAGACCCGTTCTTAACCCATATCACTCCATTTTTGTCCATATAGGGCTTGCTCATACCATCCGGAATAACAACATGCATAACAAGTCCGTTGGGCGTGGAAATGTTTTCGGTCAATGGATTTATTGGCGGTCTGACATGCTGTGACGCCGCATTTGAGACCAACTGGTTAAATCGTCCCATGTCGCCCCGCGCCAATCCGGAGAATGTGCCATCATTGCTCACGCCAATGAAAATGGAACCACCACCGGAGTTGCTGAAGGCGACCATCTCCTGCGCCAAGGACGTTTCATTCGTTACATTGGCCTTAAACTGATGCTTGCTGTCCTCGTCACGGCTGATTATTTCAATAAGTTCAGTGGTTTCCATATATCATATCTCCTTTTGCGCTGCCTGAACGCCTCTTCGCCACCCTCCATGATGTTAACAATTTCCTGTTGAAGCAATGGATCGTCGATGCTTCCACTTACAGCCTGGATTTTATCGTCGGAATAAGAGCAGGCGATAATTTGTTCCGCATCGCCAAGCACAGGAAAATTGGCGTTATGAGTAGCGAAGATAAACTGGGTTTTTGGCTTCAAACTTTGAATTAGTTTGATAACATCTTCATAAATTGTCTGATTATCCAAATCATCCTCTGGCTGATCAATAAGGAAAACGTCATTTTCCTGTTGGCTAAGCACAAAGAGGATCAAGGCAGACGCCCGCTGGCCCAGGGAATGGTGTTTCAGTTCCTTGCCCCTATATTTGATAATGAAACGATTGGGGACTTGGAAAGTCAGAAGCGCTTCAAGACTATTATTGAAGTATGATCCAAAAGCATGGGCCGTATTTCCAACATCTATTTCCACGGAATTCCAATCCTTATACATGGCTCCAAAGTCGGCGTACCTATCGGAAAGCTTTTGAAATGTTAATTCTCGAATACGGCTGCCCCGAAAAATTTCCTTCATAAAATTAGTATAGGAAACTTTGTCATTCTTGAACTCGGCGGCGATTGTTAAAGATGAGCGCCCTTCGTTAACCTTGTCCAATTCACCCTTTATCGTCTTGAACTCTTCGCGCCAAAGATCATTTAATGTGGCTAGGGCCTTTAAGATATCTTCTTTCAAACTTCCGCGAACTGCTTCTTCCTTTTCCAAGGCTTGCAGCATTTGCGCGGCCTGATCCACCGTCTTTCTAAGGGTCCGGAACTCCTCCGGACGAACTGCCTGTACTCCAGCCTCTTTCAATTGTCCGGCCAACTTTCTTTCGATTTCCGCGAAATCCTCCTTAAGTCCTTCCTTGAGCCTAGTGAATTCCTCTACTTTTTTCCGAAGTGACGATAGCACTTGGTTTCCAGAGGAAAGTTCACCCTTGGTGCGATTAAAAGAGCTAATGAGCTGGTCGTAGTCCGAAAAAAAGTTATCAAAAAACTCTTTGTTCTGTTTTGAGGTATAAATCCGCTGATTATTTAAATCATCCTCATATTGATTGATGAAAGATTCCAGATCGCGCAGGTAGCCTTGAACGAAAGCAATCACTTGAGTGCATTTTCTATCGTCGGCGTCAAAATCCACCTGCTTTTGAAGCCTCTCTTCAACCCCGTGATTTTTATAGAACTTGAGCCTGAATTCAGCGTCCTGTTTTTTTCTTTTGTATTCGTCTTTTTTCTCTTCAACATTGGAAAGCTTCTTTAATTGACCGACAAACTCCATGACCTTTTGGCTCTGGTCGGAAATGCGAGCACGAATGCCAATTAGCTTTTCACCAACCAGTTTTTCCACTAAATCTTTTTCAAAGCCTTCCCCGGTCGAAGATAGATCTTTTTGTCCGAAATAAATCGGTTTATGTAAAACAGTTTCCCGTATCGATATACCCGGCTGAAGGATATCGTTAACATAAACATCCGGCTTTTCCCGGCTGATACGCCGAATTTCGTATTGCCGCCCACGCTGATCAGATGCCTTGAGCGTAATTTTTCCGCCACTTCCCAAGGCGTGTTCAACGAGGCGAGTCTTATAATCCGTATCCAGTGCTTTTTCGCCAAACGGAATATCCAGGGCATAGCGGATCGCTTCAACTATGGAAGATTTTCCACTGCCCCGAATACCAATAAGCGTGTTCAACTCAGGAGAAAAGTTGATTGTCTTTCCATCCAATACGCCTCCATCAAAAGAGACGCTTTGTATGTGAGAATGTTTATAACTTAATGGTTGGGAGGCAAGGCGGTGGTTATGATCCAGAAGTGCATACTTGATCGCTTCAAAGGTAAAACTTCCTATTTTCAGGTAGCACTTCTCACCTTTCCCAAGCTGCTCAATTGACTTGGGGTCGGATCCTTCCACTTCCGCGGGATAAGCCTCGCCAAGCAAATTTTTAACTTTCACGCGGCATTTCCGATCCGGCATATCATGGGTTCTAACTTTTTGAAATGCCAAGGCTCGCCGGCTAAAAAATTCCGATTCTCCTAATTCTCCCAGTCGGCCTCCTTTTAATTCATTCCATAAACCGCTTTTATCTTCGACATGCGCAAACACCAGAAAAAAATCTTTGTTATATCCTTCGAGTTTCTTGATTGTTTCTATCAAACCAAATGAACTTCCACCATTTTCATTTTCGTATTGATCTGGTGTTTTTCCCTCGAACTCAACGTTGAGAAATTGACTGATGTAATTATTTCCACTCGTCAACCATTCATCACCGAAAACGACGAGAGTGTGAATGCCATTACTTCCGTCATTAACGGACAGCTCAACACCAGGCAAAAGGAATATCCCTTGTTTCTTGGCGGTTTTTCGCAACACATTAAACTCGTTACAATCGAACTTATTGTGATTTGCTATCAAACCGACTCCAATGTCGGCGTCCTTCAATGCTTGAATGTAATCCGAAGAATAATAGTCGGGATTACCCGCAAAGGAGAATTCCTTATCAGCCGCTGTGTGAAGATGAAAATCGGCGCGCAGCCAGCGGCTGCCCCGAGGAAACAATTCATTACCTGCTGCCATTATTCTCCTCCCATTCGTGTTGCCGCCCGGTCGCGCCGCATGATCAGTTTGATATCTTCTTCCAGGACGCTGTTGGGAATCTTGTCGCCCGCGGCGACGATGACGGCATAGTCGCGCTCCCGCCAGGCTTTCTTGAATCCGGATTGTATGAAAAGGCCCGAAGGGCCTTTTCATTGGTTGTTGTGACCGACATGGCCCGCGGTCATGTCGGTTGGATCATTTCAAGTAAATTATCCGCGAGAGCCGGATGCAAATAGTTACGGGAAAAACTCACCCTCTCCCCAAGGCCCTTACTATTGGACACACATGAGGCCGGGTCATGGACCGTCCCTATTGGATGGTCGAAAAAAGCAGTAGGCAGCCGTAATGTCAGTCAGACGACTCAAGCCCCGCCAGACAACCGTTGCACCGGGCTCTTTATCGCACTTGC
>JAZDGM010000232.1:0-11989 GCA_043806915.1 Pseudomonadota bacterium | reverse complement strand
CGCCCCTGACCCTGGGACGGGAAGGAATCCTTCGAAGCCTTACCCTTGCCGCGCGTGGGGCGGAGCAACCCCGCCCGCAAGGCGCGGCCAACGTCTCCAATTTACCGCGGCCAGGCCCGCAAAATAGTAAAAAATGGTGCGCGTTGCGCACCCTACAAACTTCAGACGCCTATATGCTTCAATTTCTTTACAAACAGATCAAATTTTTACTCGACGGTTTGAGGCGAAGCTTCGCCGGCTTCCTCACTCTAGAGATGTAGCGCCCCGCCCATAATCACCGGCCAGGGGATAGACCTTGCCCGGAGAGCCTTCAGACATGGGTTCAACGAGACGGATGAAATTTCAAACCGACTAATATCGATACCTTCACCGCCGCGATAGGACTACGAAATGGAAACGCCGCGTTGATTCCCCGTGGTTGCTTTCCGGATAAAGTGGGGAAGCTAGAGCTTCCCCTTCCTGGGTTCCCAAGCTAGAGCTTGGGAACCAGCGGATATTGGATGTCTTTTCAAAAAGTCTCCGCGAAACCATTTGGCCATCGTTTTGCCCTCTCTGCCCGATGATAAGGATACAAGGGGCCAACGCCGGTAAGAAATCAAAAAGAAAAAAAATGAAGTAGCCTATTTTTTTGAACTGAAAAAAAAGGAATAATACAATTTCAGATGGCCAGGTTTTAGGCATTATCAGATGGCCGCTGACACAGGGTCAGGGGCGCTTGGAGTTGTTTGGCCCGGCCCGTTTCCACGTGTCAATAAATGATGTGATTTTAGTAGGTTGGGTTGAGCCGGAGGCGAAACCCAACATCTTGGTTGGCCCCGTCGGCCCGGATGAACCAAGGACCACCCCCCTCGCCCCAACCCCGTGGGGGCGAGGGAGAGAATTGGGCGGCCCGGCCCTCGCCTCCGTTTGGGGCAAGGTGTTGCCTTTCAGAATAAAAGGAACAAAACAGGGGCGATTATTCTCCCTCTCCACCCATTCATGGGGGGAGAGGGCGGGGTGAGGGGGGCTTTTGGACCGCCAGGCCTGGCCCCTCCAGGTATAATATGGTTTGTAGGGTGCGCCACGCGCGCCATCTTTTACTAAATAAACAACACCCAGTCGCCGACACGGCGAAATTCAGGAGGGCGGCCTGAAATTCGCCTCCTTTTTACAAAGGCGCCCGGCGAAACACGAGGGGGCAAGCCCCCCGCTGGTCCGGCGTCCGAACGCCCCTTCCCCGGCGGAAGAGAGACTGGTGGCTTTAACTAGCTGAAAAGGCGTAGCAAAAGGGCGTATGATTCCGAGGCGATGCTCAGGAAGTTCACGGCCAGGCTCTGCTGGGTCCGCGACATGAGCCCGGCGGCGCTTTCCGGGTCGGGGCCGGTCGGAACGGGGGCTTCGGGCTCGTATTTCAAGACCCGGATCAATTCGTCGGTGAAATCCGAGAGGGTTTGGATGAGGCGGAGCTGCCGGACGAAGTTTTGCGCCATGGCGACGAGGGCTGCCTTGGCCCCGGCGAGCTGCGCCAGGGAATTGTCAATGGCGGCCCGGTCGGGGACGTTGTCGGTCCAGTCCCACCACAGGCCCAGGCCCTGAACCGCGGCAATTCCCAGGCCCGCGCGAGCGGCGTTTTCCCCGGCCAGGGTCAATGTCGCGGGTTCGTCGGGGTTTATCGTTATATCCAAGGTTTCGCCCGGGCCGGCTAGCAGGTTGGTCCCCTTGTGGCGGGAATTAGCCACGATCTCGTCCATCCTCGCTCCCACCACGTCGAACCTCGCCATCAGGCGGTAGGATTCCTCGAAACACCCCGCCGACTTTGCGGACTCGGCCAGGGGCCTTAGCGCCTCGATGTTTTTCAGGAGGGATTCCACGCCGCGACAAGCCGCGGCCGCTGCTTGAATGGCCTCGCCTATCCCGTCCTTCCGGCCTTGCAAGCCGACGGCCCGGTTCAGGCGCTCTTCTCCGGCGAGGATATGGACCGGGTCGTCCGGCCGGTCTTTAATCGTGGACATGGGACCCCCGAGCGGTTCTAGGCCTTACAGGGAGCGGGACGCGGCGCAGACCGGTTCCGGCCGAGAGGACCTTCGGGAGAAAGATACTGAATTTTAACCGGCCCGGGTTAGCCATTTTTAATCTTGATTATGGTTCGGCCTTGCTGAAGTCCACCGTCATTTCCTGGGGTCGAAGACGTAGCCCAGGGAGCGCAGGCTCTTGAAGAATATCGGGTTCTTGGGGTCGGGCTCGAAATATTTCCGCAAGCGCATGATGAAGTTGTCCACGGTCCTGGTCTTGGCGCCGCGGGGATAGCCCCAGCCTATTTCCAGAAGCTTGTCGCGGGAAATGGGGGCGCCGGGGTTGGCGATGAAGAGCTTGAGGAGTTTTATTTCCTGCTCGGTCAGGTGAATTTCCCCGCTCTGGCCGTAGGCCGTTCGGGAGACGAAATCGATGCGATTGCCGCCGAAGGTGTAATCATGGTCCCGGGAAAACAGGCCCGCGTCGCCCGCCGCCGAGTCGTCTCGGCCGCGTTGGGCCCGGATCAACAGCCTTTCCACCCGGAGCAGGAATTCTTCCAGATTAAAGGGCTTGGACAAATAATCGTCCACGCCATAGGAAAAACCCTTGATCTTGTCCTCGGAATCACCCTTGGCCGAAAGTATCAGGATGGGCAGGTTTTCGTTTTCGAGCCGGATGTTCCGCAGCACGGAAAACCCGTCTATTCCGGGCAGCATGATGTCCAGGACGATAAGGTCGGGCTGCCAGTCCTTCCAGAATTGAAGCGCGGCAAGGCCGTCCGGGGCGATGGCGGCGTCATGCCCCTTTAATTCCAGGTTGAATTTCAGCCCCTCGGCGATATGCCCCTCGTCCTCCACGATCAGAATTCGTTTTTTTTCCAAGATCGACTCCCGTTTTAAGCGGCTAAATCCCTTTTTTGCAGGGAAGAATCAACGAAAAGACCGAACCTTCCCCCGGGCCTTTCGATTCGGCCTTGACCTTGCCCTTGTGAAGCCGGGCGATGCTCTCCACCAGGTACAACCCCAACCCGCTGCCCTTGGCGGACATGTTGTCCGATTTGCCGATTTGGTAAAATTTCCGGAATATTTTTTTTATTTCCGGCCGGGGCAGGCCGATGCCGTTGTCCTTGAAGCTGATGTGCAACTCGCGTCCCCTGGGCGTGAAAGCGATGTCGATCCTCGGAGGTTTTGATTCATTATACTTGATGGCGTTGGTGAACAGGTTCATCAGCAACATTTCGAACAGCGACCCGTCGATCGGATAGGTGAAAACCCGGCCGGATGGATTGGAAATATTGATTTCGCTGCCGACGAAGATATGCTTGTTTTTTTCGTAAAAATCACTGAGCGTGTAATAGAGGTCGGTCAAGACGAATTCCCCTTCAAAAGTCTTATTTTCAATTTTTGCCAAATTCAATATCAGATTGATATTTTCGGACAGCCGGTCCGCGTCGTGAATCATGTACCCCAGAAACTTCAACTGGTCTTCCCGAGGCAGGCTGTATTTACGAAACGTTTCCAGGTAAAGCTTCAGCGACGTGACCGGCGTCTTTAGTTCATGCGTGAAGTTATTGATGAAATTCCTTTGCAACCGGACGAGTTGCATGGTCTTGAGGCCGTAGACGAAGATGATGAATATTCCCATTAATATTATGCCGACCAGGATGGAGAGGACCAGGATCACGACCCAGGTTTGCGAGGCCAACACCTGATCGGGCGCGATATTGGCTCGCTTGATCACCGCCTTGAGTCCGGCGCTGACCTCGACATACCAATATATATACAGGAACAGGGATAGGACCACCGCGGCGATGGAAAAGGTGAAAACCAAGAGGGGATGAAAAAACCATTTTTCTTGAGTCATCGTTCCAAACCAACCTCGGGTTTTTGCATGTTTGTAAAACTTTTGTAAAACGCAAAAACCACCTTTCGTCCATGACTTTATTCTATTAGAATCTTTCTTGGAATTCAACTTTTTTCATGGGATTGCTTCTTGAGGTCCTGCTTATATGGAAACCGCGGAAACCGGCGCCGTCGAAAAAACCAGGGAAGGCTTTTCGGGTCTGTCCCGAGGCGGCCGTCCGGGCCGGGGCGGGAAACCGTTTCCGTCAGGGGCGATTCCCTTGGCTGTTTCACCAAAAGCTTAAGTATATAAACTAACTAGGTCCCGCCGAGCCGGGACGGGGAGTAACATGACCATACCAGCAACCGTTCACAAATTTGGAACCAAGGCCACCATTTTATTGACGGGAGTATTCGGCCCCTACGCCCAGGACGACGAGTACGGGAGTAGGGCCATCAATCCCATGGAGCTTTACCAGAACCAAGTCACCCGGACCCAAGGGATTTTTTCCTTGCGCATGTTCCACCGCACCTTCGGCCTGGTCATGCTGCAAGCCAATATAGACGCGCCCTGCACGCTGCTCGACTTTCCGTCCCTCGATGACTTTACTCGCGAAATCAAAAGAAAACCCTACGACATCGTGGGGGTTAGCGCCATCATGACCAATATCGCCAAGGTCAAGACCATGTGCGCCCTGATCCGGAAACACCAGCCCCAGGCCGTGATCGTAATTGGCGGTCACATCGCCAACGTGGAGGGACTGGCCAAAACGGTCGACGCGGACCATATCGTCAAGGGCGACGGGATCGCCTGGTTTCGGAAATACCTCGGCCAGGACGAAAACGCTCCGGTGCGCCACCCGGTGGTTTCGTCGGCCTTCGGGGCCCGGATCATGGGAATCAACCTGCCGAACACGCCGTCATCCACGGCCGCGATCCTAATTCCATCCGTGGGCTGTCCCCTGGGATGCAATTTCTGCTCAACCTCGGCCATGTTCGGCGGCAAGGGCAAGTTCGTCAGCTTCTTCCAGACCGGGGACGAGCTTTTTTCGGTCATGTGCAAGATAGAATCGGAGCTCCGGACCAGTTCCTTTTTCGTGCTGGACGAGAACTTCCTTTTCCATAGAAAACGCGCCCTGCGCCTCCTGGAATTGATGGAACTGCACGGCAAGGCTTGGTCCCTGCACGTGTTCAGTTCCGCCCGGGTGATCCAATCCTACACCTATGAACAGTTGACGGGGTTGGGCGTGTCCTGGGTCTGGATGGGACTGGAAGGCGAGGACAGCCGGTACCCCAAGCTCAGCGCGGTCGACACGCGGGCCTTGGTCAGGGAAATGCAATCGCACGGCATCAGGGTCCTGGGGTCTTCCATCATCGGCCTGGAAAACCATACCCCCGAAAATATCGAGGGAATAATCGACCACGCGGTTTCGCACAACACGGATTTTCACCAGTTCATGCTCTACACCCCGGTGCCGGGCACGCCCCTGCATCGGGAACACCAGGAAAAGGGCGACCTCTTGCCCGAGGCGGAATTTCCCTTCGCCGATTCCCACGGCCAATACCGGTTCAACTACCGGCACCCGAGCATTCCGGCCGGTCGGGAAGAGTCTTTCCTGCTGGAAGCGTTCAACCGCGACTTCCTGGTCAACGGACCGAGCCTGGCCCGCCTGATCGGCACGACCCTCCAGGGCTGGCGCCGGTATAAAAACCACCCGGACCCGCGCATTCGGTCGAGGTTCCTGGAATACGCCAAGGAACTGAAGATCGTTTACGCCGCCGCGGTCTGGGCCATGAGAAAATGGTTCCGGAACGACCCCCACCTGGCCGCGAAAATGAACTCCCTGCTGCGGGGCCTCTACCAGGAATTCGGGGTCTCCACCCGACTGGCCGCCCCTGTTCTGGGACGGATTTTCATCATGAAAATGAAAAAGGAAGAAAAAAGGCTGGCCCAGGGCCGGGCCTATGAACCCGGTTTTTTTGTGGAGAAAAATCCCGCGGCCCTGGCCCTGGAACAAAAACAGGCCAAATCGCCCCGGAGCGTCCGGGCCAGCGTCAAATGGGTCACCGGCGGACTGGCGCCGGCCTTGGCCCAATTGGGACGGGAGCCCCTGCCCGGCGAAAAGTAGGGCGAACCCGGCCGGCCCCGGGGGGAGATGGGACCGGTTCCCCTCCGGTCGCCGCCCGTGTGGTAAATTAAAAAGACGACTTGGAACGGCGAGGCTGTTCCAGGCCGTCTTTTTTTTACTGGTCCGGAATCAGGCCGGGCTTTTTTTACCTTTTCGACTCTTGGCCGATTCCTTTTCCGCGGCGCCCGGGGGCGGCTTGATTTCCGGGAATGCCGCGGGCAGGGCCTGCTCGATCACCAACCTGATCGCCGGGCCTGTTTCCGGGGGAGGACAGATGCCGCCGGTTACCAGGTCGGTTAGGGAATCGACATAATCGATCAGGTTGTCCTGGGACCCGGTCAACAGTTTCCGGGTGACCAAATGCTCGATGGCCCCCAGGACCACCGACCGGATAAAGAAGGGGCTGAAGTCGCGCCGGAATTCCCCCGAGGCGAGGCCTTCCTCGATGACGTCGTACAAGGGCCGGAGTCTCTGGCGCAGGGCCTCGTAGCTTTCCGTTTCCATGTATTTGCGGCTTTGCCTAAGGATCAGGTAGCTGACGGCCGCGTAGTCCGGATCGTTCTGGTGGAGCCAGAACAGGGAGTAGATTATTCCCCGGAGCTTGTTGACCGCGCCCCGGAACATCCCCAGGTTGACATCGAAGAATTCCTTGATCCGGCGGGAAGTTTCGGCGGGTATGGAGAACAGGAGGTCTTCCTTGGACGCGAAATACTCATAAATCGTGGGTTCCGAGAGTTGGGCTTCCCGGGCGATGTCGGAAATCGTGGCTTCGTAAAAACCCTTTTCGGCGAAAATTCTTTTCGCCGCCCGCAGGATTTGTTCCTGCCGAGCCGCCGCTCTCTTCCTGGGCATCTCTGTTTTTCCTTGCGGGCGCGCCGACGGCTATTTCCTTGGCGCGAAGCTTAACCTATTGATAGGTTTGTCGAAATGTCGGCAATGCCGGCCCGGGGACTTAAACGTCGCGGCTTGGACAAAGACCCCGGCGGGCCTGTTTCGCCGGGACCCGCCGGGCCGGCTAAATTAAGCGCCCCTTGGCAACTCCGCTTAAGCGGCCTCGGACTTGTACGGGTTGACCGTGAGCACTGGAATCGGGGAGTTTTTAACCACATGTTCGGCCACGCTGCCGAAAAGGATGCGGTCCAGGCCTTTGCGGCCGTGGGTGCCCATGACGATGACGTCGATCCCCTTGCTTACGGCGTACTCGATTATGACTTCGCTCGGCTCGCCGGCCACGACTTCCGCGGACAAGGGGCGGCGGTCCTCGAAGACGATCTCGACAAATTCCTTGAGCTTTCTGATTCCGCCCTTGGTCAAATCCTCCTCGAACTGCTTGATATTGGGGTGCGGCACGTAGAGAAGACCATATCCCTGTAAACGCCGGGCCACGAAGAGCAGGTAAATGTCGGCCTTCAGCTTGGCCGCCAGCTCCTTGACGAACGGCGCGATTTTTTCCGAGGATTCGGACAAGTCAACCGGAAACAGAATTTTTTGGAAATTTGCCATTTTTTCCTCCTCAAAAGGTCTCGTGAATGAAGCCTGACCGGGTCGAAAAAACATTCGTAATTAGTTGAAGCTCCCAGCGGCAAGCCGCGGGGAATGCGCTCGCTTGCATGTTCAAGACCATGAAGCCGTCGCTGGTCTTCGCGGACGCCCCGGGACCGCGGGCCCTAGTGGTCCGGCCCGACGATAAGGTCCCGAAAACCCAAGTCTCCATATAGGAAAAAATTCACATTATTATTTTACCAGAAAAAGGCGGGCTTGACTATTGGAAAGGTTTTTTTGGCCCCGGCCGGCCGCCGCCTCCCGGTGCGGTCGGCGGCGGCCGGCGGGTTCACGGATTGTGCGTCGTCACGCGTCGCCCACGAATTTTTGTTTCAGAAACGCGGCCAGGCCGACCGCGTCGTCGAGCCCGAAGGTTGGCACCCCCAGGTCCACCGCGTCGTCGGTCACCAGGGCGATGAGGTTTTCGTCGTCCCGGCACAGGGGGTCCGGATAGGCCTCGGACCGGAATATTTCCACCTTGGGCCTAGCTTCCCGTTTGTACCCCTCGGTGACCACCAGGTCCAGGCCCTTGAAAAAGTGGAGCAGTTCATCCAGGGTCCGGTCGTGATCCGAATCCTGGATTACCGCCAGTTTGGAGGGGGACGAGATCACCGCGATCTCGGCGCCGGCCTGTTTATGTCTATAGCTATCCTTGCCCGGATGATCGATGTCGAACCCATGGACGTCGTGCTTGACGGAGCCCACCCGGAGTCCGAGCCGTTTGAGTTCGGGAAGGAGTTTTTCGATCAGGGTGGTCTTGCCCGCGTCGGACCGACCGACTATCAGCACCAGCGGGGGCCCGGCCCCGTCGTTTTTTCCGATCATTGGTTCAGCCTATTCCATTCCAGGTCAGGAGCAGTTCTCCGGTCTGTTCGGTTCCATATCCGCCCAGTTTTTCGACCGCCGACTTGTATTCCCCGGACCGGATCACTGCCAGCAAGGTCTGTATTTTAGCGTCATTCCAGAATTCCTCCGGAATCACCAGGTCGTACCTTTCGATGGTCACCGGCGCGAAGTCGAGCCCCAGGGCCTTGGCCGAGGAAAAGACCGCCAGGCCGACGTCGGCCCGTCCGGACAAGACGGCGGCGGCCACGGCCATGTGAGTGAACTCGTCCCGGTCGTATCCTTGTATCTCGCTGGTTGGCAGGTTCAACTGTTTCAGGTTGAAATCCAGTAATATTCTGGTTCCGGACCCGGCCTGGCGATTGACGAAGACGACGTCGTCGCGAACGAGGTCCGCGAAGGTCCGGATGTTTTTCGGATTTCCCGGCTTGACCAGAAAGCCCTGCTCGCGGGTCACCAGATTGACCAGGCGAACGGGGAACCCTTGCAGATGTTTTTTAATATAGGAAAAATTGTAATCCCCGGTCTCGACGTCCAACAGGTGACTGCCGGCCAGATGAGAGAAGCCGCGCTTGAGGGTCAGCAGTCCGCCGAGGCTGCCCACGTTGCCCGAGGAAAGGGACATTCCCGGGTCCCGCCGCCGCAACAGGTCGCCCAGGACGTCCAGGGTGTTGTCGTGGCTGCCGATGCAGATCAGGGCGCCCTCGATATCCCCGAGGGGCCGCAGCAGCTCCGCTCGAACGCTTTCCTGGGCCGTCACGCCTTCCTTGTCCACCGGTATTCTGATGATTCCATCGGCCTTGGTCAGGGTGGTGATGGACCCGGCGCCGCGCGGCAGGGGCGCCGCCACGATTTTATCCCTGATTCGTCCCAATTTGACCCGCAGGAATTCTTCCAGCCCCAATTTCGAGGGCAGGGCCTGGGAGGGGGAGACCACGGCCTCGGGTCGCCTTGGGGTCCTTACGCCCTGCAGGTCGTCCAGGAAGGGGAGGGCGAACTGTTCGAAGGAAATGACCGCGGAAACCGGGTATCCCGGGTTTCCTATCACCGGCTTGCCGTTGATGACGCCGATTATGGTTGGCTTGCCGGGCATGATGGTCACGCCGTGAACCAGCACTTCTCCCAGCTCGGCCATGGCCGAGGCGGTGTAATCCTCGCTGCCGGCCGACGACCCGGCGTTGATGATGACGAGGTCGTTGTCTTCCTCGGTCGCCTGGCGCAAGGCGTTCAGGATGGCGTCATATTCGTCCAGGAGGATGGGGCGCGCCACCGGCTCCCCTCCGGCCCGCCTGACCAGCCCGCTCAAAATGATGGAGTTGAATTCCACCATCCGCCCGGGACCCAGGGGCCCGTCCCTAACCGCTTCCGGCGGCGCGAGTTCGGAACCGGTGGGTATGATCAGGACCCGGGGCTTTTTCTTGACGGATATTTCGTAGGCCCCGGAGGCGGCCAAGGCGCCCAACTCGTAGGGACCCAGGCGGACGCCCTGGGGAAGGACCATCTCCGTGGCCACGATATCCTCGCCGACTTTCCGCACGTGCTGCCAGGGATAGGCCGAGGCCTCGATCCGGACCAGCCCCGGTCCCGGTTCCTCCACCTGCTCGATCATGATCACGGCGTTGGTTTCCCCGGGCAGGGCGTGGCCGGTGTTGACGTAAAAGGCGTCCCGGCCGACGGTCAGGGTTTTGGGTGAATCGGGGAAGGCCCCATAAGTGTCCTCGGCCTTGACCGCCACGCCGTCCATGGCCGCGGCATGAAAATTGGGGCACGAAAACCGGGCGAAAACGGGTTCGGCGGTAATCCGGTCCAAGGCCTCGTGAACGGGAATGGTCTCCGTTCCCAAGGGCGGCGGCGGCGTGAACGCGGCCTTGAAAATTTTTCCGGCCTCGTTAAGGGTTTTTAAATCAAGATAGACATGACGCTTGAACTCTTTTTTCCCACTCATTTTTAACCCCTGACCAGCAGCTTAGTCGAACAATTTGACTTCCACCAAGACGCCCTTGGGAAGTCCTTCCTGATGAAGGTCGATCTTGATCAACCCGTCGGCCTTGACCATGGTGGAGATCAAGCCCGACTTACCGAAGATGGGATGGGCCGTATACCCCGGTCCGTCTTTTTCCAGGCGAACCCGGATGAAGTCGGTCCGGCCGTGAACGGAAGGGGCGTTGCGGGCCAACCGGGCCGTGACGACTTTTCCCCGGGAATCATCCGGGCCTAATTCGCCTTCCAACCTGGACAGGAGCGGCCGCACGAACAGGTCGCAGGTGATCATGGCGCTGACCGTGTGACCGGGCAAGCCCCAGACGCTTTTGTTGCCGACCTTGGCCATGATGGTCGGCTTGCCCGGGCTGACCGCCACGCCGTGAACGAGAATACTCGCCCCGGGAATGGACTCGAGGGCCTCGATGGTGAAATCCCTTACCCCCACGGAACTTCCGCCGGACAGAATCACCACGTCCGCTCGTTCCAGGGACGAGGCGACGGCCTCCCCCAAGGCCCGGGGATCGTCCTTGACCAGGCCGCGCCTCTCGGCCCCGGCCCCGGCCTGTTCGATCATGGCCGCCAGGGAATAGGAGTTGACATCCCGAACCTGACCTTCCCGGGGGCGTTGTTCAATAGGCACAATTTCATCCCCGGTTGACAGCACCGCCGCCCTGGGCTTCAGCCGCACCGGGACCCTGGTTCGCCCCATCGCCGCCAGCAGCCCCACGTCCTGGGGCCGGAGACGGCGGCCCCGGGGTATCAGGACCTGACCCCGCCGAATGTCCTCGCCCCGGCGGATCACGTTGTCCCCGGGCGCGGCGGGTCGGGCCAGCTCGACCTGGGTTTCGTCCACCAGGCGGGAATATTCGATCATCACCACCGCGTCCGAGCCGGGCGGCATCATTCCCCCGGTCCAGACCCGGACCGCCTGGCCCGGATCGACCGCGCAACCGGGCGCCGAGCCCATGCGGACTTCCCCGACCAGGTCGAAGAGCCCGGGAAGGCCCTCGGTCGCCCCGAAAGTGTCCCTGGCCCTGACCGCGAAGCCGTCCATGGTGGAGCGGTCGAAATCCGGAATGTCCTCGTCCGATCCGATATCCTCGGCCAAAACCCGAAAGGCCGCCCCGGGCAAGTCGACTTCTTCCGCCGGTAGGGCCTCGAATTGTTCGAGGAGCAATAAAACTTCCTCAACCGTTTTAACTTGAAAAAAATTTTTCATTTACCATTCGCCTGGCCGCGGCCGCGTTTTTTTAAAATTATGTCATATCCGACAAGGTCTTGTAAAGAGGCCAACCCCGGGGCGATAGAATATCCCCATCGACCGGCCGGTCCCGGCCCGGCGGCCCCCAGGCCCGCCCGGGCGCATAACACGCTGTTAAAGAATCGAAATTGAAAGTCGGGTTATTCATGAAAACCAAACCCCGCTGTTGCCAGGAACTAAACCGGCCGGGAAAAACCGCGGCGGGAAAGCCTCGGGACGCGTCGGTTAAATATTCCGACCCGGCGGGTGGGGGGCGGGGAAGGTAATTATGCCAAGGATGATATAGTTAAGTGCTTAATTTTATTTGCAAAAATATTGACCGAGTTCGTTCGGGGGGATAGAATGTTCATGTCTGAAATTCGAAACACCGGCCGGAATGGCCAAGGGAGGCGTGATAT
>JAZDGM010000231.1:0-12509 GCA_043806915.1 Pseudomonadota bacterium | reverse complement strand
TTTCATTTGGCCATTTTCCTTACATTTTCAACCGGCCGCTAACATAATGCCGTTTTTCGCTCACGACATCAAGGCGTTACCTCATCGAGGCGGTCCGACCCTCAGCCCGCGAGCCAAGGCCCAAATCGAAATCAATAATCTCAAGGGCGTTCGTCGGGAGCGGTTGGAAAATCCGTCGAAATTTTATTCGCATTCCGGCCTCTTAGCCGGCCTAGACGATTATCTGTTTATTTTAAGGGGTTGCCATATTCAGTTCGACGTGATATCTTTTGACAGCATAATAATTGTCGTGTAAACAGTTGCGCGCCGGCTTATGGCAAAATGGTGGGACTCCTCCGACCCAACTTTGACTCACCGCGTGTTGTTATTCATTTTTTTAGCTAATTTAACTGGTTATTCTTATTCTCCTTAACACGCCAGGCAGGGGGACGGGTAATGCGATTTGATCCGGAAAAGAGGCGGGGTCTTTACATTGTCATGCTCAGCATTCACGGTTTGATTCGGAGCCGTGACATGCAACTCGGCTGCGACGCCGACACGGGAGGGCAGGTAAAGTATGTAATCGAACTAGTCAAAGCTTTGGTAAAACGTGAGGACGTGGAGCGGGTGGACCTCCTGACCAGGCAGGTGGTCGATCCTAGGGTTGACGATGGCTACGCCCAATTGTTCGAGGAAATAGCCAATAAAGGGGTTCTGGTCCGCATTCCCTGCGGCCCCAGGCGATATTTGCGCAAGGAAGTCCTGTGGCCCTATCTGCACGAGTTCGAGGACAACGCTCTGATGCATATCCGACGCGCCGGCCGCAACCCTGATTTGATTCACGGGCACTATGCGGACGCCGGTCTGGCCGGGGCCCGTCTGGCCAACCTTCTGGGCGCGCCATTCGTTTTTACCGGACACTCGCTGGGCCGGGTGAAGAATCAGAGACTCTTGGCTTACGGCCTGACTCAAAGCCGCATGGAAAAGACATATAACATCACCCAGCGGATTCTGGCCGAGGAGACGGCCCTTAAAACCGCGGCCCTGGTGGCGGCCAGCACTAGGCAGGAGGTTGAGGAGCAGTACTCGGATTATGAAAATTTCCGACCCGAATCAGCGAAGGTGATTCCGCCGGGGATCGACTTGGACGTTCATGGTCCGCCCGATGATTCCAACTCGCGCCCGCCCATTTATCGAGAATTGAAAAGGTTTCTTCGACAGCCGGAAAAGCCCATGGTCCTGGCCCTGGCCCGGCCCGATGAACGAAAGAACCTGACCGGATTGATCGAGGCTTACGCCCGGAATGACGAACTGCGACGACGGGCCAACCTGGTGTTGGTCGTCGGCAACCGCGACGATATCACGGCCATGGAATCGGGCGTCCGAGGCGTTTGGGAAAAAATCCTTCTGTTGATAGACAAGCATGATCTCTACGGGCAGGTCGCGTACCCCAAGCATCACGCTCAGGCCGAGGTCGCGGATATTTACCGGGCCGCGGCCCGAAGCGGCGGGGTCTTCGTCAATCCGGCCCTGACCGAGCCCTTTGGCCTGACCCTGGTCGAGGCCGCGGCCAGCGGCCTGCCGGTGGTCGCCACCAATGACGGCGGGCCCAGGGATATCGTGGAAAATTGCCAAAACGGCGTCCTGGTCGATCCCCTTGACGTCAAGGCCTTGGGAGAGGCCATTTTCTCCGTCGTATCCGATAAAAACGTCTGGGAATACTACTCGGGAAACGGCCGGAGGGGCGCCGGCGATCATTATTCCTGGCAGACCCACGTCGCTTCCTATCTTAACGCCGTCAATGAAAAAATCATCGACCGACATCTTCGGGCGCCCACGGCCCGACGTAAAAATCGGTTGGCTTCCATGCACCGCCTCTTGATCACCGACATAGACAACACTCTTCTGGGTGATAAAACAGCTCTTGGGGAGATATTTCGTCGACTGAAAAACGCTCCCGTCAGAATCGGCTTCGGCGTGGCCACGGGCCGGCATCCGGAAAGCGCCGTCAAGGAATTGGAGGCCTGGGGGGTCCCGCCCCCGGACGTCGTGATCGCTTCTGTCGGAACGGAAATCTACAGCGGTCCGAACCTCATACCGGATGACGGCTGGGCCAGGCATATCGACTCTAGATGGGAACCGGAAAAGATTGATAAAATCGCCGCCTCCATCCCGGGATTGGCCAGGCAGGCCGAAGTGAACCAACGCCGCTTCAAGGTCAGCTACGACGTTATGAACGCGGAATTCCCAGGCGTTGAATACTTACGAAAAATTTTGAAACGGGAAAACATCGCGGCCGCGGTGATCCATTCCCACGGCAAACATCTCGACTTCCTCCCGATCCGGGCGTCCAAGGGCAAGGCCCTGAAGCATCTGGCCGTCAAGTGGGGCATCCTCATGGAAAACATCCTGGTCGCGGGCGACTCGGGAAACGATCGCGAGATGTTGTTGGCCGGATCGCCGGCCGTGGTGGTCGGAAATTTCAGCGCGGAATTGGCTTCACTTAAAAACAGAAACCGCGTCTATTTCGCCAGGGCGAAATACGCCGCCGGCGTCATCGAGGGCCTCGAACATTTTCGGTTTCTGGAACGAGCCGGAGAGCGGGCGTCGCATGCCGCCACACGGAGAGACTCAATGACCAAAGGATTTGCCAGGCATGAAAATAATTGAAATAATAAATGACTTCATTAAAATTAATCATGATTTGTCCTATTCGTTCTTTCGTGGCCTGTTGGAAGGAGGCCGGGTTTTTTGGCTTCGGACCGATGTGGTCGCGTACTACGAAAATTTTGTGAACAAGAATAATATCCCGGCGCCGGTCGGGAAAATGATGGCCGAATGGATTCCCTTTGTTCAGGAAGTCGCCGTCAATTCCCCTTTGTTGATGATGGCTCTGCGGCCCCAAAATGGAAAATGGTTTTACTTTCAGTACCATGGCGATAGTCATGATTGTGCGGAAGTCAATGTCAGGGAATTTCTGGCTTTCAAGGAGAGGCAGATTGATCATGCTCCGGAAGACGATGAATGGCTGCTTGAACTGGATTTGAAGCCGTTCAACCGCGATTTTCCCCGGCTTCAGGAACCACGCTCCATCGGGCAAGGAGTTCAATTTCTCAATCGGCATCTCTCCAGCCGTCTGCACACTCAGATGGGCGACGGCGCCAATCTTTTGTTTCAATTTTTAAAAGTTCACCAGTATCGCGGCAGGCAGCTCATGATCAACGCCCAGGTGAGGGACGCCGAACATTTACGCCAAAAGCTTCGGCAGGGCATTAAAAATCTGAGCGGCCTGTCCGGGGATGTATCCTACGAAGAGTTGGCCGGTGAACTGTTGACCCTGGGATTCGAGCCCGGCTGGGGCGACAGGGCGGAAAGAATAATCGACAACTTCAAGCTGCTTCTCGATATCATGGAAGCGCCGGCGCCGGAACCCTTGGAAACATTTCTTTCCCGCATTCCCATGATCTTTGACGTGGTGATTCTCTCGCCCCATGGTTATTTCGGCCAGGATCGGGTCCTGGGTCTGCCGGACACCGGCGGGCAGGTCGTGTACATTCTGAACCAAGTCATCGCCTTGGAGCGGGAAATGCGTAACCGTATCAGGGAGCAGGGCCTCGACGTGGAGCCGAATATCATCGTGGTCACGCGCCTGATCCCGGAATCAGAGGGGACAAATTGCAACCTGGCTTGGGAGCATATTCATGGAACCAAAAACGCCAGGATTATGCGTGTTCCGTTTCGCAGACCCAACGGAGAGGTTGTTTTGCAGTGGGTTTCCCGTTTTCGGATTTATCCGTTCCTGGAGCGATTTTGTCTCGACGTGGAGAGGGAACTCATTCGCCGGTTGGAAAAAAAACCCGACCTGATCATCGGCAATTATACGGACGGCGCCCTCGCGGCCACGCTGTTATCCAAAAGATTGCAGGTTACCCAGTGTAACATCGCCCACGCCCTGGAGAAGACCAAATACCTGTATTCCGCCTTGTACTGGCGCGATCTGGAACAAGAATACCATTTTTCGTGCCAGTTCACCGCGGACCTCATCGCCATGAACTCGGCGGACTTCATCATTGCCTCGACTTATCAGGAGATTGCCGGCGACGAGTTTACTCCCGGTCAGTACGAGAGTTACGAAGCCTTCACCCTACCCGGATTGTACCGGGTGGTCAACGGCATCAACATCCTGGACCCGAAGTTCAACATCGTTTCCCCCGGTCCTGATTCCTCCGTCTTTTTTCCTTATTATGACGAACAAAGACGTTTTAAAAGCCTCTGGCCCGATATCGAGACGCTGCTATACGGGGAGAATGAGACCCCCTGTCGTCGCGGCCGGTTCATCCGGGATGATCGACCGATAATCTTTTCCCTGGCCAGGCTCGATAAAGTCAAAAACCTGACCGGCCTGGTCGAATGGTACGCCCGAAACCCTTCTCTAAGGCAAATGGCTAAGCTGTTGATCGTCGGCGGGTACATCAACCCTCAAGATTCCCGGGACCACGAGGAACAGGAACAGATCAATATCATGCACCAATTGATCGATGATCATGGTCTGGAGGAGGACCTTTGCTGGTTGGGGATGCAGGCCGACAAGAGCCTCGCGGGAGAGCTTTACCGGGTCGCGGCCGACAGTCGGGGCGTATTTGTCCAGCCGGCTTATTACGAGGCCTTTGGCCTGACCGTCGTGGAAGCCATGGCCTCCGGACTGCCGACTTTCGCCACCTGCTATGGCGGGCCGAGCGAAATTATTGAAAATGGAACGTCCGGGTTTCATTTCAATCCGGTTCGAGGCGAGGAATCAACCGCCGGTATTTTGAACTTTTTGTCGACGGCCGCTGAGCGACCGGAAGAATGGACCAGAATATCCGAAGCGGGCGTCAGACGGGTTCAGGAAAGGTATAACTGGGACTTGTACGCGGCCCGGTTGATGACCTTGGCCCGGGTCTATGGGTACTGGAAATTTTCCACCAATCTGGAACGTCAGGAAACAGTCAGGTACCTGGAAATGTTTTACGGACTAATGTTCCGTCGCTTGGCCGAATTCGCGGTCTAGTCTTTTACAACTGCGCGGCGGTCATTCCGCGCCGGGAAGTGGTTGGCGGGAAGATGATTTTGACCATTGGAGAAATTTTGTTCGATCAGTTCCCTGATTACAGAAGAATCGGGGGCGCGCCTTTCAACTTCAGCTTCCATCTGCAACAGTTCGGTCGTCCGGTTCGGTTCGTCAGCCGCGTCGGACGGGACGAAGCCGGCCGGGAGATTCTCTCGTTCCTTGCGGGGCGAGGCTTCCCGGTCAAGGATATCCAGACGGACCCGGCTCGCCCCACCGGGCTGGTCCGGGTGACCTTGTCCGGAGACGGAATCCCATCTTTCGAAATCGTCCGGGAGGCGGCCTATGACCATATTTCCTATGAAGATATCGTCGATCTTCCCCGCCAGTCCGAGGTGGAAATGATTTACTTCGGCTCCGTCATTCAGCGGACCGATTCCGCTTACGAGGCCTTGCACCGGTTTCTCGCCGGGAAATACCCTCGAGCCAAAACCTTTTTCGATATAAACCTCAGACAGGGCTGTATCAACACCAAGGCCATCCTGTCTTCCCTGGAAAAGACCGATATTTTGAAGTTGAACGAGGAAGAACTGGGGTATTTGATGGATATTAAAGGCGCGGCCGGGAGGCCGGACGATTTTGTAAGGGTCCTGATGAACGAATATGACGTCGAAATGGTCGCCTTGACCCGCGGAGACCGGGGCAGCGTGGTTTTTACCTCCCAGGAACGCCTCTCCCTTGCATCCGGGAGAGTAGGGGTCCTGGCGGATACGGTGGGGGCCGGAGACGCCTACGCCTCCATCACGGCCCTGGGGTATATCGAGGGCTGGCCCCTAGGGGACATGATGGAGAAAGCCTCCGCTTTCGCGGCCCGGATTTGTGAATTGGAAGGAACAGTCCCGGATTATCGGGACTTTTATCTCAAGGCGGCTTCGGAACTGGGAATACGGCCGCCGGCGGCTTCGGCGCTTGGCCGGGATGAGGGCGCTATTTGATAGAAAAAATCTATTTGACATATAAATATTATTGATTTACTCTCTTCAGGGCGTTTAGGATAGCCGACCGAGGCGCCTCGCCAATCGCCGCGTTTTCGGAGACTGCCGCCTTGAACCGCATCGCACAGAGACAACGACTGGGATTGTTGGCCTTTCTGACGGCCATGTGCGTTTTTTTCAGCCTCGGCTCCCCTTATTTTCTGACCATTACCAACCTGACCAATATCCTGGTGCAATCCTCCGTCCCGATTGTGCTGGCCGTGGGCATGACCCTGGTCATCGCCTCCGCCGGCATAGACCTGTCCGTGGGCGCCATCCTGGCCTTGGCGGGGATCGTCATGGCCGCGGCGATGAAGGCCGGCCTGGGCGTTCCGGCCGGCCTGGCCCTGGGCCTGGCGTCGGGCGCCGTCATGGGCGCGCTCAACGGCGCTTGTATTTCCCTGGTCGGCATTTCCCCGTTCATCGCCACCCTGGGCGCGGCCGGGGTCTACCGGGCGGCGTCCCTGATAGTCACGGAGGCCCGGCCCATCTACGGCTTGCCCCTGGGCTTTCGGGCCATCGGCCAGGATGGGTTGGGACCGCTGCCCTGGTCCGTCCTGTTGGCCCTGGCGGCGGTCGGCCTGATGCAGGTCATCGCGCACTGGACCCGCTTCGGGGCCAACGCCCGGGCCGTGGGCGACAATGCCGTCGCCGCGTACCGCCTGGGGGTTTCCCGGTCCGGCGCCTTGATCGGCGTTTACACGCTGTCCGGGACGGCGGCGGCCCTGGCGTCCATGGTGGTGACCGCTCGCCTGAACACGGCGGAAGCCATCGCCGGCCTGGGCATCGAACTGCAGGCCATCGCCGCCGTGGTCATGGGCGGGACGAGCTTTGCCGGAGGCGAGGCCCGTGTTTTCGGCTCCCTCTTGGGCGCCTTGTTGATCGGGGTCCTGGCCAACGGCCTGACCTTGCTGAATGTCGCGTCCTACTACCAGCAACTGGTCATCGGCTTGGTGTTCATGGCCGCCGTTCTGGCCGATCGGGTAAGGCGCGAGGCAATTCCGGACTAGGCTTCAACATGCAAGCGAGCGCGCTCCCCGCGGCTGGCCGCCGGGAGCTTGAATCACTGGAAGGAGAAATCGGAGATGCGGGTTATTAAACGTTCATGGCCGGCGCTGCTGGCGCTATTGACCTTGGCGGCGCTTTTACCGGTGGCGGCGGCGGGGGGCGACCTCACGCCCTGGGAAAAGGCGCGCCTGGAAACGTTCGTCAAATTGGGCGACATACCCAAGCCGAACAAGCCCTTGAGGATCGGCGTGGTCCTGGTGACCCTGGGCAACCCGTTCTGGGCGTCCATGGAAAAGGGGTATGAAAACGCGGCCGGGGAATTCGGCGTGACGATAGACGTCCAGGCCGCGCCCGAGGAAAACAGCGTGACCGCGCAACTGGACCTTTTCGAGAACATGGTCGCCAAGGACTACGACGCCTTGGTCGGGCATACCATCACCGCCCAAAACCTGATCCCCGGCCTGGTCGCCGCTAGGAAGAAGGGCATTCCCGCCATAGTGGACCTCCGGGTGGACATCAAGGCGGCGCGGGAAGCCGGGGCCGACCCGATCCCCATCGGGCTGGTCGATTTCACGGCCCAGGGCCGCCTGGGCGCGGAATATATTGTATCCCAACTGAGCAAACAAGGCGGCGGGCAGACGGCCATTATCGAGGGACTCCCCGGGGCCCCGCAGTCGGAAGCCCGTCGCGACGGGGCCAAGGCCGTTTTCGAGGCCGCGCCCGACATCGAACTCGTTTCGATTCAGCCGGCCGACTGGGACCGGACCAAGGCCTACAACGTCATGACCAATCTGCTTCAGGCCCACCCCAAGCTGAAGGGCGTCATGTGCGCCAACGACGTCATGGCCCTGGCCGCGGTCGAGGCGGTTGAAGCGGCGGGCAAGGCCGGCCAGGTCATGGTGGTGGGCATCGACCTTATCCCCGACGGCAAGGAAGCCATCGCCCAGGGCCGCCTGGCGGCCTCGGTGGCGTTCAGCCCGTTCGTGATCGGCGAAACCTGCGCCCGGGCGGCCATCGCCGCCGCCCAGGGGTTGCCCATACCCGAGGGCTTGCACGTGGTCAGCGTCCTGGCCGTCAAGGACAACATTGACTCCCTGGCGGACTGGAAATAACCGGGCCGCCGTCGGCGCGGCCATCCCCACCGGAAGCAGCGCCATGTCGGTCCCGCTCGTGCAAATGACAGGCATCCGTAAAACGTACGGCGCAAAAATCGCCCTGGACGGGGCGGACCTGGATTTACGCCGGAAGGAAATCCTCGGCCTGGTCGGGGATAACGGGGCCGGGAAGTCGACCCTGCTCAAGGCCCTGGCCGGCGTGGTCCGCGTCGACGCCGGGGAAATCCGGCTGGACGGGGTCCCCGTCCACCTGGCCTCCCCCCGTCGGGCCCGGGACCTGGGCATTGAAATCGTGTACCAGGACCTGGCCTTGTGCGAGAGCCTGACGATCTGGGAAAACATTTTCCTGGGGCGTTGCCGAACCAGGGGCTTTTTCCCCTTTCTAGACAAAAGGGGCATGGCCCAAAAGGCTAGGGAAGCCCTGGCTTCCCTCGGCCTCGACCGGGTGGACGTCAACCGGCCGGTCCGGGACCTGTCCGGGGGCGAGCAACAGGCCGCGGCCCTCGGACGCTGCCTGCTGTTCTCGCCCCGGGTGGTGCTGCTGGACGAACCCACGGCCAGCATGGCCCTCTGGGAAAAGAAGAAAATCCGATCAATAATTCGAGAAATGCGGGAAAACGGCGCCGCGGTCATCATGGTCTCCCATGACTTGCCCGAGGTCCTGGAACTGGCGGACAGGGTCCTGGTCCTCCAGGAGGGGCGTCCCGTCCGGCTCGGGCCGTGCGACGGCCTGGGGCCCGAGGATTTGGCGCGGATGATGTTCGTCGGTAAGAACGGTTGGACCGGCCCCGGGGACTGACGGCCGCGGCCTCGCCGCTCCGGCCCCGCTCCGGTCCCCACTTCGGTCCTGGCCTAGGTCGACGAGATTCCGGAGGAAACTAGCGCGATGAAAAAGGACGAGTTGGAAAATAAAATCCTGGGATGCCTGTCCATGGTCGCCATCGGCGACGCCCTGGGCATGCCGACGCACGACCTGACCAGCGACGAGATATCCAGGCGGTTCGGGGGCCCGGTGCGGGATTTTCACCCGCCCGGTCCCGATAGCCGGGTCCATCCCCGGCATCGGGCGGCGGAAATCACGGATGACACCCTGCTGACCCTGGCCGCGGCCCGGTCGTACCTGGAGGGGCGGGGCCGGGTCGACCCGCTGTCGGTCGCGAGGGGGACCGCCGCGGCCTTGGCCCGGGCCAGGGAGTCGGGCCGGGAGATGATGTTCGGTCCGAGCACGCGGCGGTGCGTGGAAGCCCTGGAGGCGGGCCTGGACCCCCTGGCGGCCGCCCTGGCGGAAAAACACCCCCTGTCCGGCGCCTCCAACGGCGGGGCCATGAAGGTTTCTCCGGCCGGGTTGGTTCATCCGGGCGACCTGGAAGCGGCCGCGGCCGACGCCCTGACCATTTGCCTGCCGAGCCACGCCACTGTCGCCGGGGTATCCGCGGCGGCGGCGATCGCCGCCGGCGTGGCCGAGGCCGTGACTCCCCGGGCCGATGTCTATTCCGTGGCGCAAGCGTGCCTGTGGGGAGCGGCGGCGGGGGAACGGCTGGCCGTGGAAAGGGTTCGCCGCACCCCCCTGCCTTCCCTGCCGGAACGGATCAAGCTGGCCATTCAACTCGTCTTGACGGCCGGGGACCCGGTCGCGGCCAATCGGCGCCTGGTGGAAGTCATCGGCGCGGGCCTGGCGGCGTACGAATCCGTTCCCGCGGCCATAGGCGTGTTCCTGGCCAATGGCGGGGTCCCGGAAAAATGCGTCCTGGCCGGGGCCAATATCGGCTATGACACCGACACCATCGCTTCCCTGGCCGGCGCCCTGTCCGGGGCCCTCCATGGTTTCGCCGGGGTCCCGGTGAAGTGGTATGAACGGGTTGTGGAAGTCAACGGGCTGGACCTGGCCGGTTTGGCGCGCGATTTGGCCGACTTGGCGTCGGGCGCGGGGGGCGGCTCGTGAATAACCTGATTCTGGGGCTCGGCGCGGCGGCCATGGATGTCGTCCTGGACTGCGAGGACTTGCCCCGGGCGGATGGTTTCGCCCTGGTGCATGGTGAACGGCTGGTCCCGGGGGGGAGCTGCGCCAATGTCCTCGCCGCCGCGGTCAGGCTCGGCGCCCGGGCCGGGCTGGTCGCCAAGATGGGCGACGACGATTACGGGAGGGCCTTTATCGAGGACCTCCGGCGTTCCGGCGTGTCGACCGACCAGGTCCTGGTCCAACCGGGTGGAGTATCCCTGCATACTTTCATTACCGTGGCCCGGGACGGGGCCAAGGCCATTTTCGCTCATTTCGGCGACAGCCTGTTGAACCTAGCGGCGGACGAAGTGCAGCCGGATTGGCTGGACGGGGTCGGCCTGTTCTACACCGACATGTTTCCGGGAAAACCGGCCTTGAAGCTGGCCCGAATCGCCCGGGAACGCCGCATCCGGGTGATGTTCAACCTGCAAGCGTCCGTGGGGTTCATGGGGCTATGCGGGGTGTCGCAAGACGAAATCGAGGAGATGATCGGCCTTTGCGACCTATTTATTACCTTTTCCCACCCCCTGGAGGAACTGACCGGCAGCGGCGATCCGGTCCGGGCCGCCGCGGCGATCATGGAGCGCCGGCGCCCCCGGGACGGCGTGGTTATTACCATGGGAGAAAAAGGCGCCGTTTGGGGGCACGAGTCCGGGACCATCGCGCGGCCGTCCTTCGCCGTCCCGGCCGTGGACTCCACCGGCGCCGGAGACGCCTTTGCCGCCGGCCTGATTTATTCCTTCTATTTTCAAGGCCTGCCCCGGGATCGGGCCCTGTCTTTCGCCGCCGCGACGGGGGCCGTGAAATGCACCCAGCCCGGCCCGCGGTTGACGGCGGATGTCAAGGACGTCCTGGCGTTGATGAACCGGGAGGCGTCATGAGCGCCGCGCCGCGCCGAGTGGGCATATTGTTGGGCGAGCGTTCCAATCCGTTCTGGTCCAAAATGAAATCGCAATTCGAGGTCGCCGCGGAACGTTTCAACATCGAGGTCGTCCAGTTCCAGGCCGAAATCGACAACGACCCGGCGGCCCAGGCCGCGGAGCTGGACCGCATGCTGGACTTGGGGTTCGCGGCCCTGATCGTCAACCCGATTCACGGCCGTTGCCTGGCGCCCGGCATCGCCCGGGCCGCCTCGAGGGGCCTACCGGTCTTCGACGTGGGGGCCAAGACCGATGGGGAAGCGGTCAGGGGCTGGCCGAACTATGTTCCGGTCCGGACGGTCGATTTTTACCGCCAGGGAGTTTTGGGGGGAGGGTTCATCCGCGAGCGGCTGGCCGACCGGCCCCACTGGAAAGCGGCGATAATCGAGGGTCGGCCCGGGTCGGCCCAGTCTCGCGGGCGTTCGTCCGGAGCGGCCGAGGCCTTGTCCCTGGACGGGCCGGACCGCGTGGCCGGCCGGGTCCCGGCTTATTTCGATCGGGAACGGGCCGCCGAGCAAGCCGAGCGCCTGTTGACCCGGTGGAGCGATATAAACGCTATTTTTTGCGCCAACGACCTGATGGCCCTGGGCGCGGCCGACGCCGCCGCGGCGTTGGGGCGCGCCGGCTTGATCATTGTCGGCGTGGACTTGATTCCGGAAGCCGCCGCCGCCATCGAACAAGGCCGCCTCGCGGCCAGCGTGGCCTTTGCGCCGGCCGACGTGGCTCGAGTCGTTCTGGCGGCCGTGGACCGGTATTGGGCCGGGGCGCCGTTGGAACAAGGCTTTCCCGTCGCCAGCCGCGTGGCCCACAAGATGAATTTATCCGAATTCGCCCCATTCGCCTGACCTTATCCAACCTACATGACCGCGGGCCATGTCGGTCACAACAGCCAATGAAAAGGCCTTTGGGAATTTTCATATAAACCTGCGTCGATCGATCGCCCGGCCGGCCATCAGAATCCGCTTGACCGTCCCGGATTCGATGGTTTAGTATCCGTCGAAGTGGGAAAGTTAATTGGTTTTCAAAGAGTTTGACGAAAATAGCAAGCGGGCGCGAGTGAAGCGACCGCTTTGCGGTTAACGGCTTTTTCAAGCCGGCGAGGAATTTCTCCATCCCGGCCGGGCGGCGAAGCGGAGTCGGCGCTCACGGATGGAACGCGGCGCTGACTTCGGGGGCGCGGTCCGCCAAGGCCCCTTTCTTCATCCTTGAGGCCTGCATGCTGCTTAGAGGTCGTAAAATCAAACGCCTGCTCGAGGAGTTCGCCCAGGCCGGCTCCAGCAAGGAAGAACTGCGGATACTAGGGGAACTCCGCGAATTCCAACGGGCCGCCTTGAAAAAGGCCGTCGAGGAGATCGAACAGCGCCGGTTTAAACCGGAGAAAGTCGAACTGCTGCTGGAACACCTGGC
>JAZDGM010000230.1:0-60387 GCA_043806915.1 Pseudomonadota bacterium | reverse complement strand
TTGTTATATATCTGCACAATTTCACTAATTTTGTCCAGGTCGCTCCGGCCGGACCCCATGATCAAGGACATGAGTCTTTGCTGAATTATATTCCTGACCATCACGGTGTCGTCGATCGACAAAATGAAAGCATAAGTCTTGGATAATTCTTCCTTGGGGCATCCCGATAGCAAATCCTTAAAGTCTTCCTGCCGGTACGGGGCCTTCAAGGCATGGCGCAGCACCAACACATCGTATACATGTTCATGCGAACCTGGTCTGACCCGTCGATGGAATGGCAGCCCCTTGACTTCGTCGAGGCCGACGTCTATCGATCCCTGGCCCTTCCCTCCGCATGAAAGCTGGAACAAGGCCCTTTCCAGGGGGTCCGGCGACATGCTCAGTTGAACGTCCCGCAACCCGTCTCCCCAGGCCGGGACGGCCTGGAGCAGGCACACCGTCAGGACCAACATGGGTAGAAGGCTTTTAGAAATATTTCTCAGGGCGCCCAGGACTAGGGCGAAAGTATGTCGGGCTTTAAATAGAATGAACCATTTTGGGGGGTTATACTTTTGAATGTAACGCAGATATAAAATTATAAATAATGTGGAAATTACCAGGCCGAGCAGACTTATATCCACTCCGATAAAGGAAAAAAACGAAAAATAATTACTGAAAAAATTAAGGTCGGTCGCATCGATTCGTCGGGCCAGCCCCTCTATTTCCGCCCTATTGGCCTCAATGTCGTCCCGTAGGGTCTGTATTTCATTTATGGCGTTTTGGTATTCGGGATTGCCGAGATAGGGATGAGTAACCTCTTCCGCGGCCAAGGCCAGGGATGAGAAAACGAGCAGCAAGACCGTGCAGCATAAGGTGAAAACCCTCATTTGTTGCCCCATTTGAAATAACCTCCACAATTTTTTACCGAATTTGCGGCCCCGGCCGCTGTTTGCCAAAATAAGCCTCGCGCCCTCCAGTCGCGGAATAATGCCTAGCGGTCGCGATGTCGTCCGCGAGCGGATGAATGGGGCGCAATTGAAACAGGTGGACCACCAAGTCAAGCGATAAGCCGGCGGAGGGAATTTTGGCCCAATCGGGCTTGGAAATCATCGGCCCGCCGCCTCGATCCGAGTCACGCCCCCCGGGGCCTCGGTTTTCACTTAACAAAATTTCCGTCTCGTCTATTACGCGGTTGAACAGGCCTGGACCCGACCCCAAGAGCTTGGACTCATCCCCTCAAGGCGTATTCGCGCCGCTTTCACTGGTAATTTGGATAGCTCCCCATTCGCCGTCAGGGTAATCCATCGAATCCATTTCGGTCAAGCCAAAATGTTCCGGCGGGTCATGGTCCAACGCGTCCCGATAGTTGGGGCGAGGAGGCAAGTCATCCATCCCGGCCTTTTTCAAGGCTCGTCCCCGGTTTGAATACCCCAAACCGTTTCGCGCGGCCGGCCAAATCGACAAAGAGGTTGCGGCGCGCCGAGGTTTGAGGCATAATGAAAGCTTGGGAAGGAATCCATTCTTTGGGGGACACATGAAGGTCAAATCCAAGTTTTGGCTGGAAGATGACGCCGGCGAAACCATTTTCGGCGAAGGACGGCGAAAAATCCTTGAATTGATTGACGAACTTGGTTCGATGCAAGCCACCGCCAAGGCGTTGAACATGTCCTACCGGGGAGTTTGGGCCAGGATCAAGGCCACCGAGGAACGCCTGGGCATGAAACTGGTCGAGACTTCCGTGGGACGGGGAAAGGACCGCGGAAGCAAGCTGACGCCGGAAGCCAAAACCTTGCTTCACAATTACAAGGCCCTCAATAAAAAAGGAAACGCCCACGCGGACGAGCTGTACGATTCCATTTTTCTCGGACGCGGCGGGGATATGGCGCCTGTCGTTCCTTCCCTGGCCGTGGTCGGGAGACCGGGGAGCGGAACCGAGGAGCTGGCTGCCGCCTTGGTCGCGATCCTCTCTTCCCGGGGCCGCAAGGCGGCCGTCATAACCACCTCCGAGGCGCCGGGGGAGAAGACCGACGGGGAACGAAAAGTGCTGGACGGCGGCGCGGCCGTCGTTATCCGGACCCATGAGTCCGATTTGACTTTTCTTTTTCCGGACCATCACGAGTTGACCCACGAGGCGATCGCCGCCAATTACGCCTTGGGCTGCGACCTGACCTTGGTCCTGTCGGAGGAACGGCTGCACCTGCCGACCCTCGAACTCTTCAGGCGGGACTTGGCCGAGGAGCTTATCACCAGAAAGAGCAAGCACATCCTGGCCGTGGTGGGAGACCCCCCGCCGGGGAAAAAGGAATACCCCCATTTTTCCCTGGAGCAGCTTGGGGAGGCGGTCGACCTTATCGAGACCCGGGTTTTGAGCCCCTCGCGGCCGGTCAAGGTCAGCCTGCTGGTGGATGGCCGCAGGACGCCGATGCTTCCCTTTGTGGAGGATATTTTTTTCCGGGCTGTCACCGGGATGGTATCCTCCCTCAAGTCCTGTGAACAATTCCGGGAAATCGAGCTGTCCATCAAAAATTACGACGAAAAGATTTGAAGCGCGGGGACCGGCCCTGTCCGGTCCCGCCGCCGACTTTCAGCCGCGTTTTTTACTCGCCCGGCCCCTTGAACGCCGTCAACAATCTTCAATATCGGTTAAAACCGGCAGCACGGCTGGGTCCTGCCCGCTCCGACCTTGGTCATGACTATTTGCCAGACCTGGATGTCCCTGGCCCGGAAGGCGCCGGCGCAGGAGAGCAGGTAATATTCCCACATTCGCTTGAAGGTCTCGTCGAATTTTTCCCGCAGCGAGGGCCAGGCCTTGCGGAAGTTGTCGTGCCAGGCCATGAGGGTCTTGTCGTAATGGGGCCCCAGGTTATGCCAGTCCTCGATGACGAAGAGCCCTTCCGCGGCCTTGGATATCTGGACCGCGGAGGGCAGCATGCCGTTGGGGAATATGTATTTTACTATCCAGGGGTCGCAGCCCGTCTGGGACAGGTTGCCGCCGATGGTGTGCAGGAGAAAAACTCCGTCATCGTCCAGGCAGCGGCGCGCCGTCTTCATGAAGGCGCGATGGTTTTTACTCCCCACATGCTCGAACATGCCCACGGATACTATTTTATCGAATTTTCCCGAGAGGCTTCGATAGTCCGATTCCAGGAAATCGACGGGAAGCCCCCGGCAGAATTCCCTGGCGAACCGCAGTTGTTCGTGGGAAATATTGATCCCGGTGACGCGGCACTTGTATCTTTCGGCGGCGTAGCGGGCCAGGCCGCCCCACCCGCAGCCGATGTCGAGCAAGTGGTCACGGGACGACAAGTTCAGTTTTTTCATGATAAGGTCGAGTTTGTTCCCTTGAGCCTGGGCCAGGTCGTCCGTTCCCTCGAAAAAAGCGCAGCTATACTGATTGTAGGGGTCCAGAAAGGAGAGAAAAAGACTTTCGTCCAGGTCGTAATGCCGTTTGGCGACCAGGCGGGACCGGGCCTTGGACTGAAGGTTGAAAAGGAGCCCGGGTAAATAACCCAACAGATATTTCCAATTTCCCCGGATTTTTTTGTCTAGCCCGGCGGTCAGGAGACGGCGGATCATCTCGTCCACTCGTTCGCACTCCCACCATCCTTCCATGTACGACTCACCCAAGCCCAGGTTTTTTTCCCGCCAAATCCGGCCGTGCCAGCGCTCGTCCCTGACCCTGATATCCCAGGGGTTGGGTCCGTCGATTATTATGCCGGCCTGTTTCAGCAGTTCGCTAATGAGCGCGGCGATCATTCTGCGCCTCCGTTTGGTCGAGGGCTGGCGGTTGGCGGGGCGCCGCTCGCGGTCGAAGGGGCGGTGGGAAATTCCGTCTCGAACGCCGGGGCGAACCGCCGCCGAAGCGCCGCCTTCGATTGAAAGACCCAGTTTGTTCAGTCTCGCTTCCAGGCCCCGCCCCGAGGCGGGCGAACCGGCGGGGCGAGGAGCATGCTTCCAGTGACCGCGTCTTAAATTTGCGCTCAAGCAGTCAAGTCTTGGCGCTTTTTTATATTCATGTTATATTATTATAAATAAAAAAAGGAAAAAGTAAACGGGGAAGGCGACCCGCGCCGATCGGATCGGCGATTCGCCGGTTCGGGCCTGTCGCGTTGGAACCAAGGCTATTCCGGATTGAAGCTCCCCGCGGTAAGCCGCGGGGACTGAGCTCGACTGCATGATCCAAGGAGGCGTCGGACAGTGGACGATCACATCAAACAACTTGTTTCGGCCGCCAACCTGCCGCTCGACATCCTGATTACCCTCCTGGACAAAATCAATATCGGGGCCTTCGCGGTGGACCTGAACCGGCGCCTCACCGCCATCAATTCCAGCGCCCGGGCGATGTTGGGACTCGGGGAGGCCGACCTTCTCGGCCTTGAATGCCGGGAAGTGTTCCGGGGCGTTCCCTGTCGTTCGAGCTGTCCCTTCCAGGGCAACTGGACGCCGGTCAAGGAAGGGGATGTGGAGGTCCTGGACGCTTGCAACCAGACCCACCTGGTCACTCGTCTATCAGCCCCGATTTTTAATGGAGATAAAAATCCCATCGGCGGGGTGGCCGTGCTCCACGATCATGCTCCCTTCAGCGGGCTGCTGGCTCGTTTGAATTACGAGGAAAAAAACCTCAAGACCATTTTTGACCGCCTCGACCTGGCGCTATTCACGGTGACTCGCGGCGGGCATATCGCTTTTTTCAACCAGGCCGCGGAAACGGCCTTGAGTTTCAGCCGGGATGACGTCTTGGGCAAGCCGGCCTGTTTTTTAATGGGGGCCGAGGATCACGACGGCCCCGCCATGCTAAGGGCCGTGATTCGGGACGGCCGACCTCGTTCCTCGGGGTCGGTTTTCATCAATACCGGAGCCGGCGACCAGCGGGAGTTCAAGGTCGATTTCATGGCCTTGACCAACGAGCAGGGACGCGTCGTCGGGGGGCTGGCGGCCCTGCACGATTTGACCCTGGTCCGGCGGCTCGACCAAATGATGAAGGGCGACTTCGTTTTTTTCGACATGGTCGGCCGGAGCCCGGCCATGAGGAAGGTGTTTGAAATGGTTCGAATCGCCGCGAACAGCGATTCCACCGTGTTGATCGAAGGCGCCACGGGCACGGGCAAGGACCTTCTGGCCCGCGCCATTCATCAGGCCGGCGAACGCCGGAACAAGCCCCTGGTCAAGGTCAATTGCGCGGCCCTGCCGGACAACCTCCTGGAATCGGAAATGTTCGGATTTTCACGAGGCGCCTTCACCGGGGCGGACCGGGATAAGCCGGGACGCTTCCTCGAGGCCGACGGCGGGGCCATTCTGCTCGATGAAATCGGGGACCTGCCCCTGTCCCTCCAGGCCAAGCTGTTGCGGGTCCTGGAAGAAAAGGAATTCTATCCCCTGGGCGGACGACGAACCGTCAAGGTGAATGTCCGCATCATCGCCGCCACCAACCGGGGCCTCGAAAATCTCATCAGGCAACGCCAGTTCAGGGAGGATTTATTCTATCGACTCAATGTGTTTCGCATCGAACTGCCGCCCCTGCGGGAGAGGCAGCCCGACCTGCCCCTCCTGATCAGGAGCAAGGTCCGCCGTTTCTGCGCGGAGGGAAATAAAAGAATCCCCGATATTTCCAAGAAGGCCATGGACGCCTTGCTGGCCCACGACTATCCGGGCAACATCCGCGAGCTGGAAAATATTCTCGAATACGCCATCCTCACCTGTCGCGACGGGATCATCCAGCCGGAACACCTCCAACCTTACCTGCAAACCCGACTGGGACCTCCCCCGGGTCCCTCGAATCGGGCCCCGTCCCGACCCCTGGGAACCGGCGCCGACCGGGAAAGAGATAAGATTCTGGCGATGTTGGAAAAATATAACTGGCGCCGCCGGAAAACGGCCCAGTCCCTCCACATGGACCGCACCACCCTCTGGCGCAAGATGAGAAAATACGGTTTGGAACCGCCGCTGTCCACGGAACCGGCGACGTAGCGTTGCATGTCGCGGTCAATGTTGCGCAACGTTATTAAAATAGCCATGATTTAAGCTAGTTGATTAAACAACACACCTCGCTTGAAAACGGTGTCGCGCAACGTTTTCCGTTCCCGAAACTTGCCGCGCCCCGTTTTTGAATTAGTTAACTTATCGATATTAAAGGTTTAAATAAATAGGTTCCCTGGCGCCTTTCTTGCCTATTGATTAAGAAAAAAAGTTAAACAGCAGCGGCCGAGGGCTGACCGAAGGGTAGGTGTAGAATGCCCTCCTCACCCCCACGAAAAAGGGTCCTGATCGCGGACGACGAGCCGGAGATGCGGATTTTCCTTTCCCGGCTGCTGGAAACGGGCGGTTACGAGCCGATAATCGCGTGCAGCGTGGAGGAATGCCTGAGCCTGGCGCTGCGGGAAAACCCGGACGTGATCCTGTTGGAAGCCATGATGAACGAACAACAAGGGCTCCGGCTTTTCGCCGAGCTGCGCAACAATCCCGAGCTGTCGGGGATTCCCGTGGTGTTGATGTCCAACATCGATAAAAAAACCTTCTGCCAATACCGGAAGCTGGCCGGGGCGGGAGGCGCCGCGCGGCCGGAAGGGTATTTCGCCAAGCCTCCGGAAGCCGAGGAACTTTGCGCGTTGCTTCATGAACTGACCGAACCCGGGCGGGGAGGAGAGCCGTGGCCCCAAGAATAGGTTTTTACATTTGTCACTGCGGCGTCAACATCGCCGGCAAGGTGGACGTGGAAAAGGTGGCCGCCTATGTGAAGGGAATGAAGAACGTGGTCTGTTCCCGGGACTACAAGTTCATGTGCTCGGACCCCGGCCAGGAAATGATAACCCGGGACATCAAGGATTACCGCCTCAACCGGGTGGTGGTGGCGTCCTGTTCCCCGCGCTTGCACGGGAAGACGTTCCAGAACGCTTGCCGCCGGGCCGGGCTCAACCCCTATTTTTTTCAGATGGCCTCGGTCCGGGAACAAGTTTCCTGGGTCACGGTCGACCCCGGGGAAGCCCTGGATAAAGCCAAGAGCCTGGCCGCGGCCGCGATTTTCCGGGTGGCGCGTCACGAAAGCCTCCCGGCCAGGTCCGCCAAGGTTCACCCGGACGTCCTGGTGGTGGGCGCGGGCATAGCCGGGATCCAGGCTGCCTTGGACATCGGGCAGGCCGGCCGCCGGGTTTACCTAGTGGAGCGGTCTCCCACCATCGGCGGACACATGCTTCAATTCGACAAGACCTTTCCCACCCTGGACTGCGCCGCCTGCATCGGCACCCCCAAAATGGTGGAGACCGTCCAAAACCCCAACATCGAGCTTTTTTCCTATGCCGAGGTCACTGAAGTTTCAGGGTATATCGGCAATTTCCAGGTGACGGTCCACCGGAAGCCCCGGTACGTCAAGGAAGGAGTCTGCACCGGCTGCGGCGAATGCGCCAAGGTCTGTCCCGTGATCAGGCCCAGCGAATGGGACGAGGGGCTGAGCTCGAGGAAAGCGGTTTACCGCTCCTTTCCCCAGGCCGTGCCCGTCGCGTTTTGCATCGAGAAAAAGGACCGGGCGCCCTGCGCGGCGGCGTGTCCGGCCGGAATAAACATTCAGGGGTACGTTCAGCTTGTCGGTCAGGGTAAATACCTGGAAGCGGTCCAACTGATCATGGAACGGCTGCCCCTGCCCGGGGTCCTGGGCCGGGTCTGCCCTCATCCCTGTGAAACCGCCTGTCGGCGGGCCGAGGTCGACCAGCCCGTCTCGATTCGCGAATTGAAAAGGTTCGCCGCCGACCAGGTGGACTGGAAAACCCTGCCCAAGCCCCTGATCGTGGACCGACCGGAAAAGGTCGCGGTCATCGGGTCGGGTCCGGCCGGACTGTCGGCCGCCTATTTTCTGAGGCGCGAGGGTTTTCAAGTCGCCATGCTTGAAGCCCTGGAAAAATTGGGCGGCATGCTCCGGGCGGGCATTCCCGATTACCGTCTTCCTCCGGAAGTCCTGGACCGGGAAATCGGTTTTATCCTGGAAATGGGCGTCACGGCCCGGACCAATGTCCGTTTCGGCCGGGATGTGAATTTCGAGACCCTGAAACAAGAGGGCTTCGCGGCCGTGGTGCTGGGAATAGGCGCCCAGGGCGAGCAGCGGCTCGGCATACCGGGGGAAGAGGCGGAGGGCGTGCATTTCGCCGTGGATTTTCTACGGAACGTGAATTTCGGCCGGATCGCCGCCCTGGCCGGTCCGGCGGCGGTGGTGGGCGGGGGCAACGCGGCCCTTGACGCGGCCCGGTCGGCCCGACGCCTGGGAGCGGACCCGGTGACGATTCTGTACCGCCGCACGGCCGCCGAGATGCCGGCCCACGCCGAGGAAGTCGAACAGGCCCGGGAAGAGGGGATTGGGATCGAGTATCTAGTCTCTCCGGCCCGGGTCGTGGTCCGGGATGGGAAGGTCGTCGGCTTGGAATGCCTTCGGAATGAGCTAGGGGAAGCGGACCCCGGCGGACGTCGTCGGCCCGTTCCCCTGGCCGAGTCGGAGTTCGTCGTCCCCTGCGCCTGGGTCATTGCCGCCATCGGGCAGCGGGTGTCGGCGGATTGGGCCGGGGACATTCCCGGATTGACCCGAACCCCCGGGGGACTGATCAGGGTGGACCCCCAGACCATGGTTGCCGCCGCTCCCATGGTCTTCGCCTGCGGCGACGCCGTGTCCGGGCCGGCCACGGTGGTCGAGGCCGTGGGCGCGGGCCGCGTGACGGCCGAGGCGGCGGCCCGGTTTATCGACGGCCTGGCCCCGCCGGAAACCGTCGACGAGGAAAAAAAGGGACATCCCGAATGGGTCCCCATTCCCGCGGGCGTCGTCCCGGAAAAAAGAGTGAATGCCCCGCGGCTTTCTCCCCGGGAACGGATTGTCGGCTTCGCGGAAGTTGACGCCCCGGTTTCCGAGGACCAGGCCCGGCGCGAGGCTTCCCGGTGCCTCAACTGCGGGGCCTGTTCCGAATGCCTGGAATGCGTGAAGGTTTGCGAGGCCCAGGCCATCGACCATTCCATGAAGGGCGAGGATGTAACCGTCCAGGTGGGGAGCATCATTCTCGCCACGGGGTTCGACCTATTCGACCCGACGCCCCTCGCCCAATTCGGGTACGGCCGTTTTCCCAACGTTTTCACCAGTCTGGAATTCGAGCGGCTCAACAACGCCACCGGACCGACCAGCGGGAAAGTCCTGCTCAGGGACCGGGACGGCGCCTTTTCCCGGCCGCCCGAGGAGGTGGCCATTGTCAACTGCGTGGGGAGCCGGGACGAGAAATACCATCCCTATTGTTCCCGGGTCTGCTGCATGTACGCCCTCAAATACGGCCGAATGTTGCGCGACAAGAGCGGCGGCAAGATAAAAGTTTATGATTTCTATATAGATATGAGGTGTTTCGGCAAGGGGTACGAGGAATTTTTCCGGCAGTGCCAGGAAGCGGGGGTCAATTTCATCCGGGGACGCCCCGCGGAAATCCGCCGACACGGGGACAAATTGGCCTTGATCGGCGAGGACACCCTTCTGGCCAAAACCTATCGCGTCCTCGCGGACATGGTTATCCTTTGCCCGGCCATGCAGGCCCGGGCCGACGCCGACGCGGTGGGGCGAATATTCGGAGTGAATCGGGGCCGGGACGGCTTTTTCCTGGAGGAACATCCCAAGCTCGCTCCGTTGTCCACGGCCTCGGACGGGGTCTTCCTGGCCGGGACCTGCCAGGCGCCCCGGGACGTTCCGGACACGGTGGCCCAGGCCTCGGGCGCGGCGGCCAAGGCCTTGTCCCTGGCTTCCCGCGGCGAGGTGGAGATCGAGCCCACCACGAGTTGGATCGACCCGGACGTCTGCGCCGGGTGCCAGGTTTGCATCGGCTTGTGTCCCTATTCGGCCATTGAATTCGATCCCCGCCTGATGGTTTCCAGGATCAACGAAACGCTGTGCAAGGGCTGCGGCAGTTGCTCGGGCTTTTGCCCCAGCGGGGCGGCCCGCAGCCGCCATTTTCGCAACGTTCAGGTATTCGCCGAACTTGAAGGCATTTTCGACGCCGTCCATCACGCCGGGCGGTAGGAAAAGGCAGGGAGACGCATGGACCATCACGAACCCGTCATCATCGCTTTTGTCTGCAACTGGTGCACCTACACGGCGGCGGACCTGGCCGGGACGTCCCGGTTGACCTATCCCATGAACCTCCGGCTCATCCGCGTGATGTGCACCGGGATGATCGACCCTAAATACGTGCTCAAGGCCCTGCTGGAAGGAGCCGACGGCGTTCTCGTCAGCGGCTGCCGTCCCGGCGACTGCCACTATATCAACGGCAATTTCAAGGCCCGGCGTCGCTTCAAGCTATTGAAGGAAATTCTCGTCCAGTTCGGCCTGGAACCGGAGCGCTTGAAGCTGACCTGGATCGGGGCCAGCGACGGGGTTGAATTCGCCCATGTCGCGGCCGGCCTGGCCGCCTCGGTCGGGAAACTCGGTCCCTCGCCCGCGCGCCGCGCGACCATCCTGTGACAAGGGGGTTTTATGAACCACGGTTATCTGCTCTCCACCGCTGACAAAGGCCCCTTGGAAGCCTTGCGGGGGTTCTTGAAGTCGGGTTTGGACCGCGGGGCGGCGCGCGCGATCCTGACGCCCCGGCGTGGGCCGGGAACTGGCCTGATCATGCCGACCCTGGTCGCGAACCCGGCGCTTCTTGACCAGGCCGACCCCCTGGCCCCTTGCTTTCCGCTAAACGCCGCCCGGATGGTCAGCCGGTTGACCCGCCGGGAACTGGACGACCGGATAGCGGTGGTGTTGCGGCCATGCGAAATAAGGGCCCTCGTGGAATTGGTCAAGATCAAGCAAGGGGATTTGGACAACGTGGTCATCATCGGCCTGGACTGCCCGGGAGCTTACTCCACCGCCGGGTTCATGGCGGCCGCGGCCAAGGGCTGGACCGACGAGGACGCCCTGGCTTTTTTCCGGGCGGCCCGCTCCAACCCCCTGGGCCTGGATTCCGATCCCCATCTCGCGTCCGCCTGCCGGGTCTGCGAACACCCGACCCCCCAAGGGGCCGATGTTCGGATCGGAATGTGGGGGCTGGACCGGGAAGAGGCGTTTTGGGTCGAGGCCCCGACGGAAAAGGGCGCGGCTTTTATCGGCGGCCTCGAGCTTCCCGCCGCGGCGGAACCGCCCGGGCGGTCCGGCCTGGTCGCCGCGTTGACCGCGGCCAGGACGGACAAAAGGGACGCCATGTTCGAGGCGGTCCACCAGGCTTCCGGCGACCTGGAAAGGCTCGACGCTTATTTTTCGCGGTGCGTGAGCTGCTACAACTGCCGGACCGCCTGCCCGGTCTGTTACTGCCGTCAGTGCGTTTTCACCACCGATGTCTTTGACCACGAACCCCGGCAATACCTGATGTGGGCCGAAAGAAAGGGGGCGGTGGGGCTGCCCGCGGACAAGGTGTTTTTTCATTTGACCCGCATGGTCCACATGAGTCTGTCCTGCGTGGGGTGCGGACAATGTTCCAACGCCTGCCCCAACGGCATTCCGGTGATGGAAATATTCCGCGCCGCGGCCCACAAAACCCAGGCGGCGTTCGATTATCAGGCCGGCATGGACCTGGAACAGCCCCCGCCGTTATCTGTCTTTTTGGAAAAGGAATTCGAGGAAGTGGTCGGATAACCAGGGGGTTCCCCCTTGTCCGGAGGCGAGCGGCATGAAAAAAAAGATCGGAAAGGCCCTTGTGGTGGGCGCCGGGATCGGCGGCTTGAGGAGCGCCCTGGACCTGGCCCAGACCGGATGCCAGGTCTACTTGATCGACCGGGCGGACCATCCGGGAGGGATTCTATCCCAACTGGATCAGCAGTTTCCGACCAACCGCTGCGGTATGTGTCGTCTTCTGCCCCTGGTCGAACGGGACGCCTCTTCCCAATATTGTCTCCGCAAGGGCCTGTTCCACGAAAATATCGAAATATTGACGGGGACGGAACTGCTGGGGCTGTCCGGGACGGCCGGCCGCTTCGAGGCGACCCTGCGGACCAGGCCCCGCCTCATCGATCCGGAACTCTGCCATGGCTGCGGCGAATGCGCGGCCGTCTGCCCGGTGGAAATCCCGGACCTTTTCAACGCCGGCCTCGGTAAAAGAAAAGCCGCGCACCTTCCCAGCCCCTGCGCCATTCCCAGCCCCTTTACCATCGATGCGGCCAGTTGCACGCGGTGCGGCGCCTGTCAAGACGCCTGCCCCACCGGCGCCGTCAACCTGATCGACCAAGCCCGGAAAGGCTTTCGGGTCCTGGTGGTGGACGATGAACTTATCGTCCGGGATTCCCTGAAGGAATGGTTGAACGAGGAGGGATTCGGCGTGGACATGGCCGGGTCCGGGAGCGAGGCCCTGGCCAAGCTGGCCGAATCCCGGTTCGACCTGATGTTGCTCGATATCAAGATGCCGGGGATGGACGGCGTGGAAGTTTTACGGCGGGCCCGGGAGGCGGACCCCGGGTTGACCGTGGTCATGATGACGGCCTACGCCACCGTGGATACCGCCGTGGAAGCCATGAAGATCGGGGCCTTGGACTACCTGATCAAGCCCTTCGCTCCCGAGGCCATGATTCCCATGGTCGACAAAGTCTACCAGGACTTGCGGCGACCGGGACAACGGATTGTCGAGGTCGGGGCCGTGGTCTTGAGTTGCGGGGCTTCTCTTTACGATCCCCGAACCGGCCCCAACCCCCATGGGTACGGACTATATCCCGAGGTTGTCACCAGCCTGGAATTCGAGCGGAGCATCAGCGGGACCGGCCCCGGGCGGGAGGGGCCGGCTTGGCTGGGCCGGGGGTCGGCCATCAAAAAGATCGCCTGGTTGCAGTGCGTGGGGTCCCGGGACCTCGCGGCCCAGGCCGATTATTGCTCCTCGTTTTGCTGCCTGGCCGCTGTCAAGGAAGCCATGCTGGTCAAGGAAAAATTCGGCCCGGGCGTTGAAACCGCCATTTTTTACATGGACATGCGGACGTACGCCAAGGAATTCCAGCGCTATTTCGACCTGGCCCGGGAACAGGGAGTCAGGTTTCATCGCGCCAGGGTCCATTCCCTGGTCCCGAACGAACCCGGCGGGGGCGTCCGCCTGGCCTTCGCGGAACAGGGCCGGGACTGCCGGGAAGAAGTCTTCGACCTGGCGGTCCTGTCCGTGGGCGCCCGCCCGGCGCAAGGGTCCCGGGAATTGGCGCAAACCCTGGGGTTGGAAGTGAACGAATGGGGTTACCCCCGGCCGGAAGGCCTTTCCATGACCAGGACCGTTCGGGAAGGGGTTTTTCTGGGCGGTTCCTTCGCGGGGATGAAGAATATCGCGGATACGGTCATCCAGGCTTCAGCCGCGGCCCTCGACGCCTCCCGGACCATTCATGCCCATGGCGGCGGCCTGGCCCCCCTGGACGACGAGGCGCCGGGCCGCCGCGATGTTTCCCGGGAACCCGTCCGGATACTGGAAGTCCTCTGCACCTGCGACGGCGCCGTCACCGGCGGCCGGACGCCCGAGGAACTCCTTGCCCTTCTCCGGCCTGGACCCGGCGTGGTGGAGACGGTTTTCGTTCCCAGGCTGTGCACGGCGCCAGGCCGGGAACTCATGGTCCGGGCCGGGGAAAAAAAGCGCCCCAATCGGGTCCTCATTGGCGCCTGCCTGCCCTATGTTTACGGTTCGAAATCGAAGGAACTGGGCGCCCGCCTCGGCCTGGACCCGGCTTTGATTCACGCGGTCGATGTTCGCACCTCCTTTTTTCAACCGCTCGCGGACGGCCCCGGGGTCTTGAAGCGCCTGATGGACATGGGGCGGGTCCAGGTCCGGCGGGCGGAGTTCGACCCGGCCCCCCTGATGCCGGTCCGGCGGAGGGCCCTGGTGGTCGGAGGCGGAATCGCCGGTCTCACGGCGGCCCTGGCCGTCGCCGACCACGGCTTTCCCGTGGACCTCATCGAGAAGGAACAACGCCTCGGCGGAAACCTCCTCCGGCTGGACCGGACCCTGGACGGCCGCTCCCTGCCCGAGGTCCTGGCGGCCGCCTTGGCCCGGGCGGAAAAACACCCCCTGGTCGAAATCCGGACCAAGACCGCGCTGTTGAACCTGACGGGCGACATCGGAGAATTTCTGGGGACCGTCAAGGAGGAGGGCCGGCCCGTCGAGGTCCGCGAATATGGGGCCGTCATCCTGGCTCCGGGCGGACGGGAGGCGGTCCCCACGACCCATGGGTACGGACTAAACGACCGCGTCGTGACCCAGATGGAGTTCGCGGGCCTGGCGGCCGGGGACGCTTCCGCTTTTGCGGCCTGGAAAAACGTGGTCATGATCCAATGCGTGGGGTCCAGGCAGGAGCCCCGAAACTATTGCAGCCGGGTCTGTTGTCCCTCGGCCCTGAAAAACGCCCTGCTGATAAAGGAACGGAACCCCTCGGCCCGGGTCTATGTCTTTTATCGGGACATGATGACGCCCGGGTTCCTGGAAGCGCATTTCACCGAGGCTCGAAGACAAGGTGTCGTTTTTATTCCGTATTCCCTTGATGATCCGCCCCGGGTCGACCCGACCGGGACCCTACCCGCGGTTTCGGCCCGGGAACCCCTGGTCGACCGGGAAATCCGGATCGACGCCGACCTGGTGATCCTGGCGGCGGGAGTGGTTTCCAATTTTTCCGCCGAAATGGCCGGCGCCCTGGGCGTGGACTTGGATAGGGACGGTTTTTTTCTGGAAGCCGATTCCAAGTGGCGGCCGCTGGAGGGCCCGCGGGATGGGGTCTTCGCCTGCGGACTGGCCCTGTCTCCCGGATCGGCGGCGGAATCCATGGCCGGGGCCGAGGCCGCGGCCATGGGCGCCTTGGGAATTTTGTCCCGGGAAAGCCTGCCGGCGGGCCGGATTACGGCCCAGGTGCGGGAATCGCTCTGTTCCTTGTGCGAGAAATGCCTGGGCGCGTGTTCCTTCCAGGCCCGGGTCCTGGACCTGGACTTGATGAAGATTCTGGTGAACCCGGTCCTGTGCCGGGGTTGCGGTTCCTGCGCGGCGGTCTGCCCCAACGGCGCGGCGGTCCTGACCGGGTTCAGGGACGAACGGGTTTTCGAAACCATCGACGCGGCCCTGGAATCGGCCTGGGCCTGACCACCGCGCGGCGCCGGAAGGGGGAATTATGAACCGGGAACCGAGAGCGAAAGCCCAGTCCGAGGACGAGCTTTTCCGGGAAGTCAAGGACATGGTCCGGCCTTGCCTGCAATGCGGGACCTGCACCGGGTCCTGCCCCAACCAGGCCGCCATGGATTTTTCCCCCCGCCTGCTGTGGCGCATGGTCCTGTGCGACGAAATCGACGAGGTCTTGAACAGCCGGACCTTTTCCCTCTGTTCCTCGTGCTACTGCTGCACTCTCCGCTGTCCCCGGGGACTGCCCCTGACCCAGGCCATGTCCGCGCTCAAGAGAATAGGCTTCCGGAAAAACCCCAAGGCCTTTCGTCCGAGCCGGGATTTTTACCGCCATTTCACCGACGGCATCAGGCGTCATGGGCGGGTTAGGGAAATGGAAATAATGACCCTATACCTGTTTTCCAGAATGGACCCCGTGCTGTCCTGGCGCTTCGCTCCGCTGGGGTGGCGGCTCATGATCCGGGGGAAGGTCGGCCTCGGCCCCGGGCGTTTCGGCGCCGGGATCGACCTGGAAGCCTTGTTTCGCAAGGCGGCGGAACTGGAGGACGAATAATGGATTATTTATACTACCCGGGTTGTTCCCTGGAAGGAACGGCCAAGGAATACGACCTCTCGACTCGGGCCGTGCTGGAACGCCTGGGCGTGGGCTTGCGGGAGCTGCCGGGCTGGACATGCTGCGGCGCCACGGCGGCGGAAGCGGTCGGACGCCTGTTGTCGCTGGCCCTGCCGGCCCGCAACCTGGCCTTGGCCGCCGCCATGGACCAGGACCTGGACCTCCTGGTTCCCTGCAGCGCCTGTTACCTTAACTTGAAGAAGACCGAGGAAGTCGCCCGAACCGATCCGGTCCTCAAGAAAAAAATCGACCTGATCCTGGCCGAGATCGGGTTGCGCTGGGAAAGCCGGGCGAGGACCCGTCACCTGCTGGACGTACTATCCCGGGACCTGGGGCCGGAAGCGATAAGGTCCCGGGTCGTCCGGCCCCTGGCCGGACTCAAGGTCGCGCCTTATTACGGCTGCCAGTGCCTGAGACCCCATGCGGTCTTCGACGATCCGGAATACCCGGTTTCCATGGAGCCCCTTATCCACGCCGCCGGCGCCGAGGTTTTTTCCTGGTCCATGGGCGGACGTTGTTGCGGGGCCTCTCATATGACCACCAAGCCGGCGGCCGGACGCGTCTTGGTCGAGGCCATCCTGGAAGAAGCCCGGGGCGCGGACGTCCTGATCACGGTCTGCCCCATGTGCCAGATGAACCTGGAAGCGGTCCAGGCGGGGCGAATGGGCCCGGGAAGCCCGTCCGTGCTTTATCTGCCACAGCTTCTAGGGCTGGCCCTGGGACTTCCCGGGGACCGGATTCACTTGAACATGAACCTGGCCGTGGGCCGGGAATTCCTCCGCGAGGTCGCCTAGAAGAGGACCCGGGTATGTTTCCCGAAAGCCTGAAATGGCTGCGCCACAGACTGGCTTTCAAGCTCATCGTCATGGTGGGGCTGACCCTGCTTTTGAGCGTCCTGGCCTGGTCGTATTCCAATATCTCCTACCAGGAAAAAAAGACCATGGAAAACCTGGCCGCCGAATCCGATCGCTTGAGCACCACCATCAAGCTGGGCGCCCATTACGCCATGATGCTCAACAGTCGGGAGGATATCGCCGAGACAATCAAGAACATCAGCCGTCAGCCGGAAATAAAGAATATCCGCATCTACAACAAGCAGGGACAGATAAAATATTCGAACCAGGCGGAGGAAATCGACCGCATCACCCGCATTAGGGACGAGGCATGCTATGTCTGCCACCGCACCGAACCGCCCCTCTCCGTATTGAGCCTTGAGGAGAGGACCCGCGTCTTCAGCGCCCCGGATGGGACCCGCCTGCTGGGTATTCTCTGCGCCATTTACAACGAGCCCGGTTGTTCCACCGCCGCCTGCCATGTGCATCCCCGGGATAAGAAGGTTTTGGGGGCCTTGGACGTGGTCCTGAGCCTGGCCGCGGCCGACAGGGAAATGAGGAATTATAAAAACCGGACCCTTGGCTTGGCCTTGTTCGTTTTTTTTCTGACCAGCCTGGCCGTGTTTCTGTTCATACTACGCTTCGTCAATCACCCGGTGGCCAGGATGATGGCCTGCACCAAGAGGATAGCCGCCGGCGAGCCGTTTGGGGACCTGGACCTCAAGCAGGACGACGAAATGGGGCAGTTGGCCCGGGCCATCACCCAGATGGGCCGGGAAATAGAGCAGAAACAGGCGGAGCTTAACCGCCAGAAGGATGAATACCAGAACTTGTTTGAACTGGTCCCCCGCATCATCAGCGTTCAGGACCGGGGATATCGGCTGCAAAAGTTCAACCGCATTTTCGCCGACAAATTCGCTCCCAAGGCCGACGATTTCTGCTTTCACGCGTACAAGGGGTTGTCGGAAAAATGCAACCCCTGTCCGGTGGACCTGACCTTTAGGGACGGCCGGTGCCACCGGAGCGAGGAAACCGGTTATAACCGCGACGGCACCCTCAGCCACTGGATCGTCATCACTTCTCCGCTGAAAAACGAGGCCGGGGAGATCGTCTCGGCCATGGAGATCAGCCTGGACATCACCGACCGAAAGCTCCTGGAACAGGAGTTGGCGAAATCAGAGCAGAAATACCACGCCATTTTCAATAATATTCCCAACGCCATTTTTGTCTTGGACCCGGAATCCCTGACCGTGCTGGACTGCAATGACGTGGTGGGCGGCGTTTACCAATACGACCGACACGAGGTGATAAACAGGCCCTTTACCATGTTTTATCCGGACGGGGATCGGGAAGGACGGTCCGCGGAAATAAAGACAGCCTCGACGCTCAACCAAGTTCGGCATGTACGCCGGGACAACGGATTGATTTTTGTCAATATCCGCGTCTCGCCCTCCGAATTCAGCGGCCAGAAGGTGCTCCTGGTCGCCGTCAGCGACATCACCAAGCGCCTGGAAGCCGAGCAGCAGCTTTCCCAGGCCAGCAAGCTGGCCACCCTGGGGGAAATGGCCACCGGAGTGGCCCACGAATTGAATCAACCCCTGTCCGTGATCAAGACCGTTTCCAGTTTCTTTATGAGGAAAATCCAGAAGGATGAACCCCTGGACCTCGAAACCCTCAAGGTCATGCTGGCCAAGGTTGATTCCAATGTGGACCGGGCCACCAAGATAATCACGCACATGAGGCTCTTCGCCCGCAAATCCGAGGTCCGGTTGGTCCCGATCAAGGTCAACGAGGTCCTGGAACGGGCCTTTGACATCTTCAACCAGCAACTGAAAGTCCGGGGCATCGAGGTGGTCTGGGACCTGGACCCCGACCAGCCGTCGATCATGGCGGACCCGGACCGGCTGGAGCAGGTTTTCATAAACCTGCTGATCAACGCCCGGGACGCCATCGAGCAAAAGTGGGAAGGCGAGGACTGTCGCAAGGGGGACAAGCTGATCACCTTGAAAACGGCTTCGTCAAGTAATAAGCTGTTGGTCTTGGTGCGGGACACCGGCGTCGGGGTGGATGAATCCTGCAAGGACAAGATTTTCGACCCGTTTTTCACCACCAAGGAAGTCGGCAAGGGGACCGGGCTCGGGCTCTCCATCAGTTATGGGATCATCAAGGAGCACGGCGGCGATATCCGCGTCTCCACGGATGAAAGCCCCGGCGCCTGCTTTATCATCGAACTCCCGATAAAGAAAAGCAGCCATGACTAAGACGATTTTACTGGTAGACGACGAGGAAGACATCCGCCTGGTCCTGGGGCTGGCCCTGGCCGATTTGGGATACCGCGTCCTGACCGCCGAAAACGGGCAGGAAGGCCTGGCCAAGTTCCGGGAATTCGCTCCCCCCATTATTATCACGGACATCAAGATGCCGGATATCGACGGCGTGGAACTGCTGCGGAAAATCAAACGCGAAAACCCGGACGCCGAGGTGATCATGATCACCGGGCACGGGGACATGGACGTGGCCATTAAAAGCTTCCAGCACCAGGCCGTCGACTTCATCACCAAGCCCATCGACGTGGAAAGCCTGGAAAAGGCCCTGGTCCGGGTGGAGGAAAAAATCCTGGCCCGGTCCAAGCTGCGGGAATACACCCAAAGCCTGGAAGGAATGGTCCTGGAAAAAGTGGAAATCCTGTCCGGGCTGCAAAAGGGCCTAGCCGGGACCGCCCCAAACGGGCGCGTCGGCGACCCGGGCGAGAGGTTCCATAGCCTTTTCGAGGGCTTGCCCAGCATGGTCCTGGTGGTTGACGAAAACCTGCGCCTGATCGACGCCAACCGAAGTTTTCGGGAGAAATACGGGAACCGCCCCTGGGGGCGATTCTGCCATTCGGTCATGAAACAGAAAGACCAGCCTTGTTCGGACTGTCCGGCCCGGCAAACATTCAGCTCGGGATTGTCCCAGCAGGCGGAAACGGAAGTATCGGACCCGGGAGGACTCAAGTCACGGGTCCTGGTCTGGACGGCGCCGGTGCGCGATGCCAGGGGGCGCGTCTCCCAGGCCTTGCTGCTGCTGACCGATATGAGCCGGATTCTGAGGATTCAGGACCACTTGTCTTCCCTGGGCCTCCAGATCGGGTCCATCTCCCATGGGCTCAAGGGCCTGCTGACCGGTCTGGACGGCGGCATGTACATGCTGGATTCCGGATTGAAAAGGGATAACGACGCCCTGGTCCAGGAAGGCCTGGACGTGGTCAAGCGCATGATTCGCCAGATCAGGAACATGGTCCTGGATGTGCTGCTTTTTTCCAAGGACAGGGATATAAAAAAGGAACGGCTGCCGCTCCTGGATTTTTCCCGGGACGCGGTCGCCGCCGTGGAGGCCAAGGCCCGGGAATTGGGAATCGCTTTTGAATTTTTTTGCGATCCCGCAGCCGGTTTTTTCGAGATCGATCCCGCCTTGGGTCGGACGGCCCTGGTCAATATCCTCGAAAACGCCCTGGAAGCCTGTCGGGAAGACCGGGACAAACCCGCGCACCAGGTTTGTTTTCGCGCGGAAAAAAAAGAAGGTTTCGTCGTTTTTGAAATAACCGATAACGGTCTCGGCATGGACCCCAAAACCAAGGGTGAAATTTTTAACCTGTTCTTTTCCGGCAAGGGCCCGGCCGGGACCGGGTTGGGACTTTTCATCACCAAAAGGATTGTCCAACAACATGGCGGGACCGTGGAGGTCGAATCGACCCTGGGAAAAGGGACCAGTTTTATTGTGAAAATTCCCGAGGCCGGAGAAACGCCGGGAGCATGACCGCGGCCGAAACGCCCCGCCCCCCCGGCCGGGCGCCGCGCGACCACGAGCCGGCCCGCTGTAACCCCTAGAACCCGCTGAATTTTTTTTCGAGCATGATCCGAAGGATTGTCCGGTCGGTCTCAATCATCCCCTGGGTGCTCAAGTCTCCTATGTTTTGGGCGGTTTGTTCGAAGGACGCGCCGATTATGCCGTCGGTCGGTTGAACGTAGACGCCCTGCAAGGCGAAGAGCGCGGCCTGGACGGCGGCCCCGGCCGCAGTGGCCAGTTTGAAGGCGCAACCGTTTTTAGCCCCGTCGCAGATGATTCCGGCCAGGTCCTCGGTCAAATTGGTCACCGCGCCGGCGATATGCCTGGCGTCCCCGCCCAAAAGATAGGTCACTCCAGCGGTGGCCCCGGCCCCGGCGGCGATGGAACAGCCGCAGACCGCGGACAACCGTCCGGTAAAGGCCTTGACATACGCGGTCAGGATGTGGCTGAGGGCCGCGGCTTCCAGCACGGTCTTCATGTCGCATTCCACGAATTCACGCACCGCCCAGATGGGCAGCACCGCGGTCAGTCCATGGTTGCCGCTGCCGGCCGAGGACATGGCCGGCAGTTTCACTCCCGCCATCCGTGCGTCCGCCGCCGCCGAGGTCAGCATCCTGGCGGCCAGGATCATGTCTTTTTTGATGAGCCGCTGCCGGACCAACCGCTCCAGGGTGCGGCCGACGCCCAGGCCCGGCCCATATTTCAACCCGTGCTCCGCCAGGCGGACGTTGACCCGGATGCCTTCCTCCAGAAACTTGAAATCGTCGGCGTCTAGCTCGTCGATGAATTTGAGCAGGTCCGAGAGCGGCTGTTTTTTCAGCCAGTTTTCCATGTCCAGGACGTCTGGCTTGGGCGTTTCGGAGTCGGCCCCCGGTGTAATCGAGCCTTCCATCGGCGCACCGTTCAGGGACAGGGACACGATGTTGTCGTGGAGGTCCTTTATCACCGCCTCGGCCACGTCCGCCCCGGCCGTGACCCTGGCCTTGATGAACAGGCCCCGATGTTCGGTCAGGAGGTTGATTTTCACTCGTTCCGCCCGCAAAAAGTCGCGCGCCCGGCCTTCCTCCACCAGGCCGATGGGCGAAAGAACTTCCATTTTCAGGGTCGGGTCCCCGCCGAGGGCGCCCAGGGCCGCCGCGGCGGCCAGGCCGGTCATCCCGGATGTTCCGGGTATGGAAACCGCCAGGCCGTTTTTATAGATGTTGGGGTCCACCCAGACCTCGACCGCGTCCACGTCGCGGTTCGGCAACACCGCCGCCGCCGCCGCCGCCGCCAGGGCGATGGCCACCGGTTCGGTGCAGCCCAGGGCCGGCGCGACTTGAATCTTCAAAATTTCCTTAACCGAATACGTCATTTTATTCACACAGCCACTTAAAAAATAGTTGTTTTTTTAATAATATCATCCGTCGCGGCCAAGCCGTGCTTCCTGACCTTGTTCTGTAGGGTCGTGTGCGATACTCCGAGCGATTCCGCCATCTTGCGCAAACTGGAACCGCGAGACAACCTGTCCGTCAGTATCTCCTTTTCATACCTGTCCAGCAAGGCCGGAAGGGTCTGGGCGCCCGCGTCCGTTCCGCCTTCCCGGCCGTCGATCAGCTTCAAGCCCGCCCCTATTTCAAAACTGAAAAGGATGTGCGCGGCCTCGATCACCTCCCCGTCGCAGAGAAAAGCCGCCCGCTCGATCACGTTTTTAAGCTCCCTGACGTTGCCGGGCCAGGCATGTCGCGTCAGCTTTTCCATGGCGCTTCGCGACAGTCGGGGCACGGGCTTTTTCAAGCCGGCGCCGAGCTGGAAAAGGAAATGATCGGCCAACAGGGGGATGTCCTCGAGGCGTTCCTTCAGGGGCGGGATATGGATGGGCAGAACATTGATGCGGTAATAGAGGTCCTGGCGAAATGTTTTTTCCAGCACCATCTGTTCCAGATTGCGGTTGGTGGCCGTGATTATCCGGGCGTCGATGGGGATTTCCTTGCCGCCGCCTATTCCGCGGACGCGTTTTTCCTGGATCACCCGCAAAATCTTGGCTTGCGGCCCGGGGGGGAGGTCCGCGATTTCGTCCAGAAAGATCGTGCCGCCGGAGGCGACCTCGAACAGGCCGGGTTTGCCCTCCCGGCGCGCGCCGGTGAAGGCCCCGCCCACGTACCCGAACAACTCGCTCTCCAGAAGCGATTCCGGCATGGCCGCGCAGTTCAGGGGAACGAAGGGGCCCTTGCGACCGCTGTCGTTATGAATGGCCCGGGCGAAAAGCTCCTTGCCGGTGCCGCTCTCGCCCCTGATGGAGACTATGGCGTCGGTCTTGGCGATCTTCTGGGCGAAATCGATGGCTTGGTGTATGGCGGGGCCGCGGCCGCACAGGTCGCTGAATGAAACCCGGTCGTCCTGGGAAGCCTGCTTGACCAGGGCCCTTATTTCCTTCATGTCCTTCATTATTTCCACCGCGCCCACCAACCCTCCGGCGGAATCCAGGATCGGCTTGCCCGTGGAAATAAAACGGAACCGTCCCTTGGCGGTGATGATGTTCCGCTTTTCGTTGGTGAATGTTTTTCCCTGGAGGCACTGCAAGAGGGCTAGGTCCGAATGTTTAAGCTCGGCCAGGGGGCGGCCCTCGACTTCCCGGCCCTCGCAGTTTAGAATGGCGCGGGCCACGCGGTTCATGGCGGCGACGCGTCCTTCCCGGTCGATGGAAACAATGCCGTCGCTGATATTGTCCAGGACCACCCGGAATACTTTTTCCCGTCTTTCCCGGGGCAGGGCGTCGACGGTCTTGATGGATTTAAGTCCCGGTATTGTCTTGAGTATATAGAAAATATCCACCGGCGGCGCCGATTCGGGCCCGTTTTCGATTTCCAGGTGGACGTCGGCCATGTTCCCGGACCTTTCCACTTCCATGGACATGATGCCGAGACCGGCTCGGGCGATAACGGCCGATACGTCGGCCACTATGCCCACGCGGTCGTGAAAAAGAAGGTTCAGTTTCAGGGCCGTGGTCATGGTCCTTTTCCGAAAAACGCCGGATTCGCCGAGATTCCGTTTCTTTATACTTCAAACGGCGTTGTGGTTCAATCGATGACGAAAAAAAAAGAAATCGGCCGGCCTTCCCATGGTAAAATAACCGGGTCGTCGGTTGACGGCCTTTTTCTTTCGGGGTGAGTTATCGTGAAAAAAAAATTATTTAATCAACAATCGGGTTTCGACCGCCTTGAATTCCACCGGGCCGCCCTGGCCCTTATTCCGAAACCGGACGATACCCAGCCCGGCCTGGCCCTGTTGCTGCCCGAGGGCGTGAAAAGAACGGGTCTGCGGACTTGCACCTGCTTGGGAGCGAAAGGGAAAACCTGCGTCCACGTCCTGGAATTGGCCAGGATTCTAAAGAATATCGCCCGCGTGTTCGGTCCCCGGGGTCTTGATGAACTGTTTCGGGCGAGCCTTTGGTTCAAGCTGGGTTCCATTTTGGGCGAGGGGTGTCGGCTGGACCCCGCCGCGGTCCGGCTCCGAACCATGGATGGCCCCCACGGCGCCTTTCTGGCGGCCTCCGATGAGGGGGGTGGGGAACTGTTCCGCTACTATTCCATGGGGCCCGACGCCCTGCGCCTGGCCGAGCGGTTCGGACTGTTGGCCGAGCAGGGCTTGGGTTTGCGCAACGCGGCCTTGGAAAAACTTTTTTTGCTGACCCTCACCGAGCAGGAAGGGGTGATGTTCCAGCGTGGTCACCTGACCATCCGGCTGGCCCAGGAAAAGAGCCTCTGGCATCGCCTGTCCTACCACTGCTTCATGGAGTTCGGTCCGGAGGACATTCAACTCGAACCGGCCATTGACCATCAAACCGGCGAGTTCACCGTCGGCTGCCGGCCGGTCGGCGCCGAAACAGCGGCCCGACTGGTTATCCCCCGAACCAAGGTCAAGAACCTGCTGACGCAGTTGAAAAGCCTCCTGGGCAACGAGCACGGCCTGGCCATTCATCCCATTCCCTTGAAATCCATTTTCAATGTCAGCCGGAACACGGAGTTGGACCTGGAAGTCAGGCCCATGATCGAACTCCTGCAACGGAACGGGGAAAAGAGGTTTTTCGAAAGCCGGGACTTTGAAAAATTCCGGTACGGGTCCCTGGTTTATTTAAGGGACCTGGGGTTGCTGGCCGAGTTGGAACGTGATTTCGGCCCCGAGCGAAAATTTCAGTCGCCGGTCATCATGAAGCTGAAGAATTCCCAGGTTCCCGAATTCCTGGAGGAACTGGGCGAGGAACTGAATGACGAGCGGTTCGTTATCGATTCCAGCGCGTCGGGGTTGCGCATTATCCGCGATTACGACCGCCTGGAAGTTTCCTCCGACGCCCTTGACCGGGACTGGTGCTGGCTGGATGTTCGGTACGGGTTCGGAAGCTCGTCCATTTCCCTGGCGGAAATTTTGAAGGCTAGGGAAGAGGGCGAACGCTACGTTTCGACCAGGGACGGCTGGGTGGATACCCGGGCCGAGGCCTTTGACCGGATCGGGGCCCTCGGGTCCGGCGGCCGAGGCGCCTCTTCCTTAAGAATGTCGCGCGCGGAGTTTTTCCGCCTCGCCGGGCTAAATCCCAAGCCCTTGCAAATACTCGGCGAATCGGAACCAACCCGAAAACTGCGGGACATTCTAGACCTCCAGCCCGCCGAAACCGGGGACGTTGTCACCGGACTGAACACCGAACTCCGGCCCTATCAGAAGCTCGGGTTCCAATGGCTCCGGTTCTTGACGGAAAACGGCCTGGGCGGCCTGCTCTGCGATGAAATGGGCCTGGGAAAAACCCACCAGGCCCTAGCCTTGCTGGCTTCCCTGAGGGAAAAGGGCGGCTTGACCGGACCAGTTCTGGTGGTCTGCCCCACCACGGTTTTAGGGCACTGGCTGGATAAGGTCGACCGCTTCGCTCCGGGCCTGCGGGCCGCGGTCCATTACGGCCACCAGCGCGATTTCGCCGCGACCTTGAATAAAGTCGACGTCGTGATAACTTCCTTCGGCCTGGTGCTCCAGGATGCCGCGCTCCTGGAACAAGTGGATTGGTTCCTTATTGTCTTTGATGAAATACAGTATCTGAAAAACGAACAGACCCAGACTTACGAGGCCGCGCAAAAATTGCGGGCCCGGGCCAAGCTGGGCCTGACCGGCACGCCCATCGAGAACCGCTTGGAGGAATTGCGGGCCCTGTTCGACCTGGTCCTGCCCGGATACCTGGGCGACCGCCAGGAATTCAAGGAACGTTATCTGAAATCCGAGGGCGAACGCAAGGGCGCGGTCCGTCGGGCCGAGTTGGTCCGGCTGGTTTCCCCCTTTGTCCTAAGGCGCTTGAAGCGGACCGTGCTGCTGGAACTGCCGGATAAAATCGAAGATTGCCGGACCTGCGCGCTGAGCGACGATCAGGTGCGGCTTTATCGGGACGCCATCGAATCCCGGGGGCGGGGCTTGGTCCAGACCCTGCGCGAGGGCCGGGGTCCCATTCCGTACATACACATCTTCGCCCTTTTGAACCTGCTCAAAAGAATCTGCGATCACCCGGCCCTGGCGGCCCGGGAATGGCAAAATTACCGGCAATTTGAATCCGGTAAATGGGAGCTTTTTCAAGAAGCCTTGCGGGAATGCCTTGATTCCGGGGAAAAAGTGGTGGTTTACAGCCAATACCTGGACATGATCCGGATCATGGAGGAACATCTTCGGGAAAACGGGGTCGGCTGCGTGAAGTTGACCGGGCAAAGCGGAAATCGGGACCGGATCATATCCCGATTCGACCGCGACCCGGACTGCCGGGTTTTCCTGGGCAGCCTTAAGGCCGGAGGCGTGGGGATCGACCTGGTGGCCGCCTCGGTGGTCATTCATTACGACCGCTGGTGGAACGCGGCCCGGGAAGACCAGGCCACGGACCGTGTTCATCGCATCGGCCAGCGCAAGGGGGTCCAGGTGATCAAGATTATCACCCAGGGGACCCTGGAGGAAAAAATCGCGGCCATAATAGAAAAAAAGAAAAACCTGATGGAAAGCGTCATTTTGGAGGACGATCCCGGCCTCTTGAAAACGTTCTCCAAGGAGGAACTAGTCGACCTCCTGTCGTATCAGGCGGTTGGATAAGCCTCCCGGCCGGGGGAGGCCGGCGGCTCTAGAACCCGGGAGATTCCTCCTCCGCCGCGGTCGCCCTTTCCACCTCCGTCAAGCTCGTCAGCCCCCGCAATACCTTTTTCAGGCCATCGTAGCGCATGGTTTTGAAGCCGCTGGTCCGGGCTTCTTCCTGAATGTCGAGAATGGAAGCGCCCCGGGCCACCATGGACCGGATGCGGTCGTTCATGATAAAAACCTCATGAATCGGCAAGCGGCCCCGGTACCCTAGGCCATCGCATTTGGAGCAACCCCTGGGCCGGTAAAACGCGACTTCCCGGGTCAGGTTTCCGCGGAAAAAAACTTCCTTTTCGTCTTGACCCAGGATGTATCTTTCCTTGCAATAGTCGCATAAACGGCGTACCAGCCTTTGGGCCATTACTCCGATGATCGATGGCGCGACCAAAAAGGGCTCCACTCCGATCTCCACAAGCCTGGTTACGGCCTGCAGGGCGTTGTTGGTGTGCATGGTGGCCAGCACCAAGTGACCGGTCAAGGCGGCCTGGGAGGCGATCTTCGCGGTTTCCATGTCCCTGATTTCCCCGATCAGGATGACGTTGGGGTCCTGCCTGAGAAAAGCCCTGAGGGCCTTGGCGAAGTCCAGGCCGATGTCCGGGTTGACCTGGACCTGGTTCAAGCCGGGCAGCCGGTACTCGACCGGGTCTTCCACGGTCATGATGTTGATCCCGGGAGTGTTGAGGTGTTTCAGGACGGAAAACAGGGTAGTGGTCTTGCCGGAGCCGGTGGGCCCGGTGACGAAAAAGACCCCGTTGGGACTGCTGGTGACTCTTCTGACTTTTTCCAGGCACGACTTGGACAGGTCGATGTCCGCGAGGTCCGGGGCGTCCCGGTTCTGGCTCTGGCCCAAAACCCGCAAGACTATCTTTTCGCCATAAATGGTTGGGACCGTGGAAAACCGGAAGTCCAACGATTTATTGGACAAGGCGAGGGTTATGCGGCCGTCCTGGGGTCGGCGCCGTTCGATGATATCCACGTCGGCCAAAATTTTCAGGCGGGAAACCAGGGGCCGATGAAGAATTTTTTCGATCTTCATCCTTTCCTGGAGCACCCCGTCAACCCGAAACCTGATTCTGATTCTGTTTTCCTCCGGTTCAATATGGATATCGCTGGCCCGTTCCCGAACCGCCAGAAGCATCAGCCCCTTGGTCAATTCCACCACGGACTGGTCCTCGGCCAACTCCTTTAGCTGGTGGGCCGTGATTTCAGTGGAGGGTCGCAGGAGAGAAGATTCGGCTATTTTGGCGATGAACCCGGTCAGGGCCGTGGTCGTTTGATACTGGATTTCAATGGCGTCCTGAATCATCCGGGGCATGGAAAAAACAGGGCTCGCGGCCGCGCCCAAGTGTTTTTCCGCTTCCTTGGCCGCCTGTGCGTCCGCGGGGTCGACCATGGCCAGGGTCACGGCCGGGCCCAACTGGTAGAGCGGGATCATTTTGTGCTTTTGGGCGACCTGGAGAGGGAGCTTTTGGACCACATCCTGCTGAAACAAGGTTTTATCCAGGTCCACGTAAGCGTAGCCAAGGGAATCTCCCCATAGTTTCTCCAACTCCCCGGCGGGGGCCGCGCCCCCCTCGGCCAGGTAGAGAAAAACCGCGAAGGCGTCCCCATGGTGTTTGGCCAAAAGGTTTTTGGAATCCAACGACGAGAGGTAACCCTTGGTTTCGACCAGGGCCAGGAAGCGCGGGTTGGTTTTCATGCTTTTTCCCTTGCTTGGGCCAGCTTCGCCTTCAGGAGCTTCTGGATGTCCGCCTGGCTGACTTTTCCCTTGGCTGATTGAGCCGATATGGCTTGGTCCTGCTCCATTTCCGCCAGGATTTCGTCCAAATCGTATTTTTCTCCCATGTCAACCCCTTTGGGCCTTCCTGTTTTCTTCCCAGGCTTCCTTGATTAGTTGTTTCATTTCCGGGAGGGGCGTGTCTTTCAGGATATATCCGGACGCCCCGGCCTCCAGGCATTGTCGCACCGTGGCCATGTCGGCCACCGAGGTCAGCATGGTGACGAACGCCGTGGGAAATTCACCCCTGATTTCCGCCAGGACTTCCGCTCCGGTCTTGAGGGGCATATTGATATCCAACATGAGCAGGTCAGGTTTTTCCTTCCGATACAAATCCACGGCTTCCTGGCCGTTCTTGGCCTCGGCGGCGATTTCGGCCTGCATGGTTTTAAAAACCGTCTTTATCAACAACCTGATGTGGGCCTCGTCGTCGGCGATCAGGACGCGCGGTTTTCTAGGGTCGGGCATTTTGTGTCTCCAATGGAATTTGAAAAATGAAATCAGACCCTTGCCCTGGAGCGTCTTTTACCTCAATGGTTCCCCCATGGCCTTCCACGATTTTTTTCACAATGGATAGCCCCAGGCCGGTGCTCTTTTCCCCGCCCGTGGGTTGGGCGCTCAGCCTTTGAAACTCCCCGAATATTTTCGATTTATCCTCTTCCGACAAACCAGGCCCCTGATCCCTGACGCTGACTTTGACGGTTTGCGGGGTCCAGCTTAGCGATACTAAAATTTCCGTGCCGGGCTGGGAAAATTTAATGGCGTTGCCAATGAGGTTGTCGACCACCTGGGTCAGGCGGCCGTAATCGAATAGGGCGCGGGGAGGCGGGTCCAGGGCGGCATTGGTGACGATGTTCTTATGGGCTGCCGATGGCCCATTGAGCCGGATTCTTTCCTCGATCAGGTCAGTTAAGGACCCCGGTTGCATTTTTAGGCTCAACTTGCCGCTTTCGATCGCGGACACGTCCAGAAGGTCGTTCACCAGGGCCAGCATCTGGCCGGAAGCCTGATTGATCATGGCCAGAAACTCTTTCTGGTCGTCATTGATCGCCCCCAGGTCCTGGGAAAGCAGAATCTCGCTGAACCCCCGGATCGACACCAGGGGGTTGCGCAGATCGTGGGCGGCCATGCCCAGGAACCTGTTCTTGATCTGGTTGAGCTCGACCAGTTTACGTTCCGCGGCTGAATATTTTAGCACCAAATCCCGGAGAAGCTGGTTGTTTACTTCCCGGTGCGTCTCATCGGCCAGTTTTTCCAGGTAAAGGCCCAAAATTTTTTTGGCGCTGTCATCATTCTGATTTTTCAATAAACTTAAAACCACCGGATTAAGCTTCATGCGGCGCCAGCCTTTCCACGAGCGCCGACAAATTTCCCATGCACTCGTAGGGCCTGTCTCCCAGTATCCGGTCTATGCCCACGCCCTTGAGCTCGGCCAGGAGCCGGGCCACGGTCAGGATTTTTTCCGGCTTATGAATGATGCTGCCATGTTGGGGGGCGATCATTCTGAAAGGCAGATGGGATATTTGTTCCAGGGAATGCTTCAGGGCCCTTTCGGAAGTCATTACTCTTTGGTGAAAGTTAATAATATCGGGAAAGGGACAGTATTTTTTCCCTTCCGGGCAAGCGGTATAATCCGCGCAGGAATGGCAGTTTTTGCCGAGGTCCAGGAACAGGTCCCACTTTCCGCCGTAACTGCCGAAAAGGTCGCTGGTGAAAAGAACGCCGCTTTTTTCATCCAGCGTCACGAAGCTGCCGCCGGAATGGGAGTAAGGCGTCATGGTGAAACCAAGCTTCCGACCAGAGTCGAAGCTGAAGGAATTCTGAAGTTCTTGTAGGGAATAAAACCGGGACGAGGTCGAATAGTGGTTGATGAACATATTGTTTTCACCGGCCGAGATGATCTTGAGGTCCGGCCGGTCGATGATGTCCTCGAAGTTCGGCAGGCTCCCGCACAGGTCCGGGTCGTAATGCTGGTAAATCAAGGCGCAAATGGCGGAAGGGTCGAGGCCGGTCTGAAGGATTTTCATCATGACCACCGGGAAATGCGGCCGACTCCCGCCGTCGATCACCACGGCTTGGTCGCCGTCGATGATGAGGTAGGGATTGCAGTGCAGACCGGCTTGGTTGTCATAAAACCCGATCCAGTAAACATCGGGGGCGATTTTTATCGGACGGCTGTAATCGAGATTGAGGTTCAATACTTCGGTCATTGGCGGCCCCCTGGCAAAAAAATATTTAATATCGACGACTTCTATAAATTTAAAAGAACGGCCTTGGATTGTCAATAAGCACAATTGGAAAATTACGACAACATAAAGTGATAATTACACAAAAGGAAAATAGTGACTAATTTTTAGACATCCAATAACAAATTTCGTGATTCCCACACTCAACCCTGGAGCGGGCCGCGCTTGGGGCGGGTCGAGCCAACTTTAAAAAATAACCACAATAATAGATAGTTATCGAGAAAAGGTCTTCCTGGACTTAAAGCCTTTTTCCTGGCCCGAGGAAGGTTCTTCTCGACTTGATTACCGGGAGATACGCTCGAACTGCTCGGAAAGGTGTTTTTGAAATTTCAGCGGCAATTACTGTCTTGATAAAAATCAGCTTTTCCGTTAGGTTTGCATGAACATAGCCCTTTGGGCCTTTTTATTGGTTGTTGTGACCTACATGGCCTCCGGCCATGTCGGTTGGGCGGAGTGATTTGGATAATTGCCCGGCCGGACCGGGTGTCTGAAAATTCTATTTTTCCCGGGGAGGAGTCGAAGCATGGCGGAATTTTTCGAGGTTCTCAAAACCAGAAGAAGCATTCGTAAATACGAGGAAAAAGACGTGCCCGAGGAGGCCCTCCAAAAAATCTTGGAAGCCGTCCGGTGGACCCCTTCCTGGGCCAACACCCAGGTATGGGAAGTGATCGTGGTCAAGGACCAGGGGCAAAAGGAAAAACTCCAGGCCGCCCTGAGCAAGGGCAACCCCGCGACCAAGACCGTCGCGGCGGCCCCGGTCGTGCTCGCCCTCTGCGGCAAACTGAACAGTTCGGGCTATTACAACAACGTGGTCACCACTAAATTGGGCGATTGGTTCATGTTCGACCTGGGCCTGGCGACCCAGAGCATCTGCCTGGCCGCCAGGGACCTGGGCCTGGGCACGGTGGTGGTGGGGCTGTTCGACCACGACCAAGCGTCGGAGGCGTTGGGAATACCCGCCGGCTATCAACTGGCGGCCCTCATTCCCCTGGGCTACCCGGGAAAGGAGCCGCCGGCTCCGAAAAGACGCGAGATCGAAGACTTTACTCATTTCGAACGCTTTTAAGGGCCGAGGCCCCCGGGAATCGACCCGGGGGCCCCGCCGCCCCCCCGGGGAGGGCTGGATCAACCGGCCGCGGTAATGGTTCCGTCCCGCCAGAGCGCCCAGAAGCTTTCCGCGGGCGCCTTGAGAAAATCCCTCATGGGCGTGCATTTGACTTTGAAAATATAAAAAACCGGGGTGGGGAGGCTTCGTCCGTAAAGAGTCTCGAAGTTGGCCATGCCCTTGGATACAATCAAGTCGGCCTTAGCCATAAGGTTGCGAAAGGCCGGGGAGACATTGTCCCAATCCACTCCCGCCCCATCCACTCCTGTATCCTCGATATATTTGAATTCATTATCTAGTCCGGCCCGAACCAGATCATCCCTGGTCAGGTCGTTGAGCGCCGGGCCGCCCTTGACCGTCAGGACGACTTTCTCGGCTTTTGTTTCGAGCCAGTGGAACAAGGGCAGATCGAAAAAAATTTCACCTGAGTTATCGCTTAGGTAAATGATCGTCCGGCGCGGCCGCGCCAGGAATTTTTTCAATTTCGCGGCGTCGTTCCGGTAAAAGGCGAGGTTTCCTCCAGCCGCGGCTTCGACTTCGGGCAGGACGTCCAAGGCCGGCCGGAAAAAGTCCAGACTGTTGCCCAAGGCGGCCAGGCTAAGCAAGGACAGGAGTTCCGGGCCGAGTCGGGGGGTGATCCTGGTCAGTGTTTCCCGGGCCAGTTCCATTTCCCGCCGCTTGATATCCAGGTACGGGTCCGGCGTTCCGGTAACGCGCTTGATGGCCCGGAGCATAATATTGGCCGCCTCGGGGGAGCTGAGATTTCCCTGAAGACTAGCGTCCAAGGCCGCCAGCCCTGCTTTTTCGGCGTCGGCTCTTACCCGGGGATCATGATTGGCTCCCAGTTGGGCGGCGGTCCGGGCCAAGCCCCATAAACAATCCCGGCATCCCGGAAAGGCCGCGACGCCATGGTCCGGTCCGCCCGGAGCCAGGGGGGCGTGAGATTGAATGTCCTTCATAACCTGTCCTCAAGTGGGTGGAGGCGGGCTCGGGCCGCCAGGTTCGACTTCTTGTTTGTCTTGATTATTTCCAAGCGTACCCCTAAAATATGAACCATGAAGATAAAAATTACCAGCGTGGTTTTCGCCTTGGGTTTAATGGTCCTGCTTTCGGGAAGCGCCCCCGCTTGGGCCGATGAATCAGGGACCGCCGCCAAGCCGGCGCCGCTTTGCCTGATTCGGCTCGAGGGCGCCATCGGCCCGGGCGCGGCCGGGTTTTTGGAATCGTCCATCCACAAGGCCTCCGAGGAGGGCGCCCAGGCCTTGATAGTGGAGCTCGACACGCCCGGCGGCTTGGTCCAGGCCATGCGTTCCATGGTGAAGGCCATCATGAACGCGCCCCTGCCCATCATCGTCTATGTGGCGCCTTCCGGGGCCCAGGCCGCCTCGGCCGGTGTGATGATCACCTTGGCCGCGGATATAGCGGCCATGGCGCCGGGAACCAATATCGGGGCGGCCCACCCGGTGGGAGCGGGCGGCCAGGACATTTCGGGCGAAATGGAAAAAAAGGTCCTCAACGACATGACGGCCTTTATTCAGGGCATCGCCAAGCAACGCGGCCGTAACGAGGATTGGGCGAAAAAGTCGGTAGAAAGAAGCATCTCGGTTATTTCGGAGGAAGCCTTGATACTTGGGGTCATTGACCTGGTGGCCGCCGACCGGAAGGAACTCCTGGCCAAGCTGGAAGGACGGAAGGTCGAAAGGGCTGGACTCGAAACCACCATTCACACCCTGGGGGCCGAACTGATCGAGCTGGAGGAAACGTTGCGGGACAAGCTTCTGAGAACCCTGTCCGATCCCAATATTTCCTATATTCTGATGATGATCGGACTGGCCGGGTTGTATTTCGAATTCTCCCACCCCGGGGCGATCCTACCGGGGGTGGTGGGCGGAATTTCCCTGTTGCTGGCGTTTTATTCCTTCCAAACCCTGCCCGTGAATTACACCGGCATTTTATTGATCATTTTTGGAATCATACTCTTTTTCCTGGAAATTAAGATCGCGTCCTATGGAGCGCTCAGCATTGGGGGACTGATCTGCCTGACTTTGGGCTCCCTGATGCTGTTCAAGACCTCGGAGGATTACGCGCGGGTCAGTTGGAACGTCATGTTGCCGGTGCTGCTTGGGGTCGGCGGTTTTTTTGTCGGAGTTACGGGCTTGGTGGTCAGGGCTCAAAAAACGCCTTCCCGCACCGGGGGCGAGGGCATGACCGGCCTGGGCGGCTCGGTCAAGCACTGGGGATCAGGCCAGGGAAAGGTCTTCGTTCATGGGGAATGGTGGAGCGCGGTCAGCGAGGACGACCTAGCCGCGGGCGATGAGGTGGTGGTTCTAGCCCTTGAGGGGTTGAAGCTTATAGTTAAAAGGAAGCCGAAGGCTTGACGACGCAACCCCCGGTCCCGGGAAAAATGGCTTGTCCCGGCCGGCGCTATCAACCTTAAACACATTCTGGAGGACTCATGGAAGGGTTTGTCGGTTTATTTATTCTAATAGTGGTCTTTCTCGCCTCATCCATAAGGATTTTGAAGGAATATGAACGCGGCGTGGTGTTTCGCCTGGGCCGGGTGATCGCCGCCAAGGGACCCGGAATAATCCTGCTCATTCCGGTTATCGATAAAATGATGAAGATCAGCCTGCGGTTGGTGGCCATGGATGTTCCTCCCCAGGATGTCATCACCCGGGACAATGTTTCGGTCAAGGTCAGCGCGGTTATTTATTTTCGGGTTATGGACCCTATCAAGGCAGTCATTCAGGTTGAAAACTTCCTCTTTGCCACCTCCCAATTGGCCCAGACCAGTCTCCGCAGCGTCTGCGGGCAGGCGGAACTGGACGAATTGCTCGCCCAGAGGGAGCAAATTAACGATAAGATTCAGGAATACCTTGATGAACAGACCGGCCCCTGGGGAATTAAAGTCGCCACGGTGGAGCTCAAGCATATCGACCTGCCCACTGAAATGCAACGCGCCATGGCCAAGCAGGCGGAGGCGGAACGGGAAAGAAGGGCCAAGGTCATCAACGCGGAGGGCGAGTTCCAGGCGGCGGGTCGGTTGGCGGAAGCCGCCGCCATCATCGGCGAGCAGCCGGTGGCCTTGCAATTGAGGTTTTTGCAAACCCTGCGTGAAATTGCCACCGAGAACAACAGCACCACGGTGTTTCCGGTTCCCATCGACCTGTTCAAGCCTTTTTTGGATATGACGAAAAAAAACAGTAAAAAACAGGAAGGTGACGATTGATTCGCAAGTATTGGATTATTTTTACGCTACTGACGGCGTGGTCCGTTGCGGTATTAGGTGGGTGCGGTTATTTTCCCAAACCAGACCCCATCGGCGACCACCCTCCGGTGATAGACGATTATTTCGCGTCTCCCGAGATACAATGGGGGCATACCTGGAGAATTTACATCAAGGCCCACGACCCGGACGGGGACATGTGGGAGGTGGATTTCCAAATTGACCAACCGGGCAAGCTCCATGCTCCCGGGACGGGACTCGTCATCCTGCCTAAAAGATTGTGGGCGGAAATCGACGGGTATTTCTATTTCGAGATACTGGCCAGCCCCTTCGCGCTGGGTTATCAAAACCTGACTTATTACGTGCAGTTGATCGACCGCGGGGAGCGCCGGAGTAAAAAGATCAAAATCCCCTTGCATGTCGGCATGAAACCGGCCCTGGAGGCCCCCGAGCGCTTTCGGGACAAGCCGCCCCTTTTCCGGATTCCCATGGATATCCACGTGGAAAATGACATGTGGCCATCAATGGTCGACTAGGGGCCGCGGCCGATATATTTTTCTTGAAAACCGCCGCCCGAAAAGTTATTGTGATCGGCTAACAGTTACATATAAGATTTGTTGAAAGGAATCGAGATGGGCAAGAAGGAGAAGAAGGAAAAGAAAGAAAAACCCTTGGAGAAGATGACCTCCAAGGAACTCAAGGAAGTGGCCCTGGAAACCAACACCATTTCCGGCGTTCACGGCATGAACAAGAACGAGCTTATTTCGGCCATTAGGGAACTGCGCGGCATCCACGAGGAAGAAGGCGTCAAGAGCATGGACGTCCGCGAGCTCAAGAAAAAGGTGGCCGCGCTACGGGAACAAAAAACCGCCGCCAAAAGCGCCGGGGACAAGTTCCGCGAGATGGTTCTTCGTCGGAAAATGAACCGCTTGAAGAAAAAGACCAGAAAAGCCGCCTAATTTTTCCGGGGCTTGGTCCAAATCGAAAAAGGCGCCGACTCCCTACCGGGCCGGCGCTTTTTTTTACGAACCCGGCTGGAATTCCAGCGGGGACAGGGGTAAGAGTCCGTACTAATATACCGTTGGCTGGGCCGGCAACGGCCGCCGAGGGTGACGGTTGGCTATCATGGGCAAAAACGTACTAGTCGTGCTGGTGTTACTAGGGGTGTTGTTCCTGTGCGGTTGCGGGACCAAGGCCGTGGTTTACGAAACCGACCAGATGGTTTTGGACGAGACCCAAGGCGGTTTGGATTTTCGGATGGTCGGCTTTTCCTGGCGCTATGAAGCGCCGCTAAACCAGATCAGGGTTGTGGGAAGGGCTCGGAACGCGACGGGAGAACCCGTTCAGGGGTGTCGCATGTCCGCGGTCGCTTATGATCAATATGGTGAACCGTTCGGGACCAGCTCCATTTTTCTTTACCCCACTTTTTTAGAAGCGGAGAGCGAATCCGATTTTGAGTTGACTTTCCCCGGCGGGATGGAAGTCGTGAACCTGTATTTACGCTGTCGGTTCGAAAAACGTTATTGATCCAACCATTCCAACCGACATGACCGCGGGCCATGTCGGTCGCGACAACCAATGAACAGGCCCTTCGGTCATTTTTATACAAACCTTCGGGAAGCCTCGGTGGAACGGCGTCGTCCTTCGTCCGGACTTGACCCCGGCCCGATACATCCTTATAATGAGCCATGCGCTATCGTAACCCAATCGGCATCTTCCTGATTATCGCCCTGCTTTTTTTAAATTATGGATTATCTGTTCTAGCCGCCGAAATCGCCGCTTGCCCTACTCCCGGAACGGGACTTTTTGACGACATCCGCTGTGAACTCTGGGTGTTGTCGGGTTTCCTGCGTTCCCAGGTCCGGACGGATCAAACCAGGGGAACCGGACCGATCTCCCTGGGACCGGGTTCCTGGATTGAAGTAGAAGGTCCGGAAGCCTCGCTGCTATCGATCCGGCCGGCCGCCATTTCCTTGTTCTTTTACGAACGGAACCGCTTGACCGACGAAATAATGGATCGTGGGCTCGATGGGTTGGACCCCGCGGATTCCGGGGATTTCTATTTGCATTACACCGAGGAAGGACGGGTCATCGATCTTCTCAAGGGAGAGGGGGATGATTTCGTCCTGGGCGTCAACCGGGATTATTTGTCTCGTTTGGGAATAACCCTGGAAGCCCTTTCCGAAAGGCGGAGCGTTCATGGACCGTTGGAATGGCGTGTTCTTGGTCCCGGGTTGGAAATGGCCCGGGTGAAGGCCTTTCGTTTTGTCCGGCTGGGACAAAACGAAATGGTCATTCTCAGAATCGATCCGATGTTCCATGATTTGCGACCCTTTTATTTCAGCGAGGGCGGCGACCGACCGCTTCGGATGGCCGAATGGGCCGCCCTGATTCCGGAAGCGTCGGCCTTGTTCAACGCAGGCCTTTATCTTCCGGGCAATAAACCCCTCGGCCTGTTCCTGACCGATGGAAAAAACCATGGAACCGGGCTCCACTCCCGTTGGGAAGGGCTGCTGGCGTCCGGGGGGCCGGCCGAGCGGCCCGAGGTCCCGCCTTCCCAAATCCTGGACTTGCGATTCAGCCCTTTTTTTCCGGAAAACACTCCGTATCGCTTTGCGCTTCAATCCTTCATGATTCTGGACCGGGAAGGCCGGACCAGGGTGCGTCGAACCGGTAACCTGGCCAGCCGGACCATCCTGGCCCAGGACCGTTCCGGAAAACTACTGGTGATAATAGTTCCCGGGGCGATCGCTCTTTTTGAAATGGCCGGTTTCCTGAAAATGTCGGAATTGGATGTACTTCAGGCCATGTGCCTGGACGGAGGGTTCGAATCCCAGCTTTTTATCCGCTCGGCGCCCCAGGATTTGTATTTTTCCGGAGCCTTTGTGGTGAACGATCAAAGGCAACGCTATCAGGAGGGGTTGCGCTTGCCCCTGCCCGCGGTAATTGGGGTGATGCCCAGAAGCCCCCGCCCTCCCGCCGTCGCGCCCTAAATTAACCGTCTTTCCTTCCAGGCGTTCTCGTCCAGGAGGTTGAACGGCCTGATATCCCTCACTCCCCGAATGCCCCGGGCCAAGGCCTCGCGGAAACCGTTCAGGACTCTTTCCTCGCCGTCGGTTCCGGGGAGGACCAATTCGGCGGCCAAGGCCTTCAACCCCAGCAGATTGGCCGCGAAGGCCTGAGCCGCGCCTTCCCAGATGATAAAGCCGTCAAATTCGGGGTAATGGTAGACTTTTATGGGTGAACAGCTCCCGGGGACTCCGTGCTGAATGGCCGCGACCGATCGTTCCACGTCCTGTTCCCGCAAATAAATGTCGCTGCAGTAAAGGTCTTCCAGCTTGACGCTCAATAGCTCGGACATATTTGTTCTCCCAAAATATTAAAGGCCGGGGTTCCTCGCCCGCGGCCCTCATATTTCAAGAAAACAAAATTCGCCGCGGGCTGTGGTTGGGGCCCGCGGCGAGTGGTTATTTCATGGACGTCGCCGCGAACCCCTCCTAAAGGCGCTAAAAAAGAAAAAGCCAAAAGATATGAAGAGATTACGGTTCATTAGTCCTTCCTTTTTTCGGAGTTATCCTATAACCGCGCGCCAACCGAAGTCAAGAAAAAATTCAGCACGATTAACTGCTTCCAGTAAGTTTTTCCTGATTCATTCGTCGCCCGCCCCGTCGCCCGCCTGGAGGGCGAAGGGCCAGCCGGCGGGAAAGCGCCCATCTTTCCCTGTCCCCACCGGAAAGCCGTGGAAAAAGGGAAGGGGGGTCTGGCGGACCCCCCCCTGATGTCGGCGCGAACGGCCCTGGGACCGGGCCGTGGAATACTTTAGTGGAATCAGATGGGATAACCGCCGCGCTCGATGGCGCGGTCGGCGATTTCACGTTTCAGCGAGATGGCGTCGATAGGTTGATAATTCATAATTTTTTGGAGCGAGGACAGGTTGTCCCGCGGGGCCGCTCCCTGTTCGACATGGGCCAGGGCCGCCTTGGCCCAAGCCTCGATCCGGGGCATGCGGTCGTCGACGTAGGCCTTGACGGCGGCCGCGTGAAAAGGCGCGGCCTCCGGTCCCTTCATGGCCATGACCTTTTGGGCCCGCAGCAATCCGGACTCCATGACGAAAATTTCCAGGATCATGTTACTGATCCTGGTGACGACTTCCTGTTCCCTGGTCAGGTTCGCCCCGAATTTACCGGCCGCGACGGCGGCGGTCAGAAGGGTTGCTTTCTTGCACCGCTCAAGGGCGTATTCCTGAAGTCCCAGGGGGCCCTCGGGGATTTCGGGAGTCGGGGACAGGGTTTTCAATTCCTCGAAAACCTTGTCGGCCGCCTCGAAAACGGGCAGGTCGCCCTTGAGGCCCCGGCGTATCAACTCGCCGAGAATGATCAACCGGTTGACCTCGTTGGTCCCTTCGTAAATTCGGTTGATGCGGGCGTCGCGATAGGCCCTTTCGGCCGGGTATTCATCGATGTAACCGTACCCGCCCAGTATCTGCACGCCTTCATCCACGACCAAACCCAAGGCTTCGGAGCCGTAAACCTTGTCGATGGAGCACTCGATGGCGTATTCATGGATGGCGGCGGCGGCCTTATGTCCATGGGCGGGGTCGTTTTTGTCCATGGACGACAGGATGCTCTCGAAAAGACCGGCGCTCCGGTAGACTATGGACTCATTGAAATAGGTGAGAATCGAGAGATCGGCCAATTTTTCCTGGATGGCCCCGAACCGGCAGATCGGCTGGCCGAACTGTTCCCTGATCTTGGCGTATTCCACGGAATTTTTCAGCGAGGACTTGCAGCCGCCGACCGTGGCCGCGCCTAGTTTGTAGCGGCCGACGTTGAGGATGTTGAAGGCCACCTGGTGGCCCTTCCCGATGTCGTGCAGCACGTTTTCCACGGGGACCCGGGCGTTGTCGAGGATCAAGGTGCAGGTGGACGAGCCCTTGATGCCCATTTTACCTTCCTCCGGCCCCACGGAGACGCCGGGAAAGTCTCTTTCCACGATAAAGGCGGTGAAGTCGCGGCCGTCGACCTTGGCGTAGGTTATGAATGTTTTGGACCAGGCGGCGTTGGAAATGAATATTTTCTGGCCGTTAAGAAGGTAGTGCTTTCCGTCCGGAGACAACGTGGCCGAGGTCTTGCACCCGCCCATGGCGTCCGAGCCGGCGCTGGGCTCGGTCAGGGCGTAGCTGCCGAAAAATTCTCCCTGGGCCAATCCGGGCAGGTATTTCTTTTTTTGTTCCTCGGTCCCGAAAAAAACAATGGGCAGGGTCGCGATGCCGGTGTGGGCGCCCTGGGAAGTGGCGAAGGAACCCGCGGCCCCAAAAGCCTCGGTCACCAGGGCCGTGGAGAATTTGTCTAGACCAAGGCCGCCGTAGGCTTCCGGGACATCCGTTCCCAGAAGGCCCAACTCGCCGGCCTTGCGGAGCAGTTCCCTGGCGAAGGCGGCGTCCTTTTTCTCCACCCGCTCGATATGGGGTTGGATTTCCTTTTCCACGAAATCCCGGGAGGTTTGAAGGATCATCCGGTGTTCGTCCGTCATATCCTCGGGGATGGTTACGTCCGCCGGGGCCGTCTTTTCGAGCAAGAAGGCCCCGCCCTTGATATATCCCTTGTCGTTCATGTCCCTCGCGCCTCCCGTGTTGGCGTCCGTTGGCGCCTTGGCGCTTATTTTCCGCCCTAAAAAGCAGGAAAACAAGCGCAAGGGCTAGGTTTGTCGCGGGCGGCGGCCCGCTTTAGTAGTTTTCCACTTCAAACAGGCCGGCCGCGCCCATGCCGAAACCGATGCACATGGACACCACGCCGAACCGGCTTTTCCGGCGAAGCATTTCGTAAACCAGGGTGCAGGTCAATTTGGCGCCCGTGCAGCCCAGGGGGTGGCCCAGGGCGATGGCGCCGCCGTTGACGTTGACCTTGGTCAGGTCGAGGCCCAGCTCGCGGGCGCTGACCAGGGCCTGGCAAGCAAAGGCCTCGTTGAGTTCGAACAGGTCGATATCCTCGATCTTTCGCCCGGTCCGCTTCATGAGCTTCGGGATGGCGTACATCGGCCCCAGGCCCATGACTTCGGGCTCGCACCCGGCCACCTGGAAGCCGCGGAAGGTGGCCAGGGGCTTCAGGCCCAAGTCCTTGGCCTTTTCCTTGGACATGACCATGACCATGGCCGCGCCGTCGGATGTCTGGGACGAGTTGCCGGCGGTGACGATGCCCCGGGGCTTGAAAGCCGGGCGGAGCTTGGCCAGGCCTTCCAGCGTGGTTTCCGGACGGATGCCTTCGTCGGTGTCGAAGATCACGGTCTTCATTTCGTACCGCCCCGAGGCCGAATTAAAAAACTGTTCCTCGATTTCAATGGGAACGATCTCGTCCTTGAACCGGCCTTCCTTCACCGCGGCGCAGGCCTTCATCTGGCTCTGGTATCCGAATTCGTCCAAGTCTTCCCTTTTGAGTTTGTACCGGTCCACCACGTTTTCGGCGGTCAGGCCCATGGGTTCGTACCCGCCGGGGCGGGAGGCGATCAGGTCGGGGAAGGGATACATCATGTTGCCGCCCATGGCCACGGTGGACATCGATTCGATGCCGCCGGCGACCACCACGTCGGCCTGGTCGGTCATGATTCTTTCGGCGGCCTGGGCGATGCTCTGCAGGCCGGAGGAGCAGAACCGGTTGACGGTCACGCCGGGGACTTCGTCGGGCAGGCCGGCGGCGGTGACGATAACCCGGCCGATGTTGACGCCCTGTTCGGCCTCGGGAGTGGAGTTGCCGATGATGACATCGTCTATTTGAATCGGGTCCAGGCCCGGGGTTCTTCTAATCAGCTCCTTGATTACGACCACGCCCAGTTTTTCCGGACGGACGTTGCGGAGTTTGCCCTTGGGAGCCCTGCCTATCGCGGTCCTTACGGCCGAAACGATAACGGCTTCTTTCATTATATATCCTCCTTGAAATCCGGGTTGCGTCTATTAATTACGCAAGGGTTTTCCGGTGACGAGCATGTGCTCGATCCGGGCTTGGGTCTTTTCGTTGCCGCACAGGGAGACAAAGGCTTCGCGTTCCAGTTCGAGGATGTATTCCTCGGTCAGCGGGGTGTACTGGAACACGTTTCCACCGCAAAGAACATAAGCCACCTTGCCGGAGACAACCCGGTCGTATTCGCTGATGAATCCGCTTTTGTTCATCACGTACAGGGCCTGCTCGAAGACCGCGATGCCGTCCCGACCCATGACCCGGATGTTGTCCTTGGGCCGCGGAGGAGTGTAGCCTTCCAGATTCATGGCCAGGACAGTCTTCTTGGCGTCGTTGATCAGAAGGTCACGGTTGATGGTCACCTGGTCGGTCGCTCTCAGGACGCCCATTTTCTGGGCTTCGCGGGCGCTGGTGGAAACCTTGGCCATGGCGATGGTCTCGAAGGCCCGGGCCACCCACGGCTTCAATTCGATTTCCTTGTTGTAGACGCCGCCCTTGTTCACCTCGAAAAGGTGCTCGGTGTTGCGAATAAGCAATTCCTTGCAACCACCGCCGGCCGGCAGGACGCCGACGCCGACTTCAACCAGACCCAGGTAGGTTTCCGCCGCGGCGCGGACCCGGTCGGCGTGGAGGCATATTTCGCAGCCGCCGCCCAGGGCCATGCCGGCCGGAGCGGCCACCACGGGCTTGTTGGAATATTTCATCTTCATCATGGTGTCCTGGAGGCCCTTGACCATGCCGGTCAATTCGTCCCATTTCTTTTCCTTGGCGTAGGCCAGGACAAAGAAAATGTTCGCGCCCACGGAGAAATTGGGGGCGTGGTTGGCCAGGACCAGGCCGTCGAATTGGGCTTCCATGATGTCGATGGAGTCGGAAATCATGGTGGTCAGATCGGCGTCGATGGAATTCATCTTGGTATGGAATTCCAGGCAGAGCACGCCGTCGCCCAGGTCGTACAAGGAAGCGCCGGGGTTGCTCTTGACCACCTTGTTGCGATCCTTCAGGGAAGGCAGCAGGATGATTTCCGGGCTTTGAGCCACGGGCTGGTAGTCCTTGGAAGCGGGGTCGTAGAAGTACTTGACGCCCTTATCCGTTTTATAGAAGCTGGTCTTGCCGGCAGCCAGCATCTCCTCGACCCACGCCGGAATCTTGAAGCCGGCGGCCTTCATTTTTTCGCTGGATTTTGCCAGGCCGATGGCGTCCCATTTTTCAAAGGGTCCCATTTCATGGGCGAAGCCCCATTTGAGGGCGTTGTCGATGTTGACGATGTCGTCCGCGATTTCGGGAATCCGGTTGGCGGCGTAGATCACCAGGGCCGAAGTGGTCTTGAGGAAGAACTCGCCGGCCTTGTCATCGGCGTAGTAAAGGCTCGCCAATCTTTGACCCAGGTCCTCGATCCCCTTGGCCGCCTTGAGGGAAGGGAAGTCGGCCTTTTTCTGTTCGCCGTATTCCAGGGTCTTGAGATTGAGGGACGCGATGTCCCGGCCGGCTTTTTTGAAGAAGCCGCCGCCGGTCTTCTGACCCAACAACTTTTTATCGACCATGGCCTTGATGACTTCCGGGACCTTGAACATGTCGCGCTGTTCGTCGTCCGGAGCGCCGTCGTAGACGTTGGAGGCCACGTGGCAGATGGTGTCCAGGCCCACCAAGTCGGCGGTGCGGAAAGTGGCGCTTTTGGGGTGCCCGATAATCGGCCCCGTCATCTTATCGACTTCCTCCGGAGTCAGGTCCATCTCCATCATGGCCTGGATGGCGTACATGGAGCTGAAAATGCCGACCCGGTTGGCGATGAAGTTAGGGGTGTCCTTGGCGAAAACCACGCCCTTGCCCAGGGTTTTTTCGCAGAATTCCGCCATGCTGTCGATTATTTCGGGTTTGGTCGCGGGTCCGGGGATGATTTCCAGAAGCTTCATGTACCGGGGCGGATTGAAAAAATGCGTGCCCAGAAAACGTTCGGCCACGTCCCGGGACAAGCCCTCGGACATGGATTTGATCGGAATTCCAGAGGTGTTGGAGGTCAGGATGGTTTCTTTCCCCAGGAAGGGAGTGATTTTTTCGAAGAGCGCCTTTTTAAGGTCGAGTCTTTCAATGATGACTTCGCAGACCCAGTCGGAATCCTTCAGCCAATCCAGGTTGTCCTCCAAGTTGCCGACGCGGATAAGTTTGGCGTCCTCGGGGACGTAAAAAGAAGCCGGCCGAGCCTTGAGGGCGGTTTCCAGGCCCGTCTGGGCCAGTTTGTTGCGAAAAGCCTTGCTGTCCCGGGTCAGGCCCTTGGCCGCCTCGGCGGGAGAAACCTCCGGCAGGACGATATCCAGCAAATCGGTTTTAATCCCGACATTGGCCAGGTGAGCGGCGATGGTCGCCCCCATCACGCCGGCCCCAAGGACGGTTGCCTTTCTGATTTTTTTCTTCATCCGCGGCCTCCTTGAAAACGAATTGTTCTTTTTTTTGATTGTGTCGCCGGGTCTTCCTGTTCAAGCGGCCATGAGGTGGCGTTCCAAAAGCCCCGGCAAATTATGAATGAATTGTCATTCAGTCAACCGCTAAGTACCACACACACGGGCCAAGGTCAATATATTTTTGGAGAATAAATTGAAACTCCCCGCGGCAAGCCGCGGGGTTGGCGCTCGACGGCATGTTCATATCGTCCAACCGTCGCAATATTTTTTCACCTGGCATATCGGTCGGTCCGGGAGGCGCCGGGGAACTCGATCGGCGGCGCCGCTGGTTTCCGTGACGAGGGAGCGGCAACAACAACGGGGGGAGGAGGGGCCGTTTGCAGGCCCCGGCGCGCGAAGAACAGTCGGATGATTCGGAGTTTCGCCGGGTCGCGCCCCCGGTCCAGCGCGGGCGAGACCTTGGCGCCCGCCGACTCAACTCAACGTCAACACATCGGCCCCGTTTGGGGTCACGGCCAGGGTGTGTTCAAACTGGGCGGAAAGGCGGCCGTCCTTGGTCACCGCGGTCCAACCGTCCCGCAGGATTTTCACTTCCCAGGTCCCTTCGTTAATCATCGGCTCGATGGTGAACACCATGCCTTCCTTCAACCGCAGTCCGGAGTTCTTTTGACCGTAATGCGGAACCTGGGGGTCCTCGTGGAAGTCGCGGCCAATGCCATGGCCGACGAAATTTCGAACCACGCTATATCCGCGGCTCTCCACATGTTCCTGAATGACGGCGCCGATGTCGCCCAGATGGGCGCCGATCCTTACTTCCGCCAGGGCGAGGTCCAGGGATTCCCTGGTGGCCTCGACCAAGCCGCGAGCCCGGGATGACGCTTCCCCAACGTAATAAGTCCGGGCCGTGTCCCCATGAAATCCGTCCTTGAAGACCGTGATATCGACGGTGACGATATCGCCGTCCCGTAGTTTTCTTTTTCCCGGTATACCGTGCACCACTTGTTCGTTAATGGAAATGCACATGCTCTTGGGGAACCCCTTGTAACCAAGGGATGACGGTATTCCGCCGTGATCCAGTATGAATTGATGTCCCAGGGAATCCAACTTTTCCGTGCTTACGCCGGGCTTGACGTAGCCGGTCAAAAAGTCCAAGGCTTGAGAAGCGATGCGGCCCGACTTTCTTATCAGTTCAATTTCCTCGGGGGATTTGAGATGTATCACGATCCTTATTCCTCGAATGTGCGATTTTTTTTCAGATTATCACAAGTTGGACTAATTGTGCAAACAATTAAACGTAATGCGGACCCTGATGAAAAGAAGGTAGCCCAGCCGCCGGCCTAAAACGACCGTCTGATCCTTGGGGGACTTGCGGCCGCGGGACGTGGCGGGTTGATTATCCGGGAGTGCGGACGTTGGGGCGCCCGGTCGACGCGACCCCGCCGGAGTGGGTTCGAGGGCCAAAAAAGGAGAACTCCCTCGGAGCCCTCCGATTCGGGTTTCCATGAAAAAAGGCCGGGACCGGTAAAGGTCGGGCTTGGGCGCGCCATTACCCATGGCCTGGATAACATGGGCCTCCACGGAACGCCGCGGCCTTTTTTATTTCAGACGGTAGGTTATTAACCCGTGGGTGGGATCATAAGGGGAAACAGCTACTTCAACCCGGTCGCCAACCAGGACCCGGATTTTGAAGCGTTTGAGGCGTCCCGAGAGCATGGCCCTGATCTTGACCCCATCGGCGGTCTCGACTTCCATGTGTCCACCGCCCAGAGTCCGGGTAACCTTGCCCTCCAGTTTAATTAAATCGTCGCGCGCCAAATCCTTTTCCTCTCCTCCTTGCCATCTTTATTTACATCCGGTCCGCATGATGTCCGGTTTTGGTTCGAACTGATATTATTATACCAGCTAAACAATCTGTCAACACTAAACCGGGCCGCCGCCCGCGGGCCCGACCGCCTATAAGCTCATTTTCTTGATAAAAAACAAGAAAATGAGCTTAAAGCGCTAAATAAGATTTTTTCCGGATGGGAACCGGATGATTCCACCCTAAAAAAATACCGCGTCCCGGGTCGCGTTAACAGGACGCCATCCCGGACCGGTCAGCCGGGACCCGAGGCGGCCTCGGCCGCGGGTTAATAATCGCCGAACGTTCCATCATCCAGGGGGATGAAATCGGTCGGCCCGGCCAGGCGGCCTTGGGAAGGTTGGCGGTTCGATTCGAGCAAAGCCGCGCGAGCCGGTTCTGGTTCCACCGCCCTGTTCCTAAGGTTGAAGCGGGTCAGCAATTGTTGCAGATAGGCCGATTGACCGGAAAGTTCCTCGGCGGCGGAAGCGGTCTGCTCGGCGTTGGCCGTGTTCTGTTGCGTCACTTGTTCTATTTGTGTTAGGCCTTGATTGATCTGGGCCACGCCCTGGGCCTGATCGTTGCTGTCCACGGCTATTTGCTCGATCAAGTCCCTGACTTTCTTATTGGCGGCCATCATGGCGGCCAGGGAGGTGGAAGTGAGCTGGACCATCTCGGAGCCGGCCTGGATTTTCTTGACCGAGCCGTCGATAAGCTGGGCGATGTTTTGGGCGGCCTGGCCGCTTCTGGCGGCCAAATTGCGAACTTCCTGGGCCACCACCGCGAACCCCTTGCCGTGTCGGCCGGCCCGGGCCGCTTCCACCGCGGCGTTCAAAGCCAACAGATTGGTCTGAAAGGCGATCCCGTCGATAGTCTTGATTATGGCGGCGATTTCCACGCTGGCGTGGTTGATTTCCTCCATGGCCGAAACCATGCCCCGCATCTGATCGTTTCCCTTGTGCATGGCTTCCCGGGACGTTTCGGCCATTTTGTTGGCCACGGCGGCGTTTTCCGCGTTCAATTTGGTCTGGGCGCCTATCTCGGTCATGGAACTGGTTATTTCTTCCAGGGAAGCGGCCTGTTCCGAGGCGCCCTGGGACAGGGACTGGCTGGAATCGGAAATCTGGGCCGCGCCCGAAGCCACCTGAACGGCCGCTTCCTTGACCTGGCTCAGGACTTCGTTCAAGCTCTCGATCATGGTCAGGTGGGCCAGGCCCAGGGAATCGTTTTCCGAAGCCAGGTGCGCTTCGACCGTCAAGTCTCCCGAGGCGATTTTCTGGGCCAAGCCGGCCTTGGCTTCCAGGCTGTCGGCCATGAGGTCAAAGGAGTCGCCCAATTGTCCGATCTCATCCCGGCGATTCAGCTTGAGCCGCCGACTGAGGTCGCCCAGCCCGATGGCGTTGGCCAGGTCCACGGTTTTCGCCAGCGGACGGGTAATGCTCCGGGTTATCACCCCGGCCATTAACCCTCCGAGCAGTATCCCCAAAAGAGTGACCAGGACCATGGCTTGCTGGGCCTTGGACATCTGGCCGTTCAATTCGTTCAATTGAACGGCGCCTGCTTCCTCGCAGACCCGCTGGGCCTCCATGGCGCCCGCGAGCATGGAAGCTTCCGCTTCCTTCTGTTTTTCGCTCATTGCCGCCAGTTGCGCGAAGGCTTCCTTGTATTCCCGGAGGCGCGCGCCGACCTCGTCTATCTGCGCGATGTTCTTTTCCAGGACGAAGCGGCCCTTGAGGCTTTGCGCCAGGCCGAGTATCTCCCCGGCCGAGTCGTCGACCCGTTTTTTCCACTGGGGGTCCCCGCCGGACATAACGAACCGGTTTTCCCACTGCCTGGTTTGCTGAAAAAGGGAAATAATCCTATCGGCGTCCTCGGCCTTGGCCAGTTTGTCGTCCACCGCGGCCGCTCTTTCGGCCTGAGCCATTTTGAGCTGTTCCCGCTGATCGGTCATGATTTCCTCGATGGACTTGAGCGCGGAATTTTCAGCCCGCAGCATGGCTCTTTCCAGCCCCTTGGACCGGTCTTGCAGGTATTGCCGCAACTGATCGCCGTAATTTCGATAGCTGGACAGGGCGAAGTCCGCCACGGTGATGTTTTTTTCGTTTTTTAAACGGCCCTTTACATTTTCGAGTAAGTCCAGGATTTGAACGTTCAGCTCTTCCCACTTGGACCGGGCCAGGGCGTTGTCTTCGAGTAGCCAGGAAATCCGCCAAGCCCGGGACTCCAACACCCACGTGATCAGGCGATTGCAATCGGCGTCGATGGCCAGCTTTTCCCGGACCAGGATATCGGCTTTGTCCCGGGCTTCCTGAAACTGCTTTTTCTGGTCGGCGCCGATGTCCTGGCAGTTTTTCATGGCCAGGAGGGCCTTTTGCTCCATCTCGTCTTGCACCGCCTTTTTCCTTTCGGACAACGAGACGAAATTTTCCAAAACGACCAGGTATTCCCGAACCTGGGATATGACTTTTTCCATGCGGGCCCGATCCCCGGGCGTGGTGAATTCGTCGCGGGAGGCCTGGGCTTGGCGGATTATGCCTTCGATTTTCTCTTTTTCGCGGATGAAGACGCCGGCGTCCCGGGACAGGCTGAAATTTTTTTCGTCGAGCCGGGCTTCCAGGATTTCCTTGACCAGGTTATTGGCGTCATTCGCTTTTCCGGCCTTGTCCGCCGCCAGGCGCAGGCTGTAATACCCGGTAAAGGCTATCAAGCAAGTCAGCGCGATGATAACGGCGAACCCGCCCGGTAGTTTCACTCCAAGTTTTAAATTATTGAACATGGTTGTTAGGACCTCTCGTGAATACGTTAAGGGACCATTCCTTTTATCGGGAGTCGCCGCCGGAGTGAAAAGTCGCTAGAAAACCAGCGGGTTGGGGGCGTAGAAAGCATGCGTGGAGCGCAATGATGCCGGAATCGAAAATAGGACTGCTCGAGGTGATGGCTCTACCCTCGCATCGCCCCCCCGGTTGCGACCCTGACCGCTCAACACTAAAACGCCCCGGGGCGCTTGTCAACATTTTAGAACGGGAATAAGGGCCGCCCCGGCGGAGACGTGGACGTAACTCGGGTGTAACCATCAAAAAAAACAGCGGTCCTCGAAAGCGGAATGAAAGCGGCCCAGGGGCCTTGAAGAGGGACGGGGGCCGGAAGGACCCCCGTCATAATGATCACATGTTCCGGCGGTACTGCCCGCCCACCTCGTACAAGGCCTGGGTTATCTGCCCCAGGGAACACACCCGCGCGGCGTCCATCAGCTCGGCGAAGATATTGCCGCCGGCAAGGGCCGTCTTTTTCAGTCGTTCCAGGGCGCCGGGCGCTTGGTCGCCGTTTCTGTCCTTGAACGCCGCCAACCGTTGAAGCTGCGATCTTTTTTCATCCTCGGTGGCCCGGGAAAGCTCCACGGCGCAGACCGCCTGCTCGGCTTCTCCCCGCGGGTTGATGAACGTGTTGACCCCGACGATGGGCAGGCTGCCGTCGGTCTTCCTGGTTTCGTAATACAGCGATTCCTCCTGGATTTTGGACCGCTGGTAACCGGTTTCCATGGCCCCCAGAACACCGCCCCGCTCGGATATCCTATCGAATTCCGTCAGGATCGCTTCTTCCACCAGCCGGGTCAGTTCCTCGATGATAAAGGAGCCCTGGGTCGGGTTCTCGTTCTTGTACAGGCCGTATTCCTTGTTGATGATCAACTGGATGGCCAGGGCCCGGCGGACCGATTCCTCGGTGGGCGTGGTGATGGCCTCGTCATAGGAATTGGTGTGCAGGGAATTGCAGTTGTCGTACAGGGCGGTCAGGGCCTGCAGGGTCGTCCTGATGTCGTTGAATTGAATTTCCTGCACGTGGAGGGACCGGCCGCTGGTCTGGATATGGGCCTTGAGCTTCTGGGAACGCTCGTCGGCGCCGTATTTGTTCTTCATGGCCACGGCCCAGATGCGGCGGGCCACCCTGTTGATGACCGAATACTCGGGGTCCATGCCGTTGGAAAAAAAGAACGACAAGTTCGGGGCGAAGTCGTCGATGGCCATGCCCCGGGACAGGTAGTATTCCACATAGGTGAACCCGTTGGCCAGGGTCAGGGCCGTCTGGGTGATGGGGTTGGCCCCGGCCTCGGCGATGTGATACCCGGAAATGGAGACGGAATAAAAATTCCGGACGTCCTTCTCGATGAAGTAGGCCTGAATGTCGCCCATCATCTTCAAGGCGAAATCGATGGAAAAGATACAGGTGTTCTGGCCCTGGTCCTCCTTCAGGATATCGGCCTGGACCGTGCCGCGGACGTTCCGGAAAACCGCGGACCTGATCCGCTCGGCTTCATCGGCGTCCGGCGCCCGGCCGTGTTCCTGTTCGAACTTTTCGATCTGCTGGTCCAGGGCCGTGTTGAAAAACATGGCCAGCATGATGGGCGCCGGCCCGTTGATGGTCATGGACACGCTCGTCAGGGGGGAACAGAGCTCGAAGCCGCCGTACAGGACCTTCATGTCGTCCAGGGTGCAGATGGAAACTCCGGAAGTCCCGACCTTGCCGTAGATGTCGGGGCGCTCGTCCGGGTCCCAGCCGTACAAGGTCACCGAGTCGAAGGCCGTGGAAAGCCTTTTGGCCTCGTAACTCCGGGACAGGAACTTGAACCGTCGATTGGTCCGGGCCGCGTCGCCCTCCCCGGCGAACATGCGGGTCGGGTCCTCGTCCGCCCGCTTGAAGGGAAAAACGCCGGCGGTGTAGGGGAAGCGCCCGGGAACGTTTTCCCGCAGCAGCCACCGGAGGATATCCCCGGGATTCTTGTATCTGGGCAGGACCACCCGGGGGATTTTAGTCCCGGCCAGGCTTTCCCGGTACAAGGGAGTGCGGAGCTCCTTGTCCCGGACTTTGTACACGAACTCCTCGGCCCGATATTGTTCCGCCAGGCCCGGAAATTCGTCTAGAAGGCGGTGGCACCGGGGGTCCAGCCGTTCCATCAACCGGGCGCGGCGCTCCATCAGCCCGGCCGTCGATTCCGTGCTTTTTTCGTCAAGTTCGGCCAATTCGGCCAGGGCGCCGTCGATCCGCCAGATTGTTTCGGCGGTTTGGGCCTGTTCCTCCACCCAGCGGTGGTAGTACCTCAAGGTCTCGGATATTTCCGACAAATACCTGGTCCTCTCCGGAGGAATGATGATGGTCTTGGAAGAGGAGTGCTTCAACCCGGTCCGGGGCAGGGAAGACTTCCAGATCAGGCCGGTCTTTTCCCTGATGGCGTCAAGAATGGCGTGGTACAGGGCGGTCACGCCGTCGTCGTTGAATCGGGCGGCGATGGTCCCGTACACCGGCATGTCCTCGGGTTTCCGGTCGAACAGGCGACGGTTGCGCTGAAACTGCTTGCGGACGTCCCGGAGCGCGTCCTCGGACCCCTTGCGGTCGAATTTATTAATGGCCGTCAAATCGGCGAAGTCGAGCATGTCGATTTTTTCCAACTGGCTGGGCGCCCCGAACTCGGAAGTCATGACGTACAAGGCCGCGTCCACGAAGGGGACCACCGCCGCGTCGCCCTGGCCGATGCCGGCGGTTTCCACGATCACTAGGTCGAACCCCGCGGCTTTCAAAACCAGTATGGATTCCTCCAGGGCCTCGGCGATTTCACTTTGCGTGTTCCTGGTGGCCATGGACCGCAGGAAGACCCGGTCCCGACCAAGGGAGTTGAGCCTGATGCGGTCGCCCAGCAAGGCCCCGCCGGTCTTTCTCCGGGAGGGGTCCACGGAGATGACAGCCACGGTTTTTTCCTTGAAATCGTTGAGAAAGCGGGTGATCAGCTCGTCGACCAAGCTGGATTTGCCCGCGCCTCCGGTCCCGGTCACGCCCAGTACCGGGACCTTGTTCTTGACCTTGGCCGCCAATTCCGAGGTCAATTGGGCTAGGAAGCCGTTTTCCCCGGCCTTGGCCTGTTCAACCGCCGTGATGAACCGGGCCACGATGGAGCTGCCCTGGGGGGTCAGGCCGTCCTTTTGGGCCAAGACCCAGGACAGGTCCACGGGGTGGTCGATGGTCCGCACCAAGTGATTGATGATGCCCTGGAGGCCCAGGGAGCGGCCGTCTTCCGGGGAATAGATTCTGGCCACGCCGTATTCCTGGAGTTCCTGTATTTCCGGCGGCACGATCACGCCGCCCCCGCCGCCGAAAATCCGGATATGCGCGGCGTCTTTTTCCTTTAACAGGTCGACCATGTACTTGAAGAATTCCATGTGGCCGCCCTGGTAACAACTCACGGCGATCCCCTGGGCGTCTTCCTGCACCGCGGCCTCGACTATTTCCGACGCCGAACGGTTGTGACCCAGGTGGATGACCTCGACGCCGGTGTCCTGAAGAATACGCCTCATTATGTTGATCGAGGCGTCATGGCCGTCGAACAGGCTGGTCGCGGAAACCACGCGCACGGGGTTGGCGGGTTTATAGGGTTCCTCGAACTGCATCATCTAACTCCTCCTTTGGGGCGACCGTTCAGGCCGACAATTCGCTCAAGATAAATGACGTTTGAAGCCGGGTGTACTCTTCCAGGGAATAATGACGGGCCAGGAACCAGCGCCTGAAGGTCCACATGTGGCCCAGCACGGTGATATTGTGGGCCATGAGCCGTAAATCCTTGTCCGGGCCGGGATGCAGGGTCCCGTCTTCGGCGCCGCGAACCAGAATATCCTCGAAAATGGCGGTGATGCGTTCTTCGTTGCCCAGCACGTATTTCCGGGATTCGGGATCGAGGGAGCTTGATTCCTGGTAGATCAAAAGGATGTAATCCTGCATGCGGTGGCAGACGCCGAAATAATTGGCCAGGGCCCCGACCAGGGCGTCCCGGCCGCTCGAACCGTGCAGGCCGGCTTGCCGTATCCGCGCTTCCACGGCGGTGTGAATGGCGTCGCAAACTAGATACAGGATGTCTTCCTTGGATTTGATGTATTCGTAAAGAGCGCCGATGGACAGGCCGGCGGCCCGGGCGATCTCCCGCGTGGTGGTCTGGTGATACCCCTTTTCGACAAAAAGACCCACCGCCGCGTCGATGATCTGACGGCGTCGTTTTTCCACCAGGCCCTCGTCCTTGACCAGGGTGGGGATGTCTTTGCGGGGCGGCGTCTCCCGAGGCATATGGTCTCCAGCGGGCGGTCAATGTTGCTTGGTCCGTCGTCGCGAGGCGCGGGGCCGTGTTCTGACTGAGCGCTCGTTCAGAATATAGGCCAAGTCAAATCTCCCTGTCAAGGGTTTCCCCAAAAAAAGCGCTTAAACGATCCGGCCTGGCGGTCCGGCCGGGGGCGGCGAGACGTCGCTGTTGGCGGCCAGGTGATACAGAGTCGCCGGCGCATGGGTCTTGCCGCCGCCGAATCGGGTGATGAGGGCCATGTACGGGGGCCGTATTGGCTGTTTCGCCTGCAAGCCGCCGAAGCGCCATCCTAGCATGTTCCTTAAACGCCCTGGTGAAAGCAGGTTCGGGAAAAGAACCGCCTGGGGTCCCGATAATCTTCCGGAGCCGTTCCACTGATGACCTGTTCCAAATGAATGGCGAATTCGTCCGGGTTAAAGGACCGGCCTTCCCGAACTTCCTTGCGCGGCGCGGCTACTTTGAACATGCCAGCGAGCGCATTCCCCGCGGCTTGCCGCGGAGAACTTCAGCCAAGGTTCCATCTCCAACTCCCCATCTGATGAGCATCAACTGTCGTCAGGCCCGTCATCACCGGCGAGCTGTCTTTCGAGTTCATCCAGTGGCGGCAGAATCTCCAAAATCGCCTGACGTAAAGGTTCCAAGTTTTTTTCGACGATCTGCCAGACTTCCGGCAAGCTCACTCCCTCGTATTGATGAATCAGGACATCGCGGAACCCGGCCAGAGCCCGCCAGGGAACCTTCGGGTGGTTTTCCTTGTATTCCCCTGGAATGCGTTTGACCGCTTCGCCTATGATTTCAAAATTTCCGATGACGGCGTCCTGGGTTCTTTCATCCTCGAAAAAGGCGGCCTTGCCCTCGCCGGTGAACTTGATAATCCGGTCAATCCGTTCCAGAACCTGAGCCAGGTATACCCGGGGGTCCTTATTCATAGCGGCCGGGCCTCCTTGAGTATTCTTCGCCGCAGCAACCAATAGAGCCCATCCTCGGAAACCACATCCACCTTGACGCCGAGAAGCTGCCGCAGTTCCAGCACCAAGGCGCTCAAATCCAAGAGGCTCCGGCCTTCTTCCATCTTCACCAGCAGGTCGATGTCGCTTTGCGGTCCTGTCTCTCCCCTGGCCGCGGAACCGAAAATTCTGACGTTCCGTGCTCCATGCTTGGCGGCTAGGGCCAGAATCGCCTGCTTTTTGGACTGTAGCTGTTGCGCGGGGTTCATAAAAAATCCTTTCTCGCCACGGAGACACGGAGAGCACAGCGAAAAATTAGAGTACTTATCTTGTTATGCCATCTTTTAGGATCGAAACGATAACTCAGGTCTTCCGCAAACCGCGGGCCTTGGCGGGGGATGTCCGCCAACATGACCTTGAGAATCAGGCCGGCCGAGGGGGTCAGGTCACTGGCGTAGGCATCGCAGCCGATTCGAAGCGCTTCAAGGGGAATGGACCCGCCACCGGCGCAGGGGCCCACGACCAAGGGCTTTTCTTCGGGGTGAGCGGTCTTGACTAGCCCTCGGGACGCTTCCAGATTAGGTGGGGTTGGCGGACACAGGTCCCAGTTGGCGAAATCGCCGCTGAAACGCGGCAGACCCCGCCGCGGCCCGTCGTCATCCGGTTCAGGGGCCCGAGGCCAGGGAGCCGGTATTTTCCTGGTTTTCTTCTTGAAATCTTCAGGACAGCGCGGGTCGCTGGGGTCTGGCGGCAACAAGCCTAGCAGCATGGTCCGACATGCAGCCAAGGGACGCCTAGCCCACCACGGGTGCAAAGTGGATGGATGGCCGCGCCTTATGGACTTTTCCCTGGCCGAGTGCTTGGATACGACGGCTATGGGAAAATCGACTTCCGCCAGGCGTTTACATTCCTTGGGGATCATTGGCGCCTCATCGTGGCTCGCTAGGATTACATAATCGTTAATCAGCCTTCTCGCGTTCCACCGTCAAAGCCCTAGATAGTTCAGTTTCGAAACGACGCGCTTCGGTGCATTTTTCTCGGATGACAGACCACTGCTCAGCAATCCGGCGTGCAAATTCTTCATATTTTTCGATAATTTTTTTATTACCCGAGATAAGTCGTTTTTCTTTTGGCTTGCTTCTCAATGTATGTCCCGGCTTATCGCGGCACTCGATATCACCTTTTACCACAGCAGCATCGCTTGGAAACATTCCGATGAGAACCCATGTTTCCAAGGCTTTTGATGGAATACACATGACAACCTGTTGGGGAAGCGGGTTACCACCCAACCACACTGAAACAATATTTCGAAGATTGTTTGTTGTCGTGGACGCGGGGGGACATTTTTCCTCGCAGGGAAGAGAAGCTCCAGGGATTGGATTTTTTATATGACCGGCGGCATAGGTTGTTCCCGCAACATCAGCATCAATTTGGAATATTAAAAGATCATGAACAGTGAACAGGAAATCGCCGTCCAAATTGCCGCCGCCTTGATCGGCTGCTTGTCTACACCATCGGTAAATTCCTGGCCAGCCGCCATCATCCCCGGGAGTTATTTTGAAGGCGTCTGATATTTCAGGTTGTAGGACCTGAGGCACAAAATCATTACCCTTAAGCAGCCTTTCCACAATTGCCCGTAAGATAATAAAGTCGGTAGGGCCTTCAACGACAAAAGCAACACGTATCGGGTCAGACATTTGCCACTCCCCCAATATGTCCCATCACCCATAATCGGGAAAGTGACCACCCGCTATCCGCCAATTTTTTTAACTTATCGTCTAAAACGATACGTTTAACAACTGTTCGGCCTTTTTGAGTTCTTGAAACAACAAAAAGCCTGACCCTATCGTCTTGCAGTGGTAAACCATCCAATGTCAACGGATTGTGAGTTGTAAGAAATACCTGCCTTGAATCCGGCAATCCTAAATACCAACGACATATATGAGAAAACAATCCTCTGGCTAATCTTGGATTTAAAGCGTGGTCGGCATTATCCACGGCGCATATCAAGGGAGTGTTTTCATGAGTTGCCAGAACAGCATGAAAGAGAACATAAAGTGCACCTTCGCTGGCATCATGACCGGACAATGTAGCACGACTGTGATGCATATACCGATCTTCAAATCGGATAACACTTTCCGTGGCGCCGGCGGAGGATGATAATGGCAAGGATGACGCCCTTGCTGAATTATACGACGTCGCCCAATCAATTAGAGACAAGGCCTCACGACAAACATTAACACTATGTTCAGAATTTTTTCGTTGCTTTAAAATGTCTGATACAGCTCTAGACAACTGCCCGCCAGAGAGGCCAACCGGTTCTCGTTGTTGAGTGTCGGGAGCAATACCACGAAGAGTCGGCGTATTTGGAGTAAAAATAGCGAATCCATTTAAATCCTGGAGCAAACGAAGGGCATCGTCTTCCATGCTCATTTCTACTGCCTTTAAAGCGGCTAACCCTGCTTCCGGATTCAGTTTCTTATCACCCCTATGCGACCGTCCCACAATCCTGACGCTATCGTTTTCTAATTTTTCTGTGTGATAGCGCCAAGCTGGGAAGGGATCATCGATGGGATTAAACAAGGTTACTTCATAGGAGGATGCCCTGCTCCATGCACCAAAATAAATATGCAATGGTCCCTTGCGGTCACGAAACGAGCATTTATAAAGAGCGGGGACGCCCGGGCGAACACCTCGACGCAGCAATGATTGATCATCAATACGGCCGGCGGCTGCCGCGGACAGCACCCCTATAGCTTCGAGCAGATTACTCTTGCCGCTTCCATTCGCACCGATCATGACGTTAACCAAACTAGGCTCAAACTCAACGTCTTCAATTGATTTGAACCACTTAACGTGCAATTTCTCAATCATTCCTCATTCTCCAAAGGGCTTATATCACCCTGACCAATAACAGCATATTTCACATATACCGCGTCGTTTTCCCTCGCCGTCACCGGCCTGGTCATGGCGTCCTCTTCCAGCCGGTAATGCCGCGCCTTGTAGACTTCACGCCAACTGAAGCCGGTCGGGCCCCTGATCTGGTTTTGGAGTTCTGGTTCATCATTGCAAGTGGCGACCACATACAGCCGGGAGCAGTCTCGTCGGTCCTCGGCCACCCGGCGTTCGTTGGGGGTGAGCAGGATGGCGCCCGAGACCGCGCCATGCCCCTTGACTTCAATAAGACGCTCCGAGCTGACCGACGCCTTCCATTTGGACGATTTGCCTCTAATGACTCTTTTTTTATTTGAATCCGCAAGCGCGCGCGTTCCCCGCGGCTTGCCGCGGGGAGTTTCAATTATAAGTAATAACAATGAGATGTTATCACCGTCTTTGATTGAAGTCAATCAAGCCAATGCCTTGGAGCCCATTGTAAAACACGAATTATTGGCTATATCAAAAAGGGCGAAAAATTTAACCCGCGGGCATACTGAAGTATTTCAATGAGTTAAAATTGAGCCTGACGACAAGTCGGGTCGAGGGCCGAGGTTTTGCAATTGGCTGACGGCCTTAAAAACCGGCCCTATTCGAGTGTCGGATTCGGACATTTTCCCATCATTTTTCGGGAATTTTGAATTTTCCGGCAGGCCCGGACGAACAGCGAAAAATCGCCCAGGGCAAAGATCAACTAAATCAGTCTGTTGGACAATGTGGGCGCTTCAGGGGCTTCTTTCGCGCCAAGTGATCGTTCTTGTCCCCGGCTAGGCGTATTCAACCTCGACGTCCCTGGTCCACCACGGGTAAGCGGTCGAGCGCTTAATCCCGTGGGACAGGGTGTGAGGAGCCTTCGGCCAAGAAGTTATCCTCAATCAAGAAATGAATACCAAATCACTGGGCTACGTTATCCGAGCCGACGGTCCGGCCGGAGGCGGCGAGATGTCGTCCTCGGATATTCCCAACAAATATAAGATGTTCATCAAGCGGGTGTATCCGATGGCGCTGTGGGCCACCCGGTCCAGGATCGGCTTGGCGTTATAGGACAGCCCGAGCCCGGCCTGGCCGAGCATCAGGGCGTCGTTGGCGCCGTCGCCCACGGCCACGGTCTGGTCGAGCATGACGCCCTGTTCCCGCGCGACTTGGTTGAGAATCCGGGCTTTCTGGGCCGCGTCGATGATCCGGCCCACCACCCGGCCGGTCAGGGCGCCATCCTTGATTTCCAGATGGTTGGCAAAGGCGAAGTCCAGGGAAAGCCTGGCCTGGAGATGCTCGGCGAAAAAGTCGAACCCTCCGGTCAGCACCGCCAGTTTATAGCCCAGGTTTTTCAAGGTGGCGACGACTTGCTCGACCCCGGCAGAAAGCTTCATCTCGTCCCGGATTTTTTCCATGACTTCGACCTTTAGGCCCCGGAGCAGCGCGACCCGTTGAATGAGGGCGTCCTCGAAATCGAGTTCGCCTCGCATGGCTTTTTCCGTGACCCGGGCCACCTCGGGGAATACGCCCGCGGCCCGGGCCAGTTCGTCGATGACTTCCATGTCCACCAGGGTGCTGTCCATGTCGAAAAAAATCAGACGCTTGTTTTTACGATAGGTTTCCATGGCCTGAAAAGCGAGGTCGACGTTGAGTTCATGACTCATGGCCAGCACTCGTTTTTTTAGTCGCCCCAGGTTTTCGGCGTCCCGGAGGTTGACGATCATTTCCACGCACTTGGCGCAGTGCTGGGTCAGGCTGGAAATCATTTCGATGTTGGCGTTTTCCTGCCCGAGGATGTTGGACAGCTCGTACAGGGCACTGGTCCCGCCGAAAAAGGTCAGGACGTACAACTTCCGTCGGCCGGCGGCCTGGACTTCCCGGGGGGAAAAAAGGCGGAAATTGAGGGTCAGGTTGAAGCGGCGGCCCTCGAAGAGCAGGTCCTTGATCAGGCCGTCCTCGGTGGACGAGGCCTGGGCCAGGTCCACCAGAAAGGTCAGGGCCAGGAGGTCCTGCAGGGAAGCCTGTTCGATATCGACCACGTCCACGTGGTGTTCGACCATGATGCGGGTCAGGGCGGCGGTGATGCCCGGTCGGTCCGGACCGGACACGCTGACCATTAAAAGATCGCGACCTTCGTTCAAGGGGACTCTCCTTTTTCAGGGGGCGTTGTTTCAATAATAATCCATTTTATTTTGGAAACCAGGGTCGTTTGTCAAGGAAAAACGGACGATTCTGTGATATATGGTAAATATTGGAGCCGCTGGTAATTTTTTCAACCTTGGGGAATTGACATTCAACGCCGGCGAGTTTATTTTTTTGCCATGAATAACATACTTATAATCGCCAAGGATGAGAAGCTGATAAATTCTCTAGGAGGTTGCCTAGGGGAAAAGTATATTTATGAGACGGCGAAAGACCTGAAAACAGGCCTGGAAAAGTATATCAAGCGAGAAAGTTCGATTCTTTTCGTCGAGTTAACTGTTCTAGCTTCTCCTGGCCAGGCCAACCCCAGCGTCGATTACGCCCAGGCTTTCCGACCATTCCGGCACGTCTTCCCCTTGACGCCGATCGTGGTGATGTCTCCCGAGAACAACATCCGCGAGCTGGTCCAGGCGGTTAAGGGCGGCGCCAACGATTACCTCACTTCCCCGATCCACCAGGAAGAGGTGCACCTAGTCACGGAGAGCATCACGAAGGCCGTCAGGACGCATTCGGAGCTGGAATACCTTCGCAACAAATTCTGGAAAGACGAAGCCCGGGTCGTGGTTCGCACCCTCAGCCCGCTGATGCAAAAAGTTTTCGACAAGATACGCGCGGTAGCCCCAACCATGACCACCGCCCTTTTGACCGGAGAGACTGGAACGGGCAAAGGGGTCATGGCCAGGCTCCTCCACCGTCACAGCCTCCGGAGCGACAATCAGTTCATCAACGTCCATTGCGGCGCCATCCCCGACAACTTGATCGAGAGCGAACTTTTTGGCCATCAGAAAGGCGCCTTTACCGGCGCGATAGCGAGTAAGCTGGGCAAATTCGAAATCGCCCAGGGCGGGACAATCTTCCTTGACGAGATCGGGACCATCACCCCAGCCGTCCAGATCAAGCTGCTGCAAGTGCTCCAGGAAAAAAGCTTCTCCCGCGTCGGCGGTGAAAAAATCATTGACGCGGATGTTCGCGTCATCGCGGCGTCCAACTCGGACCCAATGTCATTGACTTTAGCGGCAAGGCTTATAGCACATCTGATGATTTTTAGGCTTTACTTTTTTATTTCTTGGGTATTTTCGGCCCAACCTAATAGGCTCTGTTGAAATTTTCAAAAGTTCGACGAGGCTGCTTACAATTTCAGAAATATCGATTTTTTGAAATAAGGTCACAATAGTATCCTTA
>JAZDGM010000229.1:0-3575 GCA_043806915.1 Pseudomonadota bacterium | reverse complement strand
TCTGATGGAGAATTACGGAGGGTTGTTTCATCGGGCCGTGGGAAAAGTCGGATCGATTCGGAAAGCGGCCAGAAGGGCCGGCCGCCGGTGGTTCCAAGGGCTAGGCGCCGGCCGCGGGGCGTTTTCTTCCGTTTCCACGGGCTAACCGTCCGTTATCCACAATATTTTTCCCAAGCCCGACGGATTTGGGCTTTGGGGAGAACCGCGCTCCGAATGTACCGCCGACGTGTATTTCCGTGAAAAATAGAGGCGGTTTCATCAATTAATTCTTATTAACGGACGTCTATGTCTATTTACATTGCTATTTTGATCTAACAAACACCGCCAGGTTCATCCCCGACCACCCGAACTTCATTTTTTTATCAAATTGGATGTCTTTGATATATGCCCTCCAATCGCCTCGATACCGCAGGGTCTTGTTATATCGGCTTGAAAAACAGGGAAACAGCCAAAGGATGACTTTTCGGGATATCATTTAAGTTTGGGTGTCCTATTTAGTTCTCCTAAATAATTCAAATACTAAAAGCCTTTTGTCTTGCGGCGGGAGGTGAAAGCCACAGGCTAAATACCGATTGTTTATTGTCGGATGTAGTTCGACGTGTTACGTTTGCGGAAGAAAAGAAGGTGAACAGCCCCGACAAACAGAGAGATCATAACAATGAAAAAGAATACGAAGATATTATTTCTGACGCTGCTGGCGGCGTTTTTTTACTGTGGAGCAGGCTTGGCCTGGGGCCTGGGAAAACCGGCCGACGAAGCGGCCCTGCTGGCCAAGGCCGGGGAAAAGGGGACGGTGCGGGTTCTGGTCTCCTTCAGCGCAAGGGGCGTTTCTGAACTGCAAAAAGCCTCCCGCTCCTTCAAGGTTTCAATTCCAGGCCTGCGTCGCTCCCGGGACGAAATATCCTCAATCCGGCAAGCGGACGCCGCTCTGGCCGCGGGAATAAAGAGCGCGGCCGACGGAGTGTTCGGAGGTCTGGGCTTGGAAAAAAAGGTCCTGCATGTTTTTAGTGGCATTCCTCTGGCTCTCCTGGAAGTCAGCCGGAACGATTTAATCTCCCTGTCCGGCGGCGCCGGGGTGACGCGAGTGGTGGAAGACCAGCCGATTCCCCTTTCGGACGAACCGGCGGTTGAAGGGGCTGTCGGCGGCGAACGCGATTCGACAAGCTACGGAGTGAAATTGGTCAGGGCGCCCGAGGCCTGGGCCAAGGGGTACGACGGTTCGGGCTGGTACGTGGCGGTTCTGGACACGGGGGTCCGTTCCACTCACGAGATGTTCACGGGCAAGGAGATAGCGGAAGCCTGTTTCAGTTCAAATGTAAATGATTATTCTTCCTCTCTCTGCCCCGGCGGAGTCGTGGGGGCGGAAGGCCCTGGAACGGCCGTTCCTCCGGACCAATATGGGCACGGAACTCATGTCGCGGGCATCGCGGTGGGACGACAACCCACGGGGGGCCTGAGAGGGGTAGCTCCCGGCGCCGATCTCATCGCCGTCCAGGTTTTCAGTTATTTAACAGACTGGGATGATGTCGGGTCCTGGGTGTCCGACCAAATCAAGGGTCTGGAATACGTCTACGGCCTGCGCGTTCAATATCCAATAGCCGCGGTCAACATTAGCATTGGGGCGGGACGGTATTACGCTTACTGCGATGGTGATTCGAGAAAGCCCGTCATAGACAATCTGCGGGCGGCCGGCGTCGCCGTGATCGCAGCCAACGGGAATGGAGGCTATTGTGGTTCCCTGGGGGCTCCTGCCTGCATCTCCTCAGTGGTATCAGTGGGCGGTTCGGATTATAACGATAGGCACTATTATTACAATGACTGGCATCCAACCATGCAGGATATTTTCGCTCCCGGAGTAAACATTTATTCGGCCGTTGCTCTGGCGGACGACGGATATCAAACAAAGACAGGCACGAGCATGGCCGCGCCCCACGTCGCCGGGGCTTTCGCGGTCTTTCGCCAGGCGGCTCCCACGGTTTCGGTCAGCGAAATCGAGCGGGTGATGGCCGCGACCGGCGCCTTTGTCGAGTCCGGTTGCGACACGGAGCCGAGCTTCGGCCCGCGGCTGGACGTCGCCGCCGTGGCTGATCATTTTTGGGGACTGAATGCGGTTCCCACGGCTGACGCCGGCCCGGATCAGGCGGTCGACGAGGAGATGACAGTCGTTTTGGACGGCTCAGGCTCGACCGGCCACTCCGGCCATGGCCTGACCTACGCCTGGGTCCAGACCGGCGGCGCCGACGTGACGCTCTCGGACCCGGCCAGCGTCGGCCCTACCTTCACGTCCCCCAAAACCGACTTCGACGGGGAGGCCTTGACCTTCGAGTTGACGGTCACGGACAATTTCAGCAACCTGACCGCGACGGACGGCGTGACCGTCGTCGTGGCCAATTCCGACCGCTTTAAGCCGCCCACAGCCGACGCTGGCCTGGATCAGGACGTGGCCACGGGAACCACCACCCGGTTGGACGGCTCGACCTCCACTTCCAACAGCGGTTCGGGCGCTTCCCTGTCCCACGTTTGGACCCAGACCAAGGGCGTCGTTGTTACCTTGTCCGATCCGAATTCCGCCGCTCCGACTTTCGTCGCGCCGGCGGTGGACGGCTCCTCGGTCCTGGTTTTTCAACTGACCGTGGTGGACACGTACAATCAGCTCGCGAGTTCGGACGAGGTCCGGGTGACGGTCAGCCACATCGACAGCGGGGTGGACCCCGGATTCCTGCCCGCGGCCTCGCATGAGGGGCCGATCGTGGGGTTCAAGACCGAGGGCGGCGACTCCGCCCTGGTGTCTATCGATCCGGTGGACCCGGCGGAACTCGGCGACGAGGGCGTCCGGCCGAATATCGCCAAGTATTTTTTTAATAAAAAAATCAAATGCCGGATCAAGGCCGTGGTGCAGGTTGTTATCCAGCTTCCCCAGCCCGCCCCCGAGAACGCCAAATGGTATAAATACTCCGATGTAACCGGTTGGAGCGAGTATCCCGCAACTCTCAACGACGATCGGACCAAGGCGACGTTTAAAGTGACCGACGGCGGGGAAGGAGACCAGGACAACGCCGCCGACGGGATGATCATGGACCCGTCCGGCCTGGGATACGCGTTAGTTCAGACTCTTCCCGGTTCTTCCTCCGGCAACGGGAGTTGCTTCATCGACGCCGTGCTGGACGGCAAGAGGTAGCGGAAAACCTGGGCGGCGCGCCGGTTTCCCGAAACGGGGAAGAAAATTTAAATGAAACAGCCAACTGCAAAACCCCGCGTCTTGCCCCGACCCGTCGTCAGGCCTAACCATAACCAATCGAAATACTATAATATTTCCGCGAAGCAAGATTTTGCTTTCCTTGATTTAGGCAAAAATCAGTGCTTTGCAATTGGCTCTATAAATTTAATTTTTCCGGCTCGGCCGCAGGCTTTAAATCATTGACAATGTAAGCGCGTTTTCTATAATTAGTAAGGATATCAAGGACATATTCTATCAAAATTGGCATAGTTAGTTGTCTCCCCAACCCAAGGGGAGGCGAATGTCGGGGGGCCTTGAACGGTTTTAGGGAGGAGGCAGGCCGTCGTCCCGGTTTTCA
>JAZDGM010000228.1:0-7128 GCA_043806915.1 Pseudomonadota bacterium | reverse complement strand
AAGCCATATCGCGGGCTCAATCCTTGGCCGCCAGTGAGGAAATCGCGCAACTTGTCGAAAAATCACTCCACAGCCGGAAAAAGCACGAGGCCGTTTTCCAGGAAATTGCGGAAAGCCTGGCCTTGATGAAAAATTCACAGGAAAAAGTCGCCGCGGAATTCCTGGAAGCGAACCAAAAACTCCTGAAAATTGTCGAGACCATTGACCAGGAAGAAGCGGAACTGGTCTTGAACGGAGATTTCCTTTCGGAATACAAGACGGCGGCCCGGAAGGAAGTCAAGGAACTCCTGAAGTTCGGAGACCAAAGCCTGTTGAACATCATTCAGAACCTTTTCCTGTGGGCGGACGAAAAAAAATATTCCGAAACAAGAAAAAACCTGGATGAACGGCTGAAAATCGCCAATAACAACGCCGGTCTCGCGCTGCAACTGCTCAATTCCGAGGACTTCAATAAAATTAAGTCGGACGTCGACAAAATCCTTCTCCAGGCCGGGAACGACGAAAGCGCCGTGGTGGCCCAGTGGAAAAAGAACAGGGAACTATTAGCCGGGCTGACCCAGGTGGGCCGGGAATCGCAAACCCTGGCCCTGGAAATGGCCCGGGCCGCCTCGGAGGAAAGCCGGCGCCTGGACCGGACCGGCTCGATCGTCAGCGTGACGGCGGCCGGAGTGGGCCTGGCGGTTTTGCTGTGCTTGAGCGGACTGATCTTTAGGGCGATAACGATCCCCCTGGCCAAAACCATGAAATTGGCCCAGGCCGTGGGCCGGGGCGACCTCTCGGTTCGTCTTGATCTCCAGGGAAAGGACGAATTCGGACGCCTGGCCGGGGTCCTGAACGGCATGGCCGAAAGCCTCCGGGCCAAGGCGGAAGCCGCCGGTCGCATAGCCGCGGGAGACCTGACCCGGGAAGCCGACTTGGCCTCGGACAAGGACGTCCTCGGACTGTCCCTGCAAAAAATGAGCGCCAATTTGAACCGCTTTTTCGGCCAGGTCAAGGAAACAACCACCTTTGTCGATAACGGGGCGTCCCAGGTGTCCGAGTCCAGCCAGTCCCTGTCCCAGGGCGCTTCTTCCCAGGCTTCGGCCCTGGAAGAAATTTCCAGTTCGTTGACCGAGCTGGGGGCCCAGACCAAAACCAACGCCGAGAACGCTTCCCTGGCCGACAAACTCTCCCTGGCCGCCAAGTCCAAGGCGGAAAAAGGCCTTGGGCAGATGCGGGGCATGATCACGGCCATGAGCGAAATCAATCGGTCCAGCTCGGAAATAGCCAAGATTATCAAGACTATCGACGATATAGCCTTTCAGACCAACCTGCTGGCCCTCAACGCCGCCGTCGAGGCCGCCCGGGCGGGCAAGCACGGCAAGGGCTTCGCCGTGGTGGCCCAGGAAGTGAGGAACCTGGCCGGACGGAGCGCCAAGGCCGCCCGGGAAACAGCCGAACTGATCGATCGCTCGGTGAAAACCGTTCACGAAGGCAGCCAGGTCGTTGACCACGCCGCCCAATCCTTTACCGAGATATCGGACGAAATTACCAAAATCAGCGATCTGGTGGGGGAAATCGCGGCCGCCGGCGTCGAGCAGGCCCAAGGACTGAGCCAGATCAACCAGGGCCTGGGGCAGGTGGAATCCGTGACGCAGCAGAATACCGCGGCCGCGGAACAGACCGCCTCCGCCGCCCGGGAATTGTCGCATCAGGCGGCCACTCTTAGAAGGCTGTTGGCCGACTATAGAATCAAGGACGACGAGGCCGCCCCGGCGGTCGCCGCCCACACCAAGCTTCTTGATTCTCCGACCTGGGCCGGCCATGACCAGGCCGATGACAACCGGGCTTATTCCGCCGGATTGATTGGACTGGACGAGTCCTAGACGAAGCCTCCCAAAGCGAGCCGGCCGCGACGGCGCCTTTTACAAGCCGGCGATTTTAACCTCGGACGCCGGGCGGGGGGCCTCCCGCCCGGCCTTTCCACCCTTCATCGTCAAAGACTCCTTGATTCCCGCCGTCCGGATATTCTATATTCCTCTTTTCCCGTGGTCCGGGCCGGCCGGAATTCTCGGGTCGCGAATGGAAGGAGGGTTTGGGCTTGCGTGGGACCGCCTCGAAAAACCTATGCCTATACGACATCCTTGACGGTCTGCGGGATGGATTGTCGCATTTTTCGCCACCCAGTCGGGCCGCCCTGGTCTACACCGAAACTCCGGCGTCCCCCCTGTTGGTCTGCGACCCCCAAAACCTGCTGCGGGGCCATGAACCCAGGTTAAAGGAGCTGTTCCTCGATTCCGACGCCTGGCGTCGACCGACCAAGTCGGGTCATCTCTCCAATTGCCTGGAGGAACTTCGCCACGAGGAACTACAAGACGGGTTCACGGGGCTTATTTCCTTCAGCGGCCGGGCCAAATCGGTTTTTTTTCAGGCCTGGTTCACCGAGGAGCACCCCGACCTGTGCAGCACCGGTCCCACCCAGCGGTGGCTTGAATACGCGGCCCGGATGGTGGCGCGAAATTTCGCTTTCGATGACGTCCTCGACCTGGGCGATTCCGGGTACGTGCTGCAGGAATACGCCGCCCACGCCATTCGCGACCATATCATCGACGAAAGAAACATCCTCTTGGGCCCGGATTCCCGCCTCAGGGTTTTTCCCATCCTGGACGCGGTCATCGGACTCTCCAAAACCGAGGAGGAAGGGGCCTGGCCCCGCGGGGAGTTGTGGTTCGTCGAACCGAGGGTCATTTCGACCATTGGATTCATGACCAGGTTTCCCGAATTGGAATGCCCGGAAATAAGCAATTTCAAGCACGTCAGAAAGATGATGCTGGCGGTGGAAGACTCGTCGCTGAAATTGATTTCCGACGGTCGCGGCCTGTTGGGCCTCACGGCCGATACTCCTCCCCGAGCCAGCCTGGGGGCCTGTTTTCACGGCAGCCACGGGTTCCTCAAGCTGGACGACCGCCTGGTTTGCAGCTTCTCCGACGGTCGGTTCCATTCCACCAATCGCAAGCCCAACCTAGTCCTTTTTGAAGAGGCCCTCCTGGAAAAAGACCTCGACCCCGCCGTTCGCTACGAACTTTACCGGATGGTCGGAGAAATTGTTCAATCCGCCGGCGAGGGCCAGTACGGCTGCGCCCTAGTGGTGGACCTGTCCGAGGAGCCCGTGAAAATAGCCGGCCAAAAAATGGAATTCCCCCTCGACCTCCGCGATCCCAGACTCTTCCAGTTGGCCAAATCCCTGGCCAAGGTCGACGGCGCCTTGCATCTGGGAAAAGACCTCCATCTTCACGGGTTCGCCTGCCTCATGGACGGAAGGGCCATAACCGGGGAAAACCGGGCCAGGGGGGCCAGGTTCAATTCGTCCCTGCGTTTTTCCGCCGAGCATCCCGACCTGATAGTGGTGGTGGTCTCGTCCGACCGGCCCGTTTCGGTCATCCAGGGCGGACTGGACCTATCCTCTCATTGCGAATGGCGGCCCCTGACCGGCTGCGCTCCCCTGCCGACCAAGCTGAGGGATTGGATCAACGGCTAGGACCTCGCCTTGTCGCCCCAGGGCCGCCTCGAGATATCGCCTTGGTCGCGCGCCGACAAAACCCCGGTTGCCTGGAGGCGCGGCGTGGTGTATAAACATCCCTTGATATTCCATTTCATGGTGGTGAACATTCGATGAACGCCGATAGCTCTCTTTCCCGCGAAGAGCTTCTGTCCATCCTGGAATTGGGCAAGGCCCTGACCTCCGTCCTGGAACCGGACCGGTTATACGAAACCATTATCCACAAAATTTCCGAACTGCTCCCCGCTCATAACTGGTCCCTGTTGTTGATCGATGAAGCGACCGGGGAGCTGTTTTTCGAGATATCCATTAACCTCGACCTGGCCCCCTTGCGGGAGGTCCGGTTGAAAAAGGGGGAGGGCGTGGCCGGACGATGCGTCGAACTCCAGCAATCCCTGATCGTGCCCGATGTCCGGGAATGCCCCTTTTTCAGCCCCTTGGTGGAACAACTCACCGGGTTCCCCACCAAGTCGATTCTGTGCGCCCCGCTTGTCTTCGGAGGGCGGACCGTTGGGGTCCTGGAAGTCGTCAACCCGGAAAACCTGAACCACGGCGCCATGGAAAAAGTGGAATTTATCGCCGACTACGCCGCCATCGCCGTGGAAAACACCAGGCGGCACAGCCGCATCCAGGAAATGGCCATTCACGACAACCTGACCGGACTGTACAACACCAGGTACATGTACCAAGCCCTGGCCGATCTCTTCGAGAACCAAAAAGCCACCGGCGCCCCCTTCTCCCTGGTCTTCATGGATGTCGATGATTTCAAGCGGGTGGTGGACGCCTACGGACACCTGAACGGCAGCCGCGTCCTCCAGGAAATGGCCGAGACCATTCAGGGCGCGCTGACCGAGGAAGCCTTCGGGATCAGTTACGGCGGCGACGAGTTCGTGGTGATCCTACCCGGGGCGGGCAAGGAAAAGGCCCTGGAAAAAGCCGAGGATATCCGAAAAAAAGTCAGCCGGACCTCCTTTCTGTGCAGCCTGGGCCACGATATCAGGTTGACCGCCAGTTACGGGATCGCCTCCTGCCCCCGGGACGCCGACGACCTGACCGGGCTCCTCGCCCTGGCCGACCGGGCCATGTTCGATATCAAAAAAAGAGGCAAGAACGCCGTGGGGTCGGTCTAGCGTCGACCAGGCGACGGCCGTCTCGACCGGGCCTGGTCCCCTGGTCAAATCGCGGGCTATTATTTCCCTGATTCCACCACCCGGCCGGGATCGCGCCCGACTTCCTCCAGAATGCGGGAAGCCGTATCCTGGGGCAACCACAGGACCAACCCCGTGGAAACGTCGTAGATCGCTCCCGCGACCTTGACCTTTCCGGATTCCACCAGGTCCCTGGCGGTCGGACTTTTCAAAAATAGATTCCGGATCGATTCCTTGACGTTCTCCTCGATAGCCAAATTCAGCATCTCTTCTTCCCCGCCCCCGGGTTTTTGTTCCAGGGCCCGCTTCACCGCCGGGTAGATCGAGGCGATAAGGGGCGGGATGTTCGTTTCGAGGTGGTGGGATTCGCCGCGGACGTCCGCCGCGACCGCCGAGACAGCGCCGCATTGGGTGTGACCCAGCACCACCAGGAGGGGGGTGTTGACGTGGGCCAGCCCATATTCGATGGACCCGGCCTCGTCCGTGTTGCAGACGGCCCCGGCCACTCGAACCACGAACAGGTCCATCACTCCGACGTCAAACAATCGCTCGACCGGGACCCGGGAATCCGAACAGGACAGGACGGTGGCCAGGGCGTAATTGGCCTGACTCTCCCGCCCGGCCAGGACCAACCGGTCCCGGCCCGTGTGAGGGTTTTCCGCCCGGCCGGCGGCGAACCTGGCGTTGCCCTCGGTCAGGATTCTCCGTATTTGGTCCGGATCGGGCTTGGCCGACGCTTCCTCCGCGAAAGCGCCCACCGGCGCCAGGACAAGACAGAAAGCCAGAAAAAGTAAAAAAATACGTCTCGATAAAATCATTTTGACGCCTCCTTGTTCGTTTGGGGTTATGATAAGGGAACAGGGATGGATATGCAAGGTCCACCCCAGGACGGCCGGCCCGGAAGCTTTTATTGCCGCCCTGTTAACGCCCAAGAAAGCCCGAGGGTCGCCGCCGGCGCCTGGAGTCTGATGGAAAACCTAATCAATTGCCGCAACTGCCGGCATTATTTTATCACCTGGGAGCCCGTTCATCCCCACGGGTGCCGCGCCATCAATTTCAAGAGCCGGCTCATGCCCTCCATCCAAGTCTTCAGGCTTTCGGGGCAACCTTGCCTGTTGTTCGAGGAGAAAGTCCAGGGGAAGAAGCCCGCCAGGCCGTAATTTTCCGTTCCCCGGCCCGGGTATTACCCTTGCCAACACTGTTTTTTTAGTGTAAGAATCAGATGATTAGGACGTTCCCGGAACCGCCGGGCTGTCTTTACCCGCGCCTGTAGCTCAGCTGGATAGAGCAACGGACTTCTAATCCGTAGGTCGCGTGTTCGAATCACGCCAGGCGCGCCAATAAAATCAAGGACTTAGCCGAATTGACTAACCCCTATTTGTGTTTCCGCTACGATTTGGCTACGGGTGACCAACGGATTTTTTGTCATTGGCTCTTAAAAGGGAAGTTCGTCTTCCGAAGCTGACCCGCTTGGCAACTATTCTGGTCTTCTGTCTTCCTCCTTTCACATTTCAACTTCTACTGGGCTTGCACTGCCTCTTGTTCGGCTTGTTGAGCGTCCCAATGAGCTCTTTCTTCTTCAGTCGCCATAGCCAATGCCATTTAGTATTCTTCAACGGAAGAATAGTCCACTCTTTCAATTCCCATAATAATCAAACAAAAAACGCAATTGCTACCTGCAACCTGTGCGGTAATCAGGCCAACTTACGGCTTTTATTTATACAGGTTAATATTTTTTAAATATAAATTAGCATTATTAGTAAAATTTGTCAAATTATCTACTAAATCAAAATGTCAGTTTTTTATTTAATCCGACTTGACAATCTCAAAAGTAAATTTAACTTACCTTTGTAGATAATTTAAAAATTTGGAGGAAGTAGGATGGCAATATTTAAAATCGGAGACGAGGTTCAACTGATAAGTGGTGGTCCAAAAATGACAGTTAATGCCGTAAAAGAAACGCCGATAGGTATTTTTTATGAATGTATTTGGTACGACAAATTTGGTAGGCTAGAAAAAAATGATTTCGATGAAAACGTGCTTAAACAGTATCCAAAACATCATGGACCTGTTGTAAATATAGGCATAATGAAACGATAATAATTTTTCCACCTTTTTTCGCTACGATTTCGTTACGGAAAAAAGGTAAATCCTAAAGAACTTCTAATCCGTAGGTCGCGGAGTAAGCTTGTCTCGAGCCGGAGGTAAACAGGACATCCAAATTTTATTGGGACCGGTGGAGGCATTCCTTTTCCCCGCTTCAACTCGCGCTTTTATATTGGATGTCCGTTTATGATATTTGGAAGGTTCAGTTCCGCGTCCAGCGGGTGAAGACTGTCGGCTCCAGGATGCCCATATCCCGCGCGGTTTGCCTCAACGGTTCCGAAGATGGTTTCGATTTCCCGCTTTTGTGGTCGGACATGGGTTCGATCGACCCCGTCG
>JAZDGM010000227.1:0-16487 GCA_043806915.1 Pseudomonadota bacterium | reverse complement strand
GGGCCCGGCCCCGGCCCGCGCCCCAGATCATTACTTTCTTCCGGGCCCGGGCCAGGGCCACGGCCAGGTTGGCCGCCATGTTGGTCTTGCCGACGCCCCCTTTTCCGCTGGTGACGGAAATGACCCGCACGGGGTAGGCGGCAGGTTTGCGGGCAGGCTTGGCCCGGGCTTTTGAGTTGGTTGTCATACGGCTTTCCTCGACTCTTTTTCTAAAAGGCCCGTCCGCTTTTCCACCGCCGCCAGTTCCGCGAGCCGGTTGGGAGTCGCCGGCATTATATCATCCGGGACTTTCTGGCCGTTGGTTAAAAACGAGACGGGCTTCTTGAATTTTATCAGATTATTGATCACATTGCCAAATCTCTCGGTTTCATCGATCTTGGTGATGATCAGGCTGGCCACCGAGAGGATGTCGGATTTCCGGATAACCGCGGCCAGGTCCCGGTCCTTGGTGACGGCCGAAAGGACCAGCATAACCAAAATACCCTCGATTTCCTTGAACATTCCGGCCAATTCCTCCATCCCGCCCGGATCGTTGAGGGAGCGGCCCGAGGTATCGATCAGGACCACGTCCAGGTTGCCGAAGATGTCCACCGCCTGGCGGAGTTCTTCCTTGTCCTGGACTACCCGGACCGGCAACCCGATGATTCGGGCGTAGGTCCTTAGTTGTTCGGCGGCCCCGAGGCGGAAGGCGTCCAGGCTTATCAGGGCGACCCTTTTTTGTTCCCGGACCGACCAGAGCGCGGCCAATTTGGCTATGGTCGTGGTTTTTCCCACGCCGCTCGGTCCGACCAAGCCGACGAAAAGGGGGCCGGACCTGGTTTGGGAGAGCGGGGGCGAGAAGGTTTTCAAGCGTTTTTGCAGTTGTTGGGACAACACCGCGGCCGGGTCCTCGTCGGCCCCCGACCAGGCGGCGTAGGTTTTTTCCAGCAAGGCCCTGGCCAGGGCCGGGTCCACCTCGGAGTCCAGCAGGCCCCGGTACAGCCGGACCATGTTCTTATGTTCCCTGATGCGACCAGAGAGACTGGAACGGTGGGTCAGGTCGAGCAAGAGCTCCTTGACCTCGGCCAAGCCTTCTCCCAGTCGTGTCAGTTCATGGGCGGGGGCCTGGGAGGGAAGCGGGGCGGCGGACGGCGTTTTTTTCGGCTCGACCGTTTTCAGGGCCGGACGAGGCGGCTTGGGCGGCTGATAAACCAATGGCTCCGGGGCGGGTTTTTCGACGGGGCCGTGGTGGTTGACGCCGGCTGTAACTTCCACGGCGTTCGATCCCAGCTCGCCGCGTTCGGTCAGTTCCCGGGTGGCCAGAATCACCGCTTCCGGGCCAAGCTCTTCCTTGACCATCTGGAAGGCGGTCTTCAAATCCCGGGCCCTGAACCTTTTAATTCGCATTGCCCAACCTTGCCTCGCCCAGGACCTTCAGGCGAACCGTGGGGGTCAGTTCGTTATGGGACAAAATGACCAGGTTGGGTATGAATCTTTCGGTCAAGCGCCTCAAGTGCCGCCGCACCATGGGCGAACAGAGCATGATCGGTTGGTAGTTGAATTGGGCGAAAGTGTTCATCTTGCGATTGACCGCCTCCAGAATGGCCTGTCCCATCTGCGGATCGAGGGACAGGTAGGCGCCGCGTTCCGTTTCGTGGATGCTTTTGGTTAGGATATCCTCCACATCGCTTCCCAGAGTGAGCAGTGGCAGTTCGCCTTCCGGGGTTTCGTATTGACGGATGATGGAGCGGGCCAGTTTTTGCCGAGTGAATTCGGTCAACAATTCCGGGTCCTTGGTCATGGAGGCCCGGTCGGCCAGGGTTTCGAGAATAGTCTGAAGGTCCCTGATGGACACGCGCTCCCGCAGCAGGTTCTGGAGCACTTTTTGGACTTGGCCGATATTCATCAGGGACGGGATCAATTCCTCGACCACCTTGGAGTTGGTTTGGGCCACGTTGTCGATAAGCTTCTGCACATCCTGCCTGGTAAGCAATTCATCGGCGTGGGTCCTGATTACTTCCGTCAGGTGAGTGGCCACGACCGTGGAGAGGTCAACCACCGTATACCCCGCCAACTGGGCTTCTTCCTTCCTTTTTTCCTGAATCCAGAGCGCCGGCAGATTGAAGGCCGGCTCCTTGGTGGGAACGCCCTCGACCTTTCTTTTAACATCGCCCGGGTCCATGGCCAGAAAATGCCCCATCAGCAACTCCGACTTGGCCACTTCGATGCCCTTTACCAGAAAGCTGTATTCGCCCGGTTGGAGTTGAAGATTGTCGCGAACATGGACGGGCGGCACGATGAATCCCATTTCCAGGGCGAATTGCCGCCGGATGGACCGGATGCGGTCCAGAAGGTCGCCGTTCTGCTCCTCGTCCACCAGGGGTATCAGGCCATACCCCACTTCCAGTTCGAGAGTGTCCAGGGGAAGCAGGGCTTCGACTTTTTCCGGCGTGGGCGGCGTGGTCGCCGCCTTTTTTTCCTTTTCCTTCTCGGTCGTCTTGACGGCCGCGCCTTGTTTCTGGAGGGACATGTAGCCCACGAAGGTGACGGTGGACCCCAAAAGCATGAACGGGATCGTGGGCAGGCCGGGCAACAGGCCGAAAGCCAAGGATATTCCGCCGGCGATCATCATGGCCTTGGGCTGGAGGGTGAACTGCCGCCCGAACTCCGCTCCCATGGTGGCCTCGCTGCCGGCTCGGCTGACGATAATACCGGCGGCGGTGGAGATAATCAAGGCCGGAATCTGGCTGACCAATCCGTCGCCCACGGTCAGGATGGTGTAGGTCTGGGCCGCGGTGACGGCTTTCATGCCCTGCTGCAAGACGCCGATGATGAGACCGCCGACGATGTTGATGATGGTTATGATGATGCCGGCGACGGCGTCCCCGCGAACGAATTTGGAGGCGCCGTCCATGGCCCCGTAAAAATCCGCTTCCCGGCCTATTTCCACGCGCCGGGCCTTGGCTTCCGTTTCATCGATCATGCCGGCGTTCAGGTCCGCGTCGATGGCCATCTGCTTGCCCGGCATGGCGTCCAGGGTGAACCGGGCCGCGACTTCGGCGATGCGGCCGGAACCCTTGGTGATGACCATGAAATTTATAAGAACGAGGATGGCGAAGACAATGACGCCGACCACGTAATTGCCTCCCACCACGAAACTGCCGAAGGCCTTGATCACCTGTCCGGCGGCGGCGGTCCCCTCATGGCCCCGGATCAGGATCAACCTGGTGGACGCCACGTTCAGTGACAGCCGAAAGAGGGTCAGGAGGAGCAGTAGGGAAGGAAAGATCGAGAAATCAAGTGGTTTCAGCAAAAACATGGAAGTCAACAGGACGATGATGCCCATGGTCACGTTGAAGGTGAGCAGGATATCCAGCAGGGCCGTCGGCATGGGCAGGATCATGACCATGAGAATCCCGACCACCGAGGCGGCCAGGACAATTTCAGCTCCTCCGGCGACGCCGACGGCCTTCGCCTCCTTGGGCGGGGCGGCCATGGGGGGTTTTTTGACCGCTGGAGCTCCGGGTCTAGCCGCCATGGACCCTCCTGCCTTTCATCCGGTAGACGTAGGATAGAATTTCCGCCACGGCCTGGTAAAACAACACGGGTATCATTTCTCCCAGTTCCACGTTTTTATACAGCGCCCGGGCCAGCGGTTTGTCTTCCAGGATGGGCACGCCATGTTCCCGGGCGATGGTTTTAATTTTTTCCGCGATCAGGGCCTGGCCCTTGGCCACCACCATCGGCGCGGAACCCTGCTGGGGATCATAAAGCAAAGCCACGGCCAAGTGCGTGGGGTTGGTCACGACCACATCAGCCTTGGGCACGTCGGCCATCATTCTCCGGCGAGCCGCCTCGCGCTGCACCTGGCGGATTTTGGCCTTGACCAGGGGGTCGCCTTCCATCTGCCGGTGTTCCTCCTTGACTTCCTGCTTGGTCATCTTCATGTCTTCGTTAAATTTCCATTTCTGGTAAAAGAAGTCGCAGATGGCCAGTATGGCGAAGGCCCAAAGAGTTTTCAGGAAAATCTCGAACGACACCACGACCACGAACCAGCCGATCTGGGCCGGGTCCATGTCCCCCAGATGCAGGATGTTGGGGATTTCCTTTTTCACCGTGAAGAAGGCGGTCCCCCCGATAATGACTATCTTACCGGTCGACTTGACCAATTCAGCCAGGGCCCGGGTGGAAAAAAGCCTCGACAGTCCTTTGATCGGGTTGAGTTTGGCCAGGTCCGGGTTGAGCGGTTGGGTCGTGAAAAGGGGGCCGACCTGAAAAAGGTTGATCAATATCCCGGTCAGGGGAATGGCGACGAACACGGGGAACAACATCACGGCCATTTGCTTGACGACGCCGAGTATAAAACTTAATTGATTTTCGTTTTCCAGGGAAATTTGGCCGAGATTGGACAGGGTGTGCCGCATCAGGTCCGTAAGTTGCCAATATATTGACGAGCCTGAAAAGAAAAGAGCCAAAAGACCGGCCATGAGCACGGCGAAGGTGTTTATCTCCATGCTTTTGGAGACCTGTCCCTTGTTCCGGGCCTCGGATAACCGCTTCCCGGATGGCTGTTCGGTTTTGCTGCCTTTATCATCCGACATTGTCTACCTCACATGGCCCGGAGAACCGTTCCGATGTCTTTTTCGAGGCCGGACAGGGCCTGCCCGAACACCGCGACGAAAAAACTCAAGGATATGCCAAAAAGGAAAAGTCCCAGCACGATGTCCAGGGGCATTCCCACGAAGAGAACGTTCAACTGGGGCACGGTTTTGGACACGATGCCCATGGCGACCTTGGCGAAAAAGAGTAGGGCCAGGGTCGGGGCGCCTATCTTGATGGCGATTATAAACAGGTTGGCCAGGCTCTGCACCGCCGTGTCGAACACGATGGGGTTGGGCAGCGGGCTTCCCGCCGGGGCCAGCTCGAAGCTTTCCACCAGGGCGGTGAGGATGAAGTGATGGCCATTGAGGGCCAGGAAGATCAGAGTGGCCATTATATAGGCCAGTTGGCTGATAACCGACGCCTGGGCGCCCGATTGGGGGTCGATCACGTTGGCTATGGCGAACCCCATCTGAAACCCGATGTACTGGCCGGCGAGCTGCACCGATTCCAAGACGGCCCGGGCCATCATGCCCAGGGTCAGCCCCATGAACAACTCCCCCAGGACCAGGGGAATGAACCCGCCCAAAACCGTGGGAAAGACATCCACGTTCACCTTGACGACCGGCAGGAGGGCCAGGCTCAGTATCAGGGCGAAGGCCATCTTGATCTCGTTGGGAACCAAGTTGCTCCCGAAGATGGGCATGAGAAAGAGAATAGTGGACACCCGCAGCAGAATCAGGCAAAAAGCGATGAACTGGGCCGGGTCGATCGAGGGCGGGGTCATGTCTTTTTCACCTGACGTAATTCGGGATGCTGACGATAATGTTCTCCGTGTACGCCAAAATTTTGTCCAACATCCAGGGAGAAAAGTAGACCAGGGCGAACATGATGGCCAGGATTTTGGGGATGAAGGTCAGGGTCATTTCCTGGATGGAGGTGGTGGCCTGAAAGATGCTGACCATCAGGCCGACCAGCAGCCCGAGCCCCAGCATGGGAAGGGAAAGGATGAGAGTGATCTCAATCGCTTGCCTTCCAAAGCCAATTACGAATTCCGGCGTCATTTTCGTCACCCAAAGCTTTTGATCAACGATCCCACCACCAGGTGCCAGCCGTCCACCAACACGAACAACATCAGTTTGAACGGCAAGGAGATCATGACCGGCGGCAGCATCATCATACCCATGGAAAGCAAGACCGAGGCCACAATCATATCGATGACCAAAAAAGGAACGTACAAAATGAAACCAATGGTAAAAGCGGTTTTTAGTTCGCTGATGACGAAGGCGGGGACGAGGGCCGACAGGGCGACGTCGTCCTTGTTATTCGGGCGGGGGGACTTGCCAAGTTTGATGAACAAGGCCAGGTCCTTCTCCCTGGTTTGCTTGAACATGAATTCCCGCATGGGCTTCACGGCCCGGTCCAGGGCCTCGGACATGGCTATTTCATTGGCCAGGTAGGGTTTGTAGGCCTGGTCGTTGATTTCCGTCCAGACCGGCATCATGATGAAAAAGGTCATGAACAAGGCCAGGCTGACGATGATCTGGTTGGGGGGCATGGATTGCGTCCCCAGGGCGTGGCGCAGAAAGGAAAAAACCACCAGGAGCCTGGTAAAGGAGGTCATGACCACCAAAATGGCCGGGGCCAGGGACAATACGGTCAGGACCAGGAGAACCTGTATGACCGTCGCCACTTGGTCCGGGCTTTCGGCCTCATCCAGGCCGATGCTGATGGTGGGCGCCGGAATGGCCAGGGCTGGGGTCGCGACCGCGAAAAGCACCACTGACAAAGTCACTAGAACGACCAGTCGTTTCATTATGTTGCTCCGATTAGACTTCTTCGGGCGCGGGGTCGGCTTCCCGATTGAAGGCTTTCAGCCTTTGGGCGAAACTTTTAACTCGTCGTTCGTCGGGGGGCTTGAGGGCCTGGGCCTGTTGGAACTCGGCCGCGCCGGTCTTGTCCAGGCGGGTTATGGAGGCTTCGGTGACGCCCAAGGTCAGGATGTCGTCGCCGATTTGAACCAGGGTTATGAACTTTTTGGGTCCAAGGGGCTTGGCGGCGATGATTTTTATGACGTCCCGGTCGCTGAAAGACAGGAGGCGGCTTGGTCCGTACTTTTTCAGCAAATAGGCGATCAGCAACAGCAGGCCGATAACCAGGGCGGCTCCCCCGATCATGTTCAGGGATGCGACCAGGAGGTCGGGCGCGTTGGCTCCCGGGGCCTGGGCCTCGGCCGGGAAAGCCCGCGAGGGGGCGCCGGCCAGGAGGAAGGCGCCGGCCCGAACCAAGACGGCAGACGTTTTTTTCAACAAACTAGCCTCATTTCCTATCCCAGGCTCTTGACCCGTTCCATGGGGCTGACGATGTCGGTCACGCGGACGCCGAATTTTTCATTGACCACCACAACCTCCCCCCGGGCCACCAGCTTGTTGTTGACCAGGATTTCCAACGGCTCTCCGGCGAGTTTGGTGAGTTCTATGACCGAGCCTTGCCCAAGTTGCAGGAGGTCGTTGATCACCATTTTGGTTCTCCCCAGCTCCACGGAGACTTCCAGGGGGATGTCCAGGATAAAGTCCAGGGACCGGTCCTCGATGCGGCCTCGGGAGCCCTTGCTTGGTCCGAAATCCTCGAGGCTGTGGGCCTGGGGCGCCTGGGCGGGCGCGGCGGTCGGAGCGTCGAAGGAATTCCCCCAGCCCGCGTCGAGTTCTCCGTCCTCGGCCATGAGCTTGTCAATATCGTCCTGGTTTAATACCTGGTCCTCGGGCATGGTTGGTACTACCTCTTTCTGATCTCTTCTTTAATCTGGATGGCCTTGTTGCCCTTGATCATGCCGGGAAAACCCTTGAATTTGGGTATTCCTTCCACCCTGATGGTCAAGGGATCGGAAACATCCTGCTCGAGCATGATCACGTCGCCTATTCCGAGGTGCAGCAGGTCGCCTCCGGTCAGGTTGGTTCGACCCAGTTCCACCGAGAGTTGAACCGAGGCTTCCCGGACCTGCTCGATGAAACGGTTGATCCATTCGTGGTCCACCTCGAGCTGGTCGCTCTGGAAGCCGGCGTAGAGCTTGGAGCGGATGGGCTCGATGGTGGAGTAGGGAAGACAGATAATCAGGGTCCCGACGGTCTGTTCCAGTTCCACTTCGAATTTGATGACTATCACCACCTCGGTGGGCGCCACGACCGAAGCGAACTGGGGGTTGGTTTCGGAGCGGACGTAGGTCAGCTTGAGGGGATGAACCGGGTTCCAGGCTTTTTCCAGGTCATCCATGGCCATGCGGATGACCTTGTTGATCAGCTTGTTTTCAATGGCGGTGAAATCGCGACCTTCGATCTTGATGAAGCCGCGCCCGGACCCGCCGAAAAAATTGTCGACCAGGTTGAACACCAACTTGGTTTCAATGACCATGACCCCATGCCCGCGAAGAGGGTCCACCTTGAAAATATGCAGGCTGGTGGGCACGGGCAAGGCCCTCATGAATTCGCCGAACTTGATCATGTCGATGGAAAAGGCCGAGACGTCGATGACCTTGCGCAGGGCGCTGGACAGCGTGGTGCGTAAAATCCGGGCGAAACGGTCGTTGATGATCTCCAACGTGGGCATGCGCCCGCGGATAATCCGGTCCTGGTTGGTCAGGTCGTAGACCGTGACCCCGGAATCGTCCTCGACCGTATCCGTCTCGGTCTCTATTTCCCCTCCGGACATCCCTTTAAGAAGGGCGTCCACCTCTTCCTGGGTCAGGATTTTACTCACATCGCCCGCCTTTATTGAACAACGAACTCGGAAAAATAAACGTTGGCGACCTTCCCCTGGGTCAGGAAACGATTGCAGGCGCTGATTATCTGTGACCTCAGCCGCATTTTGCCTTCTATGTTGCTTATATCGGCGAAGGTCTGGCTGGAAAGCAGGATCAGGATCGCGTCTTGAATCTGGGGCATCCTGTTTTCAGCCTCTTTCTGGGTGTCGGGTCCGCTCAATTCCAGGGTCAGGGCCATTTTGAGATATCTTTTGCCCGAGGCGTCGGCCAGGTTGACGATAAAAGGTTTCAGGGGGTAGAGCACGCCCGTGTTGGCCTGGTCCTGGCCGCCTTGACCCTGTCCCGCCGGGGGAGCCTCCTTGGAGCCCAGGAAGGGGACCAGTCCCGGAGCGAGAATTTTCAGGGCCAATGCACCCCCGGCCAGAATCACGATCAGAACCACGACCACGATCAGCAAGGTCTTGGCCCGGCCTTTTTTTTGGCCGACTTCTTCCAAATCCATGTCGTCCTTAGCCATTGTCTTTGTCCTTATCCGAGAATTTCCTTGTAAAGGATGATTTCAACCCTGCGATTCTTGGCCCCGGCCTGGGGGGCGTCGCCTTTTTCCGCCGGCCGCGCCGGCCCGAAACCACCGACCCTGAACCTTTCCTCGGGGATGCCTTCGTCGTTGGTGAAATATTTCAGCACCGATATCGCCCGGTCCAGGGACAGTTCGTAGGCCCAGAAGTCTTCACCGCCCTCCAGGGGGGAGCCGTCCGTATGTCCTTCAATGGAAACCGACTGTCGGACGGACCTTAGAAAAGTTCCCAGGCGGCCGAGCACGGGGATGAATTCCCTCTTGAGCTCGGCGCCTCCTTCATTGAAAAGAATGGAGGCGTTCATTCTGATGATCACGTTTCCATCCTCCCGCAGGACGGAAACGTCTTCCTTGACGGCCTTTTCCAGCTTAAAACGATAATCATCGCCCTCGGTAATGGCTACTTCGGGGTTGATCACGCTGGCGGCCTGGTTTTCGGTTAGTTCCATCAGGCTTTGCAGGTCCATGCTATTGAGATCGAAGATGGAGTTTTTAATCCCCTCGTTTTCGTCGGACAGGTTTTTGGGCATGCTTTCCAAAACCTGTTTCAGGTCTTCCGGGCTGGCGATCTGGCCCTGGTCGGAATAGTACAACGGCCCGGAACCTCCGGTAAAGAACATGCCGAAAGCGTTCTGCATCGACTTGACGTCCATGGAAGACATGGATATCAACAGGACGAAAAAAGTCAGCAGCAAGGTGATTAGGTCGGAAAAGGTCACCATCCACCCCAGGGGATTGATCTGCTCGCCGGCGTCCGGACCTTTTCGTTTTTTGGCCAGGGTTCTATTCCTTTCCTTGCCCGCCGAAAATGTTGAAGTTAAAGCCCTTGAAATTCAGGGATTCGCTTTTTTTCTTGGCTTCCTCCACCTGTTGGATGTTTTTTCTCCGGCTGTCGTCCAGGATGATGTCCACCCTGTTGTTCCGGGCCCGATTCTCGGGGGAGTTATTGACCCGGATGGGCTTGGCGCCGCCATAGCCGAAGGCGGAAAGACGCGTTGGGTCGATTTTCGCTTCCCGGACGAAAAAATTGAGTATCGCCAAGGCCCTCAGGCCGGAAACCTGCCAGTTGTCCTTCAGGTTTTCGGTTCGGGGCGGTTGATCGTCGGTATGCCCTTCGATTACGACGGGATAATCCCCGTCCTTGATGACGCGGCCGATCTCGCCCAGCGTCTGTTTCAGTTGCGGCGTGATTTCCACCCCGTCCCGGGGAAAGAGCAGCGCCGCCTCAAGGCTGATTATCCGCCTGGTCCTTCCCCGGAGAATATGGATTTTGTCCATCAGGATGGTTTTATTGAGCACCTCGCGGATGATATTCAAGTCGCTGTCAATGGGGCCCATGGGACTGGTGGGGGGGGCGACGCTGGAGCCCTGGGTGCTGAAGGGGGACAACCCGCCGGGCAGGATGTCGAAGGCGCCGATAAGGGACCCGAAAGCCTGTATCTGCCTCTTTTCGTCAATAACCGCGATGGAGCTAAGCATGATGAAAAAGGCCAGAAGCAGAATCATCAGGGAGGTGAACATCATCAACCCGATGTTGCTGGTTTCCCAGTCCGGTCGTTGTTCTTCCTGTTTCCGGGCCATGGCTCGCCGCCCGTCTATTTAAAGGCCGAAACCCGCAGGTTCGGCGGTAGGTAGGAATGCAGCTTCTGTTCTATGATCCTGGGGTTGTCGCCCCGGGACAGCGAGATGACTCCCTGAAGGATCATTTCCTTGACCAGGGTCTCCTCCTTGCTTCTGGTGCGGAGTTTTCCGGCGATGGGCAGGAAAAGAACATTGGCCAGGACCGCGCCGTAAAAGGTGGTGATCAGGGCCACGGCCATGGATGGCCCGATGGAGCCGGGATCGTCCATGTTCTGGAGCATTTGAACCAACCCGATGAGGGTCCCGATCATGCCGAAGGCCGGAGCGAAGGTGCCCATGGTCTGGAACATTTCGGCGCCCAAGCGGTGCCGGTCCTCCACAAAGGCGATTTCCGTTTCCAGGATATCCGTGATGGATTGAGGTTCCAGCCCGTCGATGGTTAGTTGGAGCCCTTTTCTCAAGAATTCGTCCTCGATTTCGGGCAGGGTGGCTTCCAGGGCGAGAATGCCTTCCTTCCTGGCCTTGTTGGCGTAGTTGACGAAGTTGGAAATGATTTCTCCGAAGGTCAAGCGCCTGGAAAAAAAGGCTTTTTTGACTACTTTCAGGGAATTGATGACCTCCTTGAGCGGGTAGTTGATCATGGTGGCGCAGACCGTCCCGCCCAGGACGATCAGCACGGAGGGAATGTTGATGAACGAGCCCAGTCCGCTGCCCATGAGAATGGCGATAACCAGCAGCATGAAGGAGGCGATGACTCCGATGAAAGTGGCGATATCCATTCCAAGCACCTATGGGATTAAATTCCTGTAATAAATAAGCAATCGTCGTGCCATAAAACCACGGACGGCCGCCGCGGGCCGAAAACTCCCCCCCGCCGCTCGAATAGGGGGCTGTCTTCAATAATAATATACTATTTTGGGGCGAGGAGCACAGAGTTTTGAGTCCCGCGGGAAGTATCGGCGGGAAAGGGAAGGCCGGGTCGCGTCAAATTCTTCGAAAATAGGTCAATTTGTTGACTGGGGGACTAGGCTGGGTCGGGGAGAAAGCCCCGGGGTCGGCGCGGACCCCGGGGTTTTGGGAAGGCGCGGCTAGCGCTTCATGTTGATCAGTTCCGCCATCATCGAATCGGTGGTGGTGATGACCTTGGAGTTGGCCTGGAAGCCGCGCTGTTGGATAATCATATCCACGAATTCGTCGGCCAGGTCCACGTTGGACTGTTCCAGGGCGTTGGCGGTCAGGGTCCCCACGCCGCCGGTGCCGGGAGGGTTGGTGGTCGGGTTGCCGGAGAGCCGGGTTTCGGAGTACAGATTGTTGCCGATTTTATCCAGGCCCCACTGGTTTCGGAACAGGGCCAGGCCGATCTGGAAAACCGGCTGGACCCGACCGTTGGAATACGACCCGGTCAGTATCCCGTCCGGGTCGATGGACACGCTTTGGAGGTAGCCCGAGGCGAACCCGTCCTGGGTCTGGAACAGGGTGGTCGAGGGGGCCGCGTACTGGGTGGTCGATTCGGTGTCCAGCACCCATTCGCTGGTTGGAGTTCCCCAGGCGGTATTCTTGGCGCCGAGGTTGATTTCAAGGTTTTGCATGATGGAGGCGCCGGTGTCCGGGTCCTGGAGGAAGGACGCGTCGAAATTGAAATACCCGTCGGTGTTGGGCCGGGCGGAGGTCCAGTTGGCGGTGGCCGGGACGTTGAAGGCGTCGACCCCGGAATCGAATTGGTAGTCGGTCCCGCCGCCGGCGTTCAGGTCGGTCAGGGTGATTTCCACCCCTTCGTTGATGGCGTAAGTGCCGAAGCCGTCGTCCAGGGTCACGTCGCCGCTGGCGCCGAAGCCGTCGTCCCAATGAATGACCGGGTACGGCGGGCCGTACTTGATGTCGCCCGTGGTGGTGGTGGTGACCTGGAACGTCTTGTTCTGGTTGCCGTTGTAGTTGGCGCCGGTGGTGACGGCGATTCCCACGTCGGCCGGCTTGGAGGCCACCGTGATCGGCCCGATGTTGTTGGCGTTGTTTCCGGTCAGGCTGTCGGCGGTGATTTCACGGATGGAGCCGCCGGAATAGGTTTCCCCGCCTTCGGGGTCGAAGGTGACGGTCCCCCGCATCAGCAGGCCGGCGAATTGGGTGTCCGCGGTCAGGGCGCGCTTATCCTCGGTCGGGTCGCAGCAGACCATGTAGTCCCATTTGTTGGCCACGGCGTCGTCAGGGTCGAAGTAAACCGCCAGGTCATGCCCGTTGCCCAGGTCGTCGTACACCTTGATGGACGTTTGGTAGGTATAGGCTTCCCCGCGTATCGGTTTTTCCACGTTCGCGCCGTCCCAAACCTGGGAGAGGGGCACGCCGTTGGTCCGGGATTCCGAGGTCGAGTCAAGGTTGCAGACGAATTCGGCCTGGGTGGTGGTTTTCGGGGGGGCGTTGAACTGATACATGGTCACGTCGGTGGGGGTCCCGATCCTGTTTCCTTCCGCGTCCAGTTGCCAGCCTTGAAGAACATTCCCGGACGGGTTGACCAGGCGGCCTTCCTTGTCGAACATGAAGTTTCCAGCCCGGGTATAGAATTCCTCGCTGGTCACCTTGTCCCGGACCACGAAGTAACCTTCTCCGGCGATGGCGCAGTCGGTGTCCTGGGCGGAATTTTGAAAAGCGCCCTGGGAGAAAATCTGGGTGACCGCTCCCAGGGTGACGCCGCGGCCGACCTGGCCGCTTCCCGTGGACATGGTCACCGACTGGCTCAGGAGGTCCTGGAAATTGGACCGGGAGCCCTTGAAGCCGATGGTGTTCACGTTGGCTATGTTGTTGCTTATGACGCTCATGGCGTTGCCCATGGCGCTCAAGCCGGTAATCGCGGCGAACATCGCTGTGTTAACGCCCATATCTGAAACCTCCATGTCTGAAAGGATTTGTCGTCATGGCCTAGGACACGGTCTCCTCGGCGGTTTTTTGGGACGGGGCGTTTATTTCCAGGACCTGGGACATGGAAACCGCCAGACCGTTTATCAAGAGCCAGGCTTGGTTGCTCGAATCGAAGGTGACGCCGCTGACCGTGCCGGTGATGACGCTGGTGGAGGTGACCGGCTGTCCTTCCTGGTCCAGGGCCGTGACTTCAAAGCTGTACAGTCCGTCCTCGACCTGGTCGCCTTGGTTATCCTTGCCGTCCCATTCGATTTCTTGCTCGCCGGACAGGACCGAGCCCATGTCCAGGGTTCGGACCAGCAGTCCGTCCTCGTCGTAGATATGAACCGTGGTGTCGGCCGCGGTTTCTTCCAGAACGAAAACCCCTCCCGTGGACTCGCCGTCCTGAATCGACAAGGTATCTCCCAACGCCCGGATTTCCTTGCCGACCATGTTGATGGCCTGGTAGTTGTTCTGGGCTTGCAGGACCGCGTTGATGCCGGAAAAGCTGGTGTTGAGGTTGCTCAGTTGTTCCAGGCTGGAAAACTGGGCCAGTTGCGCCGTGAATTCCACCCCTTCCATGGGATTGAGGGGGTCTTGGTTCTGCATCTGGGTGATCAGCAGCTTCATGAAGGCGTCCTTGCCCAATTCCTGGGGCCCGTCCACCGTTTTGATGGCTGGTTCGACGGCTGGATTCAGATATTCGATGATCTGGGATTTGGATATCGTGGTCATTTTTTTCTCCTGATGAGCCGCTTAGGCTAAAAGGTCCACCAGCGCGCCGTCCACGGGCTTGTTGGGACCGTCCTGGGATTCCAAGGAAACGGCTTCTTCCTCGGCCCCGGCCTTCCGGCCGACCGATGAATTGTCGCGCCGACCGTTGTCGCGGGCGTCGGCCTGCCTGTAATCCTCGGACAAGGATATTTCGATGGACTCCAATTTGACGCCTTGTTGGGCCAGGGACTCCCGAAGCCGTTCCACCTGGTCCTCGAGAACTTGCTTCACCGCGGGGCTTTCGGCCACGATGGAGGCCCTGAGCTGGTCGTCCTTCATGACGAGGTCCAGGTCGATCTTGCCCAAGTTGGCGGGAGTCAACTGAAGCTGGAGGCGATGCTGACTATTTCGGACCTGATAGGCCATTCTGTCGGCGATCTGCCTGATAATCGCTTCGGATATGTATCTCGATGGACCCGCTTCCGCGGTTTTGGAGACCCCGGCGCCGGTCTTGGAAGAGCCGGTTTCGGTCGAGGCGGCGTCCTGGTAGTCAGTCTCGCCTTTGTTTCCGGTCTGCCCGAAGTCGGCGGACTGTTCCTGTTTTCCGTCGGACTGTCCCACGACGCCGACTCCGGAAGATATTTTTTGGGCCGCTTGGCTGCCGCCCCGCAAGGCCTGGACGCCCGGCGTTTCCGAGGCGTGCCCGGAATCCGCCTCCCCGTCGCCCATGGATTGGATCAGGGACAGGGTCCGATCAAAACTAATATTGACCTGCACGGTGTTGGTCAGGTTCATGTTCTGCATGAGCTGCCGGATATTTTCCATCTGCGTGGAAGACAGGGAGTCGGGGGCGGCGGTCGATTTCATCCCCGCCAGCAGGCTTTCCAGGCTCACCCGACCATTGGTCTGTTTCACTTTGGTCATGATCGAATCCAGGTCCTTTTCTTCCATGCCCAGGGACTGGAAAAGGTCCCGCAGGTTGCCCTGATCGACTTGGGAAAGGTCCTTGAGATTAAGGTTCGTCTTTCCATCTTTCAGCAGAATGTTTCTCAGGTCCTCCGCCCCGAACTTTTGTCCGGGTTTTAAATTGGCCACGGCGTTTTGCACGGTTTCGGGTTTTAATCCCAATTCCTGGAGGAACCGGCCTAGCTGGGGAACGCTTTCCTGGCTCAATTTGAGACTTTTTCCGGAAGTGAGTCCGGCGGCGGGCATGGCGGCCACGATCTTGTCCATGGTCACGGAGCCCTCGCCCAACTTGGACAAGGTTTTTTCGATCGCTTCCGCGTCGAGTCCGCCGTCCGCCATGACCTTTTTCACCAGCTCGATGCTATCCCTGGAAATGGAAAGCTGGTTCAAGGGCAGACCCAACCCCTCGATTCTCTTCTTCAACTCTTCCCGCGCGGCCCGTTGTTTTTCCTTCTCTTCCGCCCGGTCGGCGGAAGAAGCTTCCCTGGACTCCTTGGGGGAGGCGGCGTCATCGCTCTGGGAAGTGGTGAAAAAATTCCGCTGGGAATAATAGTCCTCGGCCTGGGCGGCGAGTCGTTTACTGTTTTCGAGAACCTGGTTGAAGGTTTGGGCGAAGGAAGCCACCTGCTGTCCCTTGGCCGGGAACTGGTTATCGGCCTGAATGCCGTTGAAGAAGATGTCGGCCAACCGAGCTTGGGGGGATGATATGGTTATATTTTGATTCAAGATCTTCCTCCAGGCGACTTGTTCTTGGGAATCCATGTAAGCATGAATCGCGCCATATTGAAAATATTTTAGATTGCATTTAAAAACAATATGTTATGGAGGAGTGGCCCGGCGGATGATCGGCTTGGGCAAGGGGAAAAGGAACTTTTTACCGAGCTTGGCTCCATGGCGCGAGAAAAAAATGCCAGGGGTGGATTAAGCAAGTTGAATCGCCGCGTGAGGTTCCCTGGTCGGGACCGGGAATGGCCGGCGCGGGTTGGAAGAGTAATTGTCGCCCGGGTTTTTTCCGATTCGCCCGCGGCCTGTCAGCGGCCCTCTGATAATGCCTAAAACCTGGCCATCTGAAAATGTATTGTTCCTTTTATTCTAAAAGACAATACCTTGTTCCAAACGGAGGCGAGGGCCGGGCCAGACAATTATCTCCCTCGCCCCCCCGTCGGGGGATGGGGCGAGGGGGGGAGTCCTTGGTTCACCCGGGCCGACGGGGCCGGCCAAGATGTTGTGTTTCGCCTACGGCTCAACCCAACCTACTGAAATCACATTATTTTTAGGCCAGCGGAGGCGCGCCGGGCCAAGCAATTCCAAACGCCCCGGACTTCTTCGGGCGGGCATGGACGCCCGCCCTTTCCGCCCTCGAAACAGGACGTTTCGGGGCGTGAAACCGCCGCCAGGCGGGTTCTCCGGAAAAAGAGCCGGGGG
>JAZDGM010000226.1:0-23974 GCA_043806915.1 Pseudomonadota bacterium | reverse complement strand
CATTTTCAGATGGCCCCTGACAAATAACCACCGCGGCCTGCGCAATGTTGGGGCGCCTCCCCGTGGGCGCCCTCTGTTTGTGGATATACAACTACATATCTCGCTATGTATATAATAATTATATCCCGCGCGTCGTGGTGTTGCCTTTTTTGAATAGTTTATATATACTTTCTCTATAAATCTTGTTCCGGAAAAGCGCAAAATAGGCCCCATGCATGTCGATCTAATTTTTGAACAAGGCAGCGGACAGATAAACGAGGATTTTCATTGCCGAAATGAAAATCTCTTCGGCGTCTTCGACGGCGCCACGAGTCTGACGTCGGCGCGTTATACGAACAACCTGACCGGCGGGTTCCTCGCGGCCGCGCTGGCCGGCCAAACTTTCAGGGCGAACAATGACAGCTTGATCAATTTGGCTAAAAAAGCCAATCGCGCCATCCGCCGCGCCATGGTGGAAAATGGCGTGGATTTGCGCGACAAGGGCGGCCTCTGGTGTACCAGCGCCGCGGTTGTTCGCTTGTTGAAAGACTCCCTTGAGTGGGTTCAGATCGGGGATTGCCTGCTGATGGTCATTTATGACGACGGTCGCCACGAACTGCTCATGGATAATTTCGACCACGACCTGGAAACCCTCAAGCTGTGGAAAGCCCGTTCCCGGAACACCAACGACGGCATTTTCACGGCCCTGGCCGAAAAGATCATGGAAACCCGCGCCAACCAGAACGTCACGTACGGGGTCCTGAATGGCGAGGAAGAGGCCTTGCCCTTTCTCAAATTCGGCCGCGAAAGCCTACGGCGGGTAAGGCATGTCCTGCTCTTCACCGACGGTTTGTTCGTCCCGAAAAGCGAGCTGGAGGAACGAGGCGACTTCTCCTTGCTCGCCACGCTTTTCCTTGAAGGAGGGCTGGCCCGTATTCGGGACGCCATCAGGGCGATGGAAAGAAGCGATGTCGATTGCCGCCGGTATCCACGTTTTAAAACCCACGACGACATCGCGGCCTTCGCGATAACATTAAATGACGCCTCGTAAGGATATCCGGGGGCGACCGGGCGCCCTAACCGGCCTATCCAGGGGAATAGGTATTCAGCGGCCTTTTTTACAAAAATTTTAAGCCGGTTTGGAGGAATGTCCAATGATTCTAAAAAAATGCGTTAAAGGATGTTTTACGGTCCTAAGCCTGATCGCTCTCATCGCCCTGGGCGTCAACCTTGTCCAGGCCGCCGACTTGGAGGACAAGGTGGTGGTGTACTCAACCCACCCCGAGTCCCTGCTGGAACTGGTGGCTGACGCCTTTACCAAGGAAACCGGCGTGAAAGTGGACTTCATCAACCTCAAGGGCGAGCTGGCCGACAGGGTGCGCGCTGAAAAAGCCAACCCCCAGTCCGACGTCATGTACGGCGCGCCTTCGTCCGTGTTTCAAGAATTAAAAAAGGAGGGTCTGTTCGAGGCCTTCTCTCCCTCCTGGGCCGATCGGATCGACCCGTTGTTCAAGGACCCCGAAGCCTTTTGGTTCGGCACGATCAAGACCCCCGTGGTAATGTTCTACAACAGCGAAATGATCGCCGCGGATAAGGCGCCAAAAGACTGGAGCGAGTTGGCCCAGCCGGCATACCAGGGCCTGCTGGTTTTCAGAAACGCGCTCTCTTCCTCGGCCAGGGCCGCTTATACCTCCCTGCTGCAACAGTATGAACGCAAAAACGACCTCGACGCCGGTTGGAAGTTCCTCAAGGCCCTGGACGCCAACACCAAGCGCTACTACGACAGCGGCTCCCTGCTGTTTCAGGCGATAGGCAGAAAAGAAGCCGCCCTCAGCTTCGCCGTGTTGAACGACGTGATCGACAACAAGATTCAGAACAAAATGCCCCTGGAAATAATCGACGCCGCCAGCGGTTCGCCGGTCATCACCGACGGGATCGCCCTGATTAAAAACGCCAAGCGCCCCAACGCGGGCAAGGCGTTCGTGGACTTTGCCGGCGGCGCCAAGGTTCAAGCCATGCTGGCCGACAAATTCAACCGCCTGCCCACCCATCCCGACGCCATCGCCGCCTCTCCCCCATGGATGGGCGAGATCAGGTTCAAGGTGATGGACGTGGACTGGAGCGCGCTGGCGGCCAAGCAGTCCGAGTGGATGCAATATTGGGACACGGATATTAAAGACTCCGCCAAGGACAAAAAATAGGATCGCCATGGGAGGTGTAGTCCTAAAAGACGTGGAGAAATCCTTTGGCGACGTTGTCGTCTGCTCCAGGGTCGATCTGGCCATCAAGTCAGGGGAGTTCTTCACCTTATTAGGGCCATCCGGTTGTGGGAAAACCACCATCCTACGCCTGATCGCGGGTTTCATCACGCCGAACCGCGGCTCGATCCTGCTGGACGGGAAAGACATTACCCACGTTCCCGCCGAAAAACGCAACGTGGGCATGGTCTTTCAGAATTATGCACTGTTTCCGCACCTGAGCGTTTACCGAAACATCGAGTATGGCCTGGCGCTGCAAAAGCGGCCCACAAAACAGGTTAAAGCGGCCATCGCTCACTATATGGAAATGACGGGGCTGAAGGGTCTGGAAAATCGCGCCATTTCCGAGCTCTCGGGTGGTGAGCAGCAGCGGGTCGCCCTGGCTCGATCCCTGGCGGTCGAGCCCCGCGTCCTGCTGCTCGATGAGCCGCTCTCCAACCTCGACGCCCGGCTACGCGGGAAGATGCGTCAGGAAATCAAGTCGTTGCAAAGGGCCTTGGGCATTACCACCGTTTTCGTCACCCACGACCAAACCGAGGCCCTGACGCTGTCGGACCGTATCGCCGTGCTTGACAAGGGCCGCGTGGTTCAGACGGGGGACCCTCAAGATATCTACGACCACCCGGCAACGTCTTTTGTGGCCGGTTTCATCGGCGACGCCAACCTCTTTAAAGCCTCTTTCAACCACCGCGAAGCCCGCTTTGGCGCGGACATGCGCGTTCAGTTAAGCCGGCCCGCGCCTGACGGCAAGTTTATCTCCATCAGGCCCCAGGACATCATGCTTTCCGCAATACCGCTTGACGGCCCCAATGTCTTCCAGGGCCGTATCGAGGAAGTGCAGTTGAACGGCGTCTGGATCGACTACCTGCTGGAAGTTGACGGGACGCCCCTGCGGGCGGCGGCGCTCAACAGCGTTAGGCGCCGCCAGGCGCTCCGGCGCGGGGACACGGTCTTTCTGTCCATACCGGAAGACGCCGGCGCGATTCTAGCGCGGTGATTGAAGCCTAACCCAGGTGGAGGCGTTCCCCAAAGGCAAGCGACGGTTTCTGGAATATGCCGGGGTCGGGCTTCTGGTTTGGTTCCTGGTGGGCGCTATTTTGTATCCCGCGCTGACCACCTTGGCGGCCGGCGTCACCAAGGGGTCCGCGCTCACGCTGGAACATTACGCCGCTTTCTTCAACTCTTCCGCCGGGTTGACGGTCCTGAAAAACACCATTGTCATGGGCGTTCTCACCATGCTGATCTGCGGGGTCGTGGGAACGGGGTTGGCTTTTTGCGTCCACTTTTTTGATTTTCCATGCAAGAATATCGTGGATAAACTGCTGTTGCTGCCGGTCATGATGCCGGGGATCATCATTGTTTTTGCCTTTGTGCAGCTCTACGGGGAAAGCGGCCTGGTGACCAAGACGATAGAATCCCTCCTGGGCCTGGAAGAGGCGCCCTACACGTTTTCCGGCCTGCCCGGCATTCTGTTTATCCACGCCCTCACGCAGTATGTGTATTATTACATCACGGCGTCATTGGCCATCAAGCAGATTGACTATTCACTCATTGAATCCGCCCGCGGTCTTGGCGCCTCCAGGCTGAAGGTCTTAACCTCGGTGATCCGCCCAAGTCTCGCGCCCGCGCTGATCACTTCCGCGGCGGTCACCTTCATGACCGGCCTTGGCTCCTTCACCGCTCCCAGCATCATGGGCGGCGGCTACAAAGTGTTGAGCACCCAGATGCTTTTGGCCAAGGCGAACAACTATATGGGCCTGGCGGCGGTTCAGGCGGCGGCGCTCACGTCCATCTCCTTGGCGCTATTCATTTTTTTTCGATGGTATGAAAAAAGAAAATTATTCGCCCATTCCGTGAGGGGAACGCCTTTTCAACCAATCCCCCTTGATAACCCGCTGGTGAAATGGTCGGTTATCACGGGAACGGCCATTTTGGGGTTTTTGATTCTACTGCCTTTTTTTACTGTCATTCTGCTGTCGTTTGTGGATTCCGGCGCCTGGATGGTGAGTATTTACCCGGAAAAATTTTGCCTGGACAATTACATCGACATTTTCACCAAACCAAGGCCGTTCCGACCAATTTACAACAGCCTGGTCATGTCCCTGGCCGCGGCCGCGCTCTGCCTGGCCATAGCCGTCCCGTCATCCTATGTGATCGAAAAGACGAAATATAAGGTCAGATGGCTGATCGATGTCCTGGTGATGTTGCCCTGGGCCATGCCCGCCGGCGCCGTCGCCATCAACATCATCACGGCCAACGCCTCTCCGAACATCTTTGCATTCAACGCGGTCCTGGTGGGCTCATGCATCCTGCTGCCCCTGGGCTACTTTGTTCGCTCCCTACCCATCGTGGTGAAGATCACCCAGATTTCGCTACAAGGCTTGAACGACGCCTATCTGGACGCTTCCACAAGCCTGGGCGCCTCCAGGTCCGAGACCTTTCGAAAAGTAGTGCTGCCCATCCTGTCCCCCGGCCTTCTGGCGGGATTCATTTTGGCCTTTGTTCGCGGCATCGGTGAGTACAATGTTTCCGCGTTCTTGTACACCGCTTCCAACAAACCCATATCCATAGCCATGGTGAACGCAATTTTCGAATACAACATCGGACTGGCCATGGCCTATGGCGCGCTGCTCATCCTGCTCACCATCGTTTTAAGCCTGGTAATCAGCAAAATCAAGCGCGGGTAGAGAGAGGACCCCCGGGCCGGGCAAATTAAAAACCTTTAATTTGACATTTAATTTGATGAAAAAAAGCTCATCCATCCTTTGGGTTAGGTCCGACGTGCGTACTTTCATCTTTTTTATATTCAAATTTAATTTTAACCGCGAAAGGCGCAAAAATCGCGAAAGTTTGTATTGGCCATCCGGACAATTTCAGCCTTAGGATACGCTCCGAAATTCACAAGTAGTCCGAGCTTAAGGCCGGTTGCCTTGAGATAATTCAAAAGCTGGGCTTTATGCTCTGGGGCAATCTCCTTGACGGCTTTCAGCTCAACGATGATTTTGCCGTAACAAATGAAATCCGGTTTGTAAATTTGGGCAAGCTTCTCACCCTTGTAGGCAAGGGTAAGTTCCTTCTGAGCTTCGAATGGCACTTGCCGGACCCGTAATTCTTTTTCTAGACATTCCTGGTAAACTGCCTCAAGGAAACCGCACCCCATCGTACGATATACTTCAAAGCCCGCTCCTTGTATAGCATAGCATTCATCTTTAAAAAGAAGCTCTTCTTTAGCGATTTTAGCGTTTTTCGCGGTTAATTCATCGCGGTTCATCAGGTCAACCCTTCCAGTTCCTGTTTCAGGTGCAAGTTTATACTGCCCGACGATCTGTTCCATCCGCCGGACAAAAAATTGATGTTATCGATGATTTTCATTAGTCCGAACCCTTCTTGTTGCGATAAGCCGCGCCGCCGATCTCGACCCACGCGTCCACTTCGTCGCCCGAGGACTGGGTAAAACCAGATTATGGCTGATCGACGGTTTTCCAGCTCGTTCATTCCCATGCTTCCCGGACGCCAGGTATTTTAACCGCGTTCGCTAGCGGCGAAACGGAAAAGACTGGCCCTTACTTTTCCAATTAAACTCTTTCAACATACAAAGGCGCTAGACGTCAAGTCAAACGATCTTTGCCCTTGAGTCGGTTATTCTCTATTAAATTTTGCCGGTGGTCGGGTTTTCCGCCGCCCCTGGGTCGCCCTGGCGTCTCGAAAAGGGCGCCCCGGGAAGTTCACAATTTTTTTTTCGTACAATTTTACAGGGAGGCCTTGACAAGGCCAAGGCCGGGGCTTAAATTCTAAAACTAAATAATTAACCGATTTTATTGCATTTTTTCGGTCTGGGATAAAATCGTCGGTCGAGCCGAAAAGGGAGACTGCCTAATCCGGCCATAATTTTCCGGGTTTAATAAAAAAATTTTTCAACGACGAAGGTGGGGCGTCGAAACCGATGCGCCGCGCCTGATCGCCGGGGGGAAATTTTTTTCCGTTTTGCCTTGCCGGCTTGGCCGGGGACTGAAAGACCCGGGCTTTTCAGGAGGATTGAGACATCATGGAAAGAGTCTGGAGCGTCTGCGGCATGTGCACGGTGCGCTGCCCCATCGAGGTCCAGGTTGAAAACGGAGAAGCCGTCTGGCTGGAAGGAAGCGGTCCGGCCGGTCTGGGCGGGTCCATTTGCCCCCGGGGCGCCGCCGGGCTGGCATTGCTGCGGGACCATGAACGTCCCCACCAACCGCTGATCCGGGTAGGCGCCCGGGGCGAGGGCAAATGGCGGCCGGCGAGCTGGGACGAGGCTCTCGACTACACGGCTTCCAGGTTGAGGGAGATCATGGACCGGGAAGGCGGCCCCCGGACGGTCCTGTTTTCGGACCGGGGCGGTCCCTTCGTGGACCTGCACCAGGCGTTCATGCGCGGATTGGGGTCTCCCAATTACTGCAATCACGACGCTTCCTGCGCCCGCAACACCCATCACGCGGCCCAGTCGGTCTTCGGGTTCGGCCGCAAGGGCGTGTCCCACGATTTACGGAACGCCAAGCACGTGGTGCTCCAGACCAGGAACATGTTCGAGGCCATCAACGTCAAGGAATGCAAGGACCTGACCGCGGCCCTGGACGACGGCGCCAAGCTGACCGTGATCGACGTCCGGGCCACGATTACCGCGTCCAAGGCCCACAACTTCTTCCTGGTCCGGCCCGGAACGGATTACGCCTTCAACCTGGCGGTGATCAACGTCCTGATCCGGGAAAAGCTTTACGACCAGGCCTTTGTCGGAATGTTTGTCAAGGATTTCGAATGGCTGGGTTCGTTTGTCGAGCCGTTCACCCCGGAATTCGCCGCGGCCGAGACCGGCGTTTCCGCCGGGCGCATCCGGGACCTGGCCCATCAACTGGCCCAGGCCGCTCCCGGGGTCGTCTGGCATCCCGGGTGGAACACGGCCCGGTACAAGGATTCCTTCTACGTGGCCCGGACCGCGTACATCATCAACGCCCTCCTGGGGTCGGTCGGGGCCAAGGGCGGCCTGCCGCTGGTCGCCAAGGCCGAGGACGTGGGCCGCAAGGGGCTGAACAACCTCGTCAATCTTTTTCCCAAGCCCGAGGAGAAAAGGGCGGACGGGGTCGGCTGGCGGCTGCCCCATCTGGACGCCGGACCGGGCTTGCTGAACCGGGCCCTGCAAGCCCTCGAGACCGCGGACCCCTATCCGATCAAGGCCTATCTCTGCTTCCGTCACGACCCCCTGATGGCCTTCCCCGATTCCGGCCATCTCAAGCAACTCCTGGACAAGCTCGACCTGTTGGTTTCCGTGACCTTCACCTGGTCGGACACGGCCTGGTATTCCGACGTGGTGCTGCCCTTGTCGGTGTACCTGGAACGGGAAAGCATCATCGCCCACAAGGCCGGCCTGAAACCGCAATTTTTCGTCCGCCGGCGGGCCGTGGCGCCCCGGTACGACACCAAGGCCGAATGGGAAATTTTCGCCGGCCTGGCCCGGCGGCTCGGTCTCAAGGACCTGGACTTCAATTCGATCGAGGAAATCTGGGACTACCAGCTTAAGGGGACCGGCGTGACCAGGGCCGATTTCGACCAAAAGGGCCTGGTGTCCCTGACCGACGTTCCTCAGTACCGGACCCCGGACCGGATCAAGTTTTCCACGCCCTCGGGCAAAATCGAGATAATCAACGAAAAGTGGGAAAAGCAGGGCCTGCCGTCCCTGGCCCCGTACAAGTCGCCGGAAAAGCCGGAACCAGGCCGTTTTCGGCTGACTTTCGGCCGCGCGGCCACCCACACCCAGGGTCACACGGTAAACAACCCGATGCTCTCGGAAATAATGTCCGAAAACGAACTCTGGATAAACGACCGGGCCGCCGCCGGCTTGGGAATCAAGAACGGCGACTGGGTCGAGGTCGGGAGCCCCAGCCATTCCGGCCGCGTCAAGGCCAAGGTCCTGGAAGCCATACATCCCGAATGCGTTTTTTTGGTCCACGGTTTCGGCCACTCCTTGCCCGTCGAAAGTCGGGCCCTGGGCCGGGGGCTGGCGGATCACGAATTGATGAGCCGGGGGCTGGAACAGAGCGACCCGGCCGGGGGGGCCCTGGCCCTTCAGGAACATTTCGTGACCGTGAACAAGACATCCGTTTAGGGAAGGGGCCGGAAGATGAGCAAGTATTATTTGTTTCAGGATGTTAGAAAGTGCATCGGCTGCCGCGCCTGCGAGGTCCAGTGCAAGGCCAACAAGGGACTGGAGCGCGGTCCCAAGCCTTGCCAGATCATCGAGGTGGGGCCCAGGCTCATCGGGGACCTGCCCCGGGCGGCCTATACCTTCATGCCTTGTTTTCACTGCGAAAATCCCTGGTGCGCGGCGGCCTGTCCCACCGGCGCCATGCGGAAAAGGTCCGAGGACGGCATCGTGACGGTCAACCCGGACCTCTGCGTGGGCTGCAAGACTTGCATCTCGGCCTGCCCCTGGGGGGCCCCGCAATGGAACCCCGCGGCGGGCAAGGTGGTCAAGTGCGATTTTTGCGTCGACCGGCTGGCCCGGGGGCTCAAGCCGGCCTGCGTGACCATCTGCCCCAGCGGCTGCCTGTCCTTCGGCCGCCCGGAAGATATGCCGCCGATCCGGCGGACCAGGTACGCCGAGGCCATGTCCAGCCTGGGCGACCCTTCACCCCTGGACAAGTAGGCCCGGCGAGACGTTCATGACTTCGGTAAACTGCAAAGTCAAGGAAACGATCGACAAGCTGACCGCCGCCATCAATGGGGGCGGGCTGAAAAACGCCTGGAGCCGGCAACGGGCCGGAGAGATTCTCCGGCTGATGGAAGATGTTTCCTGGGGCCGGGGCGGCCCGGAACACCTTCCGGCCATGGCGGCCCTGGCCGAAAAATTGGCCGGCCGGACGGAAGACGCCGAAGGCGCGGAAGTCGGGGCCCTGGTCCTGGCGGCCCTGTCCGGGCACGCCGAGACCTTTGAGAGCCATATCCAAAGCCGCAACTGCCCTTCCGGCGACTGCGTCAAGCTGACGCCGGCCCCCTGCCAGATGGCCTGCCCGGCCGGGATCGACGTGCCCAGCTACCTCACCCTGATCGGCCAGGGCCGGGATTCGGAAGCCATCGCGCTGATACGGAAGGACAACCCCCTGCCCTGGGTCTGCGGACTGGTCTGCACCAACCCCTGCGAATTCATGTGCGTCCGGGGCCGGATCGACCTGCCTGTTTCCATAAAATTTCTCAAGGGGTTCGCCGCCGAGCGGGCCATGTCCGAATTCGGGTATAAAAACCCGCCCCAGGCCCCGGACAACGGCCGCAAGGTTTGCATCGTCGGCGCCGGCCCGGCGGGTCTGTCCGCGGCCTATTACCTGGCCCTCAAGGGCTACCGCCCGACCATAATCGAGGGCCTGCCCGCGGCCGGCGGCATGATGATGGTGGGCATTCCCCGGTATCGGCTGCCCCGGGAAGTCATTGACCGGGAAACGGCCATGATCGAGGACCTGGGCGTGGAAATCAGGTTCAACACCTACCTGGGGCAGGACGCGACCATCGACTCCCTGCGGGCGGAAGGCTTCGAGGCCTTTCTCGTCGCCATGGGCGCCCATTCCTGCCTGGCCCTGAAAATTCCCGGGGAAAAGGAGCTGAAACCGGTCATTCCGGCCATTGAACTCCTGCGGGAAACGGCCCTGGGGGAAAGACACCCCCCGGGCAAGCGGGTCGCGGTCATCGGCGGTGGAAACGTGGCCATTGACGCGGCCCGGACGTCCCTGCGGCTCGGGGCCGAGGAAGTCACGGTGGTCTATCGCCGCACCAGGGAAGAGATGCCGGCCAATGTCGAGGAAGTGGAGCAGGCGGAAGAGGAAGGGGTCCATTTTTCCTTCCTGACCATGCCGGTCAAGATCGTGGGCGAAAAGGGCTTGGTAACGGGCCTGCACTGCCTGCGGACCGAACTGGGGCCGGCGGACGTCGGGGGGCGGCGGCGGCCCGTGCCGGTGGAAGGGTCGGACTACGTCCTGCCCCTGGACGTCATAATTCCGGCCATCGGCCAAACCGTGCACCCCGGCGGCCTGACCGGACTCACGGACCTGAAATGGTCCCGCCGCGGGACCATCACCGCCGACACCGCCAGCATGGCCACCACCAGCCCGGGAATCTTCGCCGCCGGGGATATCGTCACCGGACCGGCCACGGTGATCGAGGCCATCGGCGGAGGGAAAAAGGCAGCGGAAGCCATTGACCGCTACCTGAACGGCATACCCCAGCCGAAAAGCCCGCCCGTTCCGGTCCGCCGCCAAAAAATGGACTGCATCGAGGTCGGCGCCGCCACCAAGATGTCCCTCCGCCGGCCGGAAATGCCCATGCTCGGTCCGGACCGGAGAAGGGTCACCTTTCAACAGGTCGAACTGGGGTATTCCGAAAACGCGGTCCGGGAAGAGGCCCGGCGCTGCCTGAGGTGCGACGTCTGCATCCGCTGCGGGACTTGCATCGCGGTCTGTCGGGACAAAATGCGGATCGACGCCCTGCGGATGGGCTATCTCGACTTCGATAAGCGGGGCCGGACCGACTTTCGGGCGACGGCCGAACGGTGCATCGAGTGCGGCGCCTGCGCGGCCAACTGCCCCACCGGCGCCATGACCATGGACGACCGGGACGGGGAGCGGGTCCTGGCCATCTGCGGCACGGTCTTGAACCGGCTGCGTCTTTTATACTGCGAAAACTGCGGGGCGGTCCTCGGGCCGGCCCGGTATCGCGATTATATCGGTGTTAGAACCAACAACGTGGCCCCTCGTCCCGCGGTTCGGTCCCTTTGCGAGAACTGCGCCCGGGGGCAAGCCGGCCTGATCCAGGCCGAAATCGCGCCGCCCTTGAAGTCCGGCGTCTGATTTACCGGAGGTTGCATGAGCTTTCGCCAGGGACAGCGAGTAGAGGTTTTTCGACGTTCGGATGATGAAAGCTGGGAGCCCTACATGGACGCCTTTATCGGCCTGCACGGGGTGATCACCGACCCGGACGCCAACAAGAACGATCCCGACGCCTTGGTCGAGGTCAGCCTGGACCAAAAGGGGACCCACCGCCTACCCCAGGATTGCCTGAAAATCCTGGCGGACCCGGCCGGAGGACGCTGATGGCGGCGCTGGAAGTGGACGGCCGGCCCGTGGAAGCGGAGGACGGCGAAATTCTGCTGCACGCCCTGCGCCGGGTCGGAATCGCCATACCGGCCCTGTGTTATCACCCCGCCTTGAAACCGGCCGGCGCTTGCCGGCTCTGCGTGGTGGAACTGGAGCCGGAGCCCGGACGAAGCGCCGCCAAGCTGTCCTGCCTCGTCAAGGTCACTGACGGCCTCCGGGTTTCCACTCAAACCAAGACCGTGCTCGAAGCCAGGACCAAGGCCTTTATCGCCTTGCTGGACCTGGCCCCGCAGGCCGAGGGGATCGTCGAGTTGGCCCGGACCCACGGCATCGAACTCCCCCCCCGACCCGACGGCTGCGTCCGGTGTCGCCTCTGCGTGCGCGTCTGCCGGGACATTGTCGGGCAGAACGCCCTGAAAATGGAGAAACGGGGGGACCGTTACTACGCGGCCCCCGTGGAAGGGCAGTGCATCGGCTGCGGGACCTGCGTCAACGTCTGTCCCACCGGCGTCATCAAGCTGGTGGACGACCATGAGGGCCGGACCATTTCCATCAGGGACGAAGTAATCGGCCGGCATGTCCTGAAGAACTGCGAAGCCTGCGGCAAGCTGTTCGCCACGGAAAAATTTCTGAAAAAGGTCCGGGAACGGTCCACGGACCACCATCCGGACGTCAAGGAACGGCATGGTTACTGCCCGACCTGCGCCAAGCTGTTTTCGTCGCGCGTGAAATCGTCGGAACGGCTGAAAATGAAGTGATCCGAGCAGCGGCCGGGGCGTGAACCCGGCCGCTATTTTATTAATCCAAGCAGGGAGAATATTGATGAACAAAAGCGTGTGGTTTGTGCTGGCGATCCTGTTCGCCGCGGCCCTGACGGCCGCGCCCCTGGTCCTTCCGGACCAGGCCCGGGCCGTGACCCTGGAGGAGGCCATCGCCCAGGCCCCCCAGGGGACGGAAAAGGGGCAGATCAACCCCCAGGCCGAGCCTGGGTACCTGGGCATCCCGGGCGGTCCCAAGGTCAACCTGATTCTGGCCTTGATCTGGTCCATCTGGGTGGGCTGGATTTTTTCCACGGTCGGCGCGTTCGGCGGCATCATGGCCGGCGTCGGTCACATCACCATCTTCGGCTTGGCCAATTACGCCAAGAGTTTCAAGGAAACCACTCCGACCTTGAGCAAAATGCTCACCGACAGCATCCGGGTTTCCAACCAGTACCTGGTCGGCTTGTCCGCCTTAATCTCCACCGTTAACTACTGGAAAATGGGACGGCTGGTGCTGTCCCTCGCCATCTGCCTGAGCATCGGGTCCATCGCCGCCTCGACCCTGGTCCCGATCCTGACCGCCGGCAAGGTCAACCTCAGCGCCTATCTCGGCTATTTCGGGCTCTGCGTCTTGCTTCTGAGCGGGTTCCTGATCTATAAGATCACGCCCATGGGACAGGCGAGCAACAAGGCCGCCAAGGCCGCGGCCCAGGCTTTCGAAAAGGCGGTCAAGGAAAAGAAGGAAGGGACCCAGGGCGGCGTCAAGGTCGTTAGCTGGGGGCTGGGACAAATCGTCTTCACCTTTTACGGGGTCCAATTCAAGTTCAATCCCTTCCTGCCGGTTATCGGCGGGTTCGTCATCGCGGCCGTCGCCTCCTTCCTGGGCGTGGGCGGCGGGTTCCTGCTGGTCCCGTACATGACCGCCCTCATGGGCCTGCCCATGTTCATCGTGGCCGGCACCTCGGCCCTGGCCGTGCTCATCGGCATGATCAGCTCCATCTTCAGCTACATGTTCATCATGGGCGTCACCGTTTCCTGGAGCCTGATCGGCGCCGAGCTAGTCGGCATCTTCATCGGGTCCATGATCGGCCCGCGCACTTCCAAGTACATCCCGGAAAAATGGCTTCAGCTCCTGTTCATCGTCCTGGCCTTGTATGTGGGCCTCGAGTACACCAGCCGCGGCTTTTTCGGATTCAAGATTATTCCGCACTGATAAGAAATGGAGAAGCTCCCTCCGGGTGGTTAAGCCGGAGGGGGCGCCCCAAATATGTGGTTGGAATTTTTGACATTATTGGATCGAGTGTTTCTGCCGGTTTTCCGCTGGCCCGATCGGGCCATCCTGGGCTTCTACCTGGGCGTGTTCTGCCTGTCCGCCGTCGCGGCGCTGCTGGGGGACCTGGCCTTTAACCTGGCGGTGCGGGCCGACCGCAAGCGGATCGAGGAAATGACCCGGGAAACCGCCAAAATGAGCAACCTATCCCTGGAAGCCCTGCAAGCCGGGGACGGAGGCAGTTACCGGGCGTGCAACAAAATGGCCAACGACGCCTTTGGCAAGCTGTTTTTCCTCCAGGCCGCCCTGTCCATGGCCTCCCTCTGGCCGGCGCCGTTCGCCCTGGCCTGGCTGCAATACCGGTTCAGCCAGGTGGAATTCCCTCTCCCGTTCGGAGGATGGAAGTTGAACTATATCGGAATGTTTCTTCTGATTTATATTCTGACCAGGATTTTATACGGCCGCCTGGGACGTCGCCTGCCGTTTTTCCGGGGCGCCAAAAAAATTCTGGTGAACGCCTCGGCCGAGCATCCCTTGAAAAGCTGGGGCGCGCTCCTGTCCCGCGCCGCCGTCCCGAAGGCGTGACCCGGCTTTTTCCCGGACCCCGCGTTCCACCACAAGAGACTTCCCCCGCCTGATCAGCGGCGGCGCGTCCGCCCGGCGCTCAGGCGAAGACATCCAGGAAACCGCCCTTGGACGGAAAAGAGGCCGCGGCCGCGGTTTTTTGCGGCTGAAGGGTCGGCGCCACTTCCCGCACCTTGGACGGGGCCTGGGCCAGCATCTCTTCCCGCCAGGCGGTTCTTTTTATCTGAAGCGCATAGGCCGAGGATGATGACGCGCTGTTTATTGAGTTGACCATGTTAAACTCCGTAATAAGTAATTAGGGAGTTTCTATCAAAAACCGGGCCAAACGCGCCGCCAAAAAATCATTATCAATTTCCAATAGATACTAGAAAAAACCTGGGCCGGGTCCATCCCTGGTCAAAACTTTGACGAAAATTCGGCGGGCCGGCCGGCTGGGGGTCAATATTCCCCGAACCAGTTCAAGCGTTCGGCGTTCGCGGCGTACATCAGCCCCAGGACCCGCATCTGGACCATGTTGAAGTACATTCCGAGCGCGGAGTACAGGACCGCGCCCAGTATTGGAATAGGAATGGCCAGATAACCCTGGGCCAGGGCGGCGACCGGGATCAGGAACCCGTAGGTCATGATTCCGACCAGATAGATCAGGGGCATTTTGAGGATCGCCGGAATGACCACGATCGGCGTCAACCCGGCCAGGCGTCCGGACATGACAAAGGCCAGGAGGGCCATGGGGTAATAAACGGCGCCTAGAACCGCCAGCCCGCCCGCGAGGAGCAGGTTGGTTTCCAGGTCCGGCGCCGGCCTGATGATCAGGACCAGGATCGCCGGCAGGAAGGAGACAAAAACCGTCAGCAACATCTTGACGACCGGACTGATTATGTCCTGAAAAAGATTGGAAAAATCCGGCCAATCCGGCGGTTTGTCCTCGCCTTCCGCCGAGCTGGTCATTACCTTGAAAAAATAGGCCAGCAAATAACAGGACGTCGCCAGGCCGATCATCCAGCCGATAAAAATGATGTAAAGCAGGTAGTGGATAATGGTGAAAAAAATGGCGCCGCCCAGCAGGATGTACAGGCCGTTGCCCGTGAAGGGATACAGGAACGATCGCGGGAAATGTTCCCAAAAGTTTAGCGGCGGCCGTTCGTCTTCCTCGTGCAGCAGGGCCGCCCGGCCGAGAGGCGGGGGCGCGTCGGGCGTTTCGTCCGCATGCGTTTCCCCAACCGGCGCGACGGCGGCGGCTTGTTCCTTACCCGGCGCGGTTTTCCGGAGAATTTTTTCCACGATCACGCCGCACCGAACGCAGGCGGCGGCTTTTTCCTGTTCGAAACCGCAGTTCGGGCAGATCATGGGAACCGACGGTTTGGTCGGCGGGGCGGTGTTTTTCGCCGGGGTTTTCGCCGGGGTTTTGGTCGGGGCTTTGGACGGGGTTATGGCCGGGGTTTTCCCGGATGCGCCGGAAACCGGCTCCCGGGCCGGCTGGATGACCTGGCAGACTGTTCCGGCGCTGCTGAACAGCCGCTGAAAATTCAAGGCGGTTTCCTGGTCCACCCCTTTTTTCACCAGGACCGGCTTGCCCTGAAAAAAAACATCCACCCTGGAAGCGTCGCCTTTATAGATGGCGGCAAGTTTTTTCCTGATTTCCCCGGGGTCCCGGTCCTTGACCAGCCCTTTGAAAACGACGTTGAACTCTCCCGCGGCCATGAAAAACCCCCAGCGGTTATCCGGAAGACGGGCGCGTCCGCTCGCCGCCCCACCCGGTCGGACCGAAATGGCGGATCGAAAACATCCCTTGACGATAATCCATATTCTAGAGCCAGGCGCCAAACCCCCGCGCCTTTTGAATGGGGCGAGGGAAAGCAAAAATTCAACTGCTTGAAATTGATGGCTGAAATGGAGGTATGCCGGCGGTCTTCCCTGGAATGGACGGCGCTCTAGAAAAGAAGGCCCGCCTACGCATTTTCTCCATTATCTGGATTATCATACCGGCAACCCTTTGGCCAGGGCTGAAGAAAAAAACGATCCGCGTACCGGGAAAAGGAAGATATTTTTGGTGGTTATGGAATTATTGGACGCCGGCCCCTTCCCGGCTTGTTACGCTTGGAAGGGTAACGGGCCAAAGCCTAGGGCCCGCGGCGAGGAAAATGCCCCTGGACCCGGCCGGCGCCGCCGGGTTCGGAATGAAACCCAGCAAGCTGTCCGGCCGCCGGATAGTTCGCGAGATTGAGTCGCTCTGGACTTTCCTCGATCACCCGGGCGTCGAAAGGACCAACAATCGAGCCGAAAGGGCTTTGCGCCTCGGAGTGTTATGGTGTAAACGCAGCTTTGGCGCATAAAACCAAAAGGGTTTCCGCTGGGTCGAACGGATTCTCTCGCTAAAAGAGAAGATTTTTTACAAAGACATCCATTGATCTCGTAAGCCGATGTTTCCAAACCTAAGATGCCATGCCGGCGTAGTAGGGTGATGGAGCCGTCGGGTAGGCCCGGAACACATGGACGAAAACCTCCTCCGTCTTGTCTCGCACGTCGGCATCTGTATAAGCGTTAGGCAATCCGGTTTCCTTGCTATAGAGGTAATCATAAATAGTCATACGGACCTCGTCGCGAGTCGATTCCTTATCGCGCCAACGATTGATCCGCAATTTTTCAGCTCTGAGCGTTTCAAGCAGTTCGACCGCGATAACTTTGATGCGTTTGACCTCGCTGGGCGTCAAGTCCGGTTTTTTCAGTAGGTCGAACATGGCCAAGGATTCCTCCTCCAGGCCCTCCCGTATTGCCCGGCTCTCTTCCTCGCCCATCTCATCAATGATCCGCAAGAGCGCCTCGAACGTCTTCTCAATGGTCGCCCGATCCTTCTCGCGGTTGTACTCGGCAACGATCTCCTCATAGCGCCGCTGGAAATCGGTGCGCAACGGATTCTGCTGGAGCATGCGCCGCAGGCGTCGTTCGATGGCGGTTTTCAAATTCTGAACGGTGGTGCGTTTGGCCGGAGCGCGTTCGAACTCCCGACGAAGCCGGTCAAAGTCGATCTTGCTGATATCGTAAACTCCGGGCGCTGCCGAGGCGTAATTGGACCGGGTCACAATGGCCTCGTCAACGATTTGATGAAGTTGACGGATAATAGCTGAGATATCCGCCCGTTCCCGATCCTGTTGCAGGCTTTTGTAAACGATGTTAATCGCTTCGTAGTTCCCTCGATAATTGTTAACGCCCGCGACCGTGATGCAGGCTTTGAACTTCGAGAACACGGCCCGGCTCATCACCTCAAAGCGTTTCCTCGTTTCGTCGCTTTCATTGGCCGCTTCCTTGGCCGCAAGGATCGCGGCATTCCTGGCGAATCCCGCCTGGGTAATGATCTCGTTCAATGATGCCTTTCGATCAGCCAAAAACGCTCGCACAAGAGCAATCGCTTCCGCAAGGTCGGCCAACAGATGTTCATCCGGTTGGGCTGGATCGGTCTCGCCGCCCCCGCCGCCGCGACCGTCATCGCCAGTTCCGGCAAACGTCGCCAGCGCCTTACGGAGGTTCTTCAGGATGCCGCAATAATCCACGATCATCCCGTTGTTCTTGCCCTCATTCACGCGATTCGCCCGCGCAATGGCCTGCATCAGCGTATGCGCCATGAGCGGCTTGTCCAGGTACAGGGTGGAAAGGCTGGGGACATCAAAACCCGTCAGCCACATGGCACAGACGATGGCGACGCGAAAGGGGTGCTCTTCGGCCTTGAACGCATCGTCCAGCGACAACCGTTGCATATTCTGGAACCGAGGCTGTCGTCGCATGGTCTCCGGCAGAGCGATGCCTTCCTTGATCAAGCGTCGATGCGGCGTGATGTCCAGCTCCCACTTGCGGAATTTCTCGACCTCGCCTTGCTCCTCGCTTACCACGACCGCCATTAGCGTCTGTCGCATCCACTCGATCCGGCGTCGCCGGTACTGCTCATCCTGCTCATCCGCGGCCGCGGGCGCCTCCGCTTGCAACTCACGGATTCTCTCCCTCCAATAGAATTCAATCAACCCGTGCATCCTCACGCAAGTGATCTTGTCGATACAGACCAGCATGGCCTTGCCGGTTTCCCAGGCCTTGGAGTAATGCAGCACAAAATCGCGGGCCACCTGGTCAATGCGCTTCCCGGCCGTGATGATGTGATAGTCGCGCTTCAGTTCCTGCTCCAGGCGCCGCTCCACATCGATATTGCCGGTCTCCAGTTCTTCCAGTTTCTCGGCGATCCGTTCGTTCAGGTCGCCAACCGCCACGCCGAGTTTATCGCCGCGCGCATCATAATAGAGCGGCACGGTGGCCTTATCCTCGACGGCTCGCTGGAAATCATAGGTGGAGACGTACTCGCCGAAAAAGCGCCGTGTGATCTCGTCGTCCTTGAACAGCGGCGTGCCGGTGAAACCGATATAACTGGCTTTCGGCAGTGCATTTCGCATGTTGAGCGCCAGCGTGCCGTACTGGGTGCGGTGGGCCTCGTCGGTGATAACGATAATATCGTCCCGCTGGGTGTAGGGTTCGCCTTCGATAACGGTTTGGTTGAATTTTTGGATTAGTGAAAAAAGATATGACTTGTGCTGGGCCAGCAACTGGGGGAGGTCCTCTCCGCTCGCGGCCCGGCAAGGGTCTCGATCGTTGTCTACCACGCCACACCCCGCGAAGGTTTTGTAAATCTGCGCGTCCAGGTCGTCGCGATCCGTCAGGACCAAAAACGTAAAGTTACCCCCCAGTTTGCGATGAACCTTCCTGGTGAAGAACACCATCGAATAGCTCTTGCCCGACCCCAGCGTATGCCAGAACACACCCAGCTTACCGTTCCGGTTCTTTCGGTCCCGGACAGCCTCGATGGCCCGGTTGACGCCCAGAAACTGATGATTCCGGGCCAATATCTTCCTGGATTCCCCGGCCGAGTCGTCGAAGATAATGAAGTTCTCCACCAGGTCCATGAAATTTGTCTTCTCGCACACGCCCTTGAGCAATGTCTCCATATTTATGGCGCCCGACTGTTCCTCGGCCAGCCGCTTCCACTCGTGGAAATGATCGAAGCGACTGGCGACCAAACCGAGTTTGGCCTCCACGCCGTTGGCCAGAACGACTAGCGCATTGTGATGGAACAGGTGCGGAACGGTGTCCTTGTAGTCCAGGAAGTTGCCCTCGTACGCGGCGCGAATGTCCTTGCCGATGTTCTTCAGCTCCATGAACAAGAGCGGCAGGCCGTTGACGAATCCCACGATGTCCGCCCGGCGGCGGTACAGGTCGCCGCGCACCCACAGTTCCCGCACACAGAGGAAATGATTGTTCTCGGGGGAATCGAAATCAAAGACCCGGAGGCGCCCGCGCACCAGCTCTCCTTTTTTGTTGTGGAAAGCGACCCGCACACCGTCCTTGACCAATTCGTATTTATCGCGGTTAGTGGCGAGCAAGGTCTGCGCGGCGGAGACCGTGACGATCTGACGGACGGCGTCTTCATAAGCCTCGGCCGTTAGTCCCGGATTCAATTCTTCGATCTTCGTCCGCAAAGCGCGGGTCAACACCACCTCGCGGTCCGACGTCCGGCCCAGCAGGCTGTCCGGCCCGAAATCCTCGTTGTTGTAGGCGTAAATTGATTCCCAGCCGAGTTGCTGTTCAAGATACCTGGCGGTCGTTTGCTGAACGAGCGTGTCTTCGGTGTAGGCGCTGGACGTCACCGTGGTCTCCCTCCCATGCAATAGTCTCCCATACTGATGATTCCAGTCATGCCGCTCCTCCCTGTGCTGGAAGGATCAAGCCATGTTGCCTGGCAAGCTCTTCATTGATGACCGCCACCGAGGTCGGAGCGAAGCGCCAGGTTTTGACGGTGGAATGAAGCGCTTTTTTCAACGCGTCCTGAATCGGAGGCAGCCATGCTTCCTGATGACCGTTTATCACCAACACAAACCGTACCCCGGCCCGCGACAAATCAAGCGCCTGGAAAGGATCAGGCAGTTCCGCCTCGGCCTGTTGGCGCCGTTTAGAACAGGAGGCCCAGCCAAGGGAAAAGGCATTGACCAGTTTTTCACGGATATCCGCAATGAACTCATCGAAATTCGCTTGTAATCCACCAGGGTCCGCATGGCGCTGTAGAGGGCTTTCAGGAGGAATGTCTTGCCGGCGCCGTTGCCGCCGATCACCAGATTGATCGGCCCGAGCTTCGGCCAATCCAGTTTGACGAGAGGGCCGAAATTATTGAGTTTGATTTTATTCAGCATAAACGGCCTCCAGTTCACGGCGATACAGAGCCGTCTATCGTCAAATCGTCCAAGGACATCAACGTAAATCGCGGTCGTCCTTGGCCCACCTGCATGACGCTCAGCTTTATGGTTACCGGCTTATGGAGCCATTCGCGATTCAGGATGTCGGGATCTGCAATGGCAACATCGACTTTTCCACGAATCAGCCCCTCCTGATCCAGCAACTTGAATTCAAACTTTCTTCCCGCGGGCAGAACGCCTTGAAACTCTCCCCGATAGCTTTCTTCGCGCTCCTGGATATTGTCATCCCGCAATCGGGCGGATGACGCCTTGAGTTGCTCATAATCCGCATAGCGGAAACTCCGGTCGCCGAACTCCAAACCGCACCAGGCCTGCTGCTGAACCAGGAGGTCGAGAAATTCATACACTTTTTTGACCGCCCTTGGGTGTATCTCATCAATCACCTCGGCAATATCATCATCGCTGCCCTCGGCCGCGAGGCGGAAGAGGTTTTCGATTTTCTTCATGGCCTCTTCGGCTTTTTCAAGCTCTGGAAATAATATTGCAGGCTGGGCGGGTAGCTCAAATTCAAAACCGAATGAGCCGATTGCGGCGCCGGTGATCAGCAACTGATTTCTGTTCCGGTTGGGGATCGGCCCGATATGCCGCAAGCCTTCGCTCAGTCCCGCCGCGACCACGGCAAACGCGTCTGAAAAAGCACCCGCGGCTTTTGCCCCAAAATCCGCCGATATGCCGTGACTACCGAAAACCGGTCTGCCTCTGAAAGTGAGCCGCGCCTTTGGCGCTTCCCTGGTTTGCGGCAACGCGGCCAAGATATCCCTGGTGGTTTGCAGGCGCGCTTCCAGGCTCATCCGCTCAATCACGTTCTCTTCAGGAATAGCGGCAAGCAGTTCTTCCAGTTCACGGATTTCGGCGGCAACGGAAAGATGTTGTTTATTCATGTTGCCCACCCCCGCTTATATTCAGGACCGCTCGCGCATCGGTATCCTGGGAAGTGTTCAGGTCAACCTGAACAAATCCCTTCCACAGACCGTCACGACGATGCGACCACATACTGTACCAATAGGTAATGCTTTGAATTTGCCAGGCATCGACGGGTTGCCCAAGCACGCTGAAATACCCGTCAATCGCATAGGTTGCCTTGAGAAACTTCTGATCGAAAAGCTGCCCGGCCTTCTGGAACAGCGACCGTTGATTTTCACCTGTCGGCATGTCGAAAAACGTCACGACATCCATGTCGCGTGGATGACGGCTTTCCAGAATTTCAATCTGCTCAAGAAAGCTGCCGTCCAACCACTGAAAACCGGAGACAATGCCCAGTTCATGCAATTTCCCGCGAAACAGCAACAAACCCTTCAGAATCGCCATCCGTTCCGGCGAGGTTGCGAACCGGTCCACAAAACCCGCCAGCGGCACTCGATAGGGGGACCGTTCAGGACTGTTGCCCGGCATCTCCGGCCTGACCGGCGGCAACACGCCAACACCGTTCCAATGAGGCAGGATTCCGGCAGTGCTCATGGCGTCGCCTCGTCGTATTCATTGAATTTGTTCATTTCCGGCCTCCTGATAAATCGGCGATGGCTGCCTTCAGCACTTGCGGGCAGATCTCGGCCGTATGCTTGTCGGGTGTGAATTTGGATGCGATCTGCTGGTAGGGATGGATGTAATTACGGAAATCCCGCAGTTCATGGCTGAACTTTTTGACATCCAGTTTTAACGCTCCCAACCCGTGGGCGACATCGATAAACTGCGACAGCGACCACTCCTGGAACGGCTTGACCTTGTTCTCCTTGTCCTTCGGCGAGTTGGCGGCCTGGTTGAACTCTTTTGGCCTTTGCAGAGCGACACCCAGCAGGATGCCTTCCAGGATGCTTCCACACAGGAAAATGGTCGCCAGCGGGGCGGACGCCAGGCAGTGCTGCGCCTCCGTCAAGCGGGACTCCAACACCGGCGCCAGGTTGGGGTCAATGGGAAGGTTCTTGATGGAGATGTTCTGATATTGCCGATGCAGGAATTCCTGCTCAGTGGCCGCTGGATCAGGCTGCTTGCCGGTCAACCGGGCGACAATACGCGCCGCCTGCTTGTATTGCGGGGCGTCGTTTGTCAACCCATTCCGCTCGGCGTCGAACTGCCAGACCTCCAGCAACCCGGAAAGCACCTTGCCGACCAAGGCATCCGGCGCGGTCTCCCAAAATGCCCGTAACCGTTTGGCCTTGGAGTCGCCGTTGAAGTCGTATTTTGGTCCATAGATATCGATATTGGCAGTCTCACGGAAAAACTCGGCAAACGTGTTGTTCGAGAAGTCGAGTACATAACCGCTCGCCATTTTGAACAGGTTTTCAAAAACCCTTTTCTCGATTGCCTTGAGACTGCTCATACCGCCACCTCCCCGTTCATCAACTTGGGCGGGACGCCGCGCAGGTTTTGGTAGTCGGCCTCGATGGACTCCATCGCCTCGATGATGGCCTTGGCGCGATCCGTGCTATCGGGCAGGGCCACGAGCGTATCGAACTGGGCTTGGGGCTGAAGGAAGATGGCGCTTTTCCGCGAAAAGTCCTCTTTTGTCAGAGGCCGAATCTTGCCGCCGCGTTGGGGTAGACTGGCCACGATGTCGTCCTTGACGGCGAGATAGCGGCTGTAGGCGTGCCGAAGAAAAACCAAGCCCATCACGGGCAGGAAATATTCATTGCTGGCGTAGTTCGAGTTCGCCCGCAAAGTGTCCGCCGCGCTCCAGAGCCGCTTTTCAATGGCTTCGATGTGTTCAAGCTGGGCCATGCCTACTCGTCCTTTCCAAAATATTCGCGGTGCAGGGTCTCGCCCTTGTCGCCCAGACTACGCAGCAAGCTCTCGATCTTTTCCACCGCGAGAGGCGATGGTTTGGCGCGGTTGTTCTCCCAACGGTTGATCGTCGGAAAGGTCACCCCGAGTCTGGCCGCGAATTTTTCTTGAGTCAGACCAGTAAGTTCCCGAAGCGCCCGGACCAACCTCGCGATGCTATATTGCTCGGCCAATGGATTTCTCCTTGTTGAACCAACCGAATTGCCGGCGGTATGATTCCTGGCGTTCGCTGTATCACTTGATATATCATCGATATTGGGAATGGATGTCAAGTCGCCTTGAAACGGTAAAGGAATAGGGCGCTTCCTCCGGCTTGATGGGCGGCGGAGGCTTGGGCTGTTTGATTTTGCCGGCCTTCACCAACCGCTGTTTTTCGGCTTCGATCTCTTTCAGCAGTTCCGAAGCGGGCGGGTCGTTGGGGTCCTGCTCCACCAGCTTGCCCTGCCTGGCCAGGGTCAGGATCATTTCGCGCAACCTGGCGATGCCGCCGGGTGCGGCAAAGGCGGCGTCGAAGTGCTGTTCCAGCAGATTGCGGGCGGCCCCGGTCATGATTGGCCCCCGCGCTGAAAGCCTGGGAATTGTGCAGGCGCCCCTTGCACAAGTTGCGAATAGAACCGCCCGGCCAATTGTCCAGCAGTTTGTTGGATATTTACTTTCGGCGAACCTGGATACCCGCTTTCGCGGGTATGACGACTTTTTACGAAGCCGTCATACTTCACGTTACCCTATCTTGTTGCCGTCCCGGACCCTGTCCCCGATAAGCTCCCGGATGTGCCGCCTGTATGCGTGCCGTTGACACCGCCCTGGAATTTTACCGGTCCGGTGTATGGGCCTCCGGAGAGGTTTCCCTGTCCGTTCATTGCGCCTGACCAGCTGTTGTTCCCCCACTGGCCGATATTGAAGTTGCCCGTAATCCCCCGTCCGTCGCTCACCGGGATGGAACCCACACCATTGA
>JAZDGM010000225.1:0-62775 GCA_043806915.1 Pseudomonadota bacterium | reverse complement strand
TCGAAACAGGACGTTTCGGGGCGTGAAACCGCCGCCAGGCGGGTTCTCCGGAAAAAGAGCCGGGGGTCGCCGGGGGCGCCGGCTCCGGCGCGCCCCTGACCCTGGGACGGGAAGGAGTCTCTCGAAGCCCAGCGCCAGGCCGCGCGAGGGGCGGAGCAGCCCCGCCCGCGCGGCGCCGGCCAACGTCTCCAATTTACCGCGGCAAGGCCCGCAAAACAGTAAAAGATGGTGCGCGTTGCGCACCCTACAGACTGGTGGAGGAGTATGAGCCCCGGCGCGCCCCGGTTTTGCACTAACCGGCCGCAAGGGACGGGCGGGGAAAGGCTCGGCCTCCACCCCGTCTTCCGGTCGCATTCATTTTTCGGGGGGCGGGGCCGTAATTCCCCGAACCCGGGCCGCGGAGTCCTGGTCGTCGGGCTAGCCCTTGTCCCCGCCGCGCGCCGCGAGAAGCAAACGGGTCGGGCGACTGTCAGCGGCCATCTGATAATGCCTAAAACCTGGCCATCTGAAATTGTATTGTTCCTTTTATTCCGAAAGACACCACCTTGTTCCAAACGGAGGCGCGGGCCGGGCCAGACAATTATCTCCCTCGCCCCCCGACGGGGGGAGAGGGCTGGGGTGAGGGGGGAGTCCTTGGTTCACCCGGGCCGACGGGGCCGGCCAAGATGTTGGGTTTCGCCTACGGCTCAACCCAACCTACGGAGATTACATTATTTTTTTGACCAGCGGAGGCATGCTCGGCCAAGCAATTCCAAGCGCCCCGGATTTCTTTGGGCGGGCATGGACGCCCGCCCTTCCCGCCCTCGAAACAGGACGTTTCGGGGCGTGAAACCGCCGCCAGGCGGGTTCTCCGGAAAAAGAGCCGGGGGTCGCCGGGGGCGCCGGCTCCGGCGCGCCCCTGACCCGGGGACGGGAAGGAGTCTCTCGAAGCCCACCGCCAGGCGCGCGGGGGGCGGAGCAGCCCCGCCGCAAGGCGCCGGCCAACGTCTCCAATTTACCGTGGTCGGGCCCGCAAAATAGTTAAAGATGGTGCGCGTTGCACACCCTACAAGCCTTTCGCCACCAACGTGGGCGGCGCATCTAGGGGCGCCTCCCCGTGGGCGCCCTGTTGGGTTTGCCCCGGGCGGGTTCAACAAGGCGTCCCCCCGATCACGATCACAAGAGGGCGCGCGCGGGGACCTGCCCTACAAGCCTCTCGCCACCACCGTGGGCGGCGCATGTAGGGGCGCCTCCCCGTGGGCGCCCTGTTGGGTTTGCCCCGGGCGGGTTCAACAAGGCGTCCCCCCGAACACGCCCACAAAAGGGCGCGCGCGGAGACCTGCCCCTACAAGCCTTTCGCTACCAACGTGGGCGGCGCATGTAGGGGCGCCTCCCCGTGGGCGCCCTTTTGGGTTTGCCCCGGGCGGGTCGGACAAGGAGTCCCCCCCGATCACGATCACAAGAGGGCGCGCGCGGGGACCTGCCCTACAAGCCTCTCGCCACCACCGTGGGCGGCGCATGTAGGGGAGCCTCCCCGTGGGCGCCCTGTTGGGTTTGCCCCGGGCGGGTTCAACAAGGTGTGACTGTAATAAGGAAGACTGTAATAAAGACATCCAAACTATTTCTAAAATGGACGTCCACCTAAATAAGGAGGGAAAAAATCGGCGAGTCACGGTATATTTAGCCGAGCATGAAGCAATGAGCAGGAGTTTTTAATGAAAACAAGAGCCAGTGGGATCCTTTTACACCTAACTTCACTTCCGTCGCCTTTCGGCATGGGAGACTTGGGGCCGGGCGCTCACCGGTTCGTGGAATTCCTTGTCGAGGCCAAGCAATCCTACTGGCAATTCCTACCCCTGAACCCGACTGACGCGGCCCGCGGATTCTCGCCGTACCAAAGTCCTTCCGCCTTCGCCGGCAATCCACAACTGATCAGTCCCGAGCTTTTGGTTCAAGACGGGCTTATTGAGCCCGACGAAATCCTTGGCCGACCCTTTTCGGAGGGAGAAGAAGGCTTCGAGCAAGCCATTGACTTCAAAAACAGCATCCTGGAGACGGCTTTTCGGCGGTTTTCACCGGAAGACGCTATTTTTCAGGCTTTTTGTCAAAAAAATTCAACTTGGCTTGACGATTACGCGCTGTTTTCAGCCCTGGGCAATAAATACCCTAATCAATACTGGGACAGTTGGCCCGAGGCGATAAGGGACCGCCATCCCGAAGCCATGCGGGTTGCCCGGCAGGAGTTGTTCCTGGAAATCCGGCGCGAAAAATTCCTGCAATTTCAATTCATGGAACAATGGAGTCGGCTCAGAAGCCGCGGCCGGTCCCGGGGAATTAGCTTCATCGGGGACCTACCCATCTATGTCGACTACCACAGCGCCGAGGTGTGGGCCAATCCCGCGCTGTTCAAGTTGGACCAGGACAGGAGACCGCGGTTCGTCTCCGGCGTTCCCCCGGATTATTTCAGTGAAACGGGCCAACTGTGGGGGAATCCCGTATACGACTGGGATGAAATACGCAAAACCGGGTACGACTGGTGGCTTCGCCGCTTCGAACGAGCCCTCGACCTGATGGACTTCATCCGCATCGACCATTTCCGGGGATTGTCCGCCTATTGGGAAGTGCCGGCCGGCCAAGACACGGCGATTAACGGTTCCTGGGTTCCCGCGCCGGGCCGGGACTTCCTGACCCGCGTGGCCAGGAGCTTTCCGTCCCTGCCCTTTATAGCCGAGGACTTGGGGGTGATAGACTCCGACGTACGGGAGCTTATATCCCATTTCGGCCTGCCGGGAATGAAAATCCTGTTATTCGCCTTCGGGGACGATCTCGGGTCGAACCCCTTCGCCCCCCATAACCACACGCCTAATTCCGTGGTTTTCACCGGAACCCACGATAACAATACGGTGCGGGGGTGGTTGGAAAACGAAGCCGCGCCCGAGGAGAAAAACCGTTTATTCCAGTATCTGGGCCGGGAGGTCGAACCTCGAAATATTAGCTGGGAATTCATTCGCCTGGCCTTGGCCTCGGTGGCCAACACCGTGATTCTGCCCCTGCAGGACGTCCTGGGGTGCGGACAGGAAGGCCGGATGAATCGTCCGGGCAGCATCAAGGGCAACTGGCTCTGGCGGGTCGACCCCCTTCGGCTGACTTCGGACCTGGCGGGTCGCCTCCGGGAAATGACCGAGATATTCGGCCGCGGGTAAGCTCAAGCGGGGCCGGTCGTTCAACCGGCCCCGGTTGTCGTCCTTCTACAAGTCCCTGGCTAATCGAAAGCCATAGTAATATTGGTAGGTGTCCGGATAATCGTAAAAGCGGTCGGCCGAACGTTCGCTCCAGGGGTGCCAATACCAACTTCCGCTGCGTATGACCCTATACCGGCCGGATTCCGGTCCCTTCGGGTCCTGCGTGAAGTTTTCGGGGTAGTAATCATACCAGTCCTGGCACCATTCATAAACATTCCCGTGCATGTCGTAAAGACCCCAACGATTAGGCGCGAGCTTGGCGACGGGATGAGGCTTCAACCCCGAGTTGCCGGCGTACCACCCGATTTTATCCAAAACCGGGTCGACGCCCCGAACCTGGGTGATCTCCCCATTGGCGAAGGCGGTGGATGACCCGGCTCGGCAGGCGTATTCCCATTCGGCTTCGGTGGGGAGACGATATTTCCCGGCGCCGTCCTTCGCGTTGAGTCTTTTTAAAAATTCCTGGATCATGGTCCAGGACACGCTGTCCACGGGACAATTTTCTCCACAGTCCTTGTATTGGGAAGGATTGTCGCCCATCACTTTTTTCCACTGCGCCTGGGTGACTTCAGTCGTCTGAATGTAATAGGACCGGTTGAGTTTCACCAAGACTTTCGCTTCATCCCTCTCCCGTCCCAGTTCCTCGTCCGGACTGCCCATGTTGAAGCTGCCGGAGCGGATCAGGCGAAAAGTCATCCCCAGGTCATTGGTGAAAGTTTCCGCGCCCGCGGGCTCCTTGACCAGGGGACGCTCCCCCATGGCGGTCTGTACCGGACCGGTGGGAACGAGCTTGACCGCCCGACTCTTGGTGGACCAGAAATTGTTCTTGGTTCCGGCCAATTTTCTTAAATTTTCGTCGTTTTTGGAATAAGGGTTGTCAGCCTGGTAAGCGGCCAGGAAAGTCGTCCAACCCCTGTTTTTTTCCTCGGGGGTCAAACGCTGGTTCTGGTCGTACCGCAACAGTTTCTGGTATTCCTTTTCCATCTGGGTTTGCCAGTCGCCCCACTGTTTTTCCGCCTCGGCCCGTTGCTTGATCACCGAATCATAATCGACCGTGCCCTTGGTCGGCGGGGGCAGGGGCTGGGCCGGAGCGTAGGTGGGCGCGGCGGCCGGGACGGAAGCGGCCGGGACGGCGGCGGCCGGGGCCGGGGTCGACGCCTGGGGGATGAAATAAAACGCGCCGGTCAGCGAGCTTGTTTCCCAGGGAACCTGGGTCCCCTTGGAAACCTCCCGGACCTCGTTCCGAACGTTGATAAACAAATCCTCCAGTCGCTGCCCCGGCAAGGACAAATATTTAAGCAGGCTGGACGTGTAAAGGCCGTTTTTCCCCGCCCCGTCGGCGGCGGTGGCCCCGGGGGCCGTGGCATAGGCCAGCACGGAGCCGGTCGGGGCGTCCATTTGCGCCAATCCCTTGTGCAGACTACGGACCTTGCCGCCGAAGGGATTGTCGCGACAGGCGTCGAGGATGATGATATTCAACCCATTGCCCGCTGTTTCCATTTTTCGAAGCACGGCCGAGACCCTGAGGCAATATTCCTCGACTTCATCTTCGTTTTGGAGAGTGGAATCCACCGGCACCAGATAGTTCTCTCCCTTGACCTGAATGCCGTGGCCGGCGTAGTAGAATAGCCCCACTCCGCCCTTTCCGATCTTGTACCCAAAATCCCTAATGGCTTGAAGCATGACCGCGCGGCTGGCGTTGAGCTTCAAATCGACCGTGAAGCCGACCCGTTCCAAAGCCTTGGCCAAGTCCCGGGCGTCGTTGACCGGGTTATCCAGGGGAGAAAAACCATAATCGCTGTTACCGATCACCAAGGCTGCCCGGGGGCCTGGCGCCCCCCACGCCGGGCCTGTCCACCATGTTCCCAAGACCAGGATCGCCAACCAGGCGACAAACCTAACTTTCATGGCCACACTCCAACTTGAGCGAACAAGATAATTGTTTATTTATTCAAATAAATAAAAACTTTACATGAAAAAACGCTTTTGTCAAGCCCCGCCGCCCAGCTCCGGACGCCAAGCGTTTTTTCCATATTTTCCGATTGTCGCCCCCACTATTGGATGTCCGAATTATTTTACAACCGCCGGCGACTGTTTTCACCGGCGGTCCAGGGCTACTCGGGCTGCGTAATCCAGGGCTGGTTATACCATTCAGCCAGCAGGTCCAGGGAGTTTGCGGCGTTAACCAGGCCTCCGGTGCAGGTTTTTCCGGCCAGGCTCGCCACGGGCTTGGTCCCGTCGAACACGGCGAGAATCACGTCCCGGTAGGAAGCTTGCGGATATTGCGACCACAGCAGCGCGACCACGCCGGCGACATTCGGGGAGGCCATGGATGTTCCTTCCATGTACCTGTACTGATCGTCGGCCAAGGTCAGGCCGGTGATGGTCATATTGGAATCGGCGAGTACGGCCACGCCGCCGTTTTGGCCGGAACCATCGGTTTGAAGTCGCATTCCGATCGAACAATCCGCGCTCAGGCAGCCGTCCAGGGTGAAGGCGAAGTCGGTGAATTTACCCTCGGTGTCGCCTTCGTCCGATTCGAATATGATTGTCCCGCCCGGGTCAAAGGGGTTCCCGCCATTGGAATTGATCCCCACCCGAAGAAAATCTCCCTCGTCAAGGGCCAGGTTGACCCAAACCGCCAGGCTGGCGCTGTCGAAGGGGCCGAGGTCAATAAAATTATCGCTGAGTTGCGTCCAGGCCTGGTGGTCCGCGTTGTTTTCGTATACCCCGCCGCCGCAAAAATCCGCCGGGTCGGCGAGAACGTCCATGAGCGCCCCTTCATGTTCGCAGGCCCCCCAGCCCCACATCGACCCGGGGCTGAATTGCCAGGTCCCGTCGTCCAAAGCGAACTCGGTCGTCACGCCGGCATGGGAACTGTATATGGAAACCCCGGGACCGGCCACATCCACCGAGACGGCGCCATGGTTGGAAAAATCGGCGAGGCCGCCGTCGGGCCCAAGCGCGGCCACGTTGATAATGTTATCGAAATTGAAACACCCGGGATGACTGAACAGGCTGTCGTTGTCCGCGGAATCATTCCCGGCCGAGACCACCAGGATCGCCCCGGCGTCCCGAATTTTTTTCGCCGCGTCGAACATCATTTGGTCTTGTCCGTCTCCACCCAGGCTCATGTTGATGACCTTGGCCCCGGCCTCCGCGGCGAAGGTCATTCCGGCGGAGATCGATTCCGAAGTTCCTTGTCCGGCGCTGTTTAAAACCCGGACAGCCATCAAATTGGCCGACCAGCAGACGCCGGCGAGCCCCAAGCCGTTATCCCCCGCCGCGCCGATGGTCCCGGCCACATGGGTCCCGTGGCCGTCGAGGTCCATGGGATCATTGTCGTTGTCCACGAAATCATAGCCGTGCTTGGAACAATCGTACCCGGTCGGGCAGCCGGTCCCGTCCCACATGTTGGCGGCCAGGTCCTGGTGCAGGTAATTAACGCCGCTGTCGACGACGGCTATCAGGGTTGCACGACAATCCGTCCGCGCTTCCCACGCCGCTTCCAACCCCATGTCTATCCCGGAAGTCCCGACCTTCGCGCCCTCGGGATCGTTGATGGTCTGGCCGGTGTTGTTCAGCCCCCACAACTGCCCGTAATCGGGGTCGTTGGGGACCGCCGCGGCGCGGTAAACATAGTTGGGCTGAACGTATTCCACCCCGGACACGGCGGCCAGGTCGGCCAGGGCCGCGGGCAGGCCCCGGCCCGCCAGGTCGACCTTCAACCATCCGGTCCAAGCGGAAGCGGCCCTCGCGGCGTCGGCCCTAACGGCGTTCCCGGAAACCAGGTCCAGGGCCTCCGTCCTGCTCACGCCGTCCTTGAATTTCACCAGGACCTCACCCGGAACATAGGTCCCCCAGGCCGGGGTCCCCATTGGGCTTTTTCCGCGAGACGACGGGGCGAGATCGTCGCTGGGGTATTGAACGGAGTTGCCCAGGCACGATTCGAACTTGTATTTACTCACGGGAAGGGGAAATATGACCGGGTTTGAGTCGCTGGAACTTCCGAATTCGCATCCCGCCATAAACCACGGGCACGCCGTCGTCATCAATATCCCAATTATAACCGCCGCGATACGCTTCATCATTCAACCTCCAGATATAACGCCTGGCCGTCGACCAACAGGGCATTGGCCTACCGCCTTGTTCGGACCGCTAGCCCCCCCTTGGGGGCCGGGTCGGTTTTTTTCCCCTCGGACGCGCCATGAGCCCAACCCTGGTCGCGCCAACTGCCTCGCCCTTTCAACTCAAAGGGGCCTATTCCATTTTTATGATCAAATTAGGCTGCGCGAATTCGACCTCGACCTGGGACGCCGCCTTTCTCATGGCTTGCCTGACGTCCGTTTGGGGCGGCAAGGAAGCCGACAGCCAGCGGTTCCAGACAACCTGGGCCTGGCCCGGCCGACCGATGACGCCATAGCCCCACTGGGCGACCATTTCCATGGCCCGTTCAGGCGTAATCCCTTCCCGAAACTTGACCAGCACTTGGTTAGGGACATACCCGCCCGGCTTAAGCTCGCCCTTCCAAATTTTGGCCGCGATTACTTCCTCCGGTTCGCCCGCGGTCCCGTTATTCAGACTTCCGCAGGCGGATAATAGTATAAGAAAGGAGAAAAACGCCATGGACCACAAACCTGTTGCCTCAACCTTCATCACCCGTCCTCCCTGCTTCATGAAAATTCCACCCCCGTTAGTAACGCCACGACCTCCGCCGCCCCGAGACAATTATCGATTAAAAACTTATGACGTCAAGCTGTTTCCCGGACTTTCGCCAAAGTCGCCCCCGGACCGGCTTCAACCGCGCGGTCGAACGCCGCGACTTGCCGCGGGAAACCCAATGACGCCATGAACGGCCTCGGCCCCCGCTTTTTGTTGACAACGGCGCCTCGGGCGCTTTATTAATACTTTCGAGCCGATTGCACAACACGGATATTTTGCCCAAATCAGGGAAGGCAAAAATTTAAACCCGCGGACCTGCTGAAACATCTCGATGAGTTAATGTTGAGCCTGACGACGAGTTGGGTCAAGGACAGAAGTTTTGCGGTTGGCTGCTTCAATAATTCGCGAGGCGGAGGGAGTACGTGGCCGATCTAATTGTCAAGGGCGAGCTGATAATCACCCAGGACCCCCAAGCGGGGATTTTGAAAAACGGGGCCGTGGCGGTCAAGGGCGCGCGCATTGAAGCGGTGGGTCCCGCCGCCGAGATCATGGCCGAATTCGGCTCGGGCGCCAGGGTCCTGGATTCCCGGCGGGGCTTGGTCATGCCGGGCTTGGTCAACGCCCACACCCACGTCTCCATGACCTGCTTCAGGGGCCTGGCCGACGACCTGCCCCTCATGACCTGGCTGAACGAACATATCTTTCCGGCCGAGGCCAAGCTGAACGGGGACATGGTCTATTGGGGGGCGCTATTGGGCTGCGCCGAGATGATCAGGACCGGAACCACCTTTTTCTGCGACATGTATCTCTTCGAACATGAAGTGGCCCGGGCCGCCGAAAAATCCGGGCTGCGGGCCGTGCTGGGGGAAGTTTTATACGATTTTCCCTCCCCCAATTACGGGGCGCCGGCCGAGGGCCTCAAGTTCACGGAACGGTTGATCGACCGGTATCAAGGCCATGAAACCATATCCATCGCGGTCGAGCCCCACGCCCTCTACACCTGCTCCCCGGACCTGCTCCGGGCCTGCCACGAGCTGGCCGCGAGAAAGAACGTCCCCCTGATCACCCACCTCTCGGAAAACCGGGAAGAAGTCCGGACCATCCAGGAACGATACGGGACCACGCCCGTCCGGCATCTGGACAACCTGGGCCTGTTGACTCCCAACCTCATCGCCGATCACCTGGTCGTTCTTGACGAGGAAGAGATCGAGCTGCTGGGTCGCCAGGGCGTCCGTGCGGTTCACAATCCCGAAAGCAACATGAAGCTGGCCTCGGGCGTGGCCCCGGCCGTTCAACTCATGGGCGCGGGCGTTCCCGTGGCCCTGGGGAAGGACGGGCCCGCCTCCAACAACAACCTGGACATGTTCCGGGCCATGGACATGACCGCCAAGCTCCATAAGGTTTTTGGAAACGACCCGACCCTGATGAAGTCCGAGACGGTCCTGGACATGGCCACGGCAGCCGGGGCCAAGGTTTTGGGCCAGGAAGGCCGGACCGGCCGCCTCGCCCCGGGATTCCTGGCCGACCTGATCGTTCTCGACCTGGACCAGCCTCACCTCACCCCGCTTTACAATCCCGTCAGCCATTTGGTTTACGCGGCCTCCGGGGCGGATGTCGTCCATAACGTGGTCGGCGGACGGGTGCTGATGGCGGACAGGCGCCTGGAAACCCTTGACCTGGAAGAAATAGTCGGGGAGATTAAGCGCATCTCGGTGGTAATGTCCGGTCTGATGAAAAAATAAGGCAAGGAATGAACATGGAAAAGGAATATCACTACCAGGCCGAAGTCCGCTGGACAGGGGACAAGAAGGGCGACTTGCACCTGGAGGGGAAACCCGTGCTGGGCGTGACCACGCCGCCGGAATTCGGAGGGCATGAGGGCTTGACGACTCCCGAGGACCTGTTCGTGGCCGCGGCGGTGGTCTGCTTAATGTCCACCTTTCTGGCCATGGGGAAAAAAGTCAAGGCCTCTTGGAATGAATTCGCCTGCCGGGGCGACGGCAAGCTGGAGCTGGTCCCCGACCAGGGCTTGCTTTTCACCCGGATCGATCTCTTCCCCAAAGTGGCGATCAGTGACGAACGGGACCGGCCGGCCGTGGAAAAAGCCCTGGACCTGGCCCGGAGGTATTGCCTGGTGACCAATTCCATGAAAACGGAAATCGCCATGCACCCGGAAATAACCGTCCGATGAGCGACCCGATTATGTGGGACATTCTGATCAAAAACGGGCTGATTCTGACCCTGGAGCCCGGCGCCGCGCCCATCGCTCCTGGTTTCGCGGCGGTCAGGAACGGCGCGCTAGCCGCGGTCGGCCCCATGCGCGACCTCGCCCCGGACGCCGCGGCCGCCAAAACCATCGACGCTTCCGGCCGCCTGGTGATGCCCGGCCTGGTCAACGCCCATGGGCACGGGGCCATGACTCTGTTTCGGGGCCTGGCCGACGACCTGCCGCTCATGACCTGGCTGAACGAATATATCTTTCCGGCCGAAGCCCGGTTTGTCGACGAGGACTTGGTTTATTGGGGCTCCAAGCTGGCCGCGGCGGAGATGCTCCTGTCCGGAACGACTTCCACCGCGGACGGGTATTTTTTCGAAGACCAGGCGGCCCGGGCCTTTCTCGAGGCCGGCCTGCGAGTCGCCCCCGGCCAGGGGATCATTGATTTTCCGGCGCCCGGGGTGAAAGACCCGACCTTGAACATCGAGACCGCCCGGGAATTCCTTCAGACCTGGCAAGGCGTCTCCCCCCTGGTCCACCCCTCGGTCTTCTGTCATTCCCCCTATACCTGCTCCCCCGACACCCTGGTCAAGGGTAAAGGCCTGGCCAGGGAATTCGGGGCCTTGTTTCAAATTCACGTCGCCGAGACCGCGGCCGAGGTCGAGATGGTCCGGTCCGCGCGCGGCCTTTCGCCGGTCAGGTATCTCGATTCCCTGGGGCTCCTGGACCAGGACACCCTGGTTGTCCATGCGGTCCATCTGGAAGACGAGGAAATAGACATCCTCGCCGCTAGAAGGACCCCGGTCTGCGTCTGCGTGGAAAGCCAGATGAAGCTGGCCTCGGGAACGGCCCCGGCCTGGAAGATGCTGCAACGAGGCGTCCGGCTTTCCCTGGGAACCGACGGCGCGGCCTCGAACAACGATTTGAACATGTTCGGGGAACTCCGCTCCCTGGCCCTGCTTTCCAAGGCCTTCAACCAGGACCCCACGGCCATGCCGGCGGAAACGGCCCTTTACCTGGCGGGTCCGGCGGGCGCGGAGGCCCTGGGCTGGGGGAAGGACGTCGGCGTCCTGGCCCCGGGTCGAAAGGCGGACCTGATCATTCTGGACCTGGCCGAACCTCATTTACATCCGCTATATTCTCCCTATTCCCACTTGGTTTATTCGGCCTCGGGCCGCGAGGTTGAAACCGTGATGGTGGAAGGGCGGATACTGGTGGAAAACGGCTTGGCGACCAGCCTCGACCTGGATGAAATCCAAGCCCGCGTCAGGGAAATAGCGGCCCGCGTCAGGCCGTGACCGCGTCTGACCACCCGGCGCCCTTGCCGGGGAGATGATATCTTGACTTGTCCTTTATGGCGCCTTGGATTATTTTTGAAATATTAATCATACAAAAAGAAAAGGTTATTCCTATGCCCATGGACTGGGAGAAATGGCAGCAGCAAAAACGGGGACCCGGGGTCCAGCCGCCCGAACTGGACAAGGTGGTTGACAACCTGAGGAAAATAAAGGGACGGATGCCCAGCGGGTACATTCTGGCGGCGCTCCTGTTCGTGGGTTGGCTGCTCTCGGGCATCTACATCGTCGCGCCGGACGAGGTGGGCGTGGTCAAACGCTTTGGGGAGTATTCCCGGACCACCGAGCCCGGTCCGCACTATCATCTCCCCTATCCGGTCGAATCCGTGCTGAAGCCCACGGTAACCCAAATTCGGCGTTTCGAGATCGGGTTCCGCACCGTCTATCCCGGCCCGCCGCCCCAGTACCGACCCGTGCCGGACGAGGCGTTGATGCTGACCGGGGACGAGAACATCATCGACATCCAGTTTATCGTTCAATATAAAATAGACAAACCGGAGGATTTTCTTTTCAACCTGGAAGACCCCTTCGAAACGGTCCGGGCCGCGGCGGAAGCGGCCATGCGGGAAGTAGTCGGCAAGAACAAAATCGACGAGGTCCTGACCACGGGAAAATTCCAAATTCAGAAGGACACGGAAACCTCGCTGCAAAATATCCTGAATATCTACGCCAGCGGCCTGACGGTCGTGGCCGTTCAGCTTCAGGCCGTCCACCCCCCCCAGCAGGTCAGCGACGCCTTCAAGGACGTGGCCTCGGCCCGGGAAGACCAAAACCGCTTCATCAACGAAGCCGAGGGCTACGCCAACGACATCCTCCCCAAGGCCAAGGGCCAGGCGGCGCAGTTGGAGCTACAGGCCGAGGCCTACAAGGAAGAAAAAATCAAGCGGGCCCAGGGCGACGCCGCGAGGTTCACTTCCCAGTACGAGGAATACAAAAAGGCCCGGGACGTGACCAGAAAAAGACTGTATCTCGAGACCATGGAACAGGTCTTGGCCAAGGGGAAAAAATTCATAATGGACAAGGACAAGCAAAACGTCCTGTCTCTCTTGCCTCTCCAGTCACAAGAAGCCCGGACGCCTCCTCAAGCCCCTGAAAAAACCGAGGGAGAGGTCGAAAAATGAACAGGAAATTCGGAATAATAGTCACCGCCGCGGTCATTGGACTCGCCGTGCTGAACTCGGCCTTCTTCATCGTCGATCAAACCAAGCAGGCGATCGTGGTCCAGTTGGGCAATCCCGTAGGCGGCGTCAAGGGACCGGGTCTTCATTTCAAAATCCCGATTATTCAGGAAGTTATCTTTTTTGAAAACAGGATTCTGAATTACGACGCCGCTCCGGCGGAAATCCTGACCGAGGATAAAAAGAACCTGGTGGTGGATAACTACGCCAAATGGCGCATCACCAACCCCCTCGTTTTCTATAAGGCCGTGCGCAACGTCGGCGGGGCCCTGCAACGGCTGGACGACATCATCTTCGCCGAGCTGCGCGTCGAACTCGGACGACACCCCATGATTCAGATCATTTCCCAAAAACGGTCCATCCTGATGGAAGCGGTGACCAAAAGGTCCGACGACAAGGCCCGGGCCTACGGCATCAGCGTGCTGGACGTCAGGATCAAGCGGGCGGACCTGCCCAAGGAAAACGAACGAGCGGTTTTCGGGCGCATGAGGACCGAACGCGAGCGCCAGGCCAAGAAATACCGTTCCGAGGGTCAGGAAGCGGCCCTGAAGCTCAGGTCCGAGGCCGACCGCGAAAAAACGGTCATCCTGGCCGAGGCCTACCGAAAGTCGCAGGAACTAAGAGGCCTGGGGGACGCCGAGGCCACTCGGGTCTACGCCGAGGCCTACAATCTGGACGCGGAATTTTTCAATTTCCAGAGAAGTCTCGAGGCGTACCGGACGTCCTTCGACTCCGGGACCACCATGATCCTTTCCCCCAGGGATGAGTTTCTCCAATACATGGACAACAGCCAACCCCAACAATAGCCGCGGGGACCAGTCGCCGGCGTCGGAAGGGACCAACGACTGCCAGTCCATCCTCCGGCGACGAGGTTTTGAAATGACGCCCTTGGCCGCCCTGATTTCAAATGACGGAAACTCCGAACCCCGCTCCCCGACCCGGGCCGATGTCTGGGTCGTGGGGGGCGGGCGGTTCGGCCGACGGGCCGTGGAAATCATGGCCCACCAGACCGCCCCCGCCAAAATCCTGGTGGTCGACCCGAATCCGGAAGCCCTGGCCGAGCCGGCCGAACTCGGCGTTCAGGCGGTCCAGGGCGACGGAACGGCGTTCCTGGTTAAAAACCTGAGACCCGAATCCGCGCCGAAGTGGGTCATCCCCTGCGTTCCCTTCCACTTGGCCTTTAAATGGATCGTGCTCAAGCTGGGGCGCCGGGCCCGACCCGTCCCGGTCCCGCCTGAATACATCAAGTCGGCCCCCAACCCCTTGCCCGCGCCGGACCACGGTTTCTTCATCAGTCACGCCGATTTCACCTGTCCGGACGACTGCCCCGAACCGGCCGGCCGCTGCACCCATACCGGCCTGCCGCGCCAAGGCTCCCTCTTCGCCGAGGCGGCCCAATGGCCGGCCCCGGGCTTCGGCCTTGAGGTTGTTAGAAGCCGACAACTGGCCCCCGGACTGGGAGGACTAGCCGCCCTGGACCTTTTAGCCCTGGAAAACCACCTGCGAACGCCCGGCGATTACCTGGTGGTCACCGCCTGCCGCTGCCATGGGGTCGTTCACGCGGTTACGATCTCCAATTGATCCCCGCGCCCGGCGTGGAGTGGAAAAAAAGGCCAATGCCGTCGCTGCCTTCCGACTTGCCTGGGGCGCCTTCATTATATAAAATATAAGACGTAGTTCTTGACATTAGAACATAAAAGCGATTAAATAACACTAATTTAATTACTTAAAGCAAAAATTGGAGTCGGCCTCGCCCTTGACGCGGCCGTCCCAAGGCTGTTAACATGCCCCAAGGTGAACTGGGGAAAATAGGTGCAAAATCCGGTAATTGAAGCTATTGAAATCACCCGCGGCGTCGAGTTCGCCGTTCGGCCGGTATTGAACGACGACGGAGGGCGGCCGCGCCGGCGGCCGGTCGTCGGGCGCTTCCGGGATAATTCAGGACTAGGCCCCGCGGGTTGACTTGGCGCAATCGAGACTGGGAAGGTAATAACCATGATTTTCGAACACCTCGCGGCCGGCCCCCTGATGGTCAACTGCTTCGTGTTGGGCGATGAAACCTCCAAGGAGGGCCTGGTAATCGATCCCGGGGGAAACGTCCCGGATATTTTGAAGATTCTTGGCCGTCACGGCCTGCAACTGGGGTCCATTCTACTGACCCACGGTCACTGGGACCACACCGGCGGGGTGGACGAATTGAAAAAAAAGGCTGGGGGAAGGATTCGCATCGGCAAGTTGGAACATTATCGAGGGTTCCAGCCGGATGAAGGCCTTTCCGAGGGGGATGAAATCGCCTTTGGGCGGCTTCGGTTGAAAACACTGGAAACACCTGGTCATTCCCCGGGCGGGACCAGTTTTGTCCTGTCCGAGGCCGGTTCGGTTTTTGTGGGGGACCTTCTTTTCGCCGGGTCAATCGGCCGGACCGACCTTCCGGGCGGCTCCTTCGAAACCCTGGTCAAGTCGGTCAAGGAAAAAATCTTCCCCTTGGGGGACGCCATGAAGGTGTTTCCCGGCCACGGCCCCATGACCACGGTGTCGAACGAAAAAAATTTCAACCCTTTTTTGAGAGGAGTTTGATATGAAAAGCAAAATATTCCCGGTCCTGCTTTTTATAGCGATCCTGGTTCTGATCCTGGCCGGTTGCGAAACCACGGGGTCCAACGAAAAGGCCGAATCCGACCTCATCCCTCCTCCTCCGCCTCCCCCCCTGGGAACCTACCTGGATTTCGAGGATATTAAAGTCCCCAGCGATCTGACCGTGGACCGCAAGGGCACCTTCGTGTATCAGGCCCAGGAGTTGCGGGTCGGGGTCCTGTCCTTGCATGGACGAAGCGTGGTCCCGGACGTCATGGCTTTCATCAAGGAAAGCATGAAGATAGACGGATGGACCCTGCTTTCCAGCTTCAAGTATCAAAAAGATATTTTGTTATACACCAAAAAGAATAAAATATGCCTGATCATCGCCCAAATAACCAGGCGCCCCGACGACGCCGAACTGGAAATCTGGGTCTCCCCCCTCAAGGCGGGAATATTTCCGGGTCAGGGCGCGCAGCCGGCGCCGCTCATGGGTTCGCCTTACACCTCCCCGGACCAGGTCGGAACCGAAACCACTCCCCAACCGGTCATGGGGACCCAAAACCCCGTCAATCTTTTTCCTTTCGGCCAGGCGGGCCCGCGACAAAACCAACCCAAGGAAGAAACCATCCAGGAGCAGCCATGAACAAGATCAAAATCCGCGCCGCCTGGTGGGGAGTATTGTTACTGATGTTGTCGGCGCCGCCCGCCCTGACGACGGGATGCTCCGGGACGCCCGAATTTCTCAAGCCCAAACCGGCCTCGGAATCGGCCGACCAGGCCCACCGCGACTTTTTCAAGGATATCCTGGTGCCCGAGGTCCTGGATTTCAACAAGGATAAGTCCTTTTTCTTCGAGGCCGGGGCCTTCCGGGCCGGGACCCTGTATTTTTCAGGGTATGTGGAAATAAATTCCCTGCGCGAGTTCTTTTCCAAGGCCCTGCCCCGGGATGGTTGGCGCCTCAGAAGCATATTCAACGGCCCCAAGATGCTTCTTTTGTTTGAAAAGGAAAACAAGGTCTGCGTGATCGAAATCTACGAGGAAACGGTTTTGACCCGGGTTGAAATCTGGGTCGCTCCGTCAGTGTGAACCAGCATGTCTATTTTAAAGGAAAAAAAGATCGTCCTCGTTGTGACCGGGGGCATCGCGGCCTATAAATCAGCGGAATTGGCCCGGTTGCTGATAAAGGAAGAAGCCAGGGTCAGGACGGTCATGACGGCGGCGGCCCAAAAATTCATAACGCCCCTGACCTTCCAGACTCTGACCCTGGCCCCGGTCGCGGTCGACCTCTGGAGTTCCGACCACCCCTTTGAAGTCGAACATATCGGCCTGGCCGATTGGGCCGATGCGGTGGTCATCGCCCCGGCCACGGCCAATATCATCGGAAAAATGGCCGCGGGGATAGCGGACGACTTCGCCTCCACGTTTCTTTTGGCCGTCAAGGCCCCGATCCTGGCCTGCCCCTCCATGAACGTCAATATGTTCAACCACCCGGCCGTTCAGGACAATCTGGCTCGCCTCGCCAAACACGGCGTCCGGGTCGCGGCGCCGGCCAGCGGGTTCCTGGCCTGCGGCTGGGAAGGCCAGGGACGGCTGCCCGAACCGCCGCTTATCGTGGAAGAGCTGAAGCGCCTCCTTTCCCCGGGCGACATGCGCGGTCTGCGGGTCATGGTCACCGCCGGCCCGACCAGGGAGGCCTGGGACGACATTCGCTATATCAGCAATCGTTCCACCGGAAAAATGGGCCTATCCCTGGCCGTCTCGGCCTGGCGCCGCGGGGCCGAGGTCATCCTGATCGCGGGACCGGTCGACTGGCTCCCGCCCCACGGCATTGAAACCATTCCCGTGGAATCCACCCGCGACATGCAGGCGGCGGTTAATAACAACCTGGACCGCGTGGAAGTCCTGGTCAAGGCGGCGGCGCCCGGGGACTTCCGGCCCGCCGCGCGGATCAAGGGGAAGTTGAAAAAAACCGGGGTCCCCGCTCCGGTGGAACTGGAACGAAACCCCGACATCCTGGCCGAGTTGGGCGCCAAAAAAGGCCGTCAGGTCCTGGTCGGTTTCGCGGCGGAATCGGAAAACCTTATTCTCCACGCCAAGGAAAAACTCAGGAAGAAAAACCTGGACTTGATCGTCGCCAATCAGATCGGCCCGCCGGACGAGTCCTTCGGCGCCGCCACCAACCGGGTTTGGATAATCGATAGGCGGGAAGAAGTCGAGGAACTACCTCTTCTGGCCAAGGACGAAGTCGCCGGACTCATTTGGGACCGCATCCTGCCCCTGGTCCCCGGAAAGGAATCCCGAGGTGGATGACCGCCCTTGCTGGAGCGAGCTGGCCAGGGACCTGAAGGTCTTTCTGGATTACATGGGGACCCTGGGGGTGGTCGAGGTCCCGGCCGTCGAGCCGGGACCGCTCCCCCAGGCCAAGCCGAGCGCCCCCCCCCCGGACCCTCCCGCGACCCTGGAGGCCCTTCGGGAAGAGGCCCGCGACTGCACCCGCTGCCGCCTTTGCCGGGGAAGAAGAAACGTCGTTTTCGGGGAAGGGTCCGGCCGGTCCGGGTTGATGTTCATCGCGGACCGCCCCGGGGAAGAGGACGACCGGGCCGGGCGTCCCTTCGCCGGCCCCGACGGCGCCCTATTAACCAACATTATCGTCAAGGGAATGAAGCTTGCCCGGGAAGACTGCCACCTGACCTACCTGGTCAAATGCCATTCACGGGAAATGGGAGAACCGACCCCAAGCGACGCCAAGACCTGCCGGCAATTTCTCCCGCGGCAGATCGCCTTGATAAAACCCAAGGTGATCGTGGCCCTGGGCGAGGAAGCAGCCCAAGCCCTATTGGGCGAAAACAAGCGCCTCGGCCAATTGCGCAACCGCTTCATCCCCTTCCAGGGAATCCCGGTCATGACCACCTTTCACCCCGCCTTTCTGTTGGAACACCCGGAAAGAAAAGGTCAAGCCTGGGACGACATTAAAATGGCGCTCGAACGCTTGAACCGCGGTTGACCCGTTCGCCCTTTCCCTCCTTGTCCCGCGGCGCGGTTATCGGTCCCGCCCCCGCCGGCGTCCCAACGGCTTCCGGTTCAAGACCAGGGCCTTAACCGGCGGGTTGACAAAAAATTAAGGCCGCCGCGGGTTGACAAAAAAACAGGGGCTTGGTATTAATTATCCGCGGGCACGAAGCCCGCGCCGGTGGGACAAATATATATCAAGCCGAACGCCACGAAGGCGCTCCCGAATAACGACGGGATGCTTTCGCGGCGTTTTTGTTTTTGGGAAAGGAAAAGTCGATGTTGTTCAAGCCGTTCATGCGCGAAGGGTTCATGCCCCTGCCCGTTTGCTTCATTTCCACCATCAGCGTCGCCGGCGTAAGGAACATCGCGCCCTGGTCCTGCGTCATGCCGGTGTTGCGGCCCCTGGACCTTATCCTGGCGGCCTCGGCGGTTAAAAGGGACACTCTTGATAATATCAGGGCGACCGCCCAGTTCGTCTTGAACCTGGCCGGAACGGACCTGCTGGACAAGGTGACGCCCACGGCCAGGTACAGCCGCCCCGAGGAAGACGAATTTCTCTTGGCCGGGCTCGAGGAAAAACCATCGGTCGTTGTCAAAGCCCCCGGCGTGGCCGGATGTTACGCCTGGATGGAATGCGAACTGGTCAAGGAATACGCGGAAGACCGGTTTGTTCTTCTTTTGGGCCGCGTGTTGCGCCTGGAAGTCAGGGACGACGTCCTGAAGGAAGATCGCTCCCTTGACCTGGACAAGGCCCGGCCCCTGATGATGACCGGAAGTGAAAGGGGAATGAACTTTTGCACCGCCGCGGACCTGGGTCGAAGCGAACCCTTCGGGGCCATGTTCCCCAACGGCCTGGACCCCCTGGCGGCCTTGTATCGCTAGCCGCGCCGGTTCGAATTAAACCTGTTTACGCCGGATATTTCAAGGGAGGAAGAAATGAAACGATTGCTCGAGGCGATTTTGTCCCTAGTGCTCGCGGTCACGATGCTCGCGCCGGGAACGGCCGCGCCCGGACCGGCCCTGGCCGGGGAAATCCGCATTTCCGACGGCAAGGGGGACTGGGGCTATCCCAACCCTTACCGTCACTATCCCCGGGGGCCGGGTTACGTCCGCCTGAGCTGGGTGTTCGACACCTTGGTCTGGAAGGACCGGACCGGGTACGTTCCGGCCCTGGCTCAAGAATGGTCCTATGACGCGGAAAAAACCGCGTTCACCTTCAAGCTCGATCCCAGGGCCAAATGGCACGACGGCCGTCCGGTCACCGCCGCGGACGTGGCCTTCACCCTGGAATACTACAAAAAACACCCCTACAACTGGATAACCGTGGACGATGCGACCCGAGCCGAAGTCCTGGACCCGCAAACCGTGGTTTTCCACCTGGCCCGGCCGTACTCGCCCTTTATTTCCGATATCGGCGGGACCATGCCCATTCTGCCGAAACACATCTGGGAAAAGGTCGCCGAACCGGAAAAATTCGATTCACCCGAGGCTTTCATCGGCAGCGGCCCCTACCTGTTCAAGGATTTCAACAAGGCCCAGGGAACGTACCTGTTCGAGGCCTTCGCCGATTATTATCAAGGTCGGCCCAAGGCCGATCGGCTGATTTACGTGCGTTCCGGCAAGCCTTTGATTTCCCTGGCCTCCGGTCAAGTCGACCTGGCCAACATCCAGCCGGAAATGGCCGCGCCCCTGGAAAAAAAGGGGCTCGGGATCATCAAGGATGAACGCGGCTGGAACAAGAAATTGATGATCAACCATAAAAAGCCGCCGTTCAGCGAAAAAGCCTTCCGCCAGGCCCTGGCCCACGCCATCGATCAACGGGAAATCATCGACAAGGCCCACCGGGGGTTCGCCACTCCCGCTTCCCTCGGCCTCCTGACCGTGGACCATGACATGTACAATCCCAACACCCCCTCCTACCCGTTCAATCCGGAAAAGGCCCGGGAATTGATCGAGTCCCTGGGTTATCGAAAAGGGGCCGATGGTTTTTATCAGAAGGACGGGGCCACGCCGGCCATCGAGCTATTGTCGTCCAACATCACCGTGGCCGGGGAAAGCGTGGCGGACCGGGACGGCGAGATCATCAAGAAGCAACTGTTAAACGTGGGGCTGAAAGTCGAACTGGTCAACCTGGAACAGGCTTCCACGGACAGCAAGGTCCGGAACTGGGACTTCGACCTGGCGATTTCGGGACATGGCGGCATTTCCGGCGACCCGAGAATCCTCAACGAATCCATTTCGTCCAAATGGAGCGCCGGGTCGGTCAACAGCGCCCGGTTCGATTCCAACGAGGAACTCAACCGGCTGCTGGAAGAACAACTCGAGGCCATGGACCAGGAAAAACGCAAGGAGCTGGTCTTCAGAATACAGGAAGTCTACGCCGACGAAGTCCCGGCCATCTCCCTCTATTACCCGGATTCCATGGCCGCGTTCAACCCGAAAAAAGGCGTCGATTGGTACTATACCAAGGGCGGGATAAGCAAGGGCATACCCATCCCGCAGAATAAAATGTCCCTGATAAAATAGACGAGCCCAGCCCCGCCCGACGGGCGGGTGGGGCTCGGTCTCGCCCACGGCAAGCCATGAACGAGATGTTGAAAAAAAGAATGGGGTTGGTCCTGGCCTATCTGGCCGCCGGGCTGGCCATGGCCTATCTCAGCCACAGTCTCCCCCGCCTGTTGCCGGGCGATTTCGTCACGGCCATGTACTCCAATTCCCACGTCACCCTCAACGCCGAGCAGGAAGCCAAGCTCAAGGCCTTTTACACTGACCGGGAAAGCTTTCCCCGGCATCTTCTCCGCCTGCTTTCCCTGGATTGGGGTTACTCCTACGCCTTCCTGGCCCCGATCTCCGACTTATTCCTGGAAGCCCTGCCCTGGACCCTGCTGCTCATGGGCGGCGCCAACCTTATTTCCATGGTTCTAGGGTTCACCGCCGGAGTGGAAGCGGCTTGGCGCGGGGGGACTTTCCTGGAAAAAGCCGGCGTAGGGGCCATGACGGTCCTCGAGGGCGTTCCGGAAATATGCGGCGGAGTAGTCCTTCTGCTGGTCTTCGCCCTGCATCTCGGCTGGTTTCCGGCCGCCGGAGCGGAGACAGCGTACGCCGAGCAAGGCGCCTGGTCCCGGCTGCTGGACGTCTTCCATCATCTGGCCTTGCCCCTGGCCACCCTGGTCCTGGCCTATCTGCCGGGGAATTTCCTCCTGGCCAGGGGAAGCATGATCATGGTCCTAAAGGCCCGGTTCGTCCAGACCGCCCGGGCCAAGGGACTTCCACCCCCGAGGGTAAGGTACGCCCACGCGGCCCGGAACGCCCTTCTCCCCATGGTCACCAGGTTCGGCCTGCGCCTGGCCTTCATGGTGACCGGCGCCTTGGTGGTCGAGACCATTCATTCCTACCCCGGGCTGGGGACCCTCCTTTTCAACGCCATCGGCCAGCGGGACCTGCCCCTGATCCAGGGAATCGTCCTTATCTCGTCCCTGATGACGCTGACCGTAAACCTCGGGCTCGAACTGGTCTACCTTCGCTTGGACCCCAGGGTGAAAAATGCCGGCTGACGCCCGAATGAGACTGCTCCGCGACCCCTGGTTCATTGTGGGAATCCTGCTGTTGACCCCCCTGGCCGCTTCGGCGGGGCTGGGTCCGTTTCTCGTCGCCCACGACCCCAGCGATATGTCCTTCGTTCCACTCAGCCCGCCCTCGGCGGAACATTGGCTCGGAGTCAACGACGGCGGCATGGACATTCTGTCCGAACTGGTCTTCGGGCTCAAAAACACCATGTTGTTCGGCCTGGCGGCCGGAACGGCCGGCCTGTTCCTGGGAGCGTTCATCGGCCTGGCCGCCGCCTGGTTCGGGGGATGGACCGACCGTATTCTCATGAGAATGGCGGACGTCATCCTGGCTATTCCCGCGGTGATGGTCCTCATCCTCCTGGCCGCGTTCTTTCGTCCCTCGCCCCTGGTCCTGGCGCTCACCCTGGCCGCCCTGGCCTGGCCGACCACGGCCAAAAGCATTCGGGCCCAGGCCCTGCCCCTCAAGACCAGCCTGCATATCCAGGCGGCCCGGCGCATGGGGGCCTCGGGTTTCTACATCATCCGCCGCCACCTGACGCCGGAGCTTTTCCCCCTTTACTTGACGGGCTTCGCCGCCAAGACCAGAATGGCCATGTTCATGGAAGCTTCCCTATCCTTTCTCGGCCTCTTCGACCCGAGCCGCAAGTCCCTGGGCGGCATGATCAGTTACGCCCTCAAATTTTACTATTTGGACATCCATCTCCACTGGCTGACTCCTCCGGTCCTGTGCCTGACCCTGCTGATCATGTCCTCCACCTTTTTGGCCATCGGCCTGGAAAAAGTCCTTGACCCCCGCCTGAGGGAACAGTCGTGAACGTCGCCATAAAACAACTGACCGTCGCCTACCGGGATGACGATCACGCCCTGCTCGCCCTGGACCAGGTCGACTTGATCCTCGCTCCCGGCCGGGTGACCGCCCTGATCGGGGAGTCCGGTTCAGGAAAGACCACCCTGGGCAAGGCCCTGATGGGGTTGTTGCCCCGGAACGCGGAAGTCCGCGGCCAAATTTCCATGGGGGGTCGGGAAATCGTCGGCCTTGACGAAGCGGCGCTGAACAGCCTGCGTTGGTCCGCGGCGGCCATGGTTTTCCAGAACGGCGCCGCCAACCTCAACCCGGTGCATCGGGTGGTCGACCAGGTCGCCGAACCCTTGATTCATAAAAAAGGCTGGGACCGGAAGTCCGCCCGGGGCCGAGCCCGGGAGGAGCTGGCCCGGATGGGCCTGGCCCGGGAGAGCGGCGATCGGTTTCCCCACGAACTCAGCGGCGGCCAGATTCAAAGGGCCCTGTTGGCCATGGCCTTGATACTGGACCCGGCGGTCCTGGTCCTGGATGAACCCACCGCGGCCCTGGACGCCATGACCAAGACCTTTGTCGCCGGCGTAATTGACAACCTCCGGAAACGGGAAAAGGCCATCCTTTTGATAACCCACGACCTGGACCTGGCCGCGCGCCTGGCCGACGACGCCGCTGTGCTGTACCTGGGCCAACTGATGGAATTCCTGCCGGCCCGGGACATTTTTCACCGGACCCAACACCCCTATACCCTGGCCCTGGCGCGTTCCTTTCCGAGCATGGACGCGGTCAGGGACCTGGGGGGCGTCAGGGGCGACGCCTTTTTCAGGGTAATTCACGCCCACCAGGGAGAAAACGGAACGGCCCATCGACATATCGTCCCGGCCGCGCGGGAAAATAACCAGATCAGCGACGGACACGCCCCGGCCCAAGGCTGCCTGTTCGAACCTCGCTGCACCCAGGCCCTGGAAAAATGCCGCGCCGGCTCGATCCCCTGGCAAGGGGACGGCGACCGCCTCGTGCGCTGCCTGCGGGGCGGGATAGTAAATTTGCTCGAGTTAGGGAAGGTCGCCAAAAAATACGGCCCGACAACGGCCCTTTATCCCACGGACCTGACCCTCCAGGCGGGCGAAACCTTCTGCCTGGTCGGAGAAACCGGTTCCGGTAAAACAACCCTGGCCATGATCGCGGCCGGGGCCCTGCAACCCGACCAGGGCCGCCGGATGTTCGACGGCCGGGACATGGACGACTGGATCAAGCGGGACTACCGCTCGTTGGCGCCCAGGATAGGGGTCATCAACCAGAACCCGGCGGAAGCGGTAAGCCACCGCCTTACCGTATTCGATATCGTGGCCGAGCCCCTGCGCATCCAGGAAGGCGGTCCCAAGGGAGACGACGCGCGGCGCCGGGTCCTCGCCGCCCTGGAGGATGTCCATCTGTCCACGGCGCCGGAATTTCTGAAAAGGCATCCCCACGAACTCAACCTGGGCGCGATCCAGCGCCTCTGCCTGGCGAGGGCCCTGGTCCACCGGCCCGCCCTGTTGATCGCGGACGAGCCGACCAGCGCCCTCGATCCGAGCGTCCAGGCCAAGGTGATGAAGCTGCTGATGAACCTGCAAATGGAAAAGGGGCTGACCATGCTTTTTGTCACCCACGACCTTGGCTTGGCCCGCAAGATCGCGGACCGCATCGGCGTCATGCTGGCCGGGGAAATCGTGGAAGTGGGGCCGGCGGCCCAAATCCTTTCCCGCCCCGAACACCCCTTCACCAAGATGTTGATCGACAGCGCCAAGGGGTTGGCCGGGAAAAGCCCCGGGCCGACCTTCGCCGACGAAGCCGGGGTCCCGGAAGGCCCGCTCCCGGGCCCTAGCCCGGCCTCGCGGCTCGCGGCCATTGAAGACGAGACCATGGGACTATCGAAAAAAAGAGTGATTTCAAGCTCGGGAATTTCAAGGAGGAGATAATGACCACAAGCTTAACCCCGGAAATGATCAAGGAAACAACCAAGTTTCACGGACATTGGTGCCCCGGCCTGGCCATCGGCGTTCGGGCCGCCGAATGGGCCCTGCGGGAAATGGGCCGGGCCGGCGACGAGGAAATCGTGGCCGTGGTGGAAACCGACATGTGCGGAGTGGACGCCATTCAATACCTGACCGGATGCACCTTCGGCAAGGGCAACCTGATTCACCTGGATTACGGTAAAAACGCCTTCACCTTCTATCGCCGCCGGGACGACAAGGCCGCCCGACTCGTCCTGCGTCACGGCCTCAACGCCGAGGACTACAAGGCCCTGGGACGGCTCCAGGCCAAAATGCAAAAACAAGGATTGGCCTCGGAGGAGGAAAACGAGTGGCGGGAAACCCGGGAACGTATTGCCAGGCGGCTCATGGAATCCAGCCTGGATGAGGTCTTCGAAATCAAGGACCCCAAGGGGCCGGTCCCGAAAAAAGCCCGCATTCTGGCCAGCCTGGTCTGCGACGTCTGCGGGGAGCCTTCCATGGAAAGCCGCACCCGGCGTTTTCAGGAAAAGACCCTGTGCCTACACTGCTTCGAGGAACTGGAAAAAAGGTATTAACAGGGGCGGGGACCAAAATGGCCCCGCCCAGCCGAGCGCCGGCTGGAAGCCTTGTTTTTTTCCCCGAGGCGGCGCGCGAACCGGCCCGTCTTGTCGGCGGCTTAAACCGGAAGGAAGGCCCGGGCCATCGCCCGGCGACGAGGAAATGGTCAACCAACAGCAAACAAAAAAACTTAAAGTTATTCAGCGTCGGGAGGCCTGTCATGTGCGAGGCGAACGCATATTTCGAAACAAGTGACGGAGATGAATTGATTATTGAAGCCGTGGACCTGCTGGAACCCGAGGATGACGGGACCTATATCCTCGTCAGCATCTTCGGGGAACAGAAAACCGTCCGGGGTCGGCTGAAAAAAATGAACCTGGTGGATCACAAGATTCTTTTCGTGGAAACGTAGGGGAACTCCCCTGTCAACCCGGGCGGGGGTCGATCCGGGGCGGAAGAAAAGGGAATGACGGGCCGGAAACGGGCGCGCGCCGGCCCCGGCGGGAGGTCACGCGCCAAGACCATCCCTTTTTTTTAGTTGGTTAATCATCCGCTCCAGGACGACCCCCAAATTTTCCAGGTCGCCATCGGAATAATCGATAAACCGGGGGTGGAGGACGTGGCCGAGTGAAGTCAACCTCTCGGACTGCCCCGGAAGGACCAAAACCAGGTGGTAATCATCCAGTAGGGTCTTCATCCCGGCCAAATCCGTCAGCTCCGCTTCCTCGGAAGCCTGAAAAACGCAGACGCCCCGGCAGTTCCGGGGCTGGTTGAGATAAGAGGCCAGATCGCGCACACGGTAGAACAAGCAGTATTCCTCGCCGGTGACAACACTCCCGATCCTTTTCCAAAGCTGTTTTTCCATCTCGGATGGCGGCGCGTAAATCAGAATTTGCATGCAACGGCTCCTGGACGTTCTAACTCCAAGGGATTTTACTATGCAATTTTGAATCCAATAAAGCCAGATTCCGCCATGTTTTTTCCAATCCCGAACTCCAGCCGCGCGATATAAGCATCCTTGATATTTTTCCTTGCTAAAATAATTCCCGGCCCCGCCCAGGCCGCCGCTTCGAGGTTCGGTCGCCATGCGCCCCCCTCCGGATGTGCGAAATTCAGGACAATGTGCAAAAAAGGGGACAGTTCGGCGACTGTTTAACCCCATCGGGCCGACCGGCGGGCGGCTTGTTCCCCGCGGTCGACGCCGCCCGGGTTCTTTCATCAAAAAATCAGTGCGGCCGCGGCGCGAGGCCATGCTTTTTCAAGAGCTGGTAGTATCTGGTCCGGGAAAGGCCGGAAATTCGGCAGGCCTGAACCACGTTGCCCTTGACTTGGTCGATCAGGGCTTCCAGGTAATCTTTTTCGAAGGCGTCCCGGGATGTTTTGTATCGTCCCGGAAACCCCGCCGCCCGGCTGGGCCCGGGGGTTTTTTCAGCGGACGGCTCGGACTTCCCGTCCCTGGACACCGAGGCCCGGGCCACGGAAATCCGGATTTGGGCCGGCAGATGGGCCGGAAAAAGGGTCGGTTCCCGGCCCGCCGCGGCGATGGCCGCGTCCAGGCAGTTAAAAAGCTCGCGGACATGGCCCGGCCAGGGGTAGGAAAGCAGGGCTTCCATGAATTCGGGGGAAAAACCCTTCACGCCCATGCCGTAACGCCGGCACAGCTCCGCCAGCCGAAAAACGGCCAGTTCGGAAATATCCTCCCCCCTTTCCCGCAGGGGCGGGATTTCAATGGAAAAGGCCCGGAGCCTAAAGAAGAGGTCTTCCCTGAAACGTCCGTCCTTCACCATGGCGCCCAAATCCCTGTTCGTCGCGGCGATCAGGGCGAAATCGCTTTCCGTTTCCCGATTGGCGCCCAAGGGGCGGAACCTTTTTTCCTGGAGGACCCGCAGAAAGGCCTTCTGAATGGACAGCGGCAGCTCCCCGACCTCGTCAAGGAACAGGTAACCCCCGTCGGCCTGTTTAATAAGACCGTCCCGGGCCTTGTCGGCGCCGGTGAAAGCGCCTCGTTCATAGCCGAAGAGAAGACTTTCCGTCAGTGTTTCCGGGAGCGCCGTGCAGTCGACCACCACGAAATTCCGGTCGGCCCGACTGCTGTTTTCATGGATGGCCTGGGCGAAAAGTCCCTTTCCCACCCCGGTTTCCCCGGTGATGAGAACATTGGCCTGGCTGCCCGCGGCCTGGGCCACGAGCTCCAAGCGCTCGGCCAGTTTGGCGCCGCCGCCGATGATCCGGTCCCTTTTCAGCAGAATGGGGGTCTTTTTTGATTGCTTTTCCGCCCGGTACTGCAACGCCCGCATCAGGGGCAAGGTTATTTCCTGAATCGAGGAGCCCTTTTCGACGTAATCCCAGGCGCCCCCGGTTATCGCCATCTCGGCCCCGTCCGGGTCTCCCAGGCCCGTGACGATAATCACCTCGGGGGACGATTCAGTTTCACGCAATTCTGGCAGTATTTTCAGGCCATTACCGTCCGGAAGGCGCACATCGAGAAAAACCACGTCCAAGGGGGTCGACCGGGCGAGCCGGAGCCCCTCCCCCAGGGTATGAACATAAGTTACCTCATGTCCCAGCCGACCGACGGTCAGCGACAATACTTCGCAAAACATCAGGTCGTCATCGATTATCAAAACCTTGGGAGTCACTAGTCGGCCCCTTTCCCCGAAAGACGCCCCTTTCGGGAAACCTCGCCCCCGCCCTCGGAACGTCGGCCTTCCGAATTCGGGAAAAAACAACCCAACAACCAATGAAAATGCCCTTCGGACATTTTCATGCAAACCGATATGACCGCGGGCCATGTCGGTCACAACAACCAATGAAAATGCCTTCGGACATTTTCATGCAAAACAAAAATATTTGGTTTTCCTTTCATTATATATCAGTTCAAAAAAGGATCAAGGCGAGTTTTCAAAACCAATACGCGCAAATCCCCCCCGGATGCCGGCGTCGACCCGACGAACGGGCGGCGGGACGCGAAACAATATAAAATCTTGCCGGCCGCGCCATGGCGTTTTTCCGTCGTGTTGGTATATTATCTTAACATTAAAACGTCCCGATTGGAGGAATATAAATGCCCGAACCGCTCAGGTCGGAAGAATGCCGGCAGACCATGGCGTTGGAGCCGGAAGAACATGCTCGCCAGGTCATCCCGGCCGTGGTCTCCAAACTGGTTGGGTCCTGCGGAACCGCCGGCTGTTTCGATCACGTCAGCCCGGTTCCCATCCCCTCGCTGGATTCCGTGGTGGAAATCATAAAAATCGGCCGCGGGATTCTTTTTCCCGGGTATTTCACCACCGAATTCATCGACCCGGTCAACTTGGAATACCACCTGGGCCAGGCCGTTACCGGGTTATACCAAAAATTATCCAACCAGATTATCTGGTCGGTCCGGCACGACTGTTACCGTTATGAACAACCCTGTTCGCATTGCACGGACCAGGGCCGGGAAAAGGCCCTGGCGTTTATCGAGGAACTGCCCCAAATACGAACCAAGATGGCCGAGGACGTCCGGGCGGCCAAGGAAGGGGACCCGGCCAGCCGGAGCTTCGACCAGATAATTTTCAGCTATCCCGGATTGTTCGCCATGACCGTCTACCGGATGGCCCATGTTCTATACACCCTGGACGTCCCCCTTTTGCCGCGCATGATGAGCGAATACGCCCATGGCCAAACCGGCATCGATATTCACCCCGGTGCGGAAATCGGGCAAAGCTTCTTCATCGACCACGGCACCGGAGTGGTCATCGGGGAAACGGCCCGGATCGGCGATCGCGTCAGGTTGTATCAAGGAGTCACCCTGGGCGCCCTATCCCTGCCCCGGGACGCGGGGGCCCGGTTGGAAGGAAAAAAAAGGCATCCGACCATAGAAGACGACGTGATAATTTATTCCGGAGCAACGGTCCTGGGGGGGAGGACCGTCATCGGGGCGCGGTCCATAATCGGGGGCAGCGTCTGGCTGACCGAATCGGTCCCTCCGGATACCAAGGTGGTCTTGAAAACCCCGGAACTGATCTTCGTCGGCGGAAGAAAGGTGGAAAGCAATGGGTGAACTTTTTCCGAACGCCCTCCCGATCATCGGTCGAACCCCGCTCGTTCGCCTGAACAAACTGACCAAGGGCCTTGAAGCGGAAATCCTGGTCAAGTTGGAGTTCAAGAACCCCCTGGGCAGCGTCAAGGACAGAATCGCGGTCGCCATGATATCCGCCGCCGAGAAAAATGGGTTGCTCGACCCCAACGGCTTCATTGTCGAGCCCACCAGCGGCAACACCGGCCTCGGCTTGGCTTTTGTCGCGGCCATCAAGGGGTTGCGGCTTATTCTGACCATGCCCGAAACCATGTCCATGGAAAGAAGAATGCTTCTCAAGCATTTAGGAGCCGAACTGGTCCTGACTCCAGGCGCGCTGGGCATGAAAGGCGCGGTGGCCGAGGCCGAAAAAATACTGGCCTCGGAACCCAAGGCGTTCATGCCCAACCAATTCGCCAACCCCGCCAACCCGGAAGCCCATCGCCGGACCACGGCCGAGGAAATTTGGGCCGATACCGGAGGCCGGATCGACTTCTTCGCGGCTGGAGTCGGCACCGGCGGGACGATTACCGGCGTGGCGGAAGTCATCAAGGCCCGCAAACCGGATTTCAAGGCCGTCGCCGTGGAACCGGCCGGCTCGCCGGTCCTCTCCGGCGGAACTCCCGGCCCCCACAAAATCCAGGGGATTGGCGCGGGTTTTATCCCGGAAGTCCTCAATAGGGGCATCCTGGACGAAATACTAGCCGTGGACAACCTGGAAGCCTTTGAAACGGCCCGGGCGTTGGCCAAAAAAGAGGGGCTCCTGTGCGGCATATCCTCCGGCGCCAACGTCGCCGCGGCCCTGAAAATCGCCCGCCGTCCGGAAAACAAGGGAAAAATTATTGTAACGGTCCTGCCCAGCACGGGTGAACGGTATCTGAGCACCGAGCTGTTCGAATCTTGATCCCCGCGGCCGGCGCCGGGAAGACGAAGCCCTCCCGGCGTTAACATCTTTACTTGCCTTCCGAAACGATTTAAAATCCTCGCCAGGGTCGCTCGCCGGCTGCATTTTCCGTGGATAAAGGCGCTGTTTTTTCGGAGGAAGGCCGTGAGACTTAAAGAAAACGAAGTCACCCTGAAGGGTCGCGACGGGGATATAATAATCAAGCGGAACGCTCACGGGATACCGGAGATAACCGCCCAAACCCTTCACGACCTGGCTTGGGGACAGGGTTGGACCCAGGCCGCCGACCGACAGTTGCAGGCGCTTCTCACCCGCGTCATCCTTCAGGGAAGGGCCGCGGAGCTGCTCAAGGGCGACGACGAACTGGTCGCGGTGGACCGCTATATGCGGACCCTGAATTTTTTGCCCGACCCCGAAGCCGAAATCGAAAAACTACTCCCGGAAACCAGGGCTCAACTGGAAGCCCACGCCGCCGGAATGAACTTTTTTCTGTCCCAAAACAAGCCGATTCATGAATTTCGCCTGCTGGGCTTCCAACCCGAACCCTGGCATATCCGGGACGCGCTGCTGCTGGGAAAAGCCTTCGGTTTTATCGGCCTGGCCGAAAGCCAGGGGGCCATGGAAAAACTCCTGACCCAGATGATTCAAAACAAGGTTGAACGAGCCAAGATCAGGGAACTGTTTCCCTACCTCACGGAAAAAATAGATTACGCTTTTTTTGAAAAGATAAAACTTGGCCCGCCCTTGGTTCCCGAGGCCGTCAAGTGGCTCGGAAAAATCCCCCGGTTGCGGGCGAGCAACAACTGGGCCATTTCCGGCGGTCGCAGCATGTCCGGGAAACCAATCCTCTGCGGCGACCCTCATCTGGAAGTCAACCGCCTGCCCGCCATATGGCAGGAAATTGTCCTCCGACTTCCCGGACGCGCCATGGCCGGGGTAAGCCTGCCCGGAGCCCCGGGACTGATCCTGGGCCGGACCGACAGGATTGCCTGGAGCGCCACCTACGCTTTCATGGATATGCTGGATTATCGCGTGGAACGGTGTCGGGAGGGCATGTACGAACGCCGGGGTAAATACATCCCCTTCCAGGTGCGCCGGGAAGAAATAAAGGTCAAAAAAAAGGCCCCCCAGATGCACGAGGTTTACGAAAACGACCTGGGAGTGCTCGAGGGAGACCCCTTCCAGGAAGGATGCTACCTGATTTCCTGTTGGTCGGCCCGCCAGGGGTGCGGCGCCGACGTGTTCAACTCCATCCTTCGGCTGCCCGACGCCGCCAACGTCCGGGAAGCCATGGATATTTTCAAGCAGATCGAGAGCTGTTGCTTCAATTTCGTGATGGCCGACCGGGACGGCGCCATCGGGTATCAGATGAGCGGCCGCCTTTTCGACCGTCCCGTCGGGGTCAGCGGCCTCATGCCCCTGCCCGCCTGGGACCAGGCCTACGATTCCAAGGGCTTCGTGGATAAAGACAAGCTGCCCCGGCTTTACAATCCCAAGGACGGCGTCATTGTGACGGCCAACAACGACCTCAACCACCTGGGCCAAGCCGAGGCCATCAACCTGCCCATGGGCGCGTACCGGGCCGAAAGAATCACCCGGCTTTTAAAAGTCAATAAAAAGCTGAACGTGGAATACATGAAAAAGATGCATTTCGACCTGTATTCGGTTCAGGCCGCCCGGTTGATGGATGTCATCCGCCCCCTTCTGCCGGAAACGGAAAACGGTTTCATTCTCAAGGAATGGAACTGCCGCTACGAAAGCGACTCCAAGGGCGCCATGCTGTTCGAATCGGTCTACCTGGCGCTGATCAATGCCGTTTTCGGCGATCACGGGTTCGGCCGTGACGTTATCGAATACCTGTTCAAGGAATCGACCATCCTGAATGACTATTACGCCAACTTCGACCATATCCTGTTGCGGGAGGATTCAGCCTGGTTTCAGGACCAATCCCGGGAAGAAATATTCCGGCCGGCCATTAACGTGGCTCTCCGGGTGGAAGCCAAGCCCTATGGGGCCGACCGCAAAATCATGCTCACCCACCTTCTTTTCGGGGGAAAAGTCCCGGGGTTCCTGGGCTACGACATCGGCCCCATCGAACTCCCCGGCTCCCGGGCCACCATCCCGCAAGGGCAGGTGTTCAAGAGCGCCGGGCGGACCACCACCTTCAGCCCCTCCTACCGGATGATCGCCGACCTGGCCGGGAACGAACTCCATACCACCCTGGCCGGAGGCCCTTCCGACCGCCGCTTTTCCAAGTGGTACGCCGCCGACCTTGAAAACTGGCAAAAAGGGCGTTATAAAATCCTGAAGTGAACCATGAAAGTCAGCCCCTGGGCGCTGTCGAGAAGCATTCGCCCCGACGAAAAAAAAGGAGGCGCTACCCCTGGTGGAAGCTCAAAAAAAATTCACTGGCGAACTAATCGACCTCCTGATCAATATTCCCATATTCGATGGGCTCGATTCCACGGAACTCCAAATCACGGCCCAATACATGAATATTGTCAAGGCCCCGCGAGGGGAAGTCCTTTTCCGGGAGGGGGACAAGGGCGATTACGTCTGCTTTGTCGCCGAGGGCGTCCTGGACATTATAAAAACCAGCGAATCGGGAAAGCACGTGACCCTCTCTTCCCTGAACAAGGGGCGTTCCATCGGCGAAATGGCCATTCTGGACAACTTCCCTCGTTCGGCCTCGGTCAGGGCTCGCGGGGATTCCACTCTCATTACGCTGTCTCGGGACGGCTTCAACAAAATACTGGACGATCACCCCCGGATAGGAATAAAAATCCTAAAAGGCCTGGCTCGTCTATTAAGTCTTTCCTTGAGAAAAACTTCCAGCCGGTTGGCGGATTACATGCTGCCTCTCAGTTGATTGTTCGGCCGTCGCTCACCCGCCGGAAAGGCTATTAAATGAAACTCGCCGTTATTTCGGATATTCACGGCAACCTGGAAGCCCTTGAAGCGGTGCTGGAGGATTTGGCCCGCGTCGGAGCGGACGCCTGCGTCTCCCTGGGGGACAACGTCGGCTACGGACCCGACCCCGAAGCCGTGGTGACGCTCCTGATCGATAAAAAAATCCCCTCGGTCATGGGAAACCATGAACTCGCCCTGGCCGATGCAAAATACCTGGCCTGGTTCAACTCCCTGGCCCGGAAATCCATCCTGTTGACCGAAAAAGAGTTGTCCGTCCGGAACCTGGACTATTGCCGGGGCCTGCCCGCCGCCCTGTCCCTTTTCGACTGCCTCTTTGTCCACGGATGTCCTCCCGACCGCATCCTGACCTACATCTTCGAGGCCTCGACGGTGGAACTCAGCCGGGCCATGGAGCGCATGAAGGAAAGGCTCTGCTTTGTGGGCCACACCCACCTGCTGGAATTATTCGGGTTCGACGGGGCCGGGCTGTTCAAGAGCGCCCTGGGGCCGGCCAAGATTTCCCTGCCCGCGCCCACGAAATTCATAGTCAACGCCGGCAGCGTCGGGCAGCCGCGCGATGGGGACAGGTCGGCCAAATACGTGATCTGGGACAGTGAAGAGCGTTTCCTCGAAACCCGCTTCATTCCCTACGACCATGAAAAAACCGTTCGAAAAATCCTGGCTGGGGGCTGGCCGGAACAACACGCCCGCAGACTGTTGTAACCAGTGAAGCTGATAGGAAAATACGAGGTTCGCGGCCTGTTGGGCCGCGGCGGCATGGGCGCCGTGTACAAGGTTCGCCTGCCGGCCCTGGAAAAGATGATGGCCCTGAAGCTCCTGGCGCCGCAACCAGCCCTGACCGCTCTTCTCGGCCCCGGGGAAATAAGGCGCCGGTTCATTCTCGAAGCCCAAACCATGGGGCGGCTTCGCCATCACAACCTGGCGTCCGTGACCGATTTCGAGGACCGGCCGGGGCAAACCTTTTTCGTCATGGAATACTACTGCTTGAATCTGGGAGAGATAATCGGGGAAGGGCGGGACGTGGAAGCGCCATCCCGCCGCATCGCGGTCCCCCAGGCCTGCTCCTACGTCTTTCAAACGCTCCAGGGGCTGGCCAGGCTGCACCTGGCCGGGGTCGTTCACCGGGACGTCAAACCCTTCAACCTGCTGGTCACGGACCAGGATCAGGTCAAAATAACCGATTTCGGCCTTTCGCTTCTTCGGGGGGAAGTCGCTTCCGGTCCCTGGAAACTGAAAGTCGGCTCCCCCTTCCACGCCGCGCCGGAACAGGTCCAAGACCCGGAATCGGCCGGCCCGCCGGCCGACTTGTTTTCCGTGGGGGTGATGCTTCACCGCTTTATCACGGGCCGGTTGCCGGCGCCCGAACTCCCTGTTCCATCTATTCTGAATCCGGAACTTGACGACCGGTGGGACCGCTTTTTCGAAAAAGCCCTGCGTCGCGCTCCCGAACAACGCTTTCAGAACGCGGGGGAGATGAGCGACGCCCTGGCCCGGTTGCTGGAAACCTGGCGGACCGAACGGGAAGGGTCCTGTCCCGACGCCGCCACGCCCGCGTTTTCGGATTCCCTCCGGGAATTCCAGCTCCGGGGCGAGGCGAAAAAAATCGCCCCGGCCGAGGCCCGAAAATTTTTCGGGCTGGACGAGCTGTGGAGACCGAGGCTTTTTTCCCCGACGCGGCTTATTCCCCGAAACGATGGGACCGTCAGCCAGCCCGCGACAGGCTTGACCTGGGAAGCGGCGGGGTCTGTTTTCCCCCTGACCTGGTTGGAGGCCCGGGAATATCTCGACGATCTGAACGAAAAACAGTTCGCGGGCCGGCGAAACTGGCGGCTGCCCACGGTCGATGAACTCCTGACCTTGTTGGCGCGGCCCGGGAACGAAGCCGGCTCCTGCCTGGCCCCGTCCTTCCCTCCGGACCGGAAACGCCTCTGGAGCGCCGACCAAAGGTCGGCCCTGGCGGCCTGGTACGTCAACATGGACCACGGCTTTGCGTCATGGCGGGACTTTTCGTGCTGTTTCCACGTTCGGGGGGTCAGCCCGGGACCCGGCCCCGAACGTGGGGAATGAACAATAACTCAGCGTCCCTTGAAATCGGGCTTTCTCTTTTCCTTGGCGGCGGTCGCGGCTTCGAGGAAATCGTCGCAGATCAGGATGGCCGAATTCTTCTGGGCCACGTATTCCAATCCGGCGGTCACGGTGTTGTCCCGGCCGAATCGCATAATGTCCTTGACTCCCTGCACGGCCAGGGGCGAATTGGCGGCCAGCTCCTCGGCCAGCTCCTCGGCTTTCCTGAACAGGGCGTCCTTGTCCTCCAGCAGGTGGGTGATAAAATTCGCCTCGCGAGCTTCCTGGGCCGAAAAATTACGGCCGGTGAGGCACAATTCCCTGGCCCAGGGTTCTCCTATGAGTCGGGGCAAGCGCTGCAAGGTCCCCAGGTCCGCCACCAGGGCCAGCTTGGTTTCCCGGACCGAAAAAACGGCGTCCCGGGAAGCCAGCCTGATGTCGCAGACGCACAGGAGGTCGACCCCGCCGCCGACGCAGTTGCCGTGAACCGCCGCGATGACCGGCTTATTGCACTTTTCGATGATCGTCAGGCTGCTCTGCCCCCGGAGTATAACCCGGCGCAGGGCTTCCCGGTAATCCGCCGAGGAGCCGCCCACCAGGCCGGCCAGAGCCGCCAGGTCCATGCCGGCGCAGAAACCGGCGCCTTCCCCGGTAATTACAATGACCCGGACTTCGGGGTCCTGGTCAAAGGCGGTGAAATGCTCGATAAAACCCAGGAGCATCTCTTCAGTCATCGCGTTTCTCTTTTCGGGTCGGTTAAGAGTCAACCAGGCCGCGCCGCCCTTTTTTTCCACTTTAAGCACGCTCGAACTCATCTGGAGAACCTCCACGCTAGGTTGTTAAAAGTCTTGTAATCGGTCATTAACAGACATTTTCCCCGGGGTCAATCGGGGCGGCGGGTTTGGGCCCGAAATAATTACCTTGACTTGAAGCCTCCTTAACCTTTTAATTCCCAAGGACCATGACGCCAGTCCGGTCCGCGAAGGGAGTCAACATGACCCTTATCAAGGGAAACGTCAGCCTGACGCGATATAAAACCCTGGACCCGCCGCCCGAATTAACCCAGGAATTCCTGGCCGATCGATTCCGGCAAAACGCCTTCATGGACATCGATAAATCCCCGGAAGAAGAATCCATGGGTTGGGTCGAGGTCTTGAACCATTTTTCCACCGCCTTCGAACACCACCATTTCCACTTCGGGGACGTCATCATCCTGGGATTCAGGGTCGACGTCCGCAAGGTGTCCGCCAAGATGGTCGATCGGTACCTGGCCCGGGCCGAAGCCGAGGCCGACGCCGAAAAACCGCTGAACAAGGAGGAACGACGGATGCTCAAGGCCAAGATCCGCCACGACCTGCTGATCAGGACCCCGGTCAACACCGACGTTTACGAGGTCTGCTGGTTCCCGAGGCTCGAGGAAGTCTGGCTCGCCGCCTCCGGGACCAAACTCCGGGAACGTTTCGAAGCCCAATGGATACAAACCTTCAACTTCGGCCTGGGCATGAAAATGCCTTTCATTTTAGGGCTGGACCATTTGCCCGAGGGCGCGACCATCGATACCCTGGACCAGGCCCAGCCCTCGGCCTTGTTCGGCGGAGCGGGGAACTGACATGGACCTGATCGATCTGATGAAGGAAAAAGCCTTCCTGGGACAGGAATTCCTGACCTGGGTCTGGTTTCAAAGCGAAGTGAATTCCTCCCTCCTGGAAATCAAGGGGTACGGACCGACCGAAATATGGTTCCAGGACCGCTTGACCCTGGAATCGGGATGGGGAGACGCCAAGCAGAAAGTGACCTGCCAAGGCAAGGTCCTGGACTTGGCCGAGGCTAAAACCGCCCTCAAGGAAGGCAAAAAAGTCAGTCAGGCCAAAATCAGGGTCAGTTCCGAGGGCCGGGAATGGAAGTTGACCGTCAAGGCCGAGGGCTTTGACTGGAGCGCCGTGAAAGCCCCCAAGACCCTCGACCCCGATGAGGAGGAGTCCGATGAGTTGGCCGGGCGACTATTGGACCGGGTGGCGGTCCTTAGCGAACTCACCAAGCTCCTGGACACCCTCTACGCCCAATACCTGGCCATCCGCCTGACGCCGGAATGGGAAGGCGTCGAACTGCCCCGCATTCGTCGGTGGCTCAAGGACGACTAGCCCCGGGACGTCCAGCCGAAGCCGGACCGGGACTATTCAGCGCCGTCCGGCTTTTTCCCGACCCCGCTTCCTTCCACTTCCCCAATAGGTTCAAATCCCAGGGTTTTACGATTGCCGCCCTGCGCCTGAAAGATCATTTGAATACCCGCGGCCCCAGACTGGGCCTTAAGGGACGCTTGAAGCCCCGCCGCCGGTTTGTGCTTCCTCGCCTTCATCGGCCGGAGTGAGCAGCCGCCCACAAGGCCTAAGCGTCAATCAATTCCGGCGCCAAGCATATCGGCCGATCAATCATGCTTGCCATTCGAACAGACGATTGTTTTTTTGGCCTGTAGGGTGAGCGTCCCGCCGTAGTCCTTGATTTTCCATGAATTTGAAAATACTAATTAAATTTTAGTTTCTTAATTATTTAATTAACATTCAAAATTATTAGGGTATAGACAAAAAATACTTGCCTTAAAATTTTATTAACCCTATCATGAGCAAGTCGCGGGCGCCCGGGCGTCTTGGCGCGGTAGGAAAGGAAAATGAAGGAATCAAAGTTAAATCCCAAACTGTTTATCCTGTTTGTATTGGCCGGAGTCCTACTCTTCCCTCTCCCGGACGTGTTAGGCCTGACCGCGGAAGACGTGGAAAAGGACGCTCAACAGGCGGTCCTGATCAGACAGGAAATCCAACAAACCGAGGATCAGTGGCGGACCAGGGAGACGTCCCTGCGGGAAGAGATGGAGAGGCTGGAATGGGAAACAAAACATCTCTCCTGGAAAAGGAATAAAACAGTCGGTTATCTGGAGACGATGTCCGAAAAGAGACAAAACCTGGAGAAAGAACTGGCTGGGTATGACCGTCTCCACGAGAGCCTGGAACCTCTTTTGGACAAGGTTTTTCTGGCGTTGGAGGCCATAGTTCAACAGGATGTCCCCTTTTTGCAACAGGAAAGGAAAGCGGCCCTGGCTTCTCTGAAGCGTAAGCTAGACGACTATGAAATTACCTTGATTGAAAAAACCGGAAGTCTTTTTGAAGTTCTCCGCACTGAAGCCGAGTATGGGTATAAGCCCTCGGTTGAAGAGGCTGAACTTGAAATTGAGGGCTGGATATCCCGGGGTTACAGGTTCAACGTGGGGAGGTTGGCCCTTTTTGCCTTGGACCGGGACAGCCGGCGGGCCTGGCAATGGGACCCGGGGACATCATCATATCAACCGGCCGACCAGTATTCGCGCCAAATAGGTCAGGCGATTGAAATGAGTAATAAAACCAGAATATTTGACTTGGTCGGACTGCCGGTGATCAGATCGACGGGGAGACTTGACAGTGAGGCTGAGGGTTTTACTGACATCCATACTAATACTGACAGGCCTTAACTCTTATGCGCCGGCCGCGGATTTCGCCGCGGTGGGACAGGCCGTGGCCGATGATCTGGCCTTGGCGAAAATGGAGTCGGCTCAACGGCGTCAAGAGATCGCTCAAAAGGCCGCCGATTTGGAAAGCCGCCTCCAACGCCTCCGTTCGTTACGGGACGAGGAGGAAAAGGGGTTTATAGCTGCGGAAGCCGAACTACAGCAGGCCCGGGACAGCGTGGTGAAGCTGGAGGGACAAATTACGGACCGGGCCCACGACATGGGGAGCCTGAAAGCCCTGTTCCGGGATCAGGCCCGTAATCTGTCGGCTTTGCTGGAGAAATCTCCGGCGTCGGTGGACCATCCGGAAAACCTGGAAATGTTGGAAGCCTACCTGAAACAGGACTTCGCCCTGGGTCCGGAGGAGGCGGAAACCATCTTCAATCTTTATTTGTCGGATATACGTAATTCAGGGGTCATCTCACGCCGGAAAGGACCGGTGATCAATCGTCAAGGATTGGAGGCCGAGGCTGACATACTTGTTTTGGGTAATATCGGAGCGTTTTATTCCCTGGACGGCGAGGCCGGCTATCTGACTTTAAGCCCGGCCTCCGGGCGCCTGTTGATGAGCCCCCCTCCACCCTGGAAGGTTCGGAAAAACCTTCATGAATTCGCGGCCGGCGAAACCGACGCCATATACCTGGACATCTCCGGTGGAACGGTCATCACCAGGCTCAACGACGGGACGTCCTTCCGGGACATGATAAACAGCGGAGGAGTTATCGTCTGGCCCATCCTGGCCGCCGGCCTCGCCGCTGTTTTTTTGATTCTGGAACGTCTGCTTTTCTTCAGCCGCGTAAGAAAAAACACGGACGGTCTGATGAACCGGGTGGCGGAACTGCTGTCCCAGGGCGATTATCCAGCCGCGTTGAAGGCGGCCCTGACCATGAAGGGTCGCCCCACGGGTAATGTGCTGCTGGCCGGCCTTGAACAGCACGATCAGCCTCGAGATGTTATGGAAAGCCGGATGAGCGAGGCCATTCTGAAGGAAATCCCGAGGCTGGAACGGTTTCTCGCCACGCTTAAGGTGTTGGCCGCCTCGGCTCCGTTGATGGGGCTGTTGGGCACGGTCACCGGCATGATCAATACCTTTCGCGTCATAACCCAGCACGGCGCCGGCGACCCCAGGTTGATGGCCGGAGGAATCAGCGAGGCCCTGATCACCACCCAGATGGGTTTGATCGTGGCCATTCCGATCATGATAGTCGTAGCGCTGTTGAGCCGCCGTTCTCAAAACCTGGCTTCGGATATGGAAGAGAAAGCCTTGGCCGTCATGGCCATTTTATTGCAAAAACGGGACAAGGAATGACCGCGTGGCTGGAAAACGCCTGGGAGTTGATCCAAGGTGGAGGGCCGGTCATGATTCCTCTTTTCGGCCTGTCGATCTGGATGTGGGTTCTTATCGCCGCCAAGGCCGTCTCCCTGTTCCATCAAGGTCGGGGCAGGTTAGGCCTGGACCAGGCCCTGAAATGCCTGGAAAAGGACGATCCACTGCCCCCGGAAGCGTCAGGCCCCCAAGCGGACGCCTTGAATTTCTTTATTAAATGGCGATGCCGGCGCGTGGACCCGGATCGTCTGTTCTGGGAGGCCGCGGTCAAGCGCCAGTTTCCGATTATCAATCGCCATGTGGGAACGGTGATCATCCTGGCGGCTTCGGCCCCGGTTCTGGGGCTGCTCGGCACCATCGGCGGAATGATTGAAACCTTTGAAGCCCTGTGTCTCCACGGAACCGGAAACGCCCGAGCCTTGGCCATGGGCATAGAAGAAGCCCTGATAACCACCCAAACCGGACTATTGATCGCCATACCCGGACTTCTATCAGGCCAGGCGCTGCGCCGGATGGTCAGAACCTCGGAACAGGAACTTTTGGCCTTCAGCCGCGCCATTGACCAATATTTGATTACAACCCCCTTAATGGAACGAGATTCCAAACAACCATAGCCTGGAGCGAAAAAATATGCCGAGAACCAGGTTGGGCAGCCATATCACGACCGCGGGCGACGAGCCGGAAATCAACATGGCCCCCATGATCGACATGATATTCATCCTCCTGATTTTTTTCCTCGTAACAGCCAGCTTCGTCCGCGCCTCCGGCGTCGAAATCGACCAGCCCGCCGCGGCCACGGCCAAAGTCCGCGAGGAAGCCGGCTTGGTCGTTGGCGTGGCCCCGGACGGAGGGATATATATTGAAGGTCGACAGGTGGATTTGAAAAGCGTCAGGGGACTGGTGGAAATATTCCTCGTGGAAACGCCGGAAGGAGGAATAATCATTTCCGCCGACCGGAGGACGGTAACCGGACGCCTGGTGGAAGTCCTGGATCAGTGCCGGCTTGCCGGAGCGGAAAAAGTGGCGGTATCCGCCAAGAGAATCGAATAATGTCAAATCACCCCCAACTGTCTCGGGACACCCTTTCCCGGGGAATCCCGGATTCAAATGGCCGACTCGGGGAGCCCGGCGTTCCCCGGGTCCGTTTCGATCCGCCTCGGGCCGCAAGGCCTCTGAAAAGATTCGGCTCCAGATTCATGGCCCTGGCTGTCGCCCTGGCGATGAACATAATGCTATTGGCCTTGTTTCCCCTGATAATGCGCGACTCTCCCAAGTCGGAAGGAATTTCCACAAGCGTTTTTTCTCTTTCCGAACCGACAGATATAGCAACCAAACCCGATAACCAGAGGGAAAACAGTCAAAATCAACAACCAAGCCTGAATCCGCCCGACCTTGAACCTGAGCCCTATGACGACTCCGCCCCCAGGCCTCCGGAAGTCAATCAGGTCACACCGGAAATGCCGGATATTCCCCAGGTCGATCCGAAAATTGAACCGGCGCCGGAACTTATCACCACCGACATTGCCGCGCCGCCGCCGGCGGTCAAACCACTCCCCCAGGTCCAAGCCGCTGTGAAGAGTTCGCCCGCGCCAACAGCGATAAATACGAGCCAGGCTTCCGCAACGGCCAAGGCAGGAGGTGATCAATCGTCAACCGCTCCCGGCGCCAGCCGGACAGGGTCGGACGGCGGAGAAAGTCAAGTCCGGTATTCCTTGTCCGAAGTGGACGCCGCCCCCCAGGCCACATACCAGCCTCAACCCAGATACCCGGCCCGGGCCAAAAAAAGAGGCGCTCAAGGTTGGGCTAAAATCCGGTTTCTGGTGGACCAGCAGGGTAAGGTCCGGAATTTGGAGGTCACCCAATCCCAACCCGAGGGACTTTTTGAGGATGCCATCCTGGAAACGGTCTCGGACTGGCTGTTTGAACCGGGAGTTAAAAACGGCCGCCAAGTGGAAACCTGGGTTGTGACCACCATCCGGTTCAACTTGAGGAATCAATGAAACGCACGTCCATTGCCTCGTTTCTCCTCCCTCTCTTGCTGTTGGCCCCGCCTGCCGTCGGCTGGTCGGGCCGGGCCTTCGGAGCGTCTTCCTCCTGCCTCTGCGCGGAAGAAAAAATGTCGCACCCGCTTCAAACCGCTCTTTTTGAAGCCGACCGGTTGGTCAAGGAAAAATCCTTTAAAAAGGCCCTGGCCGGGTTGACAGGCTACTCACGGGAAGACCCGGGGGAAAAACATTTCATGTTGCCCTTGCATCTGGGCCTGATCCATTACAACCTTAAAAACCACCAAGCAGCGGAAAGCTTTTTTTTAAAGGCGACTCAAGCCTGCCCCTGCTTCGGCCCCGCCTGGGTCAACCTCGCCGCGGCCCGGCAAAACAGGGGAAATCCGGGGGGCGCGGCCGAAGCCCTGGAAAAAGGCGCTGAAAAAATCATGGATAACGATCACCTGAAACTTAAGGCGGCAATTTTATGGAACAAGGCCAATAACCCGCGCCACGCCCTTAAAATCCTGACGAGCCCCGGCAAGGGAAACGCCGATCCCAACTGGCTGACCGCCCTGGCCATGACTTATAAACAACTGGGCGAATCAGAGAAGGCGGCTCAAGCCCTGGAACAGGCGGCTGGCCTGGAAGGCGAAATAGACGGGGGAATTAAGTTGCAGGCCGCGATCCTGTATCTGGAACTAGGGCGATATGAAAAAGCCCGGCGTTATTTCGAGGAAATGACTCAAAAACAATCTTGCGGCCAGGACTGCCTGAAAGGACTTATCAGATGCTGCATTAAGGAAAAAAGGTTTAATCAGGCCGATAACGCCATCAAAGCGTTTTTAAAGGACAATCCGGACCAAGCCGATTCCTGGAAACTGTCAGCCTGGGTCAATGCACAAAAAAACGAACCCGCCAAGGCCGCCGCCGCCCTGGAAGTGGCTTTTCGGCTTGAACCGCCAACCAAAAAAGAATTTGAACAACTTGGCTACCTGTATTATCAGGCCGGAGCGCCGGAAAAAGCGGCCGAGGCTTACGCCAAATCCTTTTCTAGTCCGATGAGCCCGGAAAACCTGGACATGCTGAGCGGTCTTTACACCGAGGCGCATCGAATCGACGCGGCCCTGAATCTGGCGCTGAGAGCGACAGAATCCGTTCCCACCGGTTCCAGGTGGGCCCGGGTCGGCAGCCTTTATTACCGTGATGGACAGTATGAAAATTCAGTGGAAGCCTATAAAAAAGCAGCGCTGCTGGATGACGCCCGGGGCGAAATGAGCTACAGGGCCGGATTGGCGGCCATGAAAATCAAACGTCTGGAGTCGGCCCGTGATTTCTTTACAAACGCCCTTGACCGCGCCGGCGCCGATTCCTCACAAAAAAGCAAGGCAGCCCGGGCCTTGGAGGCGGTCAATAAACTGATGGAACAGGATGGCGGCTCCTGATCAACCCCCATTTAAACCGTAACCGCCGATTGTTGACGTTGGGACCGATAGGGGCGTCCCACTACTTGTGACAGCGGAGTTTATGGAGCCGCATGGGCGCCCCTTGCCCAGACCCAAGGCCCCAGCGGGGCGGGCATGACGTCTGCGCTATCAACGCCGCGCCGTCTCCATCGTTCCGAACGTGCGCCGAAGCTTGGAAATAGCCGGCGCACCCACCTGAACAAGGACGGACAAGGAATAACAGCCCATAAACGCGAACACGGTCGCCTCTCGCCGCCCGATAAAGGCGATACGGGTTTTGTCAAAAGCTTGATCTTGGATGGCGTCTCCGACCGCTTGAGTCAGCCTGGCGTTTGAGGGGCAGGCTCGCCCCCCGACGCGCGAGGCTCTTCAATCAAACAAGATCAATTCAGTTCTCTCCCTATCCAATCATTTGTTTCCTGGTTCAGGGAATAGACCATCGAGGGCGAAGTGTGAAGGCTGATAAACATGAATTGGATTTCGGAGGGTTTCCCGCTCAAATAATCCTTATAGGTAATGGTCGCCCGGTCGCCATTTTTCACCGAGGCGGCTATCAGCTCCAGATCGTTTATGTTTTCGGTCTTTCTCCCGTTAATGGATTTGATCACCACCGCTTTTTGGTCGGTGTTTTTTCTTTTGAAATTTCCGAAGGAATCGGCTGAAGAACCGGATTCGGCTTGAGACAGGTATACTCCAGGCCCGGTAATATCATAATTGTACCTGATGGCCGGCGAGAGATCATGGAAGGTCCCCCCGGCAAAAGTAACGAACCGGGTGATCTTCAATTTTTCAGCGTCAACCACTGGTATTCGCGGTTTTATTTCCCGCCCTCCCCTGAATACCGATACCTCCGCTTCGCCGCCTTGGTGTTGATCCACGATTTTATCAAACAGGTAAAGGTTGTCTCCGATTATTCTGTCGCCGATCCTGAACACCAGGTCTCCGGGTTGGAGCAGGTTTTCCGCGGGTAAACCCGGGATGAGGGATTCGACGATGACCATGCTCTCAAGGCCACTGTTTTCCTCCCTTAAGGTCTTTTCGGCTTCAGGCGGAAGGTTGAAATATTCCTGACAATCGGCGAGTTTTATGATATCCAGCTTCACGCCGATCTCCCCGCGGACAGGCTTTATCCCACCTTCGATCGCCTGAAGCTTGTCCTTGAGATAGTTGATGGCCAGCTCAAAACTGGAAGTATCGGTCCCCTTGAAATGCAGACCCACCACCTCGCCCTTGGCATTTAAAACAGGGCTGCCGCTGCTGCCGCCGGTTCGATCAAAGCTGGTCTGAAAGGTGGTGGAGTGGCGATCCCCCTTGTTTTTGGTCAGGTTCACCACAATTCCTTTTTTGATTGAAAATTCCTCGCCCTCGTTGTTACCGATCAGGACGACGGGGTCGCCAATTTTCAGATCGAAAAAATCTCCAAGTCTTAAATCCTTAACCGGGCATTTTACTTGTCCGGGATCGTATTGAACAATTGAAAAGTCATGAGTCGGATCGTAATACACCACCTTTCCCAAAACCGAGGTCCCATCCCAAAAGGTGATTTGAATCTGGGCCGGGTATTCAACCGCCACATGCCGGTTCGTGGCCGCCAACCCTTTTTCATGATTGACGATGAAGCCAGTGCCGGAAAAGGTTCCGGCCTGGCCTGATCCGAAATATTTGGAATAACGAACCACTATATTAACCACAGCCGGTTTGGCGTCCTCCAGTGAAAAAACCTGTTCCGGAGGCGCCGTTTGGGCGGAAACCGGACAAGTCAGAGCCAGAAAAACCCCCAGCAGGCAATTGATGATAAATTTCATTGTATTCTCTCTCGGACCGCCCCCGAACCGGCTGATTCATTGACGGCTGTTTTCCGGCGCCTGTCCCGACCCGGTCGGTTCCACTCCGGACAGGCGCCGCTTGTTTAAATGGAATGTCAGTTGGTAAGAGCCGCCAGCCAACGGTTCAGGTTCTCGGGATATTCCAGCGGGCTTCCCCCGTTGTAGATCGGCAGGGAAAACACGGCCATGTTTTTTAAAGCTGGCATCCCGGCCAGGCCGGGGTCCTGCTTCAATTGGTCATAAAGGAATTTTTGGACCGCGTACGTGTCGCCGGTCGACACGATCAGGTCCACCTGGGTTCCCTTGAGGCTCTTCAGGTTTCTGACCGTCACATAAGGTTTGTTCCCGGTTTGGGCAATACCGAGGGTGGAGGTCACATTTTCGCACCCCAGGCGGTCCAGAAAAAACATCTCCCCATATCCACCCTTGGATTCCATCTGAACAAAGGTCTTGCCGGTCGCCGGTTGGTACACGCCGTTAAGCACCAGCACTTTCTTGCCGATCTTCTCCTTGGGGATGTTTTTTTCCACAACGGCCGCTTCCTGATTGTAGCGTTCGATCAATTTTTCTCCCTCGGCTTCTTTATTCAGCGACTTGGCCAGATTGCGAATGGCCGGCTCGAGACCTTCCGAGAAATCGATGTATTCAACTTTCAGGTCCTTGTGCTCGGGAACAAAAGGCTGGTCCTGGCTTATTTTGGGTCCCGTGGAGCAGCTTTTTGGTTCTTTGTCGCAAATAACCCTGGTTACGCCCTGTTTAAGGATGGCTTCCACCATGGCATCCCTTTTCAGGCTGAACTTGCCGGGGCAACTCAATTTCCTGACTTGCAGGGACCGTAGTTTCTCTAGGTTGGGATTGTCGCATTCAACCACCACCAGGTCCGAAACCACACCCAGATGATAGGCCGCGTCTACAACACGGTCTCCAATAAAAACCATGTTCACCCGATCGACCGCGTGGGCGAACGGAACCGAAAAAACGATCGTTACGGCCAAAAAAAACAACAACGCGATGGACTTAAGATGGTTTTTCATGATTACTCCTTTACGATGTTTATAGTCGTCCGTATGTAAACGCCCGGCTTCCCACGGGTTCGAGGAACAGGCGAATAGTTCGCCGGCGAATTCCTCCTGAAGCGTCGCCGACTGGTCACGCCGGAGCCCGGGACGACCGGAAAAAAAAGCGTTTACGAACGAACCTAGTATTTTTTCGAGAACGGCGTCAATCATTTTTCAGTAAAAACTCGTTTTTTGGTTGAACCGGCGATCAAAAGGGCTATCAGCCCATAAATACCGGTAAAAGCGGTGAACAAAAATTCCGGCCAGGCGCGCGTTATGCTTTCTGATCTTATTTTTGTCAATAAAACAAGCAATATCAGGGACGCGGCCACGCCAATGAGGGCTGAGGCGCCATTGAATTCAAGGTTCAACCCCATGTATTCCGATCCTGCGACGTTTCTTTCCAGGTAAAACGGAAAAATAATTCGTTCAATTCTTCTCGCCATCTCGGTGGAGCTTCGATCACGGTCCACACTGTACGACATGACCTTTTTATAGTTCCGGTCCAGGGCCGCGGCGGTGATCTTTTCACTTCCGGTTATGTCCCGCGTGTTGGTGTAGCTGTTGAACATGATGGTTCGGTTGAGAGGGTCGGCGATAAAAAACATGCCATGCCGATCCGGCTGGTAGTATTCCCGTATCGGGAGTTCGATCAGTCGGTAATCGAAGTAAGAAATCAGGAAAACCCGGTCGTCGCCGGTTATAAGGCAACCATAGAATTCTTTTCTTTGGTCTTCGCTGATAGACATGTATTTGACTCCGCTGGGAGGCGCCAGACCGGTATCCTTACACCAGGGTTTGTCTTTGATCTTTTTTAAGTGAAAAATTTTGTTATTGTCGTCGACAATAAAGTAACCTTCATCAAAAGGCTTCATGGTGGTCGGGTTCCCGGCCAGGTATTTGGCTGGGAAAGTGAACCCGGCTTCCTTAAGTTTATCGGTGAACATTGTGGACATTTCCTCGTCAATGCTGTTGTCTTCCGCCCGGATAAACTCGATCCGGTCCCTGATTCGAAACATCTCCCGGGGGTTTTCCAAATCGGCATATTTTGATTGCGACTCGAACAGGGGGTAAAGTTCAATATTAGGCTCGGTTATATGGTAGGGTGTAATCCGAAAAAACTGACGTTCCGCGTGAACCTGCCTGGAATCAAAAACCAGGCCGTCAATTTCGACAGGGGTCTTGCCCCATTTTTCCATATCATGGATATGCAGAAACGGCAGGTTGGTTTCGAATTCTTCTCTGGTTAATTTTCGCCCGTCACGGGTTTCATAGACAGTCTGGTCGTTTTCATCAATGCCTCGGAAAAGAAAGTCATTGCTCACGGCGCTGTAATATAACTGGCCGCCCGGCGCTTTTTTATTGAATACGTTCCAGTAAAGGTCCGGTAAAAAGGCGGCCAGAACAGCGGTAAGAACCAATATCAAAGTCAGTTTGGCGATTCGTGGCATCATGACAGACCTCTCTTGAACCTATGGGCGGGTAATATGGCCGTCGGCGCGAGCAACAGAGCCAACAGCAGGTAACGCCAGAGTGAATGTTCAAAGGCATTGATGGAACATGAGGACAGGTAAAGGCTGAGGATAAGGAACCCGGCGCCGCCAAACAGTATTTTCCTGACCTGGTTTGGTTCCAACGCCGCCAGGACCACCCAAAAATATGCGACCAGTCCGGAAATGAACCAAGGCGCCGAAGTCAAAAGAGCGCTCCTGACCACATCCCAAGGATAGTACGTGGCGATAATCCAGGACATGACCACGACATTTATAAAAACGATGAAAACAACTCCGGTCAACCCTACCCCTATCATGGTGTAGACCGAGTTATTATGCGCTACGGGAAGGTGAAAGAGCAGTCGCAGTCTTTGTTTCAAGGTTTCCGGTATGAACTGGGCCAAGGCCAGGACCATTCCCGCCAGAACGGCGCTATACTTGACTTCGCTGTAAAACTGGATTTTTTTGAAAATTATCGAATTCCAGATGACAACGGCGTGTTTAAGTTCAAACAGTTCCCGCTGTTCCAGAAAGAAGGCCGTGAGTTGCCACAGGCTTACACCCAAGACAATCAAAAAATACCATCTGATTTTGATCCATTCCTTGTAAATAAGGGCTTTGTACATTTGCTTGTCCTAATATCTGCCGGTTAATCCGATGAAGACGTCTTCCAGGCCGCCCAGCGGTTCGGAACGAAGGTTTGCGACTTTGAACCCCAGGGCGTCCAGTCGGTTTTTGACGCTGTCCAGATTCTCATAGGAAAAAACCGTATTGTCTGGGCCGACCTGTTCGTGATTCAAAATCACCTCATCCCTGGGCATCGGGACGGCCCCGTTTTCGGAGTTGATGGAAAACGAATAGCTTTTGATATTCTTCATGAAATCCGTCAAAGGCGACTGAACCAAGACCCTGCCTTGATGAAGGATGATTATGTCGTCGACCAATTTTTCCAGGTCCTGGACAATATGGGAGGTCAACAGGACCGTGCGTCCGGTCTGGCGGACCTTTTGGCAAAACAATTCGAGGAACAGCCGCCTATAGCCTGCGTCCAACCCCATGGAATAGTCATCCAACATGAACAGTTCCGGTTCTTGCGCCAGGATCAGGCCCAAGGCGACCTGGGATCGCTGGCCGCAGGACATTTTCCTTATCTTGTGATTTAATTTTAGATTGAGTTTGTCAATCAGTTCAAAAAAAATGCTCCGGTTCCAGTTAGGGTAAAATCGGGAATGAAACCGTTCGATCTGGTGAATGGTCATAAAATCGTACTGTAGATGACCTTCGTGGAGCAGCCCGATCCGTCTCCGGGTCAACGGCCGGATATTATGGGAAGGTTCCCCGAAAATGCGGCAGTCCCCGGCCAAGGGTTCCAAAAAACCCATCAGAATGTTGATGGTGGTGGTCTTGCCCGCCCCGTTCTTCCCCAAAAGACCGAGTATGCGGCCCGGAGGCGCCGAAAAGTTCAGATCGTTCAGCACCTTTTTCCGGCCATAGGCATGGGACAGGCCGCGACATTCGATTACGGATTCCATTTGTTAAACAACCTCCTAAAAAGTCAGCTCGGCGCTCAACCAAAGTTGCCGCCCCATTTCATAAGTGGTATCGGAATTTCCGGCTTTTATTTGCACGTCGAAAACGTTGTCCACTTCGGCGGCCAGGGTCAGTTTGTAGTTGGTATAAATGTTCCAGTCCCAACTGAGCCGCCAGTCAAAAAGGACCGCGTCCGGTCTCTTGATCTTTTCATAGATGGGCAGTTCCTCGGCCACCCCCTCGCCGGTCAGGGGATCGATATACCCGGCCCCGGCCGGGATCGTTATGGTATTGCCCGTATCCTCCAGGTTTTGATAACCGGCGCGGAACTTGGTGAAATTGGTGAAACTAAAACCGTAGCCCATCTTGATGATGTACGTCAAATTCGCCACCCAGGGGCGGTTGTAGTCGCCTCGCGGCAATTCGCTTTTATACCTGATTGATCCCTTGTACCAGACCCGGTCGGTCAGGGCTTCATCATCGAGCAGGTCCTCGGGGTCCTCGTTGCTGGTCTTGGTTTGCTGATAGGTGGCGTTAACGGACAGATAATGTCTTTCCCAGGTCCTTTCCCAGGAAGCCCTGAAACCATGGTAATTACTCTTGCCGTTATTGTTCATCTGGTAATAACGGAGACCGTTCGGCTGCACCGAGCCGTATTCCCGGGCGAACTCGTCCTTGTTCTCCCTGGATACATAGGTTAGCTTTAAACGACCGCCTAGCAGAGCCTGGTCGACGCCCACCGCGGCTTCATCGGAATACGGGGTTTTCAGATCGGAAAACTTGTCTTTATTGCTTTCCGAACCGGTACTGAGAGCCCAATCGGTGGGTTTGTTGTGATAAGCCGTTCTGGTCTGGGTGTAATAGATTTTTTTGGATTCCCTCAGCTTGTAGCTGAGAAATGAATGGCCGTAGTATCTGTTCAACCCGCCGATCAGCAGAGTGGAGTTATTGCCGAAAATATCGAAAGCGGCCCTCAGCCTGGGCGCCACGTTGTGGTTTTCCAGGTAATCGTCATAGTCGTACCTTATTCCCGAGGTGATTTTGAATCTCCATATATTCAGGGTGTCCTCAAGGTAGGCAGCGAACTGATTCATGCTGACGTCAACCGATTCCGCCTCCCGCACTATCCTTCTGGTAAAGAACTGCTCGCCCGACACGCAGGTATAGGGATCGTCGCATTCGATATCTGAATTCAACTTGGCGTCCATGTACTGGTAATGGGTGTCCTTTCTCTTGTACACGCCCCGGACGTTGGAATATTCACCTCCTACGTTGACCCTGTGGCCGACAAACCCGGTTTCAAAGTCGGTGAAGACCATATCAGATTTGAGTTCCAGGGTTTCCTGACGGTTTTCTATGTCACCCCAACCGCCTTCCACGCTCACTTCGTTATCCACCAGCCTCCCCCACCATTTGGTCTTTGACGTCGCCCAGCTTCTAAGATTGGTCGGCGCGTTACGGCTGTTTTCACTGATGCGATAGCCGCCTTTTAGGGTCAGTTCACCGGCGTTCAGATCGTGGGAGTAATTCAACATCCCGCCGTACCCGCCGCCCCGGATGGTGAAGTCGCTGTTAAGTGTGTTTTTTATGAAATACTTGCCCTCGTACGGGGCGACCAACAAAGAAAGATCAAGAAAGTTGACATCCGCCAGGTCCACGGAGAATTTGGTCAAGACATTCTGATTTAGCCGCCATTGATTTTTGTACGACCCCAGGTAATCCAACGGGATTCTGGAATAATTGAGCTGATAACTGGCCAGGGCGCCCATGCTCTCGCTAAATGGAACGTTCAGGCTGGCTCCGGCGAAATGTTTTTCAAACCGGGGCTGCATGTCGTGGGAGTCTGAATTCTCGAAATCGTAATTGTCTTCATCGGAAACATGGATGCTGGTCCATTCGTGCCTGGTGGTCCGGTAACTGATTTTGCCTCCGAACCCTGGACCATGTCTCTTGGTGGTCGCATCAACCACTCCACCCGTGAACCAACCGTATTTAGCCGGGACATTGCTATCGTACACGGTGATCTCATCCACCAGATCCGCGTTCAGGAAAAATTCCTGCGGATTGGCGGGAACTTCCTCGTAGTGATTGGGATTGTCCGCGGTGGGGTCCAAAAGATTGTTGTTGCTTATTCCGTCAATGAGAAAGTTGTTTTGATAAACCCGGCCTCCGGAAATGGATACATCGGGAGGCAGAATCTCTCCGCCCTGAAGAGAGGTGTTGGCCGTGTCGCTAAACTGCACCTGGGGCAGAATTCTCAGCATTTCGTTGATGCTTCCGTTACCCTTCGGCAGGTTGGGTATAACGTTGGGTCCTATGGTTGAGGCCCCTGTGGCTGGGTTTTCCACTGTGCCATAGATGACCATGCCTTCCAATTCGTAAGCGTCCTTCTTGTCCTCGGCCTCCTTTTCCTGGTCTTGTTTCTTTTGGGGTTCCTGGGTTACGGCGTTTTCATCAACCGCCGGAGTTTTATCCTGGCCCTGGACCGAACCGGCGGGCAGCAGGATCAAGACGGAAAAAAGAATTACCGCGACGCGCGTTTTAAAAAAACTGCAAAATACTGAACTCATTTTTTTGACCCAAGAAAATGGGGTCCAAACCCGACCCCCTGTTTGAAGCGACCGCGCCGCCGTCTCCGACGACGCGGTCCATTGGTTACCGCCGGATCGGATCAGACCCGGTCTTCCGAGGAAGCATACAGGGGCCGGACGTCCACGGAGTCGGGAACGCCGTCGCCGTCGCTGTCATCATCCAACACCAGGCCGGAAGCATCTATCTCTTCCTGGCCGGCCAGGGGGTGGAAAAAGTTAGGTTTACCGTCCTTGTCGGTATCCACCACGGCCGCCGACGTCTCGGGGAAATCATCCAGGCCGGCGAAGGTCGCGGCGATCACCTGGATGGCTTCGTTCTTCTGATCGACATACGGAATGGCATCAGCCACGGCGCGGGCCTCGTCATAAAAGCCGGCCGCGGCGTAGGCTTCGACTATTTTGATTCGATAGTCGATTTTTTCGTCAGCGTCATAAATCAGATCGACCAAGCCAAGGGCCTCGGCAATGACGGCCGGCGCCTGGGCGCTCAGATTGGCCTGGACATAAAAGTCCGCGCTTTTGAGCAGATAGGTGATTTCGTATTTGAGGTACTTGTCATGGTCCGATTCCGCGGTGAAAGCGGTGAAGATCGCCCGGGCCGCCTCCACATGCTTGGGTATCAGCCGGGCGGCGTCCTCCTGGGATTTCAGAGAGAGATAACCCGAAATCACTTCCGCGTACACATCCATCACCGGGGAGGTCGGGTGTATCTTGGGATCGACCTGGTCGGCCGCGGTTTCGGCCTGGGCCAACAGATTCATGGCCTTCTCCAGATGAGATTGTCCCAGATTCTGATATCCCAAGGCTGTTTCCACCAGCCCCATGACCACGTAGCCCTGACCGCCAAACCCATTGGCCGCCCCTTCCGCCGCCTGGAGGCACGTCAAGGCCATGGCTTCGTTGCCGGCCGAATAATACAGGTCGGCCAGTTTGACGTAACCGAACGAGATCAACGCATCGTACCTGTCGTCCTCGTCAGCGATGCCAAGACCATCCACCAGGGTTTTCGCCCGGTCGATCGCCAGAAGAGCCTCCCCGTTGCGCCCCGCCTGGATGAGAGCCAGCGCCACGTATGGAGTTAGTTTGTTAACGCCCAGGTAGGTCCAGGCTTCAATGGCGTCCTCGGCGTCTCCCAACACCATGATATAAGTTTCGATTATTGCGGCGGCCGCCTCGATTCCCTTTTCCAGGGCCTCGGCCGTGGCGGTCAGTTTGTAGCACTTAAGCTTGTAAGTGTTGTAAGTCGTTGGAATTGTCTCGATCAAACCGTAAGCGGCCTGGTTTTCCCCCACCCCGTACAGGGCTTCAACCATATACGAAATATAAACCCAGGTATTGGCCGCGGTCAGATTCTCCAACCCGTCGTTGGCGCGGATGCTCTCGATCTGTTCCACAATGGAAACCACGGCGGCGCGGTCCACGGCAGACCCGCGAAGTTTGTAGAGTTCGGCAAACCTGAGAGCCGTTTCCGCCAGGTTGAAAACCTTGGCTTTATAATAGCTGTGTCCGCTGACGATGTTGGCCGGGCAAGCGCTGGAATATTCCCACATGTCTTCGACCAGGGGGCGGGCGGAGGAATAGTCGCCCAGGGCAATATAATCGTCCGCGACATTCCAGGTTCCGACAATCAGCCGGCCATAAGAAGCGACCGTCTGAAGCAGCACGGCGCAACCTTTCAAGTATTCGAGCACTCTTTCGGCGTCATCCAGGAAGCCGGCTTCGCGGTACGAGGAGGCCAAGGACTGGAGATTGCTCGTGTCGCTGCTGGCAAGGTTTTCCTTGCCCTTCGATTCGATCACCTTGTAATAAAGGGCTTCCGACTTTTGAAGCGCCTCCTGGACGCTCGGCGCGGACCGGTTGGCGGTCTCCCATTCCATCAGCCGGTTGGCGTAGTATCTATAACCATGGGCGATGTTCTCCGACTGCCAGAGTTGGGTCTCCACCAGGGAGAGCGCTTCGTCGAAAAAGCCGTTTTCCGCCTTGCCCTTGACCACCTCAAGGATTATCCCGTCGTTGATCTCGTCGTCCAGGACCAGGTCGATGGTCTTGGCGGCCTTGAACAGATGGCTGATATTGGAATCAAAGTAATACTCCAGCCTTTTCTGGTTATCGTCGCCGAGTAGTCCGTCCTGGCCCAGGGGCGCCATGACGTTGATCAAAGCCTGGCTCGAGGCGATCGCCTCAATGTTGGCGTCCTCGGGTATACCCGCGATGCGGGCTTCGAAAGCCGCGGAATCGCCGGCCATGAAAACCTGGTAGTAACTGAGCCCGGACCCGCTGGAATCCCTGAAATAAATAAAAAGAGCGTAACGGCAGACCTGGCCGGGGTGATATCCGTCCAGGGGAACGCCGCTCTCGCCGGCGGCCTGAATTATTTTTTCCGCCAGCTTGGCCGCCCTGTTCTTCAGTTCGGCCTCTTCCTCGTCAGTCAGGTTCCCGGGATAATTTTCATCCTGTTCCAACAAGCGGGTAATGGCGTAGACGATCTCACCCTCGTAAATGGCTTGAGGGTCGCCGCCGGCGTCGATATAGGAACCAAAGACGTTCACTATCCTTTGAGCGATTTCAGCATTATCCGGAAATATCTGGGCCGCGGCCTGGGAAGTGAGTTTGCCGTCGGCGTCAACCAGCACGTCCGGACTCCGTTGTTCCAGAATTTCGAAAATGTCCTCGTCAAAACCGATATCCCTCAATCCCGCGGCCAAAAGGGAGAGAAGAATCGAGCCGTTATGAAGGTTCTGGTCAGAGGAGGGGTCGGCGTATAGGTTCACTCCCGCCCCTATCCCCAGGGCCCGGCGAACCCTTTCCTCGGCTTCCTCCTGGTCGTCGCCCTGGACCATGAGAAAAGTTGTAATCGGGGAAATAACCACGCTGTAGCCCTGGTCGCTGAACCAACTCATCCGGGCTTTTAAATTGATCCCACCGAAATCAACATGGGTGTCCGTATCTTGTCCGTCGGTCGAGACCAGAATCAGTGCATCAGGGTCCTCATAAATATTTAAGTCAGTTTCAAAATTACCATTGTCATCAGTTTCGGCCTGACATTTGCCGCTGCCCGTGCTGCCACAAACATTGGCTGTCTTGCCGTCCTTATGAAAAACCACCAGGGCCCCCTTGATAGGACCGTCCACCACCACGCCTTGAATTTGTCTGGTTAAAAACGCCACGCTTGATGCTGTTGAACTGCCGCTACTGCTGCCGTCGCACCCCATCAGGCCGACGACAATCACAACTGACAATAATAAAAATAATCTTTTCAACATCATACCAATCTCCTGAATTTTGGCGATTAAAAAACCCACGCTATATTCTGATGACCACATAATGTTTACCGATCTAAATTATATTTAATTTTTTGTCAATATTTAATTCACCTAATTTTTTTTATAGTTCCTTATTATGCCTTCCATTTCCCGGCCCTCATCATGGTCTGGTTATGCTTTGTCATGATAATACAATATGTTACCATCTTTTTATCAAATACGGACAAAACATGAATTCGCGCGACGCGAATGCGGCGGCGAAAAAGTCATTGGACCAAACGGTCGACCTACTCGGACCCGTCGGGTCCCCAAGGCAGGCCAGTCGGTGTTTCTTGTCCGTATTTATTTGTTTAAGTATTGGTTTATCAAAAGAAAAACAAAAATCAGCGCTGGGTGGTTTTCTTGACTATAGTCAAGGAAACCATTCCCAGGGCTGGTGGGCTTGCCGGGAGGTGGCCCGCTTTGGCGTGATTGACGGGAGACTTAAGCGATGGGGTCGCCTGGGGTGCTTTTATGAACCGGTTTAATGACCACGGCGGCAAGCCCCCAACCGATAAGCGACACTGGAAAGGGGCCCGAGAGGCGGCTCGACGCCAAAATCAACAACGGGCTCCTGGCGGACAGGCGCGCTCTCAAGCGTAATCCCCACCGCCCCGGCCAGGGCCGCCAACGGCCGGAATCCGTTTCCAAAATATAAAAAGGGAAATCCTTATTCAGGATTTCCCTTTATAGTCACGATGGTGGGCGGTAGAGGATTCGAACCTCCGACTTCCACCGTGTGAGGATGGCACTCTAGCCGCTGAGTTAACCGCCCGCAACGGGGTGGATAATAGACAACATGTCGCGGGGAATCAAGCAAAAAATCGCATCCCCCGCTAAAATGTCCGGAAAAAGCTTCAGACCACCTTGATAACATAGCGGGAATTGAGGTGAACCTCCCTTTTTCCGTCCTGAAGAGTCATGAACCGTCCGGTGGAATTGAGCCAGTCGGACAGGCGGGCCTTTTCCCGGGGCAGTTCCATGAGCATCTCCCCGCGGATTCTCTTGCCGCCGGCGAGAAAAACCGTGACCGTCCGTTTTTCCGGCTCGATCGGGCCCTTGGGCTGTTCCGGGTCCAAGGCCGCCGAAAGCCAGACGATGTGGTCCTGATTCAGGAATTCACAGTCGCCGTTCGAATTTTCAAACGGCAAAAATCGACCTTCCGCCTCCAGCAATTCCAGAATGGTCTGGGGTCTGGACCCGGTTTCGGTGAAAGCTCCCAGAAAAATGTACCCCGTCAACTGGGACTGATCGGAAAGGACGATGGCGGCTTTCTTCCTGCTCTTTTCGACAACCAAGGAACTCATGACGACTCCTGTCCGCGGCAAGGCGATAATGTTCCAAATAAGCGCCGGCTGGGGGACTACCCTCGACAAGGGCGCCGAGGCCCGCGTCCCGAATATGGGTTGACACCGGACTTTTTTAAGTATATCAAATTTAAAAAATCCGGGGGAGGGGCTGAGTTGTCATCTTTGTCTGAAATCTCCGGGAAGTGTCCGAACCGGAACCACAACACCACGACCTGCGCTTGCACTTACGAAGGCTGCCCCCGCCACGGCCTCTGCTGCCAGTGCCTGGAATACCACCTAGCCAAAAAGCAGTTGCCGGCGTGCTGTTTTCCTCCGGAGGTGGAAAAAACCTACGACCGTTCCTTTAAACGCTTTATTAAAACACATTCCTGAAATTAAAAGGGGGCCGATGTCCATTCGGCCGTGGGCGTGTTGCAACAGTTTGATATTCATATTAAAAGTCTGATAGATATTATCAGCAACACCACCGAGGCCTTTTCAACGGTCCTCTTCCTCGCCGACGGGGTCGAGGATGTCCTGACCTTGCGGGCTTATCAATCCCTAAGTCAAAATATCGACGAAAACGTCCGGATAAGTCCGGGCGACGGCCTCATTGGCTGGGTTCACAAAAACCGCAAACCCGTCAACATCGATCAATTCGAGAGGGACACCCGCCGCTTGCTTTTTTATCGGACCGACGAAGCCATCAAATCCTTCATGGCCGTGCCCTTGCCGGGAAGCAAGGGCGTCCTGGCGGTCGACAGCAAGCAACGTTATGTTTTTACCGATAAAAACCATAAAATACTCCACCAGTTCGGCCAGGCCCTGGGCCAGGCCCTGGAGCGGCTGGAAAAAGCGGACGGCGGGCGTCGCGCCGGCTCGGGACATGATTTTCTCATAACCCTGGAAGGCATCCTCAATCGCGGCAAAAGACCATCCACGACTTTCAACCAGTCCCTGAACCTGATCCGGACCTATTCCGAAGCCTCGGCTTGCTTCCTGACCCTCGTCTCCCCCGGCGACCCAACCCGCTATTACATCCTTGACCATGATTCCGATCAACCTCTAAAGCTTCCCCAGGAAAGTCTTTCCCAGGATAAAGGCCTGGCCGGCTGGGTCATGCAGAAGAAACAGACGCTTGTCCTGGAAAAAGCCCGGCTGGATTCCGAACGGTCCTACCTTTTCTTTCCCGACGAGCCCATCAAAAACCTGCAGGTCTTCGCCGGCTTTCCCTCGCTTTGGGCGGGCAAGCTGCGAGGCGCCCTGATTCTGGCGGGCGTGGGCGCCCTGGGACAGGACGAAACCCGGCTGAAAAGTCTCGAAGCGGCGGCCAACCGGCTGGCCGCCGGCCTGGAAATGGAATTACTTTACGAAAGAGTGGCCGAATTGAGCCGGCTCGACCCGCAGGTGGGACTCCCCCACAGGACTTTTTTCACCCAGCGGCTGGCGGCCTTGCTAAAAAGGGCCTCGGCGCGGGGAACCAATGTGACCTTGATCGTGATCCAGGTGGCCAACCTCGGCCGGGCCGCGGTTTTGGCCGGCCAACCGGCGGCGCGCGAAGCCTTGAAGGCGGCGGCGAGAAAACTTTTATCCGTTACCGCCTCGGAAAATGAACTTGGACACCTGAGTTATGGTATTATGGGGTTAGCCCTGACCGCCGGAACGGAAAACGAAGCCAAAAGGGTGATCGAGTTGTTGCCGGCCCAGTTGGCGGCCCTCCCCCTGGAAGCGAATCATAGCGGAATCAGGCTTGACATCGAGGCCAGGGAGGTCCACTTTCCCTCCGAGGCCAAAAGCGCGGAAGAGCTGATCCAACTGGGCTTGGATAGACTGATTAAATAAAAATCACAATCGCCAAAGGATGATAGGATATGCTCCTTGACTGGGTAATGCGTTTTTTATCCAGGGACTTGGCCATGGACCTGGGCACCGCCAACACTTTGATCTATCAAAAAGGTCAGGGAATCGTCCTCAATGAACCCTCCGTCGTGGCCCTGACCGTGGATACCCGAAAAGTCGTGGCCGTGGGGCAGGAAGCCAAGGAATTCCTGGGTCGCACCCCCATGAAAATCGAAGCCATCCGGCCCATGAAGGACGGCGTGATCGCCGATTTCAACACCACCCAGGAAATGATCAGGTTTTTCCTGACCAAGGTCCAGGGCTCCCGCCGCATAGTCAAGCCCCGCATCGTCATCGGCGTGCCCACCGGCATTACCCAGGTGGAAAAACGGGCGGTGATCGAGGCGGCTCAAATGGCCGGCGCCAGGGAAGTTTACCTCATCGACGAACCCATGGCCGCGGCCATCGGCGCCGGATTAAGAATCCACGAACCCTACGGCAACATGATTGTCGACATCGGCGGCGGCACCACCGAGGTGGCGGTCATCAGCCTTTCCGCCATCGCCTATTCGGAGTCGGTGCGGGTGGCCGGCGACGAGGTCAATGAAGCCATCATGAGGTATATGCAAAAAAAGCATCAACTTCTCATCGGGGAAAACACCGCCGAGCAAGCCAAGATCGCCATCGGAAACGCCTACCCCCTGGACGTCCCGCAAGTTTATCCCATCAGGGGCAAGGAAATGATCTCCGGCCGCCCCAGGGTGGTGGAAGTCAATGACGTGGAAATCAGGGAAGCCCTGGCCGAGCCCGTGTCAACCATTCTCGAGGCGGTGCGCAGGGCCCTGGAAAAAACCGCCCCCGAACTCGCGGCCGATATTTACGATTCCGGAATCACCCTGGCCGGCGGAGGCGCCCTGCTCAAGGGCCTGGACAAACTTATCGCCAAGGAGACCCAGTTGAAGGTCAACCTGACCCAGGACCCCCTGACCAGCGTGGCCCTCGGGACCGGCCTGGCCATGGAAAGCCTGAACGAATACAAAAGAGTATTCGTCAATTGACCCTCAACCCCGAAACAGCGCTCGCCGTGGCGACGGAAGCGGCCCTGGCGGCCGGAAAAATCGTCGCGGACGGTTTCAGCCGGCCCAAGGAGGTCGCCTTCAAGGGTGAAATCGATATCGTCACCCAATACGACCTGGCTTCCGAAAAACAAATCATGGCAATGATCTCCCGGGCTTTTCCCGAGCACGACATCCTGACCGAGGAAAGCGGCGGGAAAAATACCGGCGCCCCCTTCAAATGGTACGTGGACCCCCTGGACGGCACGGTGAACTTTGCCCACGGCTTCCCGGTGTTTTGCATTTCCATCGCCTGCGCGGCCCAAACCGAACACGGCCCGGAACTCCTGGTCGGCGTGGTTTACGACCCCATGGGAAAAGAACTGTTCCAGGCGATCAAGGGCCGGGGCGCCCAGGTGAACGGCCAGGCCCTCCGGATCGGCGACCGGGCCGACCTCAACCAAGCCCTTGTCGCCACCGGCTTCCCCTATGACCTTCATCAACAGCCCGAACCGGTGCTTTCACGTTTCAGGCGGATGATCATGGCCGTCCAAGGGGTCCGCCGACCGGGCTCCGCCGCCCTTGATCTGGCCTGGACGGCCGCCGGGCGATTTGACGGGTTCTGGGAGGAAAGGCTCCATCCCTGGGACGTCGCGGCCGGAGTGCTGCTGGTGCGGGAAGCGGGCGGCCGGTGCACCGACTTTAAGGGAAACGACTTCGTGTTGGACGCGAAAGAAATCCTTGCGACAAACCGCCTGTTGCATTATAATATGCTTCGGATTCTTAAAGAGAATACCTTAGATATGGATAAAAGCCGAGCCGCTTTGCCAAGGGAGGGCGCTTAATGAAAAAAATCCTGACCAGTGAGGAACTGGAAGGGCGGCTTAATTGTTTTGGAGAATTTGACGAAAACGATGCGATTTGCCTGAAATCATGCGCTTTGAACATCAACTGCGCCATTGCCAAAAATAAATTCTTCAGCTACCCCATCATGGATGACTCCATTTCTTCAATTATTCATTTCGACATGGATTATTGAGAGAAATTAGGCCGGCCTCGGGAATCGTCAAGGAGGCTCCTGAGGTACGGCTTGATATAAACGTCCGATAAATCAAGAAGTTTGAATTCACGCAGGCATACGCCCACCCGCCCTTCGATGTCGAGGGCCTGGTCGATCAGCAGCGATTTCTTCCCCTTATGCGAAAAAAGACCCGACCCGACCTCCGTCTCCCCGTCGGACAGGCGTTCATAGCGTATCGTCACTCCCAGCCGGACCGCTAGGTCCTCCAGGTCTTTCAGAATCTCCCGCGGCGTCATTTTCCTCGGCCTCCCATTCGGCCAGCTTCCTCTTGATCGCCCGGCGTTTCCAGGCCATGGCCCCGGCCAGGACCAGCGCCGCCGCGGCCCACATTATCCCCGGTTGGTCCAAGAGAAGAAACAGGGAAAAGCGCCGCCGCAGCCAGTCGGAAAAATCCCTTTCCAGGCGCTGGGGCGGTCGGCGCGTGGCGTGAAAGAGGGCGGTTTCCGGGGAGGCGCCCAGGCTCAGGCTTTTCAGTACGGTCCCCAGGGCCTGGGGCCCGAATTCGTCCCGAAGAAAAGCCACCAGATAGAAACTTTCGGCATAGGCGGTTTCCGCGCCGAACGAATCCTCGGGGAAACGGTCCACCAACTCCCTCAAGGGGATCAGGCGGCCGGCAATCAAGGCCCGGGCCAGGTCCGTCCGCCGGGAAAGCCCCCCTTCCCCGGACAAGTGCATGGCCAAGCCCTCTTCCAACCACCGGGGAACAGGGGCGCGTCCGAAGAGTTTTCCCAAGAGGATATGAAAAATTTCGTGCGCCAGTATTTCGTCCAACTCCGCCGTCGGCAGGACGTTCCGGCTTTTCATCACAATCAGGCCAAGTTCCGGGTATGCCGCGGCGGCCGACCAGTCCGGAGCGCGCCACCCCCGGGGCTGGGCCCGAAAATAGGCGTCATTGGAGGAAGCCAGGATAATAGTCAGGGGGCCCAGGCTCGGAAAGCCGTATTCACCCTCCAACCGAGCCAGCAAGGCTTCGGCCTTCAGTTTTAGGGCGCGGGCCGGGCCGCTGTCCGACGGATCGTGCCGGACTATCACCTGGTCCCCGGCCCGGGCCGGGGCCGGATAAAAACCTAGCAGGACCGCCGCCAGGACCAGGACCGCCGGCCGGATATAAACATCAACTCCCAGCCAGGCGGGCCGACACTTCCTCCGGATCGACCCCGTCCACCTTGACCAACTTGTCCCGACTGGTTTCCCCGGATAGAATTTCCAAGCGAGAGCGGCTGACGCCCAGGAGGCCGGCCAGATACCGGAGTAGGGCCTCGTTGGCCCGACCATCCACGGGTGGGGCCTTGACTCGAACCTTGACCGCGTCCCCATGGAGACCGCCTATCGCTTCCTTGGACGCCCTTGGGGAAAGGTGGATTTTAAACCTGGTTCCCGAAGAGTCGGCCTGGCAAAAAAAAACCGCCAAACGCCCTCCCCCGCCGTCAGAAAGGAGTGGTCCCGACCATGAGAATCACCCGATCCAAAAGGGAAATGACCAGATAAATCAGGCCCACCAGGATGTAAGGCGAAAAATCGACCCCTCCGAACACCAGGGGCAGCATTTTTCGAAACCTGAATAGCACGGGCTCCGTGGCCCCGTATATAAATTGCACGATGGGATTGTACGGGTCGGGGCTGATCCAGGACAAAATGGCCCTGATAATCACCAGAATGATCATGGCCACCAGGAGCCCTTGGGCCAGGCGGACCACGCTGATAATAAAGAGCGGCAAAATCCCCGAGGCGGGCATCCCGCGTCCGATCTGACTCAGGCTGGCCACCACGAAGTCGTTAAGAAAAACAAGCAACAAAATCAATATGACCGGGGAAAAATCGATCCCCCCGTAAAAAACCGGCAAGATCCGCCGGATTTGGTACAGAACCGGATCGGTCGCCCGGGCCAAAAACCTGACGACCTGGTTATGCGGGCTGGGGCTGACCCAGGAAATCACGGCCCTGATAATGACCATCCACATATAGACGGTCAGTCCCAGATGTAAAATCAACGCCAGGCTGCCCAAAAGGCTGGTACTCTGTTCAAACACCTTTATTACCCCCGAAATTTGTTGAATAACCTAACTATTACCGCGAAAAATGTCAAGCGTGGACCGCAACGTGGAAGCAGATGCTCCCTTGGGCCGTCGTCGGCTTTCCTAGATTTTTCGGACATCCAAATCTCTTTGGACATCCATTTTTAATCTTGACATGAGCCTCCAATCATGAGATCATTGGTGTCATGAGTAAAAAAATAGTTTTTTGGGGGGGTATCCATGACCATTGCCAGAAGTGAAACCGTGACCGAAGGGGCCGAAGGGGTTTT